>NZ_JBXAKU010000007.1:0-305587 GCF_058798735.1 Caulobacter sp. GW822-FHT07D08
GGACATCTGATAGCAAGCGTTAGGTCAGACAGTCTGCGCGTTCACTGCAAGCGGGGGGCCGTCCACATCTGCAATCTCTACGCCCTGATGAAGGCGCGCGCTGAAGTGGCGGCGCTGGCGCGGGCGATGACCGACCTCAATAACAACCAGCCGCCTATGCCGGGCATCTATCCTGACTACGCCGCGCCGATCATCACCCAAGGCGAAGACGGTCAGCGGATCATGCGCGACGCGAGGTGGGGCATGCCGTCATCAAAGGAAGCGCTGTTCGACGCGGCCACGCTGCGGGCCGACAAATTGCGCGCCAAGGGCACGGAGTTCGACTTCGCCGAGTTGCTGAAGATGGAGCCCGACAAGGGGACCACCAACATCCGCTACGCGATCAGCAAGAAGACGGGCAAAACCAACCGGCACTGGGCGCCGTGGCTAGGCGCCGGCAGTCGCTGCCTCGTGCCGTTCACCTCCTTCGCCGAGCCCGATCAGGACCACAAGAAAGACCGCAAGAACGTCTGGTTCGCGCTGGACGAAGGCCGCCCCCTGGCCTTCTTCGCCGGCATCTGGACGCCCCACGCCTGCGTGCGGATGATCAGCAAGGGCTGGGAAGAGATTGTGGCCTACGGCTTCCTCACGACGGATTCCGCCGAGCCGGTGAAGACCTATCACTCCAAGGCCATGCCGGTGATCCTCACCGAACCGGAGGAGTGGGACCTCTGGATGAGCGACGCGCCCTGGGACGAGGTCAAGTCGCTCCAGCGTCCGCTTCCGGACCGTCTGAAGATCGTCGCCTTTGGCGGCAAGAGCGACGAGGTTGTCCCCGCCTAGCCCTCGTCGTCCGGCGGGGTCCAAGACCAAGGGCCGTCGTAGAGATGCGGGAAGACAGCCACCTCCTTGGACCTGCATCCTTCTTCGCCGCTGCAGGATAGCCGCGCGGCGATATCCGCGATCTTAATGTGCGTCCGCTCGCCAAATTTCTCGACAAGATCCTCGGGAGTCCATTCCAGGCACCGAGGGCAGTCCTTGCAGCAGATCGCGAGAGAATAGCCCTTGGTGAGGTAGGTGCGCACCGTATCGCTTCCCACCTGACCGAGATGGAAGCGCCGAATGAGCTGTTCCGGCGGTCGCTTCAGCGTCGAAGGCGGGCGCTCTGACATGTCGGCGGTCTGTTCCTCGTGATCGACATCATCGGCGTCGTTCGATCCCGTAAGGAGCGATCGCGCGCCCCTGGCGTTCGGATCATGAGGTAATCCATGTCCGATCCGTTCGCACCCCCACCGCCCCATCCGGAACCTGGTGCTCCACCGCTGGAGATCCCGCCGGACGGCCCGCCGCCTGAGCTCGACGAGCCGATCGTCCCGTTCAACGAGCCAGGACCACCTTTGTCTCCAGACGACGACCGCCCCTACGATCCGCCGCCACGCGTGCAGTAGGCTTAGCCCGCGCGACGCAACTCCGTCGGCTTGGGATCGGCAGGCAACTGCGGAAAGAGCCAGATCAGCTCTGGATGCCGGTCGACCAAGTGCGCGAAAGGCTTGCGGATTCTCGGCGTTAGCGCCGGGTTCTTAACGCACATCGCTACGACTAGAGCGGCCGTCGTGCGCAGGGTCGGGTTGCGCAAACTGGCCCGCTGATCTTCCAGGCGCTTACGATAGCGCGAGCCGTGGTCTGTTGGCGGTAGTTCGGCCATCGCCCGATCGATGTCGCGCAGGGTCTCGGCAATCGCTTCGGCTAGGCCGATCTCCAGGGCCAGGCTCAGAAATTCACCCTCGATACGCGACACGTCTGGCACTCCCCGACTGGCCCCACGATGGACCACCCGAGCGGCCCTTCGCGCTGCGACGCGGCGTCGCAAGACCCGTGGTTTCACCCGATCTCAGCCGCCCGCTCAAGGAGAAAGTTCGCGTTTCGTTCACAGGGTGTTAGCTTGCTGGGGACATGGACTCGCCGCCTCGCAAAATCATCCATATCGACATGGACGCCTTCTATGCGTCGGTCGAACAGCGCGATGATCCCAGCCTTAAGGGCAAGCCCCTCGCCGTTGGCCACGGGGCACGGCGCGGGGTGGTCGCGGCCGCCAGCTATGAGGCCCGACGGTTCGGTGTGCGATCGGCCATGCCGTCAACCACGGCCCTACGCAAATGCCCGCAGCTCGTCTTCGTGCCGCCTCGGTTCGAGGTCTACAAATCTGTTTCGCGCCAGATCCACGAGATCTTCGCTGACTTCACCGACCTGATCGAACCGCTGTCGCTGGACGAGGCCTATCTCGACGTCACCGCCGACAAGGCCGGCGTCGGCAGCGCCACCGAGACCGCGCGGCAGATCCGGGCGCGCATCCTGGCCGAGACGGGCCTCACCGCCTCGGCGGGCATCTCCTACAACAAGTTCTTGGCCAAGATGGCTAGCGACCAGAACAAGCCCAACGGCCAGTTCCTGGTCGCGCCTGGCCGGGGCCAAGCCTTCGTGGCTACCTTGCCGATCGGCCGTTTCTACGGCGTAGGCGAAGTCACCGAGCGCAAGATGAAGGCGCTGGACATCGAGACCGGCGAGGACCTCTACAATCAGACCCTGGACTTCCTTGTTCACCACTTCCGCAACAGCGGAGCATGGTTCTACGGGATCGCCCGCGGTGTCGACGAGCGCCCGGTCAATCCCGATCGCGAGCGCAAGTCCTCAGGCTCGGAGACGACCTTCGAGACCGACCTCACCGATCCCGATCTCATTGAGACCGAGATCGCCGCCTTGGCCGACAAGGTGTTCGGCTGGTGCGAAAAGACCCAGGCGTTTGGGCGCACAGCGACGGTGAAGATCAAGTATGCCGACTTCGAGCAGGCCACGCGGCGGCGCTCTTTGCCCAACGTCATCGCTGACGCGACGACCCTGAAAGGCGTGGCCCAGGATCTGGTGCGATCAGTGTACCCTTTGCGCGCGGGCGTGCGATTGTTGGGCGTGACCGTGTCGAGCTTCGCTCCGGCCCCGATCGAGGCCCAGGCCACCCTACCCGTCTAGCCTCGGACCGTAGGCGTTCGTCATCGTGGCGCTATAAACCTCCCAATGACGCAGCCGCCGAACCCCGAATTGGAACCGATCGACTACTGGCGGGCCGTATCTCGCCGCGGCGTCCTGGCGCTTGGTTTCTGCGTGCGACGCGAAGTCGAGGGCCCCGTGCTGGTCGCTGAACTGACCGGGCCGCTGGACGGTTGGACGCGCCGCGCGGCGCTCGCCGCGATTGCGGTGCATCAGGATGTCACCGCAACGCGTGACCTGCCCTTGATCGCCGCGCACGCCGTATTGATCATGGCCTTGGAGCGGAGCGCAGCCGTCACCGCCCTGGCCGCCTACCAGGACCTTCTTGCCGGTGCGCTATGGCGCGCCATCGAGGCGGACCCGGCGCGCCAGATCGAGGCCTTGAGCCAGGGCGAGCCGTCCTAGCCAGCACTCAGGAGAGACCGCTTGGACATGACTGAGGACCAAGTCGGATCGCAAATCGCAATCCCGACGATGAAGTCGCTCTACATCGAAATGTTCCGGGGCGAGCTGAAGCTGGCGTCCGGCACCGGCTTCCTGGCGGCAAACGACCGGCAGTCGCACTGCGCTTTCATCACCAACCGGCACAACGTCACCGGGCGCGACCAGGATTCTGGACAGTGCCTGCACAGCCAGGGCGCCGAGCCGGACGCCATCGTCATCCATTTCCATAAGGCCGGCCATGTCGGGGAATGGGTTGAAATCCGCCTGCCGTTGTTTCGGGACGACGGCACGCCGTATTGGATCGAGCACCCTCGTCTCGGCGCAGCGGCCGATCTGGTGGCGCTGAACCTTAGTTGGGGCGGCGACGTCAGCAAATACGCGTACTACATGGACCTAGATCTGGATCGGGCGGGGATTTACGTCGGCCCCGCAGACACCGTCAGCGTCATCGGTTTTCCCTTCGGACAGTCGTCGTTCGGCCGGTTTCCAATTTGGGCGACCGGTTTTCTGGCTCAGGAGCTGGAGCTGATTACGCCGGACAACCCGGTGTTCCTTGTCGACTGTCGCGCGCGGAGAGGCCAATCGGGTTCGGCGGTGATCTCCTATCGCACCGGAACCTACCGCACGCGCCGAGCGGACGGCGCTTTGTCATCGGTCATGAGCGGCGCGTCTGTCTGGGAATTCCTGGGCATCTATTCAGGCCGCCTCAACCCGGAATCCGACCTCGGCAGGGTTTGGCATGTCACCGCGGTCAGGGACGTCCTGGATGCGGCCCACCAGGACCAAGTACGACGCGAGGCGGCCGCCGCGCTCGCAGCCCCATCCAAAGACGCTCCAGCCTCCGTCTAGCGCATCGTCCAGGGGCGGATCGCCAGGACGGCCAGCGTGAAGAGGCCGATGAAGAGGCCAGGCAAGAACCACGGCTCGGTCTTGCCCTCGATCATCTGAACCAAGCTGGTGAGCACAACCGTCGGCATCACCGCCCCGACCAGACAGACTGCCCAGCCCTCCCACTCGTAAAACCTTGGGCGCTGTCGGGGCTCGTCATCATCATCCATCAGCCACCTCCGACCACGACCCTAACGCGCATGGCCAGGCTTGGCGACCGCAGGCGGCGCCGCTTCTGGCCACGCTTACGTCAGCTTCGGTCGTCCCCGAAAAATTTCGATTCCGCTCAAACCCTTGTGGCGATTGGACCTTGGGCCGGGCGCGCGCCTGCGCCGCACCGATGGCCCCGTTGACTCCGAAACGGCAACAAGAACAAAGCTAGAACGAATTCGTTCTCTTGCCATGATCTCATCCTCATCCCCCGCCGCGCTCGACGCGCTCCGTCGCAAGGTTCGCGCCCTGGAAGCCCAGGATCGCGTCACCCGCGCGGTGTTGCCGTTCGGCGTCCAACCCTTGGACGCGCGCCTGCCCGGCGGCGGCCTGGCGCTCGGGGCGCTGCACGAAGTGGTTGGCGGCGCCGAGGAAGCGCTCTACGGCGCGACGGCGGCCAAGTTCGCCGCCGGCATCCTGGCCCGAGCGCAGGGCGAGGTTCTCTGGTGCCGGCGGCAAGCGGACCTCTTCGCCCCCTCCCTGGCCCAGGCCGGCCTGCCGCCACAGCGGGTGATCTTCGCCGACGCCGGCGACGAGGCCGGCGTGCTGGCCGCCATGGAGGAAGGTCTGCGCTGGCCGGGCTTGGCCGGGGTGATCGGCGAGGTCGGCAAGCTCTCGATGACCGCCTCGCGGCGCCTGCAGCTGGCGGCCGAGAAGAGCGGCCAGATCGCCATCGCGGTCCGAAGGTGGCGACGGATCGCCGACGCGGCCGACCTCGGCCAGCCGACAGCGGCCGAGACGCGGTGGCGGGTCTCGCCCCTGCCCTCCTCGCCACTTCCGCCTTCCGTTCCTGGCGTGGGTCGTCCCCGCTGGTTTCTCGAACTCCTCCGCTGCAAGGCCGGCGACGCCTTCGACATCGAGCTAGAAGCCTGTGACGCAAAGGGTCATCTCCGTCTTCCTGCCCCGCTGGCCCACCGACCGGCTGGCCCGTTTGCAGGGCAAGAGCGCGCCATCGCCTGACACGCCGATCGTTATGGTCGGACGGGTCGGTCGCCGGCGCGCGGTCGCGCACATGAACCTTGCCGCCGCCAAGACCGGCCTTCGGTTTGGCCAGGCCGTCGCCCACGCCACGGCCCTGGTCCCCGGCCTCGTGCTCCATGATCTCGACGTCGAGGGCGACAACGCCGCCCTCCAGCGCTTGGCGCTCTGGGCCCAGCGGCTCTACTCGCCGACAGTGGCGGCTGATCCGCCCGACGGCCTAGTCATCGACGCCACAGGCTGCGCGCATCTCTTCGGTGGGGAAGAGAAGATGCTGATCGACCTGCGCCGGCGCCTCGCCAAGGCCGGCTACGCCGCCACGGTCGCGATCGCCGACAGCTGGGGCGGCGCCCACGCGCTGGCCCGTTATTCCCGGCGCTCGGTGTTCGTCGTGCCGCCCGGCGGCCTGGGCGTGCAGCTCAAGGACCTGCCGGTCGCAGCGCTGCGCCTGCAGCCGGAGACCGTCCAGGCCCTGGCTAAGCCGGGCTTCGACACCATTGGCGAGTTGGAGGCCACGGCCAAGGGTCCGTTGGCCCATCGCTTCGGGATGGAGCCGATCCGCCGGCTCGACCAGGCCCATGCCCGTGAGCGCGAGCCGATCGAGCCGGTCTTCGCGCCCGAGACCCCACGCGCGGCCAAGATCTTCGCCGAACCGATCGGTGCGCCCGAGACCATGGCCCGCTACTTGACCGAGCTGACCGTCGAACTCTGCGCCACGCTTGAAGCTCTAACGCTCGGGGCCAAGACGATCGATGCCTGGTTCTACCGGGTCGACAACCGCGTCGAGAGCGCCCGCATCGGCCTCTCCGCCCCGGCACGCGACGCTCGTCGGCTGGCCAAGTTGCTTTGCGAAAAGCTGGAGAAGGTCGATCCGGGCTTCGGCGTCGACAAGATGGTCCTGGCCGCGTCTAACGCTGAGCCGCTGGCCTACAGCCAAGACGATGTGCTGGGCGGCAAACGCACCGCCGATCTGTCGGGCTTGATCGACACGCTGCGGGTGCGCCTCGGCGCGGAGGCGGTCTACCGCCTGGCCAGCACCGAGAGCGACTTGCCTGAACGAAGCGTGCGCAAGGCGCCCGCCGGCGAGACGCCGGCCGCCTTCTCCTGGCCCGTCGACTGGCCTCGGCCGACCCGGTTCTTTCCCCGTCCCGAGCCGATCGAGACGGTGGCCCTACTCCCCGACCAACCGCCGGCGTCGTTCACCTGGCGCGGCGTGCGTCGGCGGGTCCGCCGCGCCGACGGCCCCGAGCGGGTGTTCGGCGAGTGGTGGAAGGCGGACGCCGAGCTGGCCCGCTCCAGAGACTACTTCCAGGTCGAGGACGACGGCGGCGAGCGCTACTGGATCTATCGCGACGGCGACGGCGAGGACGCCGCCACCGGCAGCCAGCGCTGGTTCATGGCCGGGGTGTTCGGATGAACTCACCCGGACAAGCACCTGAAGATCTTGGCGAATATGTCGAGCTCCAATGCGCCTCGCACTTTTCGCTGCTACGCGGGGCGTCGTCCCCGGGCGAGCTGTTCGACGAGGCCGCTCGGCTAGGCTACCGGGCGCTGGCCATTTGCGATCGCAACAGCCTGGCTGGCCTGGTGCGCGCCCACATCGCCGCCAAGGAAACCGGGGTTCGGCTGATCGTCGGCTGCGAGTTGGTCCTGCGCGACCGCATGACGATCGTGGTCTTGCCCACAGACCGCCCCGCCTACAGCCGCCTTTCGCGGATGCTGTCCTTGGGGAAGACCCGCGCAGGCAAGGGCGGCTGCGACCTTGATCTCACCGATCTCGCCGCCCACGCCGAGGGGCTGATCGCGATCCTCGTGCCCGAGGACGCCGACGAGACCACCGCCCAGCAGCTCCACAAGCTCGCGTACATTTTCGGCCCGGACGCCCATGTCGCCCTGACCTTGCGCCGGCGTCCTGGCGACGCGCTGCGGCTCTATGAGCTTGAACAGATGGCCCTGGCGGCCGGCGTCACCCCGGTGGTCACCAACCGGGTGCTGTTCCATGAGAAGGAACGGCGACTGCTGCAGGACGTCGTCACCTGCATCCGCGAAGGGACCACGATCGACGACGTCGGCTTCAAGCGCGACCGGCACGCCGACCGCTACCTGAAAACCCCGGCCGAAATCCTGCGCCTCTTCCCACGCCACCGCGCCGCCGTCGCCGCGTCGGTAGCGATCGCGCAGCGCTGCCGGTTCTCGCTGTCCGAGCTCAGCTACCAGTATCCGCGTGAAGTGGTCGCCGACGGTGAGACCGCCCAGCAGACTCTGGAGCGCCTGACGTGGGAAGGCGCGGCCCACCGTTTTCCCGACGGCCTGACGCCGGAGGTCCGCCGGATCCTTCAGCATGAGCTGCAGCTTATCGGGCAGCTGGGCTATGCGCCCTACTTCCTGACCGTCAATTCGATCGTCCGCTATTCCAAGAGCCAGGACATCCTCTGCCAGGGCCGCGGCTCGGCCGCCAATTCGGCGGTCTGCTACGTGCTGGGCATCACCAGCATCGACCCCGAGCGCAACGACCTGCTGTTCGAGCGCTTCGTCAGCGCCGAGCGCGACGAGCCGCCGGACATCGATGTCGATTTCGAGCACGCCCGACGCGAGACGGTGATGCAATGGATCTTCGAAACCTATGGCCGCCATCGCTCGGCGATCGTCGCGGTCGTCCAGCGCTTTCGGCCGCGCGGCGCGGTGCGTGACGTCGGCAAGGTCCTGGGCCTGCCCGAGGACATGACCAAGGGGCTCTCCAGCCAGATCTGGAGCTTTTCCCGCGAGGACATCGAAGAAAAGCACGCCCGCGACATGGGCCTCGATCTTTCCGACCGGCGCCTCCGCCTGACCCTGGAGCTGGCCCAGGTGCTGCTCAACACCCCGCGCCATTTTGGCCAGCACCCTGGCGGCTTCGTCCTGACCCATGACCGCCTGGACGAGCTCGTCCCGATCGAGCCGGCGCGAATGAAGGATCGCCAGATCATCGAGTGGGACAAGGACGACATCGACGAGCTGAAGTTCATGAAGGTCGATGTGCTGGGCCTGGGGATGATGACCTGCCTCAAGCGCGGCCTGGACCTACTCAAGGACGCCAAGGGGATCGCGCTCGATCTTGCGACCATTCCGCCCGAGGATCCGCGCACCTACGCGATGATCCGCAGGGCCGACACCCTGGGCGTTTTCCAGATCGAGAGCCGCGCGCAGATGGCCATGCTGCCACGCCTCAAGCCCCGCTCGTTCTACGACCTGGTCATCGAGGTGGCGATCGTGCGTCCCGGCCCGATCCAGGGCGACATGGTCCATCCCTATCTGCGCCGCCGCGAAGGCAAGGAGCCTGTGACCTTCCCCAAGCCCGAGCTGGAAAAGGTGCTGGGCAAGACCTTGGGCGTGCCGCTCTTCCAGGAGCAGGCTATGCGGGTGGCCATCGAGTGCGCCGGCTTCACGCCCGGCGAGGCCGACCAGCTGCGCCGGGCGATGGCCACCTTCAAGTTCACCGGCGGGGTCAGCCACTTCAAGGACAAGCTGGTCGGCGGCATGGTCGAGCGCGGCTATCCGCTGGAATTTGCCGAACAGACCTTCACCCAGCTGGAGGGCTTCGGGTCCTACGGCTTTCCCGAAAGCCATGCCGCTAGTTTTGCGCTCCTGGCCTACGCCTCGTCCTGGCTCAAATGCCACCACCCCGATGTCTTCTGCGCGGCCCTTCTCAACAGCCAGCCGATGGGCTTTTACCAACCGGCCCAGATCGTCAGGGACGCTATCGAGCACGGCGTCGAAGTGCGACCGATCTGCATCAATGCCTCGCGCTGGGACTGCATCCTGGAGGAGACCTCGGACGGGTCGCTGGCCGTGCGTCTGGGTCTGCGGATGGTGCGCAAGCTGTCCGAACTCGACGCCGCACGCCTCGTTATGGCCCGCGCGGAAGAGCCCTATGGATCGATCGACGAGGTCTGGCGTCGCGCGCAGATCGGCCCTGGCGCCCTCTCGCGCCTGGCCGAAGCCGACGCTTTTCGGCCAAGCCTTGGCCTTGCCCGACGCGAAGCGGGTTGGAAGATCAAAGGCCTGCGTGATGTCGCCCTGCCCCTGTTTGATCAGGCCAAGGCGCCGGAGCTGAATGAGCCAGCCCCGGCGCTGAAGGCCATGACCGAGGGGCGCGAGATCGTCGAGGACTATGGCCACGTGGGCCTGAGCTTACGCCGCCATCCCTTGGCGCTGCTACGCGAAGAACTTGCCGCCCAGGGCTACCGCCCCTGCCAGGCCGCCGCCAGCGGTCGCGATCGCCAGTTCATCAAGACGGCAGGCCTGGTGCTGGTGCGCCAGATGCCGGGCACCGCCAAGGGCGTGATGTTCATGACCCTCGAGGATGAGAGTGGCGTTTCCAACCTCGTGATCTGGAAGACGCTCTACGAAAAGCAGCGCCGAGTGGCCCTTTCGGCCCATCTGCTCGGCGTCGAGGGCTACATCCAGCGCGAAGGCGATGTCGTCCACCTGGTCGCCTACAAGCTCCATGACCTCGGCGCGGTCCTGTCGCACCTGCAGGATCGCGGCGCCGACGCCGGCGATCTTTCCTGGGCCCGCCGCAGCCGCAATTTCTGTTGAGGCGCGCGATGATCGACACCCAACCCTTGCTCTTCGACCTTCCTCTCGCGCCCAAGACGCCCTTGCCGGAAGGCTTTCGCTATAAGGCCGAGCTGATTGACGCGGCCGAGGAACGCGAGCTCGTCGCTAGCTTCCAGGACCTGCCGTTCAAGGCCTATGAGCATCTGGGCTATTTCGGAAATCGCCGCATCGCCGGCTTTGGCTGGCGGCAGGACGAGAGCGGCCGGATGGTGGAAACCGGCGAGCCCATCCCCGACCTGCTCCTGCCGTTGCTGGACAAGGTGGCGGCCTTCACGGGCCTAGCGCGCGACAGCTTCCGCCATGCCCTGGTCACCGAGTATTCGCCGGGCGCGGGGATCGGCTGGCATCGCGACCGGCCGCCGGCCGTGGCGATCGCGGGGGTTTCACTCTTGTCGCCCTGTCATTTCCGCCTGAGGCGCAAGGCCGGCGACCGCTGGGATCGCGCGTCGATCATCGCCTCGCCACGCTCGGCCTATCTGATGGCCGGTCCGGCGCGTAGCGACTGGCAGCACAGCATCCCCGCGCTCGAGGCCCTGCGCTATTCGGTGACGTTTCGGACCGTGCGGCGCTAGACGCGCCAGCTGACGAGGAACGTCTCGATCAAGGCCTTGGCCAGGTCTTCGAAGCGCGCGGCGGCCGCGACTGGAACGCGTGCGGTCAAGCCGCCCGGGAACTTAGCCAGCGCGCCGCCGGTCAGAGCGATTATCAGTTCAAGCTGGGGGCGCGCGTCGCGAACCTCCCCATCCGGACCAATACCCGAGACCTTGGCTTCGGCGGGAATGGCGAACTCGTAGGTGACGACTTTGCTGGCGGCTGCGGCATGGGCCAGGAAGCGCTCGCGGCGCTCGGCGACGCCCTCCAGATCGAGGATCTCCGCGCTCGTTTCGACCGTCAGGTCCTCGGCGAACGGCAGGAGCGCGGCCTTCGCCGTGGATCGCGTGTGCATGCCCCAGATATGGGAACGCCCCGTGAATTTTCGAGAGGTTGGCCGGCCCGCGGGCGCTAGAGGGCGAACACGACGGACCGGCTTTCCCGCCCGCCAAACTCAAGCGGCGGACGGTATTCTAGCGCCAGACGGGCCGGCCAAGTTTCACACCGGCCAATGCGGCAGAATCCTTTCGCCATGCGAAGCGTTGTCTTGGCGCCAGGAGATTTCCCATGCCCGACACCCAGACCTATCGCGTCCATGCGCGCGGCGAAGACGCCAGCCACGGGCACGCGGTCGACGCCGTCAGCTTCGAGGACGCGGCGGTGGCCTTTGTCGAGCTCTGGCATCCGCCAGTCGACGCCGACAACGAGGTCTCTCTGATCGTGCGGGAGACCGAGAGCGGCGTGGAGCACTGCTTCCGGATCGATCTGGACAGCGGCGAGGCCGCGCCCTGCCAGTAGAGGCCGGCCAGAACGAATCACCGCCAGCCCCGTTGAGTCGAGTCTTCACGGACCGGCGATCCTGCCGGCCCTCACGGAAACAGGACCATGGCCGGCTATCGCCCTACTTGGCAGGGACACCTTCGCCTCTCGCTCGTCACCTGTCCGGTGGCGCTCTACACCGCGACCAACTCCGGCGGCGAGGTCCATTTCAACCTGATCAATCCGGAGACCAACAACCGGATCAAGATGGTCACCACCGACCCCGACACCGGGCCGATCGAGCGCGCTAAACTGGTGAAGGGCTACGAGTTCGAGAAGGGCCAGTACGTGCTGCTGACCAATGATGAGATCGCCTCGGTCAAACTGGAGAGCACCAAGACCATCGACATCGAGCGGTTCGTGCCCGAGGCCGACATCGATCGCATCTACTGGGACAATCCCTATTACCTCGCGCCCGACGGCAAGCTGGCCCAGGAAGCCTTCAGCGTCATCCGCGAGGCCATGGCGCGCTCAGGCCAGATCGCCTTGGGCCGGGTGGTCATGTCGACCCGCGAGCGCTTGCTAGCCCTGGAGCCGCGCGGCAAGGGCATCCTGGCCTATACCCTGCGCACCGATGCGGAGGTCCGGGCCGAGGATGAAATTTTCGGGGCAATCAGCGACAAGGCGCCGGACGCGGCGATGATCTCAATCGCCGAAAAGATCATCCAGCAGCAGGAAGGCCCGTTCGACCCCAGTCAGTTTACCGATCGCTACGAGGAGGCGCTCAAGGCGCTGATCGCCGACAAGCGCAAGGGCCACAAGGTGGCCAAGGTCGCCGAGCCGGACGACACCAATGTCGTGGACCTGATGGCGGCGCTGCGGGCCAGCCTTGGCGGCGCGCCCGGCGCCAAGGCCAAGCCGCCCAAGGCGGCGGCCAAGGCCAGCGGTCGATCGAAGGCGACGACGGCGCCGGCGCCCGCCAAGGCGCCGGCCCGCCGCAAGGCTGGCTAGGCCTTCTGGCGATCGCCCTTGTCGCCCTGGCCGCGTCCCGCGTCATGGCTGGAGTGGCGGCGCTGGTCGGCGGCCGACGATTTGCCGACATCGACCACCTCGGAGAAGTGGCCCTTGTCGTCGCGACGCACATAGCGCTTGTCACCGGGCGTGGGCTCGATCAGTTCACGTTTGGACATGGCGGTAAGTCTCCCTTTCGAAAGACGAATCCGCAGGCCAGCCAAACTGTTCCGCACCTAGCCTTTGGAACGACGTCCCGGCGGTGACGGTTGTCCTGGCGTGCGCATCGCCACCTTGAACATCAACAACGTCCTCAGCCGGTTCGACCCGCTGATCGAATGGCTGGACGACGCCCAGCCCGACGTCGTCTGTCTCCAGGAGCTCAAGGCCGAACAGGGCCGGTTTCCAGCCGAGGCCATTGAGCAGATGGGCTACGGCGCGGTCTGGAAGGGCCAGCGCACCTGGAACGGCGTGGCGATCCTGGCGCGCGGGATGACCCCGGTCCTGACGCGCACCGCCCTGCCCGGCGATCCTGATCCATCCCAGAGCCGCTACATCGAGGCGGCGGTAGAAGGCGTGCTGATCGGCTGCCTCTACCTGCCGAACGGCAATCCGGTTCCCGGCCCTAAATTCGATTACAAACTCGCCTGGTTCGAGGCCCTGCTATCCCACGCCCAAAGCCTTCTGAACTCCGGGGCGCCGGTGGTGCTGGCCGGCGACTACAACGTCGTGCCGACCGAAGCTGACATCTATCCCAATCACTCCTATGGCGGCGACGCCCTGCTCCGTCCCGAGAGCCGCGCTGCCTTCCAGCGCCTGCTCGATCAGGGCTGGACCGACGCCCTGCGCGCCGTGCATCCGAACGCCGCGCCCTGGACCTACTGGTCCTATCTGCGGGAGCGCTGGCCCAAGGACAAAGGCCTGCGCATCGACCATCTGCTTCTGTCGCCCGATCTCGCCGACGAACTCGAAGACGCCGGTGTCGATCGATGGGTGCGCGGGCTCGACGGCGCGAGCGACCACGCGCCCGCCTGGATCGAGCTCCTCCGATGAAGCCCCCCGCGCCCATTACGCCGGATGGCCGCTACATCGTCGTGCGCGGGCGGCTCTGGCGACGAAGCAATCCACACCTCTCGGCCGAGCACCGCCAGACCTTGGTGAACGCGCTGATGAATGCGCGTCGCGCGGTCAGGGCGGCGCTGGCGGCCGAGGACCCAGATCAATTGGCCAAGGCTCGCGCTCAAGTCGACGCCGCCAAGGTCGGGCTGGGCGAGCGCGGCCCGGTGTGGTGGAACGATGGAGCGCCAGACCTCAACCGGCACATGGCCAAGAATACCGTCTATGCCGATTGGTGGGCGGGCCTCAACGCGAGCTAGCGCCGCCATGAGCGGCGCCGTACCATGGCCTCATGCCCGCTCGCTCCCGACCAACCGCCCGCCTGCTGACCCCCGCCGGCTGGGCCGGCCTTGCCGCCTTGGTCCTGCTGGCGGCGGGCTTGGTCTTCGCCCTCGTCCAGGTTCTGCCGCGCACCTAGCGCGTCCAGAAAACATGCACTTGGTCGGCGGCGGTCTCGACCGTGAACAACTCGCCGTTTAGCCGCGCGTCGCGCGCCATGGCCTCATAGTCGATGTAGAGCCGCAGGGTCTCCGGAATGGCCGTGGTCTCCTCGGTCATCTCTTGAAAGCAATCGGCCAGACTGGCGAAGACCCCGTGATACTGGTCGTCGAGCGCTGCGGCGGCCGCATCGAGATCGCCTCCGACCTCGGCCAGCACCAGGGCGCCGAGCGTACCCCGCGCGCGCAGGAAGGCGGCGATTTCGACGACCCTGGCGATGTTGGCATATTCGGCGATCTCTACGCCGCCGAAGCCCTCATAGTCATGGATCGCAAACTCCTCGGCCATCGGCTCGGGCGAGGCCGCCAGCATCGCCCGGATCGCCACCCACACCGCTTCGATGTCGTCCTCGACATCGATCCAGGCGCCGTGCAATCGGCCGCCATTGTAGGCGGCCAGGCACGCGACATAGATACGGGGCTCAAGATCATCAGCGGCTTTTCCCATGATCCTCATCCTTCAAGGCAGGGGTTCGACATCGAACCCTTGCCCGTCGGCGAGACCGGGGGTGCAAGCGGAGGGACGGCTTCGCGGGGACCCGGCTGCAGGACGGCCATAGGCCGGCCGAAGCTGGGCGGAAGCCGATCCGAAGCGCGCCGGGGGCGGAGCCCCAAGCTAAAATAGTGGAGCGCCCGATCTGCGGCGCATGAGCCGTTGGCCCAGCAGGACTAGAACTGTGTTAGATTTGAATCACGGATCGAGGCTGTCTCGATCGCGCCTGCGCCAGAGGCGCTTCCAGCGTCGCCGTAGCCACATCGCCACCGCTCTGAAGGCCCGACCGAGTTTGTCGCCCGTCAGGCGTAGCGAGATGGCGAGCCGATGGCTCCAGGGCACGATCCCTAGAGAGGAAAGCGCAAGGTCCATCAGATCACGCGTCGCGGATATGACCTCCCCCATCGGGCCAAGATAGACATCTGGCCCAGCGTCGTAGTCCCAAGCACGTCGCGCGGTAAGAAGGCGCTCGTAGCGATCACGAAAGTGCGCTGGCAGGATCAGGTAGTTGGCCTTGAAGGCCTCATCCGCCTTTACGACCTGCACCCAGTATCGATCGTGATCGGTTTTGAGCGCATCGCTGGCATAGTAGCCGTGCACGTCCTCGTCGAACCCATCGTAGATACGTTCCGCTAGGGGTTTTGCGGCCCTAAGCGCTCCGATGATTTCGCTGCAGGCCTCCTGCCGACGCTCCCAGACTTTTTCATGCCGGTGGCGGTCGCGGGCGAACAGGCCGTTGACGATAGTGACAAGCAACGTGCCCGTCACGCCAATCAAGGCTCCGATCAGCGCGGCAGCCGCAGCCGTGAGCCGAGTATCGAAGAGAATCGAGGAAAGCACAGCCGGTTTCGCCTATATCTGCGATGACAGTCCAGGTTCAAAATTTGCCACTATTCTACTTGCCACAATAGGCGGCCGCGCTAGCCCATCAATGAGCCCTCGATGAGCGAAGTGACCTTGTCCGCCACACTGAAGGCCAACAGCTTCCTGGCGACCGTCACCGTCTCTAACGGTGTCGCGCTCAGCTCCGCTGAGACCTTCCCGACGATCCGGGAGGCTATCACCGCGCCCCTCCCTGAAGCTCCTGCCGATACCAGAGCGGATCGAGTCGCTGGGGGCCGACGAACACTAGTCCGTCACCGCAAAGGGCGAACACCATGACCCAGCGTATCGATCTCTTTGCGCCATGCGTGCCGCCCACAAAGCTGCACCCCAATTTCGCGGTATTGCTGAGGTCGGACCATCACGCCTTGGTGCGCGAGATGATCAGCGACGCCTTCGCGCGGATGGGCGACCCGAACGGGCACTTTGTCTCGCAATTTCAGGGCTATGGCTTCCATGCCCGCCTATTCGAGATTGCGTGCTTTCTTTATCTGGAAGCGGCCGGCCTAGCGCCAAGCCGACCGTTTGACGCTCCAGACTTCATGGCTTCCAAGGCAGGTCTGGAGATCGCCGTGGAAGCGATGACCGCCAATCCCACTGACGGGAACGAAGCCGACATCAGCATCTTGCGCATGGAGGACGGATCTCCCGCAGATATGCAGGAGCGCAGCAGCGTCCTCTTCCCGCGCCGAATGCGCGCGGCCCTGATCAAAAAGGCGAGACACGGCTATGACGCCCTGACGCATATGGCGGGAAAACCGCTTGTGCTGATGACTCAGCCGGCTTTCGAGGCAGGGTCCAGCCTCTACGTGGCGGACGCGCTCGTCCCAATGCTATTTGGCGACACGAAAGGGTCTGCGGGTTTCTTCGCCCGCCCAGACGCTGCCGCGATCAGTGCGATCGCCTATTGCAATGGCTTTGCGGTATCCAAGTTCTGGCGACTGTCTTCGGCGTCGCTGTTTGGAACAGCGATCTTTGCGAAGCGCTTGGGCACGTGCCTCCTGCCCGAGGAAGGCGATCACCCGCAGCCGAGGGAATACGAGTTCGACGTGAGCGATCCCGGCGCGCCGGAGGAAACCTGGTGGCAGGGCGTCACCCTGTTTTTGAATCCGAATGCGACTGTACCGCTGCCTGCGGATTTCCTGCCCGCGACATGTGTCATCGCCCGCGAAGACGGCGTGCTGACGATGGAGATCGATGGGTTCCATCCGATGACGTCCCTCATGCGCGCCGTTGTGCCTGGCCAGAAGGACGCCGGAGAGAATGGTCGCAATAGCCCGCCAGATACCGCTGCCCCCGCGCGCCCTTAAGCTTGATCCCTCGTTTGTCTAGGCTGGCGACATGACCTCGGATTCGCCCGCTACCCACAAACGCACCTCGCCCTGTCCGTGGAGAGATCGACTCCTGCATTGGAAGGATCGCACGACTTGGCATCCGACGCTGACGCAGTGGCTCCAGCCGCACTTTGTCGACGGCGGCTATGCAACTTTGTCGGCCCTCCCAGAACAGGATCTTTGCTGGGACGATACCGATTGGTTGGACGAGATCCTCGCGCCCTATCTCAAAGAGGATCTTGAGGTAGTGCTCGACCAGCTGAGCACCGTGATCAACCGAGCAGTGCTTCGCGCCTTCCACGGCTGCCGCGTCGCTGACGCCGGGGTATTTCATCGCGAGGGAATCCGCTTGAACGACCCCGCCGTGCTCGAAGACGAGGCCCGCCGCATCGTCGCCGAGACAGCGGAGCTCGCCTGGATGCAGAAGTCGCTGGAGAGCCGCCTTGCGGCCTTCGATGCCCGAGAGCGCGATACCGACCAACTCTTCCTCTGCGCCGACGACCAAGTGCAACTCGACCACATCGGCCACTACATGCTGTACGGCAGCGAGTGGATGACGTGTGCGCTTGGTCCTTCCGCCTTCGACACACTCCGAAGACGCGGCATTCCGACCATGATCGAGGTCGATCTGCCGGTCTCTTGGATATCGCCTGGCCTGAGGGACGAACTGGCCGAAAAGCTGCTTCAGGAGTGGGTTCGTGTTGTGGTCAACGCGCCAACCTTCATTCCGAAGATCGACTTCGGCATCGACCTGCGTGTACCCGTGCCGGCCGAGATGATCGTCGCTCACTACCACCCGGCCATCTTGAAGGATCCCTACAACGGCAACGCGCCGTGTCGCACCGAAGTTCGGACTTGCCCCAGCTGCGCCTAGACGCCGATGGCTACCGAAGTCGCAAGATCGACCGGCGCGCCGGTCGATCTTGCGAGGGTTCTTTAGGCGAGCATGGCGTTGAGGCGCGCGTAGGCGGGCGCATCGGTCGGCGAACCACGACGCTTGTGCTCGGCCCTGACAGCTTCCTCTGGCCTATCGACGCCTTCGTTGAAGTACTGCAGAACCGCATCGGCCAGGATGGGCAAGCCGCGCACACCGTGATCCTCCAGGAAGGCCTCTGAGAGCGACCTTGCACCTCGGTGGAGCCAGTTGGGCTCACCGGACAAATCGAAGAAGTAGGTCTGCCCTTTGCGCGGACCGATCCATAGCCACGGCCCCAGACGCTCGACCCTATCGCCACCCACGCGCCAGAGTGGATAATAGTCACGGCTGAACAGAACCTTGGAGCCGTCTTCTAGCGTCCAGTAACCGTAGGGCCGCCAATAGCGCGATGGGATGAAGTCGGCGGGCCGAACCTTGGGGCGAACGACCTCGAAGGTTGCGCAGGTGAGGATACTGTCCTCGAGCAGCACCTTGGCGCCACGTTCACCGTGGCTCAGGACGTAGCCGTATTCCCGAGGCCGCCCCGACGCTTTGATGCGAACGAGGTCACCTCGCCCCCTGGGCTTGGCCGCCAGCAAAGGGCCGCGCCGCCAAGCCGAAAGCCGCAGCATCATGTGATCTTCACGTGACCAGTTTCGGTCGCCAGTGAGCCGCGCCGCAGATAGCGCGTATTGCGCGTCACTATCGGGAATATCGAGGTAGCTGGCGAGAGCGCCGATCTGGTGATCTGCGCGCGCAAGGAACTCGGGATCGGATAGATCCTGGTCCAAGATGCTCGGCGATCGATCCGGTGGACTCTGCTCGAACGCGAACCAGTCTTGGTAGCCGAGGGCCCTGGCCAGGCCCTCCTGCACGGCAGACAGCTTGACGTCCGGAAGCGCCTTGGCAATGCGCTGCGCAGCCTTCTTCGCACGCTCGCGATTCTGGAAAACGAATGTCATGACAAACCCAATCTCGGTGCTGTTTCATGACGCGTCCACTACGCCCGCCAGCACCTCAGAAAGGGTGAGAGGGTCATTCTAGTCGTCGGCCCCTGCCCGGAAGGCTTCGCCACTGTGGACGGCATGGCGGGGTACGCCATGCCTTATCCTTAACAGCAAACGACGCCGAAGGCCACCCTTGCCTCGCACTAGCGCCGACGTCGCGGCCTTAGGGTCGGCCCGACGACGATCTGCAGAATGGAAGTCCTCGTTAGTCCTCCCGAGGCTTGCGTCCCCTCACAAACGCCCGGTCGCTGGCCATGAACTGATCCAGCATCGGCACGACCAGCCGCACGGGCTCAGCGACCTTGCCGCCGGTCTGGGTGGCGTGCGCCTGAGCGTAAGCCACCAGGTTGCGATAGGTCGCCGGCGGCACATCTAGGGTCATCTTGACCGGTGCCTCGTCCTCAAGGGGGCGCAACTTCAGCTTGCTCATCGGCCTGCTCCCGAGCTGTAAGGCTCCAGCACGAGATCCCTGGTCAGCAGGACGCGCAGAGGCGCACCGGGCCGGATGGTCAGGGTGGGTGCGCGATCGAGACTGCGACCAACAACCTGGCGGCCAACGTCGGTTACCGCATCCGCGCTTCCTCTTCGGACAGCACGGGCAAGGTCGGACTCGTCGCTGGACGATCCGCTTTCAGCGCCGATCGCCAGCAAGGTGCTCAAAGCCGCCGCCGCCAGGATCCGCCCGCCGTGGCGATCGACGCCGTCTTGAAGGCCGGCCATGCCTTGCGCATCGGCGGCCGGGAGCTTGTCCAGCACGATCGAGCGTCCCGACGGCAGGATCAGGCGCGTCCAGCCCACCCGCAGGCGGCTCTGTCCTGCCTTGACCTCGGCCTCGTACTCGCCGACCAGACGCGCGCCCGCCGGGATCAGCAGATAGCCGCCGCCGAGGCTGTCATAGACATCCTGGGTGACCTGCGCGATCGCGGCGCCAGGCGCGTCGGATCGAAGCCCGGTGACCAAGGCCGCGGGGATCACCGCGCCAGCCTGCAGCACATAGGCAGAGGCCGGAGCCTGAAGACGTTCGGGACTGGTCGTGCGCGGATCCTGGGGCGGCTGGGCCGTCCCATCGGACGACGCTGTCGCCTGGCCGGGTCCCCGCTCGGCGCGCTCGCTTACGAAGAGCGCGCTCTGACCTGCCGCACGGCGGACCGCCGCCCTGGCCTCCCGCTCTGGATCAACTGGCGGCGGGGTAGCGGGCGGCACTGACGAGGCCGAGACGACCGAGCTTTGCCCTGCCCCCTCCACGGTTCCGGCGCGCTGGGCCGCTAGGATCGGACGGCCGAGGTCTCCCGGCAGTGGCGGTCCCAAGGCCGGGACCCCGGCGGGACCGATATAGCCCTTGGGCAAGGCGGTTACCCGCTCCGAAGGCGTTGCGATCGCCGGTGTATCGGCCGCAGGCGGCGCTGCGCGCCGATGTTGGAGCATCGACCAGCTCACCGCGCCGAACAGGCCAATCGAAACGATCGCGGTGGTGATGATCAGGGCCCGGCGTGAGATGCGGGCCACCGGGACGGGCGTTGCGCGCAGGCGGAGGGTCTTGGCGATGGCCTCTTCGGCCTCGGAGCGCTCGTTGCTCATCGCAAGCCCTCCGTCGCACCAGCCTGCCGAACGATGCGCACGCGAAGGGCTTGTCGTTTGATCCCGAGCCTCAACTCCACGCGGTCGAACAGTCGATCCAGGACGATGCGCCGCCCCTCGATGCGATAGTTGACCAGTTCGCTGGTCTTGCCGTCGCCGCCGACCCGATAGAGCGGCGGCAGGTCGTCCAGCGCGACGCCGGGCCCGAACTCGACATAGGCGCGCTGGCCATCGTCGAAGACCGCGATAGGCCGCCAGACCGGGTGATCGCCCTCGATGCGGTAGCTCCGGTTCACGCGCGAGAGGTCGAGCGCCGGCCGCGCGGGCGGCGCCGCGATCAAGACCGGCTCCGCCGCCGGATAGCGCCACGAGACCTCGGCCTGCCACGTCCGTGCAGAGCCGCGAAGCTCCAGATGGTAGGTGCGTCGGTCGGTGTTGATCAGCAGGTTGGTGGCCAGGCCCGTCGCGGTCGGCTTGATCAGCACATGGACACGACGCTCAGACCCGACCCCGCTGGTCGTGTCGCCGATCACCCAGCGCGCGGTGTCGCCCGCCGCGATCGCATTCGATCCGACCAAGGCCTCGCCCGGTTCCAGGACGATGTCGGTGATGCGGCCTGGCGTGGCGATCACCGGATAGACGAGGCCTTCCCGCCAGGCGAACCGGGTCATGCCCGCCGGCGCGGCCAGGCGCGCGTCGCTCTCGACGGGCTCGGCCCACGCGGGGGAAGACAGGAGAACGCAGGCCCAGCCCGCGATTGGCGCCAGGCGGGTCATGCCCCGAACTCCTTGGACCAGGACAGGGCAGTGACGAAGACGCCCAGCGGATTGGCGCGAAGGCCTTCGGCGGTGCGCGGCGGCTTGATGGTGATGGTCAGGATCGCGGTCCAACGGTCGGTGGCGACCAGTTGGCCGTCGGCGAAGCGCTGCTCGGTCCAGGCCAGGCGAAAACTGTCAGGCGAGGCGCGAACCACGCTGGTCACGGTGACCGTCGTCTGCGTCTTGCCAACCTGGCTGAACGGGTCTGCGCGCCGCGCGTGATCGGAGAGCGCCGCGGCCCCTTCGGTCGACGTGAAGTCGTAGGCGCGAAGCCAAGCCTGGCGCATCAGGACCGGATCGGTCGAGACGGTGCGCACGTCGGTGACGAAGCGCGCCAAGGTCCAGGCGATCATCGCATCGGTCGGACGCGCGCCCTGCACGGCGGGCGCGACGACGCGCGGCTCGCCCAGCTTGTCGATCTGGACGACCCAGGGCGTGACGCCGCCCCGAAGCGACAGCGTGACAAGGCCAGCCGACAAGCCGCCGCTCAGCGCCAGCAACCCGAGCGCCATCAGGCGCCAGTTGAACGCCTGGACACGGGCCGCGCCGAGCCGTTGATCCCACGCCTGGCCGGCGCGCTGATAGGCCGTCTCCGGCGTCGGTGTCGCGCCATAGCGGGCCGGTCCCTTGAGGGGGCTCATGTTCTATCCTCCGAAAGGCTGGGCGCCGCGCCGGCGCTGTGGTCGTCGCCGCTGCCGGCGGCGTGGACGGCCATGGCCGCGCCATGGGTCATGGTCTGGCGATGCTCGAGATCCCGAGCCCAGGCGGGTTGCTCGGAGCCGTCGTCGGGTTGGCCGGGCGAACTCGGCGGGGCTTGGCGCGCGCCGCCGCCCTGGCCGCCAGAGCCACCGCCAGCACTGCCGCCATTGGGGCCGCCGGTGGGCGATGACGAGGCGGCGTCCGTTGAGGCAGCGCCTGCGCCGCCGCCCCCAGGCGGTGAATTGGGAGACCCGCCCCCCGAGGGCGCGGAGCCGGTCGGGGGCGGTCGCCCGCCGCTCGCGGCTGCCGCCGCCGCGCCGGCTCCAGAGCTTGCGACACCGCTGGCGGCCATCTGGGCGGCGGCCGCGCCGGCCATGGCCATGCCGCCAACGACTAGGCCGGTTCCGACAGCCGCGCCGGCGCCAAGTTGCGGCGCGCCCGACACCAGGCCCGAGGCGACGCCCGGTCCGAAGATCGACAGGCCCAGCAGGGTCAAGGCCGCCAGGGCCATGGCCAGGACCTCTTCCAGGGTCGGCTGGCCGCCGGCGGCGTTCGTGAACTCCGAAAAGAGCGAGGAGCCGATGCCGACGACGATGGCCAGCACCATGACCTTGACGCCGCTGGCGATGACGTTGCCGAGCACCTTTTCGGCGAGGAAGGCGGTGCGTCCGAAGAGGCCGAAGGGAACGAGAACGAAGCCGGCCAGGGTGACGAGCTTGAACTCGATCAGCACCACGAAGATCTGCACGGCGATGATGAAGAAGGCGACGATCACGAAGAGCGCCACCAGAAGCAGGACGACGATCTGGACGATGTTTTCGAAGAAGCCCGGAAAGCCGCCCAGCTCGGCGGCCGCCTCCAGGAGCGGCTTGCAGGACGAGACGCCCAGCGCCGCTAGCCGCCCTGGCCGTAGGAAGTCTTCGGCCGAAATCCCGGCGCCAGAGGCTTTCAGGCCAAGGCCCGAGAAGCTCTTGAGCACCACCAGGGAGAGGGTCTGGAAGTTGCCGATCAAGAAGGCGAAGAACCCGACATAGAGGGTCTTCTTGATCAGTCGGGCCAGCACGTCCTCGTTCGAGGCCCAGGCCCAGAACAGCGCCGCCAAGGTGACGTCGATGGCCACCAGGGTGGTCGACAGAAACGCGACCTCGCCGCCCAGCAGCCCAAAGCCAGAGTCGAGGTAGCGGTTGAAGGTGTCGAAGAAGCGATCGATGACGCCGACGTCGCTCATGACGCGGCCCCGCCGAAGGAGCGCTTGCGGGCCAAGGCCCACGCGGCCGCGCAGGCCGCGTCTTGACCGCCCGCCTCGCCGAGCCGCCGGCATCGCGCCAGCTCCGGGTCACGTGGCGACACGCTCGCTTGCGTGATCGATGAAGGCTGGGACGCCCCGCCCGCCAAGACAGCGGCGCCCAGTAGGATGATGAGTGCTGTCCCCCAAACGAGGGCTTTGGTCACGGCGTGCCTGCGCTCCCCATGAACTTGGAGAAGCGGGCCTTGGCGTCGGCCCGGGCGGCGGCACGATCGGCGGCTTCAAGGGCCTGGGCTCGTCCTTGGGCGGCGCTGAGCGCGATCAGGTCCGTCAGTTGCTGGGCTTGCAGCGCCAGGAGCTGATTTCCGGCCTGGGCTGCCTGCAGCCCACCGACCGCGCCCTGGCTCTGGCCCACCAGCGCCGCCAGCTGGTCGCGGCTGGCCCCGATCCCTCCGACCACGCCCGCCTGGACCTTCAGGGCGTCCTGGAACCCGGCGACCGCCGCGCCCCAGCGAGCATCGGCGCGCTGCGTCAGGGCCGCATCCGTCGCCGACAGGTCGACCGCGCCATACTGCGTGCGGAAGGCCTCTCGGATCTGGGCGACGTCGTAGGCCAGGCCCTGGGCCTCAGCTAAAAGACCACGGGTGCGGTCGACCTGAGCCTGCAGCGCCGCCAGGGACGAGTACGGCAGGCTGGCCAGGCTCTTGGCTTGCCCGATCAGCATCTGCGCCTCGTTCTGCAGCGAGCTGATCTGGTTGTTGATGGTCTGCAGAGCGCGGGCGGCCTGCAGAACGTTCTGGGCGTAGTTCGTCGGGTCGAAGACCGTGAACTGGGCCCAGGCCATGGAAGGGACGGCCGGTGTGGCGGCGAGCAGGCTCGCGACCACGACGCCCGTCAGGCGGCGACGCGTGACGTTCATGACGATGTCTCCGGAGAGGCGGACGCCGGGGCGGACGACCCGCCCGGCAGGAGGGTGGCGGCCCAGGACAGGCGCTTGGCGCGCAGCCAAGCGGCGGCGAAGCCGCGCTTGCCGTGGCTCTTGAGCGTCTTTCCGATCGCGGCTTGGTCGGCCTTCGACGAGGCCGCGCAGAACGCCAGGGCCACGGGGCCAAGGCCCAGATCGAACAGGCGGTCGCCGACCCGCGATTGCAGGTAGTAGTCGCGGGCCGGCGTGGCGCGGGCCAGGATCTCGATCTGCCGCGCGTTGAGCCCAAAGCGCGCATAGGCCGCGGCCCCTTGCGGCTCCAGGGCGCGTGGATTGGGCAGGAAGATCCGGGTCGGGCAGCTTTCGATGATCGCCGCGGCGATGGCGCTGGCGGTTACGTCGGCCAGCGACTGGGTGGCGAACACGACCGACGCGTTCTTCTTGCGCAGGGTCTTGAGCCATTCGCGCAGCTGGGCGCCGAACGCGGGGTCATCGAGCGCCAGCCAGCCCTCGTCGATCAGGATCAACGTCGGCCGACCATCGAGGCGACGCCCGATGCGATGGAAGAGATAGGCCAGCACCGCCGGGGCTGCGGCGATGCGCGCGAGGCCCTCGGTCTCGAAGACCTGGACATCGCCCTCCCCCAACCGCTCTCCCGCCCCGTCCAGAAGCCGGCCATGGGGACCGCCCAGAATGAACGGCGCCAGGGCCGCCTTCAGCGGCGGACTGGCCAGTAGCGCAACCAGGCCCGTCAGGGTGCGCTCAGGGACCGGCGCTCCGGCCAAACTTCCCAGCGCCGCCCAGAGGTGCTCGCGGACGGCCGGGGTGATGATCACGCCCTCGCGGGCCAGGATCGCCGCCAACCACTCGGCGGCCCACGCACGCTCCTCGGGCTGATCGATCATCGCCAGCGGCTGCAGGGTCGGCGTCTTGCCGCCCTCGCCCGACAGATCATGGAAGTCCCCGCCCATGCCCAGCACGGCAGCGCGACTGGACGCGCCGAAATCGAAGGCGAAGACCTGGGCGCCGGGATAGCGGCGGAACGACAGAGCCAGCATCGCCAGGAGGACGCTCTTGCCAGCGCCCGTGGGCCCCACCACCAGGGTGTGACCCACATCGTCGACATGCAGACTGAGCCGGAATGGCGTCGAGCCCGCCGTGCGGGCGATCAGCAGCGGCGGTCCGTCGAGGTGGCGGTTGCGGTCCGGTCCGGCCCAGACCGCCGACAGCGGGGCCAGGTGGGCCAGGTTCAGCGTCGAAAGGGGCGGCTGACGCACATTGGCGTAGACATGACCGGGTAGTGTGCCGAGCCAGGCTTCGACAGCGTTGACGCTCTCGCGGATAACCGTGAGCTCTCGGCCCTGGACGACCTTCTCGACGAGGGCGAGCTTGGCGTCGGCGCGAGCGGGGTCCTCATCCCACACCACGATGCTGGCGGTGACATAGGCGTAGCCGACAGCGTCGCCGCCGAGATCTTGAAGCGCGAGGTCAGCTTCGCTGGCCTTGTTGGCCGCATCATTGTCGACGAGCGCCGACGGCTCCTGGGTCAGCGCCTCGCGCAGGAGGACTAGGACCGACTTGCGCTTGGCGAACCACTGCCGGCGGATCTTGGTCAGCAGGCCTGTAGCGGCGGTCTTGTCCAGGCATAGCGCCCGCGTCGACCAGCGATAGGCGAAGGCCAGCCGGTTGAGGTCGTCGAGAAGACCTGGCGTGGTGGCGGGCGGAAACCCGACAACGGTCAGGACCCGCAGGTGCGCCGCGCCCAGGCGCGGCTCGAGACCGCCGGCCAGGCCTTGCGTGGCCAGAAGGGTATCCAGGTAGATCGGCGTGTCGGGGACGGCCACGCGCTGACGCATCGTGGAGACCGCGCCGTGCAGGACGCTCAGCGTCGCGGCGTCGTCCAGCCAGGCCAGGCTGGGCATCAGGCCGTCGAGCAGCGCCAGGAAGCGGTCGGTGCGGTCGACGAACGCGGCCAGCTCGGCGCGCCAGTCGATGTCGGCGCTGTTGCGGCCCTCGACGAAGAGCCTTTCAATCCGGCCGCGCTGCTCGGCCGGCGGCAGATAACTGAGGGTCAGGAAATAGCGGCTCTCGAAGTGGTCGCCGCTCTCCAGGAAATCGGCCCGCCGCTCCTCTTCGACCAAGGCCGAGACCGGATCGGGGAAGGCGCTTGTCGGATAGGCCGCCGACGGATCACGCCGCGCTTCGACGAAAATCGCCCAGCCCGACCCCAGCCGCCGCAGCGCGCCGTTGAGCCTCGCGGCGACGGCGGCGACCTCCGCGTCCGTCGAGCTATCGAGGTCAGGTCCCCGAAACTCGGCAGTGCGTTGGAAACCGCCATCCTTGTTGAGCACCACGCCGGGCGCGACCAGGGCCACCCACGGCAGGTAGTCGGCCAAAAGCGCCGGCCGCTGGCGGTATTCGCGAAGGTCGAGCACGCTCAGACCTCCAGATGCGAAGGCAGGCGCACGTGGCGGCGGCCGACATCGAAGATCTGGGGGTCGTGGCGCGCGGCCCAGACGGCCAGCCCATGGCCGACCATCCAAACCAGCAGCCCCACGATCCACAGGCGCAGGCCAAGGCCCAGGGCCGCGGCCAGGGTGCCGTTGACCAGGGCGATCGCGCGCGGGGCGCCGGCCAGGAGCATCGGTTCGGTCAGGGCCCGATGGACGGGGGCTGCGAAGCCCAGGGCGCGATCGCCGGCCATCAGACCAGCGCCCCGCCGCCGAACGAGAAGAACGACAGGAAGAAGGAGCTGGCGGCGAAGGCGATCGAGAGACCGAAGACGATCTGGATCAGCTTGCGCGAGCCGCCCGAGGTCTCGCCGAACGCCAGGGTCAGGCCCGTGACGATGATGATGATGACAGCGATGATCTTGGCGACCGGCCCTTCGACCGACTCCAGGATCTGCTGCAGCGGCTCTTCCCAGGGCATGCCCGAGCCGGCCGCTTGGGCCTGGGCGCTGAGCAGGGTCAGACCGCCGGCCTGGCCCGCGATGAGCCAGGGCTTGAGCTTGGGAAGCCGGTCACGAAAGCGACGCGCGCGGGTCAGCAGGCCGGGCGCATAGGCGCGCGGCAGGGCAAGGCTCGTGGACACGAGACCATCTCCTTCAACAATGTCGGGGTTTGGGGGCTTAGGGTCTCAGACGGGGCTGAGCTGGTAGGCGCCGTCGGGCGCCTGGCCCTCCAGGCGGACAAGGTCGATCAAGCGTCGCTGTCGCCCACGTCCGGCGAGCACGGCGATGACATCGATGGTTTCGGCGATCAGGCCGCGCGGCACGGTGACCACCGCTTCCTGGATCAGTTGCTCCAGCCGCAGCAGCGCGCCCAGAGCCGAGCCGGCGTGAAGGGTTCCCACACCGCCGGGGTGCCCCGTTCCCCAGGCCTTGATCAGATCGAGGGCTTCGGGTCCGCGCACCTCACCGATGATGATGCGATCGGGCCGCAAACGCAGGGACGATCGGACAAGGTCGGTGAGGCTGGCTACGCCCTCGCGGGTGCGCAGGGCCACCTGATTGATGGCCGCGCACTGCAATTCGCGCAGATCCTCAAGCAGGATGACCCGGTCGCCGCCCATGGCGATCTCGGCCAGGAGCGCATTGACCAGCGTGGTCTTGCCGCTCGATGTCGGCCCGGCCACCAGGATGTTGGCCCGGTCTGCGACCGCGGCGGTCAGCACCTGGGCTTCCCGCTCGGTCATGATCTCGCTGCGGACGTAGTCGTCGAGCCGGAAAACCAAGCTGGCGGGTTTGCGAATGGAGAAGGTCGGGGCGGCCGCCAGCGGCGGCATCAAGCCCTCGAAGCGCTCACCCGTGGCGGGGAGCTCGGCCGACAGCCGCGGCTGCTGCGCATGGATCTCGGCGGCCACATGATGAGCGACCAGCCGCAGGATCCGTTCGGCGTCATCGGCCGAAACCGATAGGCCGGCATCGACCAGGCCCGCATCGAACCGGTCGATCCACACACGCCCATCGGGGTTGAGCATGACCTCGGCGACACCGGGGTCTTCGAGCCGCGCCAGGAGCAGCGGTCCGAGCGCGGTGCGCAGCATCTGGCGGCTGCGTTCGCGTCCAACTTGAGTTTCGGAAAGGTCCACGGCTGATCCCCGTTGCTTACGGGGATGAGTAAGAAGACCTGGAATCCGTCGATCTCAACAGCCAAATCGGCGGATCGGACAGTGGCGTACAAAGACAGGGAAACGGCGGCGTTGGTCCAGTCGACCTAGGCCGAGAGCGCTCGCCCAGTAGAAGCCGCCGTCCCTCGCGCTCGCGGCGCGATGCTGCGGTGTGCGAAAGACCAGGCATCCGCCAAAAGGTCGACCGCCACCGCCTCGTCGATCGCCGCCAGCTGCATCAGAACGATCCCGGACTTGCGACGACGGCCTGGCTCGGGCGCCAAGCCAGCACTCAACGACAACGCCCAGACCTGGCGCGACGGAGCCACCTTCACAACAGCCCAGCCCGTCGCCGGCCAGCCCAAGGTCGCGAACGCCTTGCCACCAACGCGAAACTGAACCGCTTCGAGGATCGGCTTGACGTGGACACTCGGACCAAGGCCCACCGCCAGCGCTGAAAATTCGTCAGGGTTCATCGGATCCTCGTCGCGGCGACGATCAAAATCCGAGTCGCCGCCTGGACACAAAGTCGAGCCGTCCAAAGTCAAAGCCGGTCGTGCGCCATCACCAGACATTGGGACAGGTCCAGGAACGCGACATTCCATAGACACCTGAACAGCGCCGCCACCTTACTCCGGCACGCCCGACTAGGTCGCTTCGACATCCACTTTCATGGCGACCGATTTTGACGCAGCCAACTGCAAAGCTCCCTGGGGAGTGCGGGTGCGTCAGAGAGGATAGTGGGCTGTGGGCAGCTTAGAACTACTTGGGGCTTTCGACCTTGCCCCTCTTGAAATGTTCCCCGTGCGTTCCCATCACAGAGATCTCCGTTTGCAGAGGGGCGCGGGGTGAGGCAACTCGAAATCGAAAACCAGCTTCGTGACGTGGTCAGTCGCATCATGCTCCAAGTGGAGCTGGCGACGGCCCAAGGGCGCACAGACATCAATCTGGCTCTAGAAGACGCTTTCATTCCGATCCTGAAATCCGTCTACAACCTGCCGCACCTGGTCAACCTAAACCGCAAGCAGAAGAATTTCCCGGGGATCGACCTGGGTGACGACCATGATCGCGTCGCCTTCCAGCTAACCTCGACCACAACTCTCGAGAAGGTGAAGTTCACCGTCCGTCAGTTCATGGAGCGAGCCTACTACAACACCTTCGACGAATTGTACGTCCTGATGCTGGCCAGGAAGCAGTCCTCTTACAGCCAGGCCTCGGTTAACGAGCTGCTTGGCGACAAGCTCGCGTTCAACTGCAAGAAGCACATTATCGATTTGACCGATCTGCTGGGCGAGGTCTCCGGCCTACGGCTGGCTGCCCAGGAGCGGGTCCTGGCCGAGTTCAAGCATATCCTCGGCGAGGTCGACGCATTCATCAGCTACAGCACCGAGACGGTCGCCGCCCCCATGGCGATCACCTCAAACCTGCAAGCGATCCGCCTGCCCGAAGCTGTCCACGTCGCGGAGCTGGAGATCGACGACAAGGATGTTTTATCGCGTGCCAGGACGGAGCTTAGCTACGGCGGCAAGGCACGTAGCCGCAGGTCGATCGTCAAGATGGCGCTGCTCCTGAACGGCGTGGAGACCGACGCCTGGATTTGCCATGAGAACAAACTGTTTTCCTTCCACGACCTTGAGGCGACTGGGCTGGCCAGCATAGTCCAGGTAGGTACGATCGAGCGGCTGGAGGCCTCAGACCTCGCCGACTCCCTGGAAATCGACAACATCAACATCCTCAAGCAGCTTCTAGCGGCCGAGACCCGCGAGCGGCTTAAGACGCGCCACGTCCGGATGCACCCGAAGGACGGTTTCTTCTTCTTCACGCCGACAGCCGAGGGTCAGCAGGAGCGCAAGGAGACCTGGATCGGCAAGAAGGCCGCCGCGCGTCGAGTTTATGAAATCAAGTACAATAAGAAGGACCCGTCGAAGGTAGCGCACCATCAGCATTTGTCCTTCGAGCTGGCCTTCACCAAGCTTGCCGACCAGTGGTTCGTTCAGATCGTTCCCAGTTGGTACTACTCCTGGAACGGCCACAAACAGTCCAACTGGCACGACCAGTTACTGTCCCAGCAGAAGCGCCTGGAGCACAACTCCACCGTCAAGAACATGGTCCGGTTCGTGGCCTTCTTCCTGTCCAAGCTGGAAGAGCGCGAGGACGTCGAGGGCCTGCGCTTTCTCTCGCTAGTCGAGTTCAACGTCCAAGAGACCGACGATGCCGACGAGGACGGGGACGACGTGACGATTGATCCGTCGATGGAAGGAGCCGCCGCTTGAAGCTCTCAATGCTCCCCGAGCCCCTGCTGGAGTTCGGCACAGGCACGCACATTTGCCCTCGGACCGGGATCGAGCACATGGGCGTCTACGACAAGCGCGACGAGCTGCGACGCACCGAACTTCGGATCGGCATCGTCGGCCGTGGGGAAGGCATCGACCTGCTCGACGAGTGGTTGGAAAAGTGCCGCGACGGGATCGAGCGCAAGACTGAGTCCAAGCTTCTCAACCTCTTCAGAGGCTTTGGCGGCATCAACCTCGACTACGGTTTCCTAACCCGGTTGATCAACTCGCCCCAGTACACACGCACGATCAAGAAGTCCGACATCACCGGTGTCGTGAAACTCTCCTCGCGGGCCGAGCGGGTGACCAGGGCTGTCGAGCTCTACTACGAGCAGATCCGCTTCCTGGCCGAAAACCGCTCGGTGGATGTCATCGTCTGCGTGGTCCCGAACGAGATGTTCGACTCAGTGACAGCAGCGGCAAGTGGCGACACGCCAGAAGACAACGAGATCGAGCACAATTTCAGACGCATTCTGAAAGCCAAATGCATGCACTTGGGCACGCCGCTTCAGCTGGTGCGGGAGCGAACCATTACCACCAGCAAACAGGCCAGCGACCAGCAGGATCCGGCCACGCGCGCATGGAACTTCTGCACAGCGCTCTACTACAAGGGTAACCGCACAATCCCTTGGCGTCTGGTCGAGGACAATGCCAAGCTCCGCTCCTGCTACATTGGCGTCGGCTTCTACAAGAGCCGGGACGGCGAGACTGTCTCCTCGAGCTTGGCCCAAGTCTTCGACGAGTTCGGGCACGGGATCATCCTGCGCGGTACGCCGGTGTCGATCGACAAGAAGAACCGCCACCCTTACCTCAGCGAAGATCAGGCCTACGAGTTGCTGCGCGATGCGCTCGACGAATACGACCGGGCCCTTGAGCACATGCCCGCCCGCATCGTGATTCACAAATCGAGCCATTTCCGCGACAGCGAGCGGGCCGGCTTCCTGCGGGCGCTGGACGAGAAGGGCATCCGGTCCAAAGACTTCGTGTCCATTACCGACACCGACATCCGGTTGTTCGGCGACAAGGACTATCCGCCCAAGCGCGGGACGCTGCTTTCGGTCTCTGAGTCGGAGGGCGTGCTGTACACCCGCGGCATGGTCGATTTCTACAAGACCTATCCAGGAATGTACGTGCCAAACCCGCTGCGGATTACCGCATATGAGCAGGACTCCTCGCTCGAAGCGCTGTGCGAGGAGATCCTGGGCCTCACCAAGATGAACTGGAACAACACCCAACTCGATGGCCGCCTCCCTATCACCCTGGAGTGCGCCCGAAAGATCGGGGACATCATGAAGTACGTCAGCGCGACGGAGAAGCCGCAGGTCAGCTACAGCTACTACATGTAGCTGGGTGAGGCAGCGATTGTCGGCCGATTTTCAGAGCTAACTATGCGCTTTAGCGGCGACCACGGTTGACGCAAAATCAACAAGCCCAAACTCTACCCTGCATGCTGTTGGCCAGTCGGCTCCCGGAAATGTTGCGCGCCATCCGATTAAGCTTAAGCTGAATCAGAATGGTAGTAGCTGGGACTCGGCGAGGGATGAAAAACGAGGAGCAAGCGCCCGACCGCGTCGTGACAAGCTTCCAGGAGCGCGTCGAGAAATGGCTTGAGGCATGCTTCCCTCCATCGGTCCGGTCTGACAGCAGCGAGAGAACACATCGCTTCCTCGAGGAGGCGTTGGAGTTAGCTCAGGCAAATGGGTGTACGCGGGGCGATGCCATCGCTCTGGTCGAGTACGTTTTTGGCCGCCCTCAAGGACAACCGGACCAAGAGGTCGGTGGCGTGTTGGTCACGCTAGCCAGCCTATGTAGCGCGACCGGGTTGAATATGGACGAAGCTGGCGACCGCGAGTTGGATCGAAACTGGAAGCGGATCGACGCAATTAGAGCCAAGCAACAGTCCAAGCCCCATGGATCGCCGCTGCCGCAATGATTGCCTTGATGCACGGTCGGACTGCCCTCGAAGCCGAGCGTCGCGCCCTTGCTAGGCGCTTAGAGGGCGCTCGCCGTTGATCACGATCTCGTTCGATAGTCAGCAGCTTCACGACGATTGCGTGAATCTCCAGCGTGCGGAGCAGCTCTTTGGCAGCATCAGCGCCGAAGCGCTTGTCACCTTCCTATCGGACGCCGCTGCGTTCGAGAACGCAGGCGAGCTGATCGAATTTCTAGACGGGCAGGTCGGAATTAATTTTGACGACTCACTTTTCGTCGCGATTGGTTCGGAGTATCGCGCGGCCCTCGTCGTCGTCGGTAGGCGTTTTCTGCGAGACGCGAACGATCGAATTGTCTGGGATAGCGTGACTAGGTTGAAGTTGGTCGAAATTTCGAGGCTGCCGTGACGGACGTACAGGAGTTCACGCCCGACTGGTTCTCGAAGCCCGGCGACGCGCTGCGTTCGCTCATGATCCGTCGCGGCCGTACAGCCCAAGAAGTCGCCGGCGTCCTAGATGGCGGATTGGCGACGCTGCGCGGCTTGCTCGACGGGACCAACGCCATCACCGAACACCATGCAGCCGCCCTCGCCGATAATTTGGGTGGAACGAGTTCATTTTGGATCAAGCGCCAGACTAACTACGAAGCCGCGCTTGAGCGCGCAGTTGATCGCGCTGTCGCTACCGAAAGCGAGGACTGGCTGCTGATTCCGGTTCCTGGGGAAAAGCCACGTGGCCGCCTCAGCACCGAGAAGCGGCGAGCAGAAGTTCGTCGTCGCCTCGCCTTCTTCAACGTGGGCACGCTAGACGCGTGGGACGCGCGCTATGGGCGGATTTGCTCCAACACCCTCTTCCGCAAGTCTCAAGCCTTCACCGCAAACAATCGCGCAGTGCTGATGTGGCTCCGCTCGGGCGAGTTAGGCGCGGACCTCATCTCAACGCGATCCTGGAACCTGGGAAATCTCCTAGATCGCCTGGAGACGATTAGAAAACTCTCGAATATCAGGCAGCCAGAACGGTTTCTCCCCAAGCTCAAGCAGCTTTGCGCTGAAGCAGGCGTCGCCGTTGTAGCGCAGAAGGCTCCTGCGGGCTGCCCAGCGTCGGGTGCTAGCCGTATGGTGGCGCCCGACAAGGCCATGATCCTCTTGAGTTTTAGAGGACTGTCTGACGACAAATTCTGGTTCACAGTGTTTCATGAGCTGGGTCACCTCATCCTCCACAATGCCAAGACGTTCGTCGACGCCGATATGGAAGAAGTCGATGAGAGCGAGCGCGAGGCCAACGAATTCGCCTCACGCCTTATTGTGCCGGAGGGCCGGGCAGAGGAGTTTGACCAGTTGGATGCCTCGCGAGACGCCGTACTACGCTTCAGCGTCTCGGTCGGCGTTGCTCCTGGACTAACCGTTGGTCAAATGCAGCACCGTCAGATGATCAGGCGCGATCAGATGAATTTCCTCAAGCGTCATTGGAAGTGGGAAGATCTCGACCCGATCCTCGACTAACCCTTATAGTGGACGAAGCGACGTGGGCTTTTCTGCCAGTTGCAGAGCGCGTCTTCCATAACTTCCATTCCAACGTTCAACCGCTTGTCGAGCTCGTCGAGTACGCCTTGGAGCCTATGATTGTCCGTGTGGCTGGTCGCATCGCCGTCGACAAGAAGCCTCACACCCCGACCGGGGCCCGTCGCACCATCTAGGTAGGCCGTCCCTGCGGAAATCGGGGCGAGGCCGTAGCGGCCGATCAGCGACAAGTAGTCAAACTTAGCCAGGCGCCCAAACGAGTTCACCTTCAGTGATTGATACAGGTTGTCGAAGATGACGTGCGGATCGTTGCCCGCGATCCGGACAGCATTTGCGAAGAAGGCCTGATGACCGGCCGGGCCTATCCACGCCAGGTAATCTTCCACCGCCCGAGACATTGGGCGCTTGGCATTCGGGTTGAGGCTTTCGTACTTGCGATGGTTTCCGAACGCCCCGCCGACACGTTGCCAGTTGGCGACTAGCCACCCGAAGAAAGGCTGAGGATTGCCATGAACGCTCGCCCAGTCCCAAACGCCCGCGCCTAGCTTGCCGTAAACGTCCTGAAGCCGTCGCCATCCAGTGTCTGGACGCCTCGCGAAATGCGTCATCAGGAACAAAAGCCATCCGGCCTCGTCAATATCACCTCGCTGAAGATGGAACGCCACCGCGCGCTCGGCATCGAATGCCACAGAATTGGGATCGGCACGATTGGCCTGGATCTGCTTAACTTGGACCAATCGGTAGTAGTCCTCGCGACGCAAGCTAGCGATGAATTGCCAAGCCAGAGTTTCAACGGTCGCGGCGTCAGGAATTCCTCTTAGACCCAGAGCGGTCCGAGAAGCAGTCAACTCGCCGATGATGCGTTTCCGCTCAGCGTCGCGCAAAGGCCATTTCACTTGAAGCCCCCCCCAATGTATCTCTCTAATTGGCGACCTTAGCTGGGTCGCGTGGCTTCATGAACATCCGCCCGTCAATGTAGGAGCGGTAAGCGGGAGAAGAAAGCGCTTCGCGCAGCCCCTTCAGTTGCCCACCGTAATCTTCACCAGCCCACTCACGTGCCCAGAACACCTGGAGAAGGCGGATGATATCGGCCCAATACGGCTGATCGAACGCCTCAGCAGCATCGACATCTTCACCGCCCCGAAGCTTCCCTTCCACCTCTAAGAGCTTTTCGACGATAGAGAACGGATCTCCTTCAGGCATCGGCGGCATCTCGAATGTCTGCTGCACACCCTCTCTAATGTATTCCCTCATATCATCGTAGTAATCTTTGTATACATGCATGCTTCCTACATATTGATAATATTCCCCGATCTCGACGCCGAGCCGCCTGGCCATCATTTCCTGGATCATCGTGAAGCAGAAAACGTCGTGGGGAAGTCCCCAATAGGCATCGTTTGAGCGCAAGGTCACCGACATATGCAGTAGCTCCCCGCGGAGATGAAACTGCAGCGTAGTGGTGCAAGGAATTTCCTTGTGATCGGTCGCAATGTCCTCAGCATTGAAGAGCTGGATCACCGCACGGCGAGAACCGGGCTTTTTACTCAGAAGGCGCTCAATACTCGCGAACTGGTCGATCTTTCCGCGCATTGCCAAGAGGCGCGGCCCATAAGCCCCCTCCAAAACGCCGTCGACAGCATCTTTTTTGTACTGGACCACGTACCGATCAATAAACTCTAACTTGTCGGACCCGGAGAGATACCAAAGCAACTCTCCTAGAGCGCTAAACGGCTTTCCGCGATTTTCAGAACGACTGATGCGAGCTCGCGGCTTCATAATCCGGAGCGAGACACCCAATAGCTCCTTGGTCTCACCACGGGAGCCTTCGTTGATTTCGCCGTACTCATCCAGCGCTCGATACAGCTCGTGGAGAACGGCATCGAGACTATCGTTAGTAATCTCCATACTTCATCGCCGCACGAGGCAGCGCCTCCCCCGAGACATGAAGCGATTGCTCAACGCAACTCTCACTTGAGTCGCGATGCCGAGCAAAGCCACGGGTGAAGCGAAGGAATACGAACAAGCCCACCGTCAGTCTGCGGCCGCTGCGACTCCGGGCACCGCAACTTCGCAAGGTCAGCGATGAGTCAGCTTCCCCGCTGTCGCTGACTGTCGCGCAGTCCACCTCGCTGCGGCCGGAAAGCAGACCTTCCGAGCGGAAGCGATGAGTCACGCACTACCGCTCCCTGGTTGCTCATCATGAATTTCACCGCGCAATAGACGACCTGACGACAGCCGCCGAGACAAGGCGTCGAGGAAGCCGACATAGCGTTCCTGTCCCTTGGCGTTCTGAGCTTTCTGGTCTCCGGCTGTAAGGCTAGGTGTCGCGGTCAGCCAAGCCTTCACGAAAAGCGCGATCGCCTCGTTTGAGATCGTCACGTCTCGCTCCAGCCGCTCGACCGAACGGCTAATCCGATCGAGCCGACGCGTGACCGCCGCCTCCGACGCCTCGTCCCCATCAGGCGATAAGTAGGCGGCGACAGCGGCCTGAACGATCTCGGACTTCGACCGCCGCATACGGCGCGACGCCGCGTCCAAAGCCAGGGACAGATCCCTGGCCAAGAACACCTTCGTCTGGACCTTCACAACGGGATACCGTCGTCGGGATCCAAGGCCGCCAGCCGCGCAGCGGCCCTGAACCGCCGAGCCTGTTCGGCCTGAACCGTTTCGTCGGTGTCGAGTTCAGGGTCCAAGCCAAGCTCGACCTCCTCCGGTGCAGGCGTCGCCTCAATCGGGGCATCGAGCTCCGGCTCCAGCCGTAGGCCGCCCTCTTCCTCCTCGCCTGATCTGGCGCCCTCCTGACCGGCGGAGACATGGACCGACACCCATTCGGAGACCTCGGCGGGAAGCAAGATCGCGGGCTTCTCGGGCGGCGGCCCGACGCGAGACCCAAGCTCCTGGTCGACATAGAAGCGCGCCTTCTTCGCCCGAATGGGCGGTACGCCCGACACCTGCACCAGCGCCTCGTCGGACGGGAGCTGCATGACCTCACCGGGCGTCAGTAGCGGCCTGGCCGTCTCCTGCCGACTGACCATCAAGTGACCAAGCCAGGGCGAAAGCCTGTGCCCGGCGTAGTTCTTCATCGCCCTCATTTCTGTGGCGGTGCCGAGGCTGTCGCTAATCCGGCGCGCGGTCCGCTCGTCGTTCGTAGAGAACGCGACCCGGACGTGGCAGTTATCGAGGATGGAATTGTTCTCGCCGTAGGCCTTGGCGATCTGGTTCAAGCTCTGCGCTATAAGGAAAGCCTTGATCCGGTACCCGGCCATGAACGCCATGGCCTGCTCGAAGAAGTCGAGCCGACCGAGCGCCGGAAACTCGTCCAACATCAGGAGGAGCTGCGGTCTATGGCGCGCCGTCTCTAAGCCCTCGGTCAGGCGCCGGCCGATCTGGTTTAGGATCAGGCGGATCAGCGGCCGGGTACGGCTGATGTCGGACGGCGGCACGACGAGGTAGAGGGTCACCGGCCGGCCCGGCGTCACGAGGTCGTCGATCCGCCAATCGCATCGCGACGTCACGGCCGACGCGATCGGATCGCGGTAGAGCCCGAGGAAGCTCATCGCAGTGGACAGAACGCCCGACCGCTCGTTCTCGCTTTTGTTCAGCAGCTCTCGGGCGGCGCTGGCCACGACGGGATGGACGCGATCGCCCAGATGCGGGGTCGCCATCATCGCCCGCAGGGTGGCCTCGATCGTGCGTCGAGGGTCGGCCAGGAAGTTGGCGACACCCGCCAACGTCTTGTCGGGTTCGGCGTACAGGACGTGTAGGATCGCCCCGACCAGCAGGCTGTGGCTGGTCTTGTCCCAGTGTGACCGGCGCTCTAGCGCGCCATCTGGATCGACCAGGATGTCGGCGATGTTCTGAACATCGCGGACTTCGCGCGGCCCGCGACGCACCTCCAGCAGCGGATTGTAGGCGCTGGACAAGGGGTTGGTCGGGTCGAACAGCAGGACCGGCCCGATGCCAGCGCGACAGGCCGCGGTCAGATGCCAGTTCTCGCCCTTGATGTCGTGGACGACAGCCGAGCCGGCCCAGGTCAGCAGCGTCGGAACGACCAGGCCCACGCCCTTGCCCGAGCGGGTCGGCGCAAAACAGAGAACGTGTTCAGGGCCGTCGTGGCGGAGGTAGTGCTGCCCCAGACGACCAAGAATGACACCGTCCTGACCGAGCAAACCGGCGGCCTTGGCTTCGCCTTCGCTCGCCCACCGCGCCGAGCCGAAGGTGGTCACCTTCTTGGCTTCGCGGGCGCGCCAGATCGACATGCCGATGGCCACGAAGACCGCGACCAGCGCGCCGCCGGCCGCCATAAATGCGCCGGCCGCGAACACATCCGGCGCATAGGCTTCGTAGATGAACCACCAGACGAAGAAGGCTGGCGGCGGATAGACGGGCCATGGCCCGAGATGAAACCAGGGTGGTCCCAAATGCGGCTGGAAGCCCAGCCGCCAAGCAGTCCATTCAGTTGCTAGCCAGATGCCAGCCAAGGCCAAGAGGCCGACGACCAGGATCTGGCCCCAGAGGATCTTCGTTCCACTCATGGAGGGGACTCGCGTTCAAAGCCCTCTCCCCCGCTTGCGTCCGAGCGCCCAATCGACCCCTCCTCCCGGGGTCATCGTCCCTTTCACCTCCTGCCCAAGGCGGTCGTCCAAGGCCTTGGTCCAGGGCACCAACTGGAACCCGAGGCCGTCGTCGATCATCGCGAACCGGCCGGAGGCCAGATCCACCCTTCGTTGGTAGACGCCCTGCACCAGGTCGCCGGGCCGCGATGCGCCCGCTCCGGCCTGGCCGCTTGCAGCGATATTCTCGGCGACCCGCGCCAGCTCCTCAGCCTTCAAGGTGGCCAGCAAGCCCGGCCGGAGTCGGCCGGCTTGATCCGCGAGACCCAGGCGCTGCAGGTGGGCGCGGCGCGCTTCCAGGGCCTCGCGAACTTCCTGGCCGAAGCCATGATTGGCGAGCGTGGCCGGATCCTTGATGACGAGCTGGCGATCGAGCCAAGTCGCACCCGATGCGGTGACCTGACGCTCAAGGGAGAGGTCGGCGCGATGCACCAGCTCTACGCCACGACGACCATCTTCAGCCGTCCATGATCGGACCTCGACGAGGCCGCCCACGGGGGTGTCGCCAGCGGCGCCGAGATCACGCACCCGCACGTGGTGAAGGCGGCCATCCACGCCGTCGACGACCACATAGGCTTGACCGTTCAGCTCGTCGTGGAGGCCACGGTCCGCCAACCGTCCGATCAGGGGCGCGTCTAGAGTCTCGCCATGGATCCGCAAGTCGGCCGGGTCGCGCTCGCCACGCCAAGCACGGTGCAACGTCTTGATGATGTCGCCACGCTCGCCCAGCGCTCGCAGTCTAGCCTCAATGTCTTCGGCGAGGTGCCACTGCCCGTCGGCGCCGTCGGCCAGACCCAGCTTCTGGAGGAAGCTCGCCCGCCCGAGCAACCGCGCAGGAACGTGATGATCATCCGGTCCAGCGGGGCGCAAGTCGATCAGACCGTCGGTGCCCCCAAGGTCGCGGAGCCTCCGATCCAGACTCGTCCAGCGCTCGGCCTCGACTTCGCGGTCCAGGCTGGCCTCCAGCTCCGCAACTGTCCGAGGGCCAAGTTCCATCGAGACCAGAGCCTCGGCGCGCTGGCGCATGCCTTGGGCGATGTAGTCTCTGTCGATGATCAGGTCCTGGCCTGTCTCATCGACACCCCGGATCAGCAGGTGGACGTGCGGGTGTTCGGTGTTCCAATGATCAACGGCCACCCAATCGAGACTGGTCCCCAGGTCCTTCTCGGCCTGAGCCATCAGCTCCCGTGTCGTCGTCCGCAGATCTTCGAGAGAGGCGGCGTCCTCGGGCGAAACGATGAACCGGAAGTGATGGCGATCGTCCTCACAGCGGCGGGCGAAAGCCTCGTGGTCGGCCGCACCGTCGCGATCGAACATCTCCGCTGGCGCGCCGTCCCGCGTGACGCCTTCCCGTCGCAAGTAGCGCATGTGGTCGGCCAGGGGCGCGGCCCGATATCGGGAGCCGGAATGCCGGACGACCCGGGCCTTGATGACCACGCGGCGCCCGATCGAGCGCGAACGCACCCCAGCGTCCCGCCCGCGGCCTGACCGCCGGATCCGCCCACGCCCATTCAGATCGACCGCGCCGAGCCCGCTCTTGCGAGCGCCGGCCAGAACCTCCCGCACGAAGCCGCGGCCCCGCGCGCCATTGCTGGCCCCTCGGTCGCCGATGCGCCCAAGACGCAGGAAGAAGTCGTGGTCGTCAGACATCGCGGCCGTTCCGGCCGGAGGTCCCGGATAACGCTATGAAAAGCTTACGAAACCTCTGAATTCCGGGACCAGACCGCGAATGCAGGTCCCGGAAAATCACCAACAGAACCAAGGACATGGCCCCGAAAGGTCCCGGTCCTTTTATCTCGCCATCTTTCCCGAGCAGCCAATCAGACCAAACCCGCCCTCTTCCGGCGACTTTCCCCGTCATCAGCAGGCCCGGCTTCATCGGCCTGCCTGCGATGTGATCGGAGGAAACAGAAGCTCTTCGAGCGGCCCGTCCTGAACCTTCGAAGTTGCCACAGCGCCGCCTATGAACAAACCTGAAGCACGCCATCCAACGACGCTTGGCGCGCGGTCGGGCCATTGCACCGACGCCATCCTGCCCACCCTAGCCCGCACGCGCGCGATGTAGGCGATGGTCTCCGGCGGCAGACTTTTTCTGCCGTCGAGGAACGCTTGGTAGCGCGCTGGGCCAGCATTGTAGGCGGCCAGGAAGCCATCCTCGCCGAAGCGATCGAACATGCGGCGTAGGTAGACAGCGCCGGCCACGAGGTTGTCGCGCTCGTCGAACGGGTCGCTTCCAAGCGCGAGGTCTATCCGCAGCTCGCGCCAGGTTGCAGGCATGATCTGCATCATGCCCATCGCCCCCTTGGGCGAGATCGCCTCCGCCGCGCCCCCACTCTCGACCCAGGCGACGGCTCGGATCCAGCTCTCCGGAAGGCCTGATCGGCGCGAGGCTTCGGCCATGTGGAGGCCAATCTCGGGCTGCTCCCCGCCAAGTGACAGCGCCGGAACTGCCTCCGCCCGACCAAAAGCCAGAGAGATCGCCAGCACGCCGGCGACGGCGGACGCGCGCAGAGCACGCGAAATCTTTGCTCTCGACCCGACCACAAGAAGCGTGCGGCCGTGCTCGTCGCCGTCAAGGGAAGCGCGCAAGGCGCGCCGGCCATCCGGCCGCCCTTGACCGCGCCTGCGCGCGACCGCCGACGCGGTCTTGGCCGGGACGAGGAAAGGCGACGCAAGATGGCCGAACAAGGAAACGAGGTTGGGCAGCGTCACCTCAGCGCCCCCCATGTCCAGATCGGATGAAGCCGTCCCACCACGGCTTGGCGCGGCAGCGGACCGAAATATCGACCGTCGAGGCTATGAGGCGCGTCGCTGTTGAGGAGAAAGACCTCCCCCTCCCCCACTCGCCGACAGCCGCTGATACCCTTCAGCGGTCGGTGCAGGCGGTCATGCAGTAGGACCTTGGCGACCGCCTGGCCGTCTATCAGAACGCGACCGTGGTCACCGCAAACGAGCTGACCCGTGACGGCGGCCACGCGCTTGATCAGCGGCACGTTCATCGGCAAGTAGCCGCGCATCGCCATCCAGCGCGCCAAAGGCGGCGGCGGGCGAACAAGCGCCAGATCACCGACATCTGGCTCTTGGCCGGCAAGCCAGTAGAAGCCCAAGGGCGCGCTGGCCGTCGTATTGAGGACCAAGCGTTTGGTCGGCTGCACCAGGCCGCCAAAGGCCAAGAGCAGGCAGCTAACCCCGCCGGCGAGCAAGTACCGAGACGCGCCGCCGCTCATCGCCCAAGTCTCCGGCGCATAAGCCAGGCGCGGTGGCGGGCGCGATCGTACGGCCTGGGCGTGAGCCCAACGCCGATCCGAGCGCCGACGTGACGCCAGTAATCCGGCGCGGCCAGGGCCGGCGCCACGCCGATCTTCTCGACCCCATCGACAGCCTCCAGAACCGATTGGACCCTGGCCCAGCCGCTGAGGCTGAGCAGGATTTCAGCGCCCGGCGCGACGCAGGGATAGGTCGTGAACGCCTCGCCGGACGTGACGGCCCGCAAGATGGCGATGTGCGACTCGACGGTTCCGTACTCGCCCGCCCGCCACCGCACGAACGCGAAGACCGAGCCGGCTGCGAACTCGACGATGCGATTGCGTCGGTCGACGATCCGCTCGGCGGCGACCTTCCCGAAGCGAATCCAGCGCTCGATCTGCCCATCGAGCCACAGAAGATCGACCTGGGTATTCATCACTTGCGGCCATCGGCATGCTGAGGCCGCGAACCCGTTCCGGACGCCGGCGTGCGTTTGGCGGGCGACACAAACTGCGCGTCGGGGTCCGTGGTCGAGCGGCGCGCGGCGCGCTCCGACCAGGCCTGCAGGTCCTCCAGCGTGTAGACGACGCGGCCCCCGATCTTCCGATAGATCGGTCCAGTTCCGTATGACCGGTGCTTTTCCAGCGTGCGGTCGGAAAGTCCCAAAAAGCGCGCAGCCTCAGCCGTTTTCAGATGCCTCTGCGGATCGGAGGGGTTGTTGCTCATGACGTATCCTCGGCGACGCCTGGATAAGCCCGGCGTCGTCTGGATAGGCTGGAGCGACGGAACGCTCGGGGTGGATGGCGAAGACAAGGGCCGCCGAAAACGCCACCCCCTAGAGGCCGTCCCGCAGCAGCTTCAGGTACCCTCCGCGCATCAGGTTTCTTCCTGATCGCACCAACCGGATCGTCGCGTCGCGAATGGATGCAGTCCGCCACGTCTCGCGATCGACACGGTCGTGGCCAAAAACTGACCGCGCGATGTCTCGATAGCTCTCGTGCCGTTCGGCGCCATCCAAAGCCACAAGGCTACGAGCCAGGCGTGCGCGTTGAGCCATTGTCAGCCGCGATTTAGGAGCAGCGCGCCCTCGGACAACTCTATCGAGGGCCTCGACTGCACGGACCCGAACCCCGAAATCTTGATCCAACGACAGCACGACAAGCACCGGCCCGGGAGGGGGTGTCGCCCTTTGAACGAGCAGTTGCAGCCCCGCCACCAGCCGCAAGTGGACTCCGTCATCCGCTTGGCGCGGACCACCAGCGATCTGCTTTTCTTGCAACCGCTTGGCGGCCTGATGACCATCGCCAATGATGGGTAGCACGATGCCCGGCGCTATCTCTGCACGCCAAAACACATCTGCGTTCTCGGCTGAAAGTTGCGGGTCTACGGGAAATCGAAGGCCCCACCGCTGATCGATCCGCGCGCCGCGCGAGCCGAATTCCGAGCGGTACTCGGGATTTCGGCGAAGGAACTCCCAAGCAAACCCTGGGACTGTCAGGTTCGCAAATGCATGCCAACCGCCGCCGGCGCCATCGCTCGGCGGCCGATCCCTTCCCGATCGGGCGTGCGGGCCAGCCATCTGCCGATCGCAAATGGCCGAAGCGAAGATTGCGAGGGCCAGCAGCCTATCTGCGCTCTAATTGCTTCACCGCCGCAGCCATCTGGGGGCCGAGCATTGATTTCATACGGCGCGGGACACAATAGAGTGGGGGCGAAACCCCAACTTCTTATTCCAATCGCTCTTAACGTTCAGGTCGCCGAACGAGGTCCTCTTCCGCAACGCCGAGAGCTTTTGCGATGCGCTCCAAAACATTCAATGTAATGTTTCGCTTCCCGGTCTCCACGCCCGACAGGTATGTCGTGTGGATCTCCGCCAGATGTGCGAGTTCATCCTGCGCCATGTCGCGATCGTCACGCAGCGCGCGAATATTCTCTCCAACGACATACCGCAAATTCATAAGGCACGGGCGCACGGACCCGACCGCCAGTTGAATAGACTATGAGTAAAGTCACCCCTTATCCACAGCTATAGCCGCCGCAAATCCCTTCGCTATCGGCGCCGTCGAACCAAGTCTTCCTCATAAACTCCGAGTGCGACGGCCAGCCGTTCAAGCAAATCTACAGTTATGTTCTTCCGACCGTTTTCAATTCCCGACAAATAGGTCGGATGTAGGTCTGCACGATCGGCAAGCTCCTCCTGCTTGAGCGATTTCGCCACACGAAATGCTCGAACATTATCGGCGATGACCGCGCGAAGGTGCATCCGCGCAAGCCGCCGTATTTAGGCTGGACTGTGAATAGACTATGAGTAAAGTCGCTAAAAGGGGCCGTTGAATTCAGTGGAGCGCGCACGCGATGGGGCGTCCCGAAACGCCCCCGGGGCGAGGCAGTCAAGATGGAAGCCACACTAAAGAACTATCCCCTTCGGGAGGCTGACTCTGGGAAGCGCGAAGCGGTTGTTCCACCGACTGTTGAAGACCTGTACAAGGACCACGCCCCCTGGCTTTCCGGCTTTCTTCGTCGCCGCTACGGCGCGGACGCCGCCGACGACCTCCTTCAGGAAACCTTTGTCCGGTTGTCACGACTTCCGCTCACGGAGCCGCTGAAGGACCCGCGCTCCTACCTGCTCCACATTGCCACGAACTTGGCGAAGAACCGCGGCCGCGCCGCGCGCAGGCGAGCCACCGAAACGCAGGACGACAAAGCCGCCGCCAACGCGCCGGTTGAAGCCGCGCAACTTGAAGCCGTACTTTTCCGACAGATCATGCTGGCCCTGCCGCCGAAGTTGCGCGATGTTTTGGTTCTGAACCACGTTCGCGGAATGACCTATCTGGAGATCGCGGCCTTGCTCGGCATCTCGGTGAAGACGGTCGAAAAGCGCATGAGTAAGGCGCTCAAACTTTGCGCGTCGGCGCTTTGCGCCTGACATCTGTGGCTCGCCCATGATCGATCAAACGCACCGTTCAACGGACACCGAACAGGAGGCGGCCGACTGGTACGCTCGCCTGAACTCCACGGTGATCGAGAGTTCGGACGTGACGGCCTTTGAGGCGTGGCGCAAGATTCCGGACAATCGTCAGGCCTATGATCGCTTGTCGGCCGCGGCTTCAAGGTTGCGCGCGCTGCGCGGCGATCCGGCGCTGGAGGACCTCGCCGACGACGCCTTGGCGCGGGCCGCCAAGAGCAGAACCGGTCGACGCATGGTCAGCAAATCCGCTGGGGTTGGCGCAGGCCTCCTGCTCGCCGCTGGCTTGGTGGTCGGCGCCGTGAGCCTGAACAACGCCATGGGACGGCGGTATGAGTCCGCTGTCGGCGAGCGGAAGACCGTGCAGCTGAGCGACGGTTCGGCCGTCCTTCTGAACACCAACAGCCGCATCGCCGTTCGTCTGACAAAGGATCGACGGCTGGTGAAGCTAGTGCGGGGACAGGCGATGTTCGACGTCGCGCACGACAAAACCCGCCCCTTTGTGGTCACAGCGGGGAGCACGTCGATCACAGCGATCGGCACCCGCTTCGACGTCTATCGCCAATCGGACGCCGTCCAGGTCACGCTGGCTGAAGGCAAGGTCGCGGTGCGAGATCAGGGGCGCGAGACCAAGGCGTGGACGCTCAGCCCAGGCCAGAAGATCGTCGTCGGGCCCGCAGCCGCAAAGCCCTCGCGAACCGATGTTGCGGCCGACACGAGCTGGACCGCCGGACAGATTGTGTTCCACAACGCCCCGCTCGACGCTGCGGTCGCGGAGGTCAATCGCTACAGCGCCCGCAAGGTCGTGCTGGCCGAGGGCGCGCCCCACAATCTGGAAATCAACGGCACGTTCCCGACCGGGGACGTCGATGGTTTCGCGATGGCGGCGAGCAACATCCTGGACCTGGAAACCCATACCGCCAGCGGCGGCAAGACCATCGAATTGCGCCCGCGCGGCGCGCCGTCGCCATGACGTCACATTTTTTTCACAGGGCGGTAGGGTAAACCGCCCTCCCCGGTGTCTCCCCCATATCGCCGGTATCGAGCGCCCGTCACGGTGACGCGGCCCGGCCAGCGAGCCGGGGGTGTTTGAATGTCGTTGTCGTATCGCCGCGTCCTATTGGCCTGGGTCTCACCGATCGCCTGCATTGCCGCTGCGCCCAGCGTCGGCATGACGGCCGAGGCCGCCGTTCAAGTCGAAATACCTGCAGGTCCGCTCGACGTCGCGCTGCTGACACTCGGTCGCCAGGCCAAGCTGAAGATCATGTTCACCAGCGATCTGGTCGCGGGCCGCAAGACGGCAGGGGTCAGCGGCCGAATGACGCCTTCGCAGGCGCTCTCCCAGTTGCTGGCGGGCGCCAAGATCGACGTGCGCCAGGCCGGCCCCGGCGTGCTGGTGCTCTATCCCCACGGTCAGAGCGTCATGCGCCCGGTCGCCAATGCGAAGGGGGCGTTGGTCGGTTCAAGCGGCGAGGCTTCGACACTGGCCGGGGACCCGCTGACCGCGACCACCCTGGCTCAGACCCTGCCGTCGCTGGCCCCTGCGTCCACGTCCGGGGAACCCTTCACGGTCTCGGAAATCGTGGTCGGAAGCCACATTCGCGGCGCCCGTAGTGGAGCCTCACCGGTTTTGGTGCTCGGCCGCGAGGACCTCGATCGCGGCGGCTACGCCACGGTCGCTGACGCGCTGACGGATCTGCCCCAGGCATTCGGCGGCACGACGAGCGACGACACCATCATGACAGGCGCCGACACCACCGGCACCAATCAGGCGCGGGCCACGGCGGTCAATCTGCGCGGTCTCGGCGCGGACGCCACCCTGGTCCTGGTCAACGGCCGCCGGTTGGCCGGCGCTGGCCTGCTCGGAGACTTCTCCGACCTGTCGTCCATTCCTCTGGCCGCCGTCGCGCGCGTCGAAGTGCTGCTCGACGGCGCCTCGGCGCTCTACGGGTCGGACGCTGTCGGCGGCGTGGTCAATGTCGTGCTGCGCGACCGCTACGACGGCACCGAGACGCGGGCGCGGATCGGCGGGTCTACCCACGGCGACATGGGCCAACGGCAGCTGGCGCAGACCTTCGGCAAATCCTGGAACACGGGTTCGCTGCTGCTCACAGCCGAATACCAGAGCCGGGATCGATCGCAATCGTCCGACCGTGACTACACGGCCAATGCCGATCTGCGCCCCCTGGGCGGCAGCGACCGCCGACTATACTATTCGATGCCAGCGACGATCCTGGGCATCGATCCCGTCACCTTCTCGCTCGTGCCGATGTGGGCCGTACCGGCCGGCCAGGACGGGACGCGCCTGAAGCCCTCCGACTTCATCGCCGGCGCTCAGAACCTGATCAACTGGCGCGCGGCGGTCGACAACCTGCCCAAACAAGAGCGCGGCGGGTTCTACGCGGCGGTGACCCAGGATGTCGGCTCGAGGATCACGCTCAACGCGGACGCCCGGTACAGCGATCGCCGCTACACGGCCTATTCGGTGGCGCCCTTGACCGTGATGGTCGTCGACGCTCGAAACCCCTACTTCGTCTCGCCCAATGGCGCGTCCAGCAACTATCTGGGCTATTCGTTCCAGAACGAGACCGGCGGCTTGAAAAACACTGGCGAGGTGCAAAGCCGCGCGCTGTCGATCGGGGGCAAGGTCCGTCTTCCCGCAGATTGGCGGCTGGATCTCTACGCCGGCCACGGCGAGGAGATCGCCACCAGTCTCTCGACCCACGGCCTGAACTCGGCCTTCCTCAATGAGGCCCTGGGCGCGACGCCCGACAACCCGCTGACCGCCTACAACGCTGCCCGTGACGGCTACTTCAATCCCTACATCGGCCTGGGCCGCAACAATCAGACGGTGCTGGATTTCGTGATGTCCGGCTATGACACGCGGCGCACGGTCGGGCGGCTCGACACGGTCAGCGCCACCGCCGACGGCCCGTTGTTCACGCTTCCGGCCGGGGCCGTGCGCCTGGCCCTCGGCGCCCAGTGGCGAGAGGAAGGCCTAAAGACCATCGGCGTTTCGGGAAGCGTGGCGGCGACGCCGCGCCCGGCTTTCTCGCGCTTCGCCGAGCGCCGGGTGTCCTCCCTGTTCGCCGAACTGCGCGCGCCGCTGTTTGGCCCGGACTTCCGCCGTCCGGGGCTGGAGCGTCTGGAGCTTTCAGCCGCAGTGCGTCGCGAGACCTATACCGGCGGCCTTTCCAGCACGGTGCCGAAGATTGGCGTGGTCTGGGGCCCAACCGCCGACATCAACCTCAAGGCCACCTATGGCGAATCCTTCCGGGCGCCGTCGCTCAGCCAGCAATCGGATCCCGAGACCGCCTCCCCGACCAATGTCAGCTTCGGATCGGGCACGGCGTTGACCCTGATCCGCTACGGCGGCAACCGCGACCTCAAGCCCGAGCAAGCCAAGTCGTGGACAGCCGGGATCGAGTGGGCGCCGGCGGACCGTCCCGGAACGCGCCTCTCGGCCACCCTGTTCGACACCCGGTTCACCAACCGGATCGCACGGCCCGCCAACGACAACATCTCGACCGTGTTGACCGCCCCGGACCTGGCGCCGTTTCGGACCTTCGTGAACCCTGGAACCAACGCCGCCGATCTGGCGCTGATCCAGGACCTGCTCAAGAACGCGACCTCGGCTGCGGCCGGCCTGTATCCGGCAACCAGCTACCGGGCGATCGCCGACGCGCGCTACGTCAATGCCGGCGCGTTTCATGTGCGGGGCCTGGACCTGACCGGGACCTACGGCCTGACGGTCAAGGGCGACCCGGTGGTGATCGGCGGCAATCTCTCCTGGCTGATGTCCTATGCCCGCAAGATCACGGCCGCCGCGCAGTCGGTGGAGCTGGCCGGGATGGCGACCTTCCCGGCCGACCTTCGGGCGCGTTTCTACACGAGCTGGACGCACGGCGCGTTCACGACCACTGCCTCGTTGAACCATATCGGCGACCTTCGGGACGTAGACGCCAAACGGATCGCAAGCCAGACCACCTTCGACCTGCAGGTCCAGTGGACGTCGCCGGCCAAGGACGGGGCATTTCGCAATCTGAGCCTGGCGCTGACGGCGCAGAATGCCTTCGACAAGGATCCGCCGTTCTATGACTCGCGGCTCGGCGTCGGCTACGACCCGGCCAACTACGATCCGACCGGACGCCTCGTCGCGCTCCAGCTGACCAAGGCCTGGTAGGCCAAAACCCTCTCTCTTTCGCCATCGGAGACTGCGATGCGACACTTCGCATGGCTGGCGCTCGCCTGTGGTCTGGCCACATCGAGCCCGGCTGACGGGCAAGCGTTCTCGGTCGAGGACCTACTCTCGCTGGAAGAACTGGGCCGCACGGCGTTCTCGCCGGACGGCCGCTGGCTGGTGTTCGAGATCCAGGGCCCTTGGAAGAGCGCGCCGCGCTTCGATCAGGACTTCCTGATCGGCGCGGCGGCCAGCCGCCTGATGCTGCTCGACCTCACCGATCGCGGACCGGCCCGGGCGTTGCTGCGGGGCCTTGCCGGCGACGGCGAGACCTTCGGCGCCTTCTCGCCGGACGGCGCGCGCCTGATCGTGTTTCGCCAACGCGGCCATGCGCGGGAACTGGGTGTCGTCACCCTGGCGAGCGGCGCTGTCGCGTGGTCGGGACGCCTTGTCGAGCCGGAGCTGTGGTTTGCCCAAGCGCGTTGGCGCGACAATCGAGAGGTGGTGGCCATTTCACGTCCTCTCGAGGCCCAGGCCCGCCTGGCGGGTCTGGGCTGGCTCGCGGGCGAGCGCCTGCAGCAGGCCTGGGCAGCCGGCGCTCGCGGCGAGATCTCAGTGACGGCGCTGGGCAGCGGCCGCTTCTCCGGCGTCAACGCGCCGGCCAGCACCGCCAGCCTGGTCGCGATCGATGGCGTGTCCGGCGCGGTCCGGGACCTGACCCAGGGCGCGTTCAGCGACCTGATGGTCGCTCCGGGCGGTCGAACCGCAGCCCTGATCGAAGACGGCGAGCGAACGCAGCCTTCGACGAGCAGCACCATGCGCGTGGGCTATCCGCCGCGTCGCCTGCGGCTGGTGATGGTCGACCTCGTGAGCGGGAAGCGGACGATCCCTTGCCCGCGCTGCGATCTCATTCGCGGAACCTGGACCTGGTCGCCGAAGGGAGACGCGGTGGCGGTCGCCGCCCGTCCCGATGGCGATGGCTGGTCCGGTTACGGCTACTGGCGCCTTGCGGCCAACGGAACGGCGAAACCCCTCGCGCCGGACCTGACGCTCGGCGACACCGGTGGCCGGGATCCCAGGCCCATGCCGGGCCTTGCCTGGCTTGGTCGGGATCCGTTCGTCCTGGCGCGGGGTGGCGGAACCCCGCGCCAGGATTGGTGGCGTCTTGACGGCCGCCGCGCGGTCAAGCTCACGGGGACGATCGCCGAGCCCCAGGGGCCAGCGGTCATGATCACGGCCCGCGGCTTCGTCATTCGCAGCGCCGAGGGCCTCCAGCGCATCGGTGCTGACGGACGCCTGGCCCGCTTCGCGCCTTCTACGGCGAGCCTGGACGCGCCGGCCGACCTCCTGCCCGGCGAACCCAGGGCGACGAGAATGCTGTCGCAGGACGGCGAGCGCCGCTTGCTGGGGTCGAACGGGGAGCGCTCCGCGCCTCTCGATCTCCCGGCGAAGGCGCAGATCCTGGCCGCGTCGCAAGCCTGGGGGGGCGTCGCCGTCACAACGACCGATCCGCATGGTGTCGGCTCGTTGCAGGTGATCCGGCCCGGAGCGCCCGCGCGCGCGGTCGCCACCATAAATTCCGCCCTGGCCGACAAGGCTTTCGCCACACCGGAGGCGATCCGCCACAGAGGCCTGGTCGAGGCGGAGTTGACGAGCTGGCTCTATCTTCCGCCCGTCTTGCCCACCGCCGGTCTCAAGGGGCTCATCGTCGTTCCTTATCCCGGCGCGCGCTACGCGCGTCCGCCCGTCGCGGCCGAGCCCGGCAGTCGATCGTTCGACACCAACGTCCAGCTGATGGTAGCGGCGGGCTATGCGGTGATCGTGCCCAGCCTTCCCATGGCCCGTGATCGTGAGCCGATGCCAGGGCTCGCCGAGGCGATGCTGCTGGCCGTCGACGCGGCGATCGCCACCCATCCCGTCCTGAAAGACAAGCCCCTGGCGGTGTGGGGTCAGAGCTATGGCGGCTACGGCGCCTTGGCGGCGGGTGTCCAGTCCAGCCGCTTCTCGGCGATCGTCGCCTCCGCGCCGATCACGAATCTCCTGTCATACTACGGCGCCATCCATCCCGAGGCCCTGGCGTCTCCTGCCCTGATCACCATGCCCTCCGAGCTGGGGTGGGCTGAAAACGGCCAGGGCGCCATGGGCGGCCCGCCATGGTCGGCGCCCGACAAGTACCTGCGCAACAGCCCCGGTCTGCAGTCCGACAAGATCGGCGCGCCGGTGCTCCTGATCTATGGCGATCTCGATATGGATCTTGGCCAAGTGACCACGCTGTTCTCCTCGCTTCTCCGCCAAGGCAAGGACGCGCAGCTGCTGCTCTATCGCGGCGAGAGCCACGTGGTGATGAGCCCGGGTAATGTTCGCGATCTCTATGCGCGAGTGTTCGCGTTCCTGGACGCGGCCCTGCCGGGATCCGCCCTCGCGCCAGCGACGCCCGGCGGCGCGCCCACTCCAGCGACGGTCTCGCCATCCCCCTCGGCGATGCGCCCTTCCCAATGACGAACCCAGGCCTCAAGGGCTGCTGCGACCAGGATCTCCCCGTAGAAATCCTTCCACACCAGGGTCTCTGGCCGCAGCGCCGCCTCCAGGCGCGCCTTGTCGATCAGACCCTCCGCGACGAGACGCCCGTCCAGAAGCATCGGCCTAAGGGTTGGCAGGCTGGCGGCGATGCTTTTGCCGAAGAAGACGGTGATGTCGCCCTTGGACCGTCGCTCGGCCACGAGGGCCGGTAATCGATCGGAGAACGCGCGCCTTGCCAGGCGCCGGTCGCCTTCGCCGGCGCTGAGGATTGGGGCGGGAATCGAGAGACAGAGCTCGACCATCGGCTGGCCGAGCAAGGGATGAGCCAGGCGCGTGACGGCCCCGCGCCGCGTCCTGGCGACCACGTTCAAGCTGTTGACCAACCCCGCCACCTGGACCCGCTTGGCCGGCGCCAGCCCTTGCAGGTCGTCAAGCCAGGGATGGGCGACGCCGCGTGCGGCGTGGACGACGAACCGCTCTCTGCTCGCCGCCCCCTCCGTTGGCCGCCGCCCCCAGAACGCTTGACGGGCGAGACTCCAGACGGACCGGCGCGTGCGCCGCGCGACATCGCCGAGCGCGCGCAGGCGGCCGTCTTCGGTGACCGCGCCCTGCAGGATGTCCGCCGCGATCTCGGCCGCGCCGAGCTGGTAGAACACCACGTCGCCGCCGTGGCCGGTGAAAAGCACCTGCGCCTTCAATCGCTCGGCTTCGGCGAGCAAAAGGCGATCGTACTCCGGGTCCAGGGCGTTCAGGCTCGGGCGCAGGCCCGTCGCGCCAAAGGCAAAGTCGTCTGACGCCAGGGCGAAGGGCGAGCGTTGAACCGTTGTCAGCGGCACGCCGATCGCGTCGGCGACGGCGCGCGCCCAGAGGCGCTCGTCGCCTTGCGCCTGATCGCGATAGAAGTTGATCGCGCCAGTGGGACGCCGACCGGCCCGGGCGAGCGCGGTGGCGACGATCGCCGAGTCCAGTCCGCCGGAGATTTCACAGAGCATCGTCTCGGCATCGCTGGCCTCAGCCGCGACGCTGACGTCCACCCAGCGCCTGAGCGCGTCAGCAGGATCGTCCGGCGGCCTGCGCTCGCGCACGATCCGGGCTGGCGACCAAAGGCGCAGGGATTCGCCCGCGCCGACACCATGCCGGCACTCTCCGGGGTCAACGCCCAGGACGCCGCTCAGCGGCGGGGCCGCGCCGGTCCGGCGAGGATCGTCCAGGAGATCGCCGACCCGGCGCCAATCGATCGCAAGCCCTAGCGGCGCGGCCAGGCCCCTGGGGGCTTCTGATCCAATCAAGGTGACGCCGTCCCGGCGCCAGATGAAGGCCTCGACCTGACCGGTAGGATCGCGCAGCACGACCGGCGGGTCGGGGCGTCGCGGGGCCAGCACCGCCACGTAGCCGCCCCAAGCGCTCTGGATGAGGCGCGAGACCGCCTCGATGGGATCCAGATCGACCAGGCCATCGAGCTGAGGTTGGCGCGCCTCCCCAGCCTCTCCCGCCGCTCGATCGAATACGCGCCCCAGCAAGACGCCACCGACGCCGTGCGCGCCGGCAAGCGGCAGGACCGGCAGCGGCGCGGCGCCCTTGACCAGCACCGCCAGGGCATAGGCCTTGACGACATGGCGCCATCCTTGCCGCGCGACCAGGTCTTCGAGCATGGCGTCGAAGGCGGCGGCGGTGGCGCCGGGCGTGCGGACCAGAACGATATAGCCCATGGCTCAGACCACCAGGATCGGGTGGTAGGCGGACAGGCGCTCGGCCTCGTCGTCCAAGACCGCGTCCTCGACCTGTAGCCAGCAATGAGCGTCGAAAGGCCAGACGCTGACGCCAAAGACCCAGGCTGCGTCGTGCCCGAGCGCGCGAAGATAGGCGCGCAGCATGTGGCTGCGAAAAAGGCAGGCGCCGTCGATCGGGAGCCACGGCGTCAGGCGTCGGTAGGCCGCCAGATCGTCGAGGAAGTCAGGCGAGAGCGCCTGGGCCTGGGCGGGCGGTCCGGCAATGAGCTGCGCGAACGGCCGGTACCGGCCGGCGCGCGCGACGAGGACCGCGTGCGCCAGGGCGCGCCATCGCCGCACGGTCGCACGCGCGTCGATCGTCTCGAGGTGCTCCAGGATCCGACGCGCCGTGCGCGCCACCGGCGCGACACAGGCCGGCTCTGTCGTCGGGAGCGTCCCGCGCTCGGCCAATCGCGCCTCAACCAGCGCTCGCGCCAGCGGTTCGGGCGCGCCGTGCACCTGGCCGTCCGGGTCGATAACCACGCCCCTGATCGCGGGCAGGCAGAAATAGGCGTCGGCTTCGGCGTCGAGCAACACCAGGTCGTCCTCGACGCTGACTCCGCGCACGTGTCGGGCCAGGCACAGCGACATGCTGCCTCCAGAGACTTTGGGAAAGACAGGGAGCCGGCGCCGCGCGGCGCCGGCGCGCCCGCTAGACAGGGTCGTAGTAGAGCGGCAGGCCTTCTTCCATGTGCATAGTGCCGCCGCCGGCTCGGGTCAGGGCCATGGCGCTGCCGAGGCGGATCAGTCGAGGCATGGAGGTCATTGGACCGTCTCCATGAGCGTATGCCGCGCAAAAGCGCGATGAGACGGCGCGCCGTCGGATTGTGACCGGCAGGCGCGCCGCACGGAAGACGGCGTCCGCGAGCGGGCGCCGTCCGCGCCGGGTTCAGAGCGGGTCGTACCGGATGAACTCGACGGACTCGGCCTTCAGGGTGCCGCCGCTGGCCTGGGTCAGCTGCTTGGCCGAGCCGAGGCGGATCAGTTGCAGGGAGTCACGCATCGCAGGTCTCCTTTCGTTCAGCCGCGGGTTGCGGCTTAATCAGGAGGCGACGCGGAGGTGGTATATTCAAACTATATCCGGGCTATATCTGCAGCCGCTCGAGGGTCGCCGAAAGAACCCGCGCCGCGCCCTGGATGCGCCGGCGGTAGAAGGCCCGGGCGAGCGCGCGCAAGCGGCCGGGGTCGGGATAGGCCTGCGCCAGTTCGGCCATGACCGCCTCGGTGTCGCCGATCACCAGGGCTTCGGCCGCAATAAACACCGACAGGGGCTCACGCGTGCGCCGCAAAGCAGCCAGCAGGGTGCGGTCTCCGGCCAGGGCCACGATCACATCGAAGACCTGGTTGGGATCCTCGCCGTCGATCAGCGGCCAGGACGCGCGCCTTACCGGCCCAACGCCACGAGCCGCACCGCCCCGGGCATCGGCCGACAAAGCGGCCAGGACGTGGGCCAGGTTCAAGCGATAGAGTTCGGCCAGGCTCGTGGCGTCATGCGAGCGGCCGACATAGCCGGTCCGGGTGCGGACGATCAGACCTTCGCCGGCCAACCATGCCAGAGCTTCTCGCACCGGGGTCTGGCTGACGCCAAGCGCCTTGGCGAGCAGATTGATGGCCAGGGCCCGGCCCTGCAGCCCCTCCCCCTCCCGAAGCTTCAGCCGAATGGCTTCCAACGCCCGCTCGAACGGATCGCGATCACGGCTCACGACATCCCCACCACAAAGCGGCAAGCGTGAACGTCCCGCTTCCTGGCTGTCGAGGCGCGAAGGGCGCGATGCGCCACCAGGCGGTCAAATGTGTTCGCTCAGAGACTCAACCGGTGGGTGGAAACCAGAAGACGACGGCTCTTCCCCCAGAATCGTGCGGATTGGTTCGCATGGTTTAGAGCAAACCCGTCGCCGATCCCGCGACGGGCGCCGGAATTCGCAAAAACCTGCCCACCTGCACGCAATTGCAACCTTCGGTCATTGATCCGGCTGCGGACGAGCGCCAGATTGCAATTCTGCCTTAGGTTGACCGCGTGTGGTTGCGGAGTGAGCATGTCCCAGCAGGATATCAGCTATGCCCGGCAGTCGGAGTTGCTGTCCACAATCCTCAAGAAGATCCGGGTCATACGAAGGCTCACCCAGGTCGAAGTCGCCGAGGCGATGGGCATCGCCGAGAAGACCTACGAGAACTTCGAGGCGGGTCGAGGACGCTTGCACTTCGACCGCATCAAGCGGTTCGCGGAGGTGACACGCAGCGACGCCTTGGCGATCGTCCACGGCGTCATGTTCGAGGATCCGGAAGTGGCCTACCGGGCGATGGACAACAAGTCGTCCATGATCCTTTGGCTGGCCCACCGGGAGTTCAGCGCCGAGGCCGGAGACGCCGGCGCCCTGCTCCCGGGGACCGCCATTTTCGAGGCCTTCCGGCAGGCATTCGCCCATCTAAAGGCCTTGTTGGCGCGGCGCCGCGACGGGGCCGAGCACTGGCTCGAACGAGAGATCGGCCGGCTCTACCGCAGCGGTGACGCTTCGGAAACTTGACCCAGGCCTAGGCGGGCGGCGGTTTGTCGACCGGCGTCTCGGCCCGGCGGAACCAGACCAGCGGCAGCACCCCATCCTCGGCGGCCATGATCCGGCCGCTCACCGGCTCGGGCCAGGTCGGGTCGTCGATCTTGACGCTGAGCACCGCGCCGCTGGCGTCATTGACCCGCCAGCCTGCCCCGCACTCGCGCTGCCCCGACCAGGCGATGAAGTCCGGGGCCTTGGCCGAGAACTTCTCGGCTGGGGTCAGGGTGATGAGCGCGTCGCTGGCGAAGGTGTCCAGCTTGCCGGTGAAGCCGTCGCCGTCGCGACGGAATTGGCCGATGGTCATCATGAGGTTCTCCTTTTTGCGCTGTCGTGGTCCCCGCCTGGACGATGCCGGCGCCCGACCGGCGGCGGCTCGAGAGACCAGCTGGGGGGAGTTGAGCTGGTCGGACGAGCCGCCGCCTCGCCGCGCTCCGGGGGGAACGAGAGCGCCGCGACGCGCGGGTGCGAAACGGACGCCTGGGCGGGCGGTTGGTGGCGTCCTCGCGAGACCCGCAAGACCCTTGTGTGCCAGCGCCCAAAGGCTCTCAAGGCGCCCAGGACGCCAGTCGTAGAAAGACAGGCCATGGCGTGGAAACGGCGGCTCCGCCCCACGCCGAGCCCCGCTGAAGGCCGGCTTGAAACATCCCCGGCGCGCCGCGCCCGCCCCGCCGGATCGGCGGGGCGGGCTGACCGCCTTAGTCCTCCTTGGGGCCGGTGCTACGCGACCAGACCAGGGTGTGGACCGTCTCGATGACCACCAGGGCGGCGTTGATCGCCGCGCCGAACGAGGGGTCGTCCAGCTTGACCGACAGGTACTCGTTGTTGTCCTTGCTCGTCTTCTTCCAGGCGGCCCCGAGATTGGCGGCGCCGGCGGTGATGCGGAAATCGGGGCTCTTGTCGCTGGGCTTGTCGGCGACCGGGCGGATCTGGACCTTCTTGAGGTTGATGGCCAGGGTGTGGATCTCGCCCGTGAACGAGCCGTCAGCGTTGGCGGTGAAGGCGCCGATGGTGGACATGGTGGTCTCTCCGATCTGAACCGGGCCGCGCCGATCGCGGCCTCGATGGCGATCGCTGGACCGGGGCTTAAAGTCCGCCCCGCAGAGCGCGCCCCGCCCGTCCAAGCCGTGCTTGCGGGCGCGCTCCCGGAGCCTTGCGGAGGACCGAAGGCGTTGAAGTTTCTTGTCTCGCGAGGAATGGGGCGCCTGCGCCCCAAGGGAAGAAAGTCCAAGGCCAAGGTTGCGGGGACGGACCGGTCCCCGGTCAGATCAGGCCAGAAGAGGACGCGGTCGACGCGCCCGGCTCAGATTTTCATGGAGAGACCGCCTGTTCATCTCGGCGCCGGAACGACAACCCTGGCGGCTGGTTCAGCGGCGAGATCCACACCCTGACCATCGGCCTCGAGAGTCCAGGTCCGCCCGGTTGCCGACAAGTCCGCGACATGAGCTCGGGCTTTCGCATCACCTGCGGGAATGCCGGGTTCGGGCCGCCGGACGATGACGAGTAAGGATGACAGCGAGCACCAGTTGGTCAGCCTGGACGTCCCTTGTTCGGCGCGGCGATCAACGCCGCCCTGGCGATCGTCGAGAAGGCGACCCCCTGGTCTGGTCGCGCAGCACTGGCCCCGAGGTGGACTAAGGCGGTCAACCCGCCCCGCTGATCCGGTGGGGCGGGCGCGGCGCGCCGGTCCTTCAGCCCGTCACTCGATCCCTGCCCTCGCGCGGTCCACTGGGCGCTGACGTCTTGATCCGAGGCTGACTGGCGAAGCGCGCGACGCAGGCTATAGGCAGGGACATGCCCGCTCCCGTCGTCATCGGCGTCATCATCGCCTGCACCGCGCCGACCGTTCACGACGGCGATACCCTGCGCTGCGGGAAGACGTATGTTCGGCTGTTCGGCGTCGACGCCCCGGAAGTGCGGCGCGGCAAGACGGCGGCGGAGCCCTTGGCCTACGAGGCTCGCGATTTGCTTTTCAGCCTGACCCGCGAGCGGGTCGGCTGTCGGGTTGTGGCGGCGGACCGCTACGGCCGGCAAGTGGCCAAGTGCTGGTCGAGCGCCAGTCCTGACCTCAACGCCGCGATGATCCGGTCGGGCCTGGCGACGGAGTGGCGCCGCTACAGCAAGGGCGCTTACGCCGCCGCGCAGGACGAGGCGCGCATCGCTAAACGTGGCAACTGGGCACCGGGGGCGACGGCGCGCCCGGCCCGCTGACCCCGCAGGCGCTAGACCTTGGCGTCCTCGCGGCTCTTGAGGTCTTCGAATGACTTGGGGTCTTCGCCCATCGCCACGGCCTCGGCGCGCGTCCACACCCTCGTCTCGCGGCCCTTGGCGACCTTGATCTGAATTCCGCGCGTACGAATGCCGCGTCCTAGCGTGGTGCAGCAGGTCGAAAGGTTGGCGCCGACCCAGTCATCCCGGTCGAAGGTGATCAGGCCGGGACGCTCGCCATCGTCGCCGGTCTTCTCGAAGGCGGCTTGCATCTCTTCGAGGATGCGGTCGATCTGATCCTGAGTCATCGAGCGGCGATAGGTCGATTCCGCGCGTCGCCGACCGTCGATCCAGACCATCAGCCCGATGGTCCACAGGAAAGCGGGCGACGCCAAACGAAAGCGGCCGATCCCAAAGGATCGGCCGCGCCGGTCTTGCCGAAAAGATGACGGGTGGCCGCAAGGCCGCCCGTCCCTCCCTACTCGGCCGCGTCCAGCAGAGCCGCGACCTCAGCCTCGTCCGCTGCGGTCTGTTCGGCCTCGCCGCCGCCCAAGACATCGTCCACGTCGGGCGCGACCTCCTCGGCCTCGTCTTGAGCGCCCGCCCCCTCGGGCGCCCCGGCCTCGGGGGTCGGGCCTTGATCGTCGTCCTCGGCGGACGCCTCGGCACGCGGACTGACGGTGCGCAGGACGGGCGGCAGCCATCCGGCTTCGACCAGCAGCGGCTCGGCCGCCTCGACCATCTGCGGCTTCTTCAAGCCCGACAGCCGCCCCGCCACCTCGGCCGACACACCATCGCCGACCGCCGCCATGATCTGGGCCTTGGTGACGCGGTCCAGGTAGCGCACGGCGGTCGGCCTCCAGTAGGCCCGCATGTCGAGATCAAGCGCCGTGGCCAGGGTCTCGACATGGGCCAGGATCGTTCGCTCACGACGCTCCCAGGTGCGCAGGCCATCGAGCGTCAGGCTCACGCAGTGGGCGAGCAGACAGGCGCGGCTGTCGGCGTCGAGCCCGACCACGAACGCCCAGATGTCCTCGGGGGCGCCGGGGACTTGGCGCGCCCAATGGCTGTGGCGTTCGGCGATGGAGAGCCCCGCCGGGCTTTCCTCGATGCCTTCGCCAAAGCCATTGAGGTTGCGCGACCCCCAACGGATGTCGAGGCAGGTCGCCGGAACGCCGAGGGCGAAGACCCGGCTGACCAGAGCGTGGACCAGGGCGAGTTGGGCAAGGTCCGGGTCCTGGGCCAGGGCGTCGCGAAGGGCCGCGGTGCGATGGGCGGTCAGTTCGGCGATCACGCGGTCGGGCAGCGGCGCGGCGGCGTCACCGTCGGGCTCGTCGATGTCGTCGTCTTCGCCGCCGTCGTCTGCGTCGCCGTCGCCGTCTTCTTCGTCCCTGTCGTCGTCTTCGCCGAGGAATGGGCCGTGATCATCGGCGCCGTCCTGCCCGTCATCGGCCTCGTCTTCCGGTTCGGGCGCGGGCTCGTCCTCGGGGCGGACAAAGCCCCGGTCGATCCGCACGTCGCCGTAGGGCAGCAACACCACCATAACACCGGCTCGCGCCTTCTCTTGCGCCGTGTGGCCGAAGTCGTCGCCCAGCGCCTCCAGTTCGGCTTCGATGGCCTCGAAGCGCGCGGCGACCTCGGGCGGCAGCGGGTCTGCCTCGGCCCACTGCTCGGTCAGGGCCGCCTCTTCAGCCTGCAATGCGTTCACGGCGGCGACCGCCTCGGGCGTGCGCTCAAGCGCGTGTTCCCAGATACGGGCCAGGCCGTGGCCGTGCGGGAATTCGAGGTGAGCGCTCGCCCACTTCCAGCCCTCACGGTCGCGGATGTCCTGGGCCAGAGCGGCGAGCTTTTCGCCGACCAGGCGGTCGAGCAGAACGACGTCCTCGACCCAGCCGTCGTTGTCCTCGGTAAAGAGGTCGCGCAGCACCGGGCCGCCCGCCGCGACATAGGCGTCCAGCCCTAAGAAGCGCACGCGGCGGTCGTCGGCCCCCACCTTCATCTCGGTCATGAGGCGACGGATGGCGTAGGGCTGGCGATTGCCCGGCGACAGCTGCTCATAGACCTGCATCTGCCGCACCGGATCGGGATTGACCGCGAAGGCGGTCACCTGATCGAGGGTCAGGACCCCTTCGCGATAGAGGTCGAGCAGCGCGGGCGACACCGCGCCGAGCCGCAGGTGCTTGCGCACGGTCTCGGGGCTTGGCCCGAACCGCGCGCTCAGCTCCTCGGCGCTGTAGCCCTTGCGCTCGGCGAGGTCCTTGTAGGCTTCGTACTGGTCAGCCGGGTGCATCGGTTCGCGGCTAAGGTTCTCGTCCATTGAGACCTCGGACGGGTCGTTGACCGTATCGACCACGCAGCGAACCGGCGCCCCCTTGGCCAACCGCTTGCGCTGGGCCAGCAGGCGTAGGGCTTGGCGACGCCCTTCGCCCGCGCTGACGAGGTAGTAGCCGGTTTCGCGCCCATCCTTGATCTCGGGTTCGACGACGAGCGGTTGCAGCACGCCCTTGTAGGTGATTGAGGCCGCGCGGGACTCGATCACCTGGGCGCTGTGACCGACGCGTCGGACGTTGCGAGGCGAGGCTTTCAGGCGGTTCAAGGGAATGTCCCGAACCTCGCCGTACTGGACGACGATCTGGCTGGGCTTGGCGGCCGAAGCGTCAGCGACGGTCGCGCGGGTTTCTTGGGGGGTCATGTCTGCCTCCTTGGGCAAGGGTTGCAGGCACGCGGAAGGCGCGCCTGAAACCCTGCCAAGCGGCGAGCGCGGGGGTGCAAACGGAGGGGCGTCTTCGCGGGGACCCGCCTGCAGGACGCGACCTGGCGATGGCTGATCCCTGTCGACACGGCCGAAGGTGGGCGGAAGACGATCCGAAGTGCGCTGGGGGCGGAGCCCCAAGCCACGGCCGCGGCAGCGGCCAAACAAGCCAAAACTCAGTCGGCCGATCTTATCGCGGATCCGGCCTTCGCAGAGATGGGCCCTCGATCGCGGCCAGGGCGGCTAGCCAGGCCGGCGTATCGGGTTCGGCCGTCACAGAGATGGACCCTCGTGGCCTTATCGTCGCAGCGCGCCCACCGCGCCTCGCGCTGTGACCCATAGGCCAAGAACACTCGTAGTGATCCGAGCAACCGAACATCGACCTTCCGCCGACAGGCCAAGCTTGCACCAGGCTGCGGGTCGAGCGACTTGGTATTGGCGGCCTGGCATTGGACCGTCATGGTGACCCAAACGGCCAGGACGCTTTTGATGCCCAGACCCAGCAAGATCGACGAGGAGAGGTGGCGCACCGCGCTTGCCCTGGTGATCGTCGAGACGGGCATGCGCAACTCTCGCCTAGAGGAGCTGCACGCGGGAATCTTCCCGACTTCGGCGGTCGGCGACTACAGCGACGTCAAGGTCGTCACGCCCTACGGCGAGATCCCCTGGTCGCGGCTTTCGCGGCTGTGCGACGAGGAAATGAAGTCGCTGATGATCGAGGTGGTCAATCGCGTCTACACGATCTTGATGAATCCCGAGCCCTTCAAGCGACTAATGGGGGCCGCGCGTTGGAACAAGCCCGAGCCCGATCCGGCCCTGATGGATGTCATCGCCCGCTGGGAGGCCAGGCAGCGTGGGATTTCGGACGAGGAGATCTGGGCGAAGTGGCCTCTGGACGAGTCCAAGCGCCCGCCGCCGATCCGCATGGAGCAACGAACGGCCGCCTATGAGGCCGAGCTCGACGAACCACGGGAGCACTGGTCGTTCGAGGCGACGCCAGGAAGCCTGCGGGCCCTGGCCGAGGCTCCGGTTGCCGACGCGGCCTGGATCGCCAAGGCCCGCGAGGCCCTGCGGCTGGGGGCCGAGGAATGGGAGCGCGATCGGATGACGATCCTAGACGAGGAAGACGCAGCCTATCTGCGCGACGAAACGTGACAACCCAGCAGCGAAGACGCAGGCTCGCGCCTTCGATTCCCACACGGAGCCTACAAGATGAACGTTTCGGATCTCGTCGACGCCGCCGTCGCGGCTGAACCCAAGCTCACCAAGGCCCAGGCGAAGGCCATCATCGATGGCGTGTTCAAGTCGCTCGCGGACGCGGCGGTGAAGGGCGAGGAAGTCTCGATTCCCGGCTTTGGCAAGTTCAAGGTCCAAGCCAAGCCCGCGCGCACGGGTCGCAACCCTTCGACCGGCGCGAGCATCGAGATCGCCGCCAGCAAGAAAGTTGCCTTCTCGCCGGCCAAGCAGCTGAAGGACGCGGTGAATTCCTAATCTTTCGGGCAAGGGGCCATCGACAAAATGGCCCCTTCGCTGGACAAACGCGTCGGTGGACGGCGGTCAGAACAAGCCAGCCGTGCGTCCGCCCCACGGTGCTGTCCCATCTCAACGACCTTAGCCGAAGCCCTGGCCCACGCCCGTAAGCTCTGCCGGACGCTGGCGAGCGCGCCCCTCCCCCAGGTTCGCGCCAAGGAGGTTTTCCAGACCTTGGTGCGTGCGCACGATTGGAGCCCGGCTTAGAAGAGAGATCATCGCCTTTGGGCGGTGGCTCGACAACCGTCCCGCGCCCGGCGCGATCAATGAGCGCTACGAGCGGATGCTGAACGCCCTCTAGGGTTCAGCGCCGGAGGCGGCCCAACCCAGCCGCCGTGACCAAAGGTCTTGTACGCCGCCACGATCAGGCCCGCCACGCCCGCCAGCGCCTGGAAGCGGAGCCCCAAGCCTTTCCAAGCTGGAGGCTCGCCGTGGGCGAGCCGTCGCTACGTCGGATCTACGCGGGTTGGTGTCAGACCGGCTAGTCGAAGAGCCCTCCCAGGAAGCCCCGACGCCGGCCGTGGCCACCACCGTGACCGCCGCCGTGCTTTCCGCCCCCGTGCTTTCCACCGTGGCCGCCGCGATCATGATCACCGCGATACTCCCCTTCCCAGGGGCCGCCGTACTCGGGCGCCTGCTGACGCGGCGTCGGCGCGGGCTGAGGCGGCGGGGCCGCTTCATAGGCCATGCTGCGCTCGATGATCTTGTCGAGTTCGCCCCGATCCAGCCACACACCACGGCATTTCGGGCAGTAGTCGATCTCGATGCCTTGCCGATCCGTCATGACCAGATCGACGCGGCAGACGGGGCACAGCAGACCGCCTTCATGGCGGGCGGCGGACATCGTATCGGTCATTCGCAAGCTCCTCGGAACGGCTGCCCTGTGACGATGGCGACGGATTTTGGAACCCGCCAGGACTGACGGCCACTTAAGAACTCGCACGAGGCCATATAGTGGCGCTCGGCACGCTGGTTCCTGTCAAAGTATGGCGGAAAGACCTGCCCCTGTTGGAGACGTCCGTACGCCATGAAGGTTGATCCGACCGCGCTGTGGGAGACTGCCAACCACGTCTTCAACCTGGCCCTGGCCTTCATCCTGGCCTTGCCGGTCGGTTGGGATCGCGAGCGCGAGGAGCGCAGCGCTGGCATCCGGACGTTCCCGCTGGTCGCCATCGCCGCCTGCGGCTTCGTGCTGGTCGGCATCGCGGTGCTCGGCCGCGGATCGCCCGGCCAGGCCCGGATCATGGAAGGCCTGATCACCGGCGTAGGATTCATCGGTGGCGGGGCGATCCTCAAGCAAGGCGCCCGCGCATCCGGAACCGCGACCGCCGCCAGCCTCTGGGCGACCGGGGCGATGGGAGCGGCGGTCGGCTACGGCCTCTACGACATCGCCGTCGTGCTGGCCCTGACCACCTACCTGACCCTGCGGTTTGCCCGCCCGCTTAAGCAAGCCGCCCGCGATGATAAGGCCGACAGTGAGGCGACCGCTGGCGAGGATCGCGGCGAATATAGCTAGGCACTGGACCGTCCAGCGTCCCCGAACCGTTCCGGCGCTGCGGCTACAGCCGCCGCGCCGGAAGGTCTCGCCTGATTCCTCCGTAGTCGCCCTGAGCCAGGCTGGCGTGAGTGGCAGGCGACAGCCGCCGATTGATCGGATAAAGGCGCCGTCGTGAGCCGCTCGACCGCCATCGCCAGATTCTTGGCCCGCGACGCCTTCCTGGTGCTCGCGACCTTGGCGATCGCCCTCCGGATCATGCTCCCGGCCGGCTACATGCCAGGCCAGGCCACCGGCGACAGGCTGCCGTTCGCTCTGGTGCTCTGCACCGGCAACGGCCCCATGACCATCCAGCCCGGTGAAGACCTGGGGGCGCGCCACGGCGAGGCGCCGGGCGAGCCGTCCGCTCACGACACCCCCTGCCCGTTCGCCGCCCAGGGCGCCGCGGTCGCGCCGCCGACCATCACCGCCGTCGGCCAGGCCAAGGCCGTAGCCTATGCCGAACGGCCCTTGGCCGCCGCGGCGAACCTGACGCCCGGCCGAGGTCTTGCGGCCCCACCGCCTCCGCCGACCGGTCCTCCCAGCGTCCTGATCTGATCTCCGGCGGCCTTGCGCCGCCATCCGAGCCCGCGCGTTCGCGTCGAACCGCGCGCGGCAGATCGATCACGGCCGTCTCGCGCGGCCCAAGGACCTGAACAACGCCATGAAATCGCTCCTGCTGGCCGCCTCGGCCATTACCCTCTGCACGCCTGTCACCGCCCTGGCCGCCGATCTCGCGGCCGCCAACGACCAGACACCGGCCGATAGCCAAGTCTCGTCGGTCATCGTCACCGCCCGCCCGAACCCCGAGGACCCGCAGGTCGTCGCCGACGCCCGCCGACGGCTGTCGGAGACCCCCGGCGGCGTGTCGGTGGTCTCGCAAGAGAGCTACATCAGCCGCCAGGCCCTGGCGCTGGACGACATGCTGCGCGACGCCCCCGGCGTCTACGCCCAGCGCAAATGGGGCGGCGACATCCGCATCTCGATCCGCGGCTCTGGCATCGGCAACACCGTCCACAATCGCGGGCTGCTGCTGGCCCAGGACGGCGTGCCGCTGAATGAAGCCGATGGGTTTGGTGACAGCCAGGTCGCCGACCCGCTGAACACCCGCTACGCCGAGGTCTATCGCGGCGGCAACGCCCTGCGCTTCGGCGGGGCCTTGCTGGGCGGGGCGGTCAACCTGGTCACGCCCACGGGCAAGGACGCGGGCTTCGCCAACCAAGTCCGGATCGACGGCGGCTCGTTCGGGCTGCTACGTGAGCATGTCGCCATCGCCCGCCAGTCGGGGAGCTGGGACGTCTATGCCGCGGCCACAAACCAGACGGCCCAGGGCTGGCGCTCGCAGAGCCAGCAGAACATCCAGTTCGGCTCGCTCAATATCGGCCGCAGCTTCGGCGAGGACCGCGAGGTCCGCTTCATCGTCAACGGCTCGAATATCAACCAGGAGATCCCCGGATCCCTGACCCTGGCCCAGTTCCAGGCCAATCCGCACCAGTCGGCGGCCGGCAACCTCTCCGGCGACCAGAGCCGCAACCAGCGCGGCCTGCGCGGTTCGCTGCGCACCACCTGGCGGCTGGACGACAGCTTGGTGTTCGAGGGCGCTGTCTATGCGGTGTGGAAGGACCTGGACCACCCGATCTTCCAGGTCATCGACCAGCAGAGCCGCAACTGGGGCGCCTTCGGCCGCTTCGACTGGGACGGCGAACTGGCCGGCAAGCGGGCCGACGCCTTCTTCGGCGCCTGGGTGCGGACCGGCGACTTGGACAGCAATTTCTACGTCAACAATCGCGGCGCTCGCGGCGCGCCGACCTCGCGGACCTTGCAGAACGCCAAGGCCGTGGACGTGTTCGGCGAGGGCCGTCTGTTCGTCACCGACCGCGTCGCCGTGGTGGCCGGCGCGACCTGGGGCGAGGCGCGGCGCGACTACACCAGCTTCGCCATCCCCGGCCAGGCGGCGACCTTCAACCTCAAGGCCGACAAAACCTATGACTGGGTCTCGCCGCGCGTCGGCCTCCTCTGGCAGGACGAGACCGGCAACCAGGTCTTCGCCAACCTGACCCGCTCGGTCGAGCCGCCGAACTTCAGCTCGATGAGCCCGACCAATACCGGCTTCGCCCCCGTGAAGGCGCAGAAGGCCTGGACCGGCGAGGTCGGGGCGCGCGGCCACAAGGGTCCGTTCACATACGACCTGACGCTCTATCGCGCCGAGCTTCGGGACGAGATGCTGCAATATGCGGTGACCTCGTCGATCCCGGCCTCGACCTTCAATGCCGACAAGACAATGCACCAGGGGATCGAGGCGGCGCTGGACTGGGCCGTGGCCCCGCGCTGGCGCCTGCGCCAGACCTGGAGCCTGTCGGACTTCCGCTTCAAGGACGACGTGCAGTTCGGCGACAACCGCCTGCCGATCGTGCCGAAGACCTTCTACCGCTCTGAGGTCCGCTACGACGACCCGCGCGGCTGGTTCATCGCGCCGTCGGTCGAGTGGTCGGCCAGCGACGCCTGGATCGACTACAAGAACACCCAGGCCACGCCCAGCTATGCGATCGTCAATCTGAACGCCGGCTGGAAGGTCACGCCCGCCGTGTCGCTGTTCGTCGATGCCCGCAACCTGACCGACAAGGCCTATGTCTCCAACACCCAGGCCGCCGTCGCCTGGACCGCTGCGACTGCCACCCTGTGGCCCGGCGACGGCCGGTCGATCTTCGGCGGGGTCACCGTAAACTTCTGACCTATGCAGGCGCGCCCGGCGCGTCTGCCCCACCCGCCCTTTCGAGCCGCTACACCTGTCCCCCCATGGACGAGTCGGTCGGCCAAAACAGGGCGCTACGGTTTGCGAACCCCTCGTCCTTGCCCCAATTCAGGGTGCGCCGGCCAAGCGTGAGGTGAATCTTCGAGCCCATCACGCGATGGATCCGCGCCTGGCCGGATGGTTCAAGTTCCGTGTGAGCTCCTTGCATCGCGCACGGTGACGCCGATCGACGGCGGGCCTGGTCGTGCCAACCTTGGGCGAGCGACGCTGAAGGCTGAATCCTTGGGGAGCCCCTCAGCGGGCCTCGCCGCTCGGTGGGTGACCAATCAGCTGGGCGCATAGTGCTTCGGCCAGGTCCGGGTCCCCGTCGGCGATGGCCTGACCCAGACCCCGGTGAAGTCCGACGTCCTCCAGCTGGCTCTCCGGCGACTGCTTTTCCATCTGCCAGATCCAGAACCGGGTGGCGACGTTCTGCAGGGCGATCACGAACCGGGCCAGCGTCGGGTTCTGGGCGGCGACGGCGACCGCGCGGTGAAAGGCCAGGTCCATGGCCAGCATGGCGCGAAAATCACCCGTGGCGATGGCGTCTTCGGCGCCGGCGAAGGCGTCGAGAATGGCCACGACATCGGTCGGACGGCGATTGCGCGCGGCCAGCGCGGCGGCCTTGCCTTCGAGCATCCGCCGGACCTGAAAGGCGTGCTCGATCTCGGCGACATCGAGGGGCGCGACGATGGTGCCCACGCGCGGGCGACGCACCACCAGCCCCTCGATGGCCAAGCGCCCCAGGGCGTCCCGGATGCCCGCGACACCGCCTGCGTAGCGGGCGGCCAGGGCATTCTCCTCCAGGACCTGCATGGGCGGCAGATCACCCAGGATGATGTCCTGCAGAAGGAGGTCATAGAGCCTGGCCTTCTGGAGACCGGGCGACCAGGCGCCGTGCGGCGCGACACTATTGAGGGGCCCCTTCATGGGCGGGGCGCGATCGACGACTTCATGGCCAAGGTCCTAGTGACAAACCCCGCCGACGTCATTCCCATTGGCCTCTAAAATGTAAGACTTTCGAACGGCGACAAGCGCTTGGCCCGGGCCGGCCGCCCGCTCTAAGTCGCCGCCATGTCCTGCCCCCACCCTGCTCCCGGCGCCGTCGCATCGGCGTTCCAACAGGCCCTTGAAGCCGGCGCGGCCCTGGCCGGCGCCACCGCGCCCAATCCACCGGTCGGGTGCGCCGCCCTAGCCGCCGATGGCGAGATCCTGGCTGTCGCCGCCCACCATGGCGCCGGTCACGCCCATGCCGAGGTCGCCGCGCTGGAAGCCTGTCGCCAGACCGGCCGGCTGGATGCGGTGAGCGCCCTCGTCGTCACGCTCGAACCCTGCAATCACCACGGCCGCACCCCGCCCTGCGTCGAGACCATCCTGGCCAGTCCCGTCCGCGCCGTCTGGATCGGCACGCCAGATCCGAACCCGGCGGTGCGCGGCGGAGGCGCGCGCCAGCTCGCCGCCGCCGGTCTGGACGTGACCTTCGCCGCCGACCTGCCCCACCCGATGGCGCCGCGGCTGGCCGCCCGGAGCGCCCGGCTCATCGCGCCCTTCGCGCGGCGCCTGCGAAGCGGCCGGCCGTGGGTGACGGTCAAGCAGGCCCTGCGATCGGATGGCTCCATGATCCCGCCCGCCGGCGCCAAGACCTTCACCAGCGCCACGTCGCTGGACCTGGCGCACGCCTTGCGCCGCCGCGCTGACGCCATCGTCACCGGCTCTGGCACGATCCTGGCCGACAGCCCTCTCTTCACCGTGCGGCGGGTCCCCGACCCGCGCCTGTCCCCGCGCCGCCTGGCCATCCTCGACCGCCGCCGCCGCGTCCCGGCCGCCTATCTGGCCCGGGCACGGATGCAGGGCTTCGCGCCGAGCCTACACGACGACCTGCCGACGCTGCTGGCGCAACTGGCGGAAGATGGCGCCCTGGAGGCTTTGATTGAGGCTGGGCCGACCGTGACCACGGCGGTGCTGGCCGGCGATCTCTGGGATGAGCACGTCGTCATCAGGACAGCGGACGCGGCCGATCAGGACGACCGGATCGAGGTTCGGCTGGCCCACGATCTGGAGGCCCGCGCCTGATGTTCACCGGGATCATCGAGACCGTCGGCGAGACCCTGTGGGTGACGCAAGCGGGGGACGGCGCCCTCAAGATCGGCCTGGCCACTGGGTTTTCCGATCTGACCCTGGGCGAAAGCGTCGCCGTCGATGGCGTCTGCCTGACGGTGATCGCCCAGGACGACGCTGGAGAGGCCACCTTCTTCCTCAGCGCCGAGACGCTGGCGCGCAGTACCTTCCCGACCCTCGCCGTCGGCGCCCGCGTCAATCTCGAACGGGCGCTGCAGGTGTCGGCGCGGCTGTCGGGTCACATCGTGCAGGGTCATGTCGATGGCCTGGCGCGGATCACGGCCATCACCGGCGACGAGGACGATCGTCGCGTGCGCCTCAGACTGCCCGACGGCCTCTGGCCCTACTGCGTCGAGAAGGGATCGATCACCCTGAACGGCATCAGCCTGACCCTGACCGATGTCGGCCCGATCCAGGCCCCTGACGGGTTCAGCGTCGGCGTCGCCCTCATTCCCCACACCTGGACCCACACCACCCTGCGGCACGCGGTCGTCGGCGATCTCGTCAATGTCGAAGTCGACGTGCTGGCCAAATATGCGGAGCGTCTATGTCACGTCTATCTGAAGCGCTCGCACGCCTGAGGGCGGGCGGGATGATCATCGTGGTCGACGACGTCGACCGGGAGAACGAAGGCGACCTGGTCATGGCCGCCGAGCATGTCGACGCCGCCGCCATCGCGTTCATGGCCAAGGAAGGCAGCGGGCTGATCTGCCTGTCGCTGGAGGCCGGGGCCGTCGAGCGCCTGGGCCTGGCGCCCATGGTCGCCGACAACCGCACCCGACGCGGCACGGCCTTCACGGTCTCGATCGAGGCGGCGGAAGGCATCGACACCGGCATCTCGGCCCACGACCGGGCCAAGACCATCGCCGCGGCCACCGCGCCGGGCGCATCCGCCGTCGACCTGGTCTCGCCGGGCCACGTCTTCCCGCTGCGGGCCGCGCCGGGCGGCGTCCTGGCCCGCCGCGGTCACACCGAGGCCTCCATCGATCTGGCGAAACTGGCCGGACTGAGGCCCGCCGCCGTGATCTGCGAGATCATGAACCCCGACGGCGCGATGGCGCGGGGCCCGAGCCTGGACGCCTTCGCGGCGCGTCACGACCTGCCGATCGTCTCGATCGCCGAGCTGGTGGCCCATCGTCAGGCTGTGACCGAAGTGGCGCGCTCGCACCTGCCCAGCGCGCGCGGCGACTTTGAAGTCGTGGCGTTCCGGTCGGCGGAAGCTGAACACCTGGCCCTGATCGCCGGTCCGCGCGATGGCGCCGCGCCGTTGGTCCGTATCCACTCGGAGTGCCTGACCGGCGACGCCCTGGGCTCTGGGCGATGCGACTGTGGCGAGCAGCTGCGCGCCGCGATGGACCGCATCGGCCAGGAAGGCGGTGTGCTGATCTATCTGGGCGGTCACGAAGGGCGGGGCCTTGGCCTGGCCAACAAGATCGCCGCCTACGCCCTGCAGGACCAAGGTCTCGACACGGTGTCGGCCAACCATGCCTTGGGCTTCGTCGACGACGCGCGCGACTACGGCGCGGCGTGCCAGATCCTGCAGGCCCTGGGCGTGCGGCAGGTGCGCCTGATGACAAACAATCCGCGCAAGGCCGAGGCCGTGACGGCCGGCGGCCTGACCGTGGTCGAGCGCGTGCCGGTGCTGGCCCCGATCACCGCCGACAACGCCGCCTATCTCAACGCCAAACGCGACCGGCTTGGCCATGACCTCGGTCACGTCGCCTGAAAGGACCTCACGCCATGACCCATGATCTTCCCCGCATCGCCCTCGTCGTCAGCCGCTTCAATGCCGACATTGTTGACGGCCTGGTGCTGGGCGCCCGCGCGGTCCTCGAGGCCGAGGGCGTCAGCCTGGGCGAGGAGGACATCGTGGAGGCCCCGGGCGCTTTCGAGTTGCCGCTGATCGCCCAGACCCTGGCCGCCAGCGGGCGGTTCGATGGGATCGTCTGCCTGGGCTGCGTCATCAAGGGCGACACCGCGCACTTCGAGTATATCAGCCAGGGGGTCGCGGCCGGCCTGATGACTGCGGGGCTCAGCACCGGACGGCCGATCAGCTTCGGCGTCCTGACGACCTACGACGAAGACCAGGCCCTGGCCCGCAGCCGCGAGGACGTAGACAACAAGGGCCGCGAGGCCGCCCACGCCTGTCTCCAGGCCTGGCGGACGCTCCGGTCGATCAGATCACGCGCGGCCTAGACGGCGCCGCAGGCCGACGACCGCCCGGACTGAACGGCGTCGCCGATTGGGGAGCGGGTGACTGCCACAGGAACGGGCGAACACGCCCATTCCTGTGTCGAACACTCGACATCGAATACTGTCTAACCTCCTGACTTTGCTCTGGAACCAAAGTCTTTCGCTGGGATTGAAGCTGCAGTGAGCGGCCTCGGCAAAGGTTGTCCGGGCCGGCGGTGAGGACAGGGCCAGCCCATGACGACGGCGTCACGCGACAAGATCTTCGAAAAAGAACTGGTTTCGCAGATCCCCCACCTGCGCGCGTTCGCCCGCTCGCTCTGTGGGGATGCGGTTCAGGCCGACGACTTGGCCCAGGACGCCGTCGCCAAGGCCTGGCGCTGCCGTGAAAGCTTCGAGCTGGGCACCAACATGCGCGCCTGGACCTTCATGATCCTGCGCAACCAGTTCCTGTCTGAGAAGCGGCGCAGCTGGCGGTCGGTGGAACTGGATCAGGAACGGGCCGAGCAGACCCTGGTCGCCACCGACAATCCAGCCGCCGCGATCGAGCTGGACGATGTCCGCCAGGCGCTGATGGCGCTGCCGGTCCCGCAGCGCGAAGCCCTGATCATGGTCGGGGCCGGCGGCTTTTCCTACGAAGAGGCCGCCGCGGTGATGAACGTGGCGATCGGCACGGTGAAGAGCCGGGTCAACCGCGCGCGCACCGAGCTGCAACGCCTGCTGGAGACTGGCGACTATGCCCGCGATGGCCGCCCGGTCGGCGAGGCCATGGCCGCGCTCACCCCCTGGGACGTGGCGCAACGCGCCGACGTCGTGCTGGACGCGCAGTCGGCCGCGTGACGGCCGCCCCGCCCCCGGACACCACCCAGCGCCCGGCGACCAGCCTGCTGCGCAAGCTCGGACCTGGTCTCGTCACCGGGGCGGCGGACGATGATCCCAGCGGCATCGCCACCTATTCCCAGACCGGCGCGCAGTTCGGCTATGGCCTCTTGTGGACCATGGTCCTGACCTATCCGCTGATGAGCGCGATCCAGCTGGTCAGCGCCCAGATCGGTCGGGTGACCGGCAAGGGCCTAGCGGCCAATCTTGGCGAGGTGATGCCGCGCTGGGCGGTCAATCTGCTGGTGGTTCTGCTGCTGGTGGCCAACACCATCAACATCGGCGCGAACCTGGCGGCCATGGGCGCGGCCGCCGAGCTTCTCGCCCATCGCGGGTCCCACATCTTCACCGTGGGGTTCGCGGTGCTCTCGCTACTGCTGCAGCTCTTCGTGCCTTACCAGCGCTACGTCGCGTTCCTCAAATGGCTGACCTTCGTCCTGCTGGCCTATGTCGCGGTGCTGTTCACCGTGAAGCTCGATTGGACCTCGGTCATCCAGGGTCTGGTCTGGCCGCGCGCGCAGCCGTCGGCGGCGCTGATCACGGCGATCGTGGCCATCTTCGGGACCACGATCAGCCCGTATCTCTTCTTCTGGCAAGCCGCCCAGGAGGTCGAGGAGGTCAATCGCAAGGCCCATGCCAAGCCGCTGACCGAAGCGCCCAAACAGGCCGGCCGGGCCATGCGGCGCATCCGGCTCGACACCCTGGTCGGCATGGCCGTCTCCAACCTGGTGGCCATCGCCATCATGCTGGCCACCGCCGCCACTCTGCATGTCCAGGGCAAGACCGACATCACCAGCGCCGCCGACGCGGCGCGGGCCCTGGAGCCGGCCGCCGGGCGCTTTGCCTTCCTGCTGTTCGCGCTGGGCATCATCGGCACCGGCCTATTGTCCGTCCCGGTACTGGCCGGCTCGGCCGCCTATGCGGTCGGGGAGTGCCGCAAGTGGAAGTGCGGCCTGGCGCACAAGCCGTGGGAGGCGCCGGGGTTCTATGGCGTGATCGCCGCGGCCACCCTGCTGGGGGTCGGTATCGACTGGTCGCCGCTCGACCCGATGAAGGCGCTGTTCTGGAGCGCGGTGATCAACGGCGTGATCGCCGTGCCGATGATGGCGGCGATGATGCGGGTGGCTTCGCGGCCCGGCCAGATGGGGCAGTTCGTGGTCGGGCGCGGTGTGCGCCTGCTGGGATGGATCGCCACGGTCGTGATGGGCCTGGCGGTGGCGGCCATGGCGCTCTCGCCGCTGCTGCCGCGCGGCTGAAGCGGCCGGGCGCGGAGTCCTCGCGCAACTGGAACCGGGTCAGGTCCAGTTCCGTTGAGCCGATGGAACCGACGCCGAGAGATAGCGCCCGATGATCTACGACGCCCTCATCGTCGGCGCCGGCCCGGCAGGCCTGACGGCGGCTACCTATCTCGGGCGCTTCCGCCGCAAGGTCCTGGTGCTCGACGGCGGCCCGTCCCGCGCCAGCTGGATCCCCGAGAGCCACAACACGCCGGGCTTCCCGCAGGGAGTTGGCGGCGGAGCGTTGCTCGCCCGTATGCGCGACCAGGCCGAACGCTACGGCGCCGTGTTCCAGACCGCGCGGGCAGAGACCTTCGAGCGTCGCGGCGACCTTTTCGCGGTACGCCTCTCCGGCGAGAGCGGCGGAACGGTTCAAGGGCGCACCCTGCTGCTCGCCGCTGGCGTGGTGGACATCAAGCCCGACCTTCCCGGGATCGATGCGGCCATCCGGCGGGCGCTCGTGAGGATCTGCCCGATCTGCGACGCCTATGAGGCCATCGACCAGGCCATTGCGGTGCTCGGCGATGGGCCGCTGGGCGCGCGCGAAGCGATCTTCCTGCGCACCTATTCCAACCAGGTGACCTTGCTGCATCTGGGCGCGAGCGACGATCTCGACCTTGTGGCGCTGCGCGAGGCCGGCGTCACCGTGATGGCCACCTCGCTGGGCGCCGTCAGGCTGGAGGACCAGGTGATCGTCGAGACGGGCGACGGTCGGGCGACCTTCGACTGCCTCTATCTGGCGCTCGGGTGCGAGATGCAGAGCCGTCTGGCGGTGCGGTGGGGCGCCGAGCACGACGACGACGGCAACCTGAACGTCGACGCCCATCAGCGCTGCTCGATCGACGGCCTCTATGCGGCGGGGGACGTGGTCCGAGGCCTCAACCAGATCGCCATCGCCACGGCCGAGGCGGCGGTCGCGGCCACCGATATCCACCGACGCCTGCGGCAGATCGATCCTTCGCCCGGCGCCTGAAGGCGGCGCCGGGCGGGGATTACCCGTCGGCCTCTTCCTCGCGCTCGTCGAGGACGGCCATCGCGCCCATCAAGTCCAAGATCTGACGCCGCGCGGTGGACGGCAGGGCTGGAAAGTTCCGCGCCAACTCGACGCCCTCGGCCGACATCAGGAAGGCCTGCGTGGTGCGGGCGATCCGCTCGGCGTCCTGAGCCAGGGCGCTCTCGGGCTCGACGGGATCGGGCAAACCCTCGAAGAACCAGCCGACCGAGGTGTTCAGCACCGCCGCCATGCCGTGGAGCTTGGAGGCGCTGATCCGGTTGGCGCCGCGCTCGTATTTCTGGAGCTGCTGGAAGGTCAGGCCGACCGCGTCGGCCAGGGTCGTCTGGCTCATGCCCAGGCTCTTTCGGCGCAGGCGAAGCCGGGCGCCGACATGCAGATCGACGAAGTGGGGTGATGTTTCGGTCGGCACGTCGGTGCTCCCTGGGCGCAATTGTCCTCAGGGGACATGACGGTTGACCGCCGTTACGCCGAGTCGGTCCAGCAGCCAGCGGTCGCGCGCGGGCGAGTCTCGTCCCAGACGCGAAAGTCGAGACGCGCAACATCCCCGATCAGGGTTCGCGGCCACGGTCGGCCCGCCCCTCGCGCGTCCTCAGCCAAGGGCGCGCACAGCCGCCAAGAACAACATCAGGGCGCCGAGTAACCCGGCGATCCGGCTAGCGCCCAGAACCAGGCGCTCGAGGCCACGCGTGGTCACCGACGCGCCGAAGCTGCTGAAGGTTTCCAGCCCGGCCATATTGCGCCGATAGAAGCGACGGCGTTTGACCCACAGGTCGGCAGCGACGGCCAAGGCCACTAGCCCGATACCAACAATCCATTCCATGGCAGCCTCCACGCGCCGAACTCAACCCTGGATAAACTATCACACCCCTGGCGACATCCAGAGCCGAACGATCAAGCCACCCGCCCGTCAGGTCCGCCCACGACCCCGACAATCTCTTCGAGGCCGGAAGAATGTCCCGCCGCCGCGCGCCGCCGCCTTTGCGGCGGCGCGTCGCGACGCGCCTGCCCCCCCCTGGCCCAGCAAGCCGGAGCGCCCTCCCCGCCCCGGCCGCCTCTGGCGCCAGGCCTAGTATTCCTCGGCCAGCATCAGGGTCAGCACCCGCTTGGTCACGGCCGGGTCGGCCGGATCGGTCGAAGCCATGCAGAGGTCGAGGTCGTAGTAGTCGATCTTCCAGAAGAGCTTGGCGTCGCCGACCATAAAGGCCCCGCAATCGCGCTCGCCGTGCGGGTTGTTGTCCTCGTGGAAGTCGGTGAAGGCGGTCACGGCGGCGAAGGCCTTCAGCTTGTCGCCCTCAGGCAGCGCGTGAACGCCCTGGGTCAATACCCAGCCCGCGCCGGGCTCGGCGCGGCAGGCGTCGTTCAGGGCCGCGATGGCGGCGGTATGGTCTTGCTCGGTCATAGGAATTTTCTCCTAGGTGCTCGGGGTCAGGCGCAAAGCGCGCCTGACCCCGACGCCCGTCGGCGAGACCGGGTGTGCAAACGGAGGGGCGGCTTCGCGGGGACCCGGCTGCAGGACGGCCAAGGGCCGGCCGAAGCTGGGCGGAAGCCGATCCGAAGTGCGCCGAGGGCGGAGCCCTAAGCTGGCGCGTCCGCGTCAGCGGGCGCTCATGACAATGAAGCCTGCACAGGAGCCCGCGCGCAGCGCGTGGCGGGAGGCGGCGTCGAGCGTCCGGCGGCAGGCCAAAAGCCTGCCCGCAGGGGCGCGCCCGAGGGAGCGGCGAAAGCCGCGGGACCGAGCGTGCCCGCCGGTCGCTCGCCGGATCAGGCAGAGCCTGGCGCGAAAGCGCCGGGCGGCGCCCCGAGTAGCCCATTTGGACGCCCGCAACAGCGACGCCGGTCAGCGAACGCCGTTAACCAAGCTTGACAAGAGGCAAGTTTTGTGGTAGTATAGAAGTAGGATTGGGATTCCCTCAATCCGTTTTCAGCGCCCTTCAAACCGACGACTGAGAAAGAAATCAGATGAACTGAAATCAATAAGAGAGTTATAAATTGTATAATCCATTTATTCAACGCATTTTCCAATCCCGCCAAGCTCGCAACGGCGGGCTCGTTCGCCGCAATATCGGCTGGGTCAATCTTTTCGCCTCCATGGAACAGCTCGAAGCCGAGGTTCGCCGCCGCGGCTTCCACATGTTTGTCGTCGGCGACCAGGCGCTCATCCTCTGCAACAGCGGAGGCCTCACCTTGGTCTGCTAAAGCGCCCCACCACCGTCCTGGGCCTCTGGCCCAGGACGTATTCTCTTCACGGCCCCCGCCCCTGCGGGATGCGAATGACTCCCGGACAGGCGACGGAAGCTCTCTTTGACCGACACGAAGATCACCGAGGGGCTGCGCCCATCCAACCGCGTCCAGCGGGTCCTGATCTCATCGACCAGCTGGTTCATCGGCGAGTTCGCCGGCGATGATCTCTTGATCACCCACGCCTGGCCCAGCCTTGGAAACCGGGCGGCACGCCAGAGGATGCTGGCCGATCGCCATGCGCGCGGCGCCTTCGTGGCTGCGTTTCTGACCGACGACTACGAGAAGGCCCCAGGCGTCGTGGTCCCGCAATATGCCGGCTACGGCGAGATGTTCGCGGCCGGGATGAGCGTGCTGTTCGGCAAGCGCTTCGACGCCCATGGCTCGCTGCAGAACGATGGCATCTTCAACCTGCCCGATCTCAGCGCGTTCTCGACCTTCACCGATCCGGAGCTGCCGCAGAACAACCACCGTCCGCGCAAGACCCTGCCCGTCCTGCTGAACCTGGAAGAGGTCACCCGCCTCTATCCCGTCTGGACGGGCACGCGCGACATCCCGGCCCTGCACGCCTTCGACGCTGCGTGCCGCTTCTACATGCGCGCGCTACAGAGCAGCGAGCACGATCCCGAACAGGCCTATCTGCACCTGATCACGGCCGGCGAGATCATCTCCGAAGCCCAGTACCCGGCCGGCGGGCGGCTGCTCGACCCGGAGCTGGAGGCTCTCCTGCAGCGGATCGAGAAGGACCTGCCCGACGGCAAGGCCGCCGGCAGCACGCTGCGAAAGCGACTGTTCGAAATCAAGCGACGGTTCGTGACCACCTTCGTGGACTATATCGACCAGCCCTTCTTCGATGGGGGCGAGGCCGAGGCGGCATTCTGGTGCTTCCAGCCCGACAGCTTCAAGGCGTCCATCGGCGCGGCCTACGACCTGCGAAGCCGCTTCGTCCATACTGGCCAGTCATTCGCGGGCTGGGTCGAGCCCAGCCACCGGCTCAACGACGTCCAAGGCGGCCAGCCCGTCGTCAACGACAAAGACCTCCGCAAGATCCTGGAGCGCGCCCCGACCATCCTGGGTCTCGAGCGCGCAACCCGCTATCTGATCCTGCGCTTTGGCCAAGCGCGCCTCGGCCTCGACCTGACACCGCCCCCGCCACCCGAAACCACAGCCTAGCGACCCCAGACCGGGCATCCAGCGTTGAAGAACCCAACCGAAGGCGCGACAATGCGCCGGTTCATTCACCCGGGGGAACCGTGGGCCTCGCTGCGTTCAAAACCGTTCGACAGGCATTGGTGGCTTTCGCCGCCCTGCTGATGGCGGGGCTGTCCGTGCAGGCGCCGGTCGAGCAGGCCCATCTCGACGCGGACTTCGTTCAGGCCGCCAGCGCTTTGACCCAAGCGGCCGCACCCGCGGTCGCCGAGACGCAGGACGCTTCAACCTCCGTGAGACCGAGCGCGGTTCAGACCCCGACCGATCCTCACGCATCCGAGGCGCCGGCCTCGGGCGCGCATCATCACCATGCCGACGGCCCGCCCCTTCACGATCAGGTCGCGAACGCCAACGCTCCGACCATCGCGGCCACTGCAGCGGCTCGGTTCCGGCTGGACAATGACCACCGCGCCGGCCTGACCGGCAACCCGCAAGACCGCCCGCCCAGATCCGACCTCGAACCTATCGCCTAGACCGCGCGGCCCTGGCCGCGTCCTTCGTGTTCGAGGATTCCCATGTTTCTGAAATCTTCAGGCCGCACGTCGCGGCTCCATGCGCCCGCGCGCGCCTCCACTCTGCTGTCGTCGATTGATCACCGGAGCGTCGCTCCGTGAGCCCGATCCATGACCTCACCCTCTATGCCGCCGCCCATCCCTGGGCCGTGACGGCCGCCGTGCTGCTGGTCCTGATCGTCCTGATCGCCAGCCTGGTCTGGCTCTGGCAACGGCAGGCCGAGGAGATCCTCAGCCTCTACAAACAACCCGACGACGACCCACACCGGATCGATCTTGAGAACGGGCGCTTTCGGCTGGACATCGTGCGCCGCCACGCCGGCTGGCGGTTCGTGATCACCTGCCGTGACCACGATCTCAAACCCGGCGACGTGGTCGTGACCACAATCCGTCCGGACGGCTTGGGCCAGCGTTTCGACTTCGCTCGCCGCGGTCGACGCCTGCAATCGATCGTCAAGGTGCGTGAACCGCTGATCTTCGTGGCCCACGTGTCGATCAGCTGGGGCGGTTTCGACTCCACCTTCGTGATCGGCTTTGGCGGCGCCGTAGAACCGATCCGCGCCCACGGCGAAGTGCTCCGGCGCCCGGAGACCACCGCTGACAAAGGCTAGAGCGCCGACCTGGCGCGCCCGCCGGGTTCGCCCGGCGGGCCCTGGGGCTCGGCTCGCCCTACACTGGTGGACCGCGGAACGGATCGTTCTCCCGCAGCCAGCGCCGGGCCGGTCGCTCGACCGCGTGATAGACCGCCACCGACACAAGGAGGCACACCGCCAGGACCCCGAACCTGGCGCCCCAGGCCCAGACCCCGGTCGGCGGCGCCGGCAGGCGGTCCAGGACTTCGAAATAGGCGATGTCGACCGGCAAGTGGGTCATGTAGACCGCGTAGGAGATCTCGCCGAGATAGACCGCCAGCGGCGCGGCCAGGAGGGTGGCGCGCCCAGCCTTGTCCGTTTCCGCCAGGCAGAAGATCAGCGCCGCCAGGCCCGGCCAGATCCAACGATCGGCCAGACCCAGGGCGGTGGACAAGACGATCCAGACCACCGCGAGACCCGTACCCAGCAGCGCCAGCCTCGGCGACATCGACCGTGTCGCGCCCAACCGATGCAGGGCCACGCCCATGGCGAAGGACGGCACGATCCGCAACGCCCCGCCCTGGGCGGTCAACCGGGTCAGCGATCCGCCGAAGGTCTGCACGATCCCGTCGAGCGCGAAGAACAGGACGATCGCCAGCACCACGGCCAGAACGGGACGCGCGCGTAAGGCGATGGATGCGACGGCCGCCGCCGGGAACAGCAGGTAGGCGAACCATTCGGCCGAGATCGACCAGGATGGGAAGTTCCACTGCACGGTTGGCGTCGACCACCAGGCATGGATCAGCACCAGATGCTGCGGGATGGCGCTGGGATCGAAGGCCTGTGTCTCGAAGCTGGCGCCGGCCCAGCGGCCCAGGGCCCAGAGGACGATGGTCGCGCCCAGGGTCAGCAGATGCACCGGATAGAGCCGCGCCAGGCGGGCCCACAGGAAGGAACCGTATCGGAAGCGCCCCTCGGACCAGGCCTTCAGATAGACATGGGAGAGGATGAAGCCCGACAGGATGAAGAAGAGATCGACCCCGAGATAACCCTTGGCGATCAGACCGAACCGTTCGAGGTCGAGACCGAGGCGATTGCGGAAGTGGTAGACGAGCACCCAGGCGGCCGCGACGATGCGCAGGCCGGTCAGAGATCGAAGATCGGCTGGATACATGGTCCCCCCCGGGATGTTGATGGCCTAGCCCTCGCCGAGCATGCCGCCATCGCGGCGCGTTTCGGTTTCGCTCTCGACGCCCTCGACATTGCCGCCCGTCGGGCCGCCCTCGTCGATCATGCCGCCGTCCTTGCGGGGCGCGGGCTCCGGGGATGACGACGGCTTGCCATCGGTGCTGGTCGCCGCGTCGGGCTTGGGGGGATTGGGATTGGTCATGTGCTGCTCCTGAAAACTGGCCGTGGGGGCGGGTCGGGACGCGCCTGGCTCCGCGCTAGGCGGTCGCGGCCCCGGTGCGGTGTCGGTGGCCGCCATAGGCGACGACCTGGATCTTGCCGATGGTCGCCAACCCCACATCGGCGGCCACTTCCAAGGTCGCGGCCAAGGCGTCGAGCTTGGCGCGGCTGTCGACCATCTCGACGATCAGATGCTGTTCGGGAGCCAGGTCGCGGGCCTTGGCGCCGTGCAGCACCGCCTCGCCAAAGGCTTCTTCGATACGCAGCACCGCCGCGCCGGCGATGTCCATCTCGCGGGCGCGCGCCATAAGTACCGCGTCATAGGCGACCCCGTTCAGGGTCGCGCCGGCGTCCAGGTAGATCCGCAGGATGTGCAGGTCGTCTTCGTTCACGCGTCACCTCACGCTCTAAAGTCTGGCGCGCCCCAAGGTCTGGGGCGGCCAGCAGATTGAGGGCCGGCCGCCTAAGCGTGCCGCCCCTCCTCTCCGCACTCGGTCACTTCGGTCTGGATGGTGACGTGGTGCAGGTCGAAGTCGGTCTCTAGTCGGGTGGCGATCGCCGTGCGCACGGCCTCGCCCTGCGCTCCCTCTGTCAGCACGACATGGACGGTGCAGACCGCCTGGTCCGCGCCCGTGGTCCACAGATGCAGCTCGTGAACGCTGGCCACGCCAGGGGCCTCGGTAATGGCCTTGCGCACGCCGGCCAGGGCCATTCCGGGAGGCGCGCCTTCCAGGAGGATTCGGGTGGTGTCCTTCAAAAGGATCCAGGTCCGCGGCAGCACCCACAGGCCGATGCCGATGGCCACGATCGGGTCGACGAACCGCCAGCCGGTGATCTTGATGACGATGGCCCCGACGACCACGCCCAGCGAGCCGAGCATATCGGCCCAGACCTCGAGATAGGCGCCCTTGACGTTGAGGCTCTTGTCCTTGTGGCTGGCCAGAAGGCGCATGGAGATCAGGTTGATGACCAGGCCCAGCGCCGCGACGATGAACATCCCCACCGAGCCGACGGGCTCGGGGTTGAGGATGCGCTTGACGCCTTCGACCAGAACATAGATGGCGACGCCGAACAGCAGGATGGCGTTGAAAGCCGCCGCGAGGATCTCGAAGCGCCGATAGCCGAAGGTGAAGTCCTCGGTGGGCTTGCGCTGGCCGACCCGGATCGCCGCCAGGGCGATGGCCAGGGCGGCGGCGTCGGTGAACATGTGCGCGGCGTCTGACAGCAGCGCCAGGCTGTTGAAGGCGATGCCGGCGACGACCTCAGCGATCAGGAATGTCGAGGTCAGCGCCAGGGCTATGGCAAGCCGCTTGCCGTTCGCCTGGCTCGCGCCGTGATCGTGTCCAGCTCCCATTGAAAACCTCTCCTCTTCACGTGCGCCGAAACGCGCCTGCCAAGTTTGAGGGATCAACGCACGAAACCCGCCAAATGGGAGCTTCGCGCGCGCTCCCCCGCGTCTATTTCTTGTCGAGGATGGAGAGGGTCGCTTTCTCCATCGCGTCCTGGGTATCGAGGACGTTGAGATTGGCCTCATAGGCTTTCATAGCCTGCTTGAGGTCGAGGCTCTCGGCCAGGCTGTTGACGTTGGGCAGCAGCACGTAACCGGCGGCGTTGGCCGCTGGGTGGCCGGGGTCGTAGGCTTGAGGGAATGGTTTGGGATCGGCTTTCACGCCGCTCAACACCACGCCCTCATCGCCGCCCATCGGCTCGACCTTGAACACCGGGATCTGGCGGCGATAGGGCTCGCCGCCGGGGGTTCTGGCGGTCGAGTTCGCGTTGGCGATGTTCTCGGCCAGGATCTGGATACGCTTCTTCTGGGCTTGCAGTCCCGACACGGCGATCGCCGTGCTTCCCCCTTCGATCGGCTTACTCATTCAAGTGCTCCGTGGGTGGATATGAAGAACGGGCGGCGCGCCGGAGCTTGTCCGGCGCGCCGCCTTGGTCTTAGGCGTCGGCGGGTCTCCGGATTTCGGCCTTACGCAGGACGAAGCGGCAGATCGCCGGCAGGACGAAGAGCGTGAGGGCCGTGGCGGTGATCAGCCCGCCGATGACGACGGTGGCCAGCGGACGCTGGACCTCCGCGCCGGTGCCGGTCGCCAGGGCCATGGGCACGAAGCCCAGCGAGGCGACCAGACCGGTCATCATCACCGGCCGCAGCCGCTCCATGGCCCCGTCGATGATCGCCTTCTCCAGCGGCATGCCGGTGGCGAGGCGCTGTCGGATGGCGGTCATCATGACCAGGCCGTTCAGCACCGCCACGCCCGAGAGCGCGATGAAGCCGACGGCGGCCGAGACGGAGAACGGGATCCCGCGCAAGGCCAGGCCGAAGACGCCGCCGGCCAGGGCCAGCGGGATCGCCGAGAACACGGCCGCGGCCGGCGCGATGCCGCCCAGGGCCATGTAGAGCAGGCCGAAGATCAGCAGGAAGCAGAGCGGGACCACGAGCGCCAGGCGGCCTTGGGCGGCCTTCAGATTCTCGTACTGACCACCCCAGACCAGCCAGGAGCCGGCCGGCAGCTTGACCTGCGCATCGACCTTCTGCTGGGCCTGCGTGACGAACGAGCCCAGGTCCGCGCCGCGAACATTCGACTGGACCACGACGCGACGCTTGCCGTTCTCGCGGCTGACCTGGTTGAGGCCTTCCGAATAGGAGAACTTGGCCACGTCGCGCAGAGGCACCGAGGCGCGGGCGCCGCCCCCTGCCCGCTCAGGCAGCATGACCGGCAGGGCGCCGACGGCGTCCAGGTCGTTGCGGCTGGCGTCCGGCAAGCGGACCACCACGTCGAAGCGTCGGTCGCCCTGGAAGACCAGGCCGGCCTCGCGGCCGCCCATGGCCACGGCCAGGGTGTCGGCGACCTCCTCGACCGTCAGGCCGAGGCGACCGATGGCGTCGCGATCGAGCTGGACGTCCAGGGTCGGGAAGCCCGAGGTCTGCTCGACCTTGACGTCCGCCGCGCCCTTCACCGTCCGCAGGACCGTGGCGATCTCTTCGGCGGTGCGGCTCATGGCGTCGAGATCGTCGCCATAAACCTTGATCGCCACGTCGCCGCGCACGCCGGCGATCAGCTCGTTGAAGCGCATCTGGATCGGCTGGCTGAACTCGTAGGCGTTGCCCGTCAGGCCTTCCAGCTTGTTCTCGATGCGGCCGATCAGCTCGGCTTTGGTCTCATTCTTATTGGGCCATTCGTCCTTGGGCTTGAGGATGATGAAGGCGTCCGAGGCATTGGGCGGCATGGGGTCGCTGGCGACCTCGGCCGTGCCGGTCTTGGAGTAGACGAAGGCCACTTCGGGGAAACCCGCCACGACGCGCTCGATCCGGCGCTGCATGCGCAGCGACTGCTCCAGCGAGGTCGACGGGATGCGCAGGGCCTGGACGGCCATGTCCTTCTCGTCGAGCTGAGGCGTGAACTCCCGGCCCAGGAACCCGAAGGTCACGGCGGCCAGGACAAAGAGCGCCACCGCGCCGCCGATCACCGGCCAGGGCTTGGCCACGACCTTGTGCAGCAGCGGCTCATAGCGGGACTTGGTCCAGCGGACCGGCGCGACTTCCTTCTCGGCCACCTTGCCGTTGATCAACAGGGCGATCATGGCCGGGATGAAGGTCAGCGACAGCACGAAGGCGCCGGCCAGGGCCAGCATCACGGTGATGGCCATCGGCGAGAAGGTCTTGCCCTCCACGCCGGTGAAGGTCAGCAGTGGGGCGTAGACCAGGAGGATGATCGCCTGGCCATAGACGGTGGGCGAGATCATCTCGCGGGCGGCTTCGCGGGTTTCGCCCAGGCGCTCGGACAGCGTCAGGAGACGGCCCTCGTGGTGCTGGCGCTCGGCCAGGCGCCGCAAGGCGTTTTCGACGATGATCACGGCGCCGTCGACGATCAGACCAAAGTCCAGCGCGCCCAGGCTCATCAGATTGCCCGAGACGCCCAGCTTGTTCATGCCGATGGCGGTCATCAGCATCGACAGCGGGATGACCAGGGCGGTGATCAGGGCGGCGCGGAAGTTCCCGAGCAGCAGGAACAGCACCACGATGACAAGCAGAGCGCCTTCGGTCAGGTTCTTTTCGACGGTCTTGATGGTCGCGCCGACCAGCTTGGAGCGGTCGTAGACCACCTGGACCTTCACGCCGACCGGCAGACTCTTGGCCACCTCGGTCAGCTTCTCGGCCGAGGCGCCCGCGACGGTGCGGCTGTTCTCGCCGGTCAGCATCAGCACGGTGCCGACAACGACCTCTTCGCCGTTCTCCGAAGCCGCACCGGTGCGCAGGGCGCCGCCGAGCTTGACGGTGGCGACGTCACGCACGCGGATCGAGACACCTTCACGCGCCGCGACCGTGGCGTTGGCGATCTCGTCGACCGTGCGGACGCGGGCGTCGGCGCGAACGAGGAAGGCTTCCCCGCCCTTCTCGACGAAGTTGGCGCCGACGGCGAGGTTCGCCGCCTCCAGGGCTTTGGCCAGGTCGTTGAACGAGACGCCGACCGAGGCCATGCGGGTCGGATCGGGCTGGACGATGAACTGCTTTTCGAAGCCGCCGATGGAGTCGACACCGGCCACACCCGCGACCGAGCGCATCTGGGGCCGGACGATCCAGTCCTGCACTTCGCGCAGGAACGCCGCCTGGGCCGTGGGATCGGAAAGCCGCTCCCCCGTCGAGGTCAGGTAGGACCCGTCGCTCTGCCAGCCGGGCGAACCTTCGGTGACCTTGGCGCCCTTGCCGCCCGGATGCTCGAAGGCCACGGTCCACATCAGGACCTCGCCCAGACCCGAGGAGATCGGGCCCATGGCCGGTTCGGCTCCGGCCGGCAGGCTTTGGCGCACCTGGGTCAGGCGCTCGGCCACCTGCTGGCGGGCGAAGTAGATGTCGGTCTTTTCCTTGAAGACGATCGTCACCTGGGAAAAGCCGTTGCGCGAGATCGAGCGCGTGGACTCCAGGCCAGGGATGCCGGCCATGGCCGTCTCCACCGGGAAGGTGACGAGCTTTTCCACCTCGGCCGGGGCCAGGGTTCCCGAGACGGTGTTGATCTGGACCTGCTTGTTGGTGATGTCGGGCACCGCGTCGATCGGCAGGCGCACGAGGTTGTAGACGCCTAGGGCCGCGACCAGCGTGACCAGGGCGATGACGGCCCACCGGAAGCGGACCGAAAGGTCGAGGATACGGCCGATCATCGGGCCACCTCGCCGGTTTCCATGGCGTGGGGCTTGTCCTGATAGCGGACTTCCAGCTTGGTCACCGAGGCCAGCTGAAGCAGCGGAAAGGTCGCTTCAAAGCGAGCCGGCTCCCGGTCGGTGCGCTGGGGGCTGAGCGCCGCCAGGCGCGTGGGGACGGTGATCGCCCAGTGCCCGTCGGGATCGAAGGCGCTGACGTCGAGGTGGGCGGTGACCGGCGGCAGGCTGCGGCCTGGCGCGCGTCGGACCAGGCCCGACACGCGCAGGCCGTTGCCGGTATCGCGCGCCGAGGCGGTGATGATCTCGACGGTGCGGCCGCCGACACGGTCGATCGTCACCGCATCCTTGGCTTGGGCCGTTGAGGTGGTGAGCGAAGCGACCAGGGCGGCCGCGGCGAGGATGAGCTTAGTCTTCATGGCTCGCCTCCCCCTTGCCGAGTTCAGCCTTCAGCAGGAAAGCGCCCTTGCCGGCGATCTGCTCGCCGGTGCGCACGCCCGAGAGGATCTCGACCTGGCCGCCGCCACGGCGACCGACCCGGACCGGGCGCGGCTCGAAGCCGTTCTTGGTGCGCACGAAGACGACCTCGGCGCCATTGACGGTCTGGACGGCCTCGTCTGGTGCGGAGATGCGGCCGCTGACGCTGGCGGCGGCGCCGCGCGGGGTGATGCGCGCGCGCAGCGCCTGGCCGGGGGTCAGCATCGGGGCTTCGCCACTGACGGCCAGTACGGCGGTAGCCGAACGGTTCTCGGCGTCCAGCGCCGGGGTGATGCTGCGCACGGTGGCGTTCACCGAACCGCTTGCGGTCTCGACCACGGCCGCGTCGCCGGGCTTGACGCGCTGGGCGTCGGCGACCGGGAGCGCGGCCTGGATCTCGATGCGGCCCGGATCGGCGACCCGGAAGAGTTCGGAGCCGGCGGCGACATAGGCGCCGAGGGTGGCGGTGGCGGCGGTGATCCGGCCCGAAATCGGGCTGGTCACGGCCAGGGTGCGGCCATTGCCGCTGACGCCAGCGGCGGCGCTGGCGCCGCTCGCGCGCCGCAGCTCGGACTCGGCGATGGCGGCCTCGCGCTGGGCGGCTTCCAGGTCCTGGCGAGCGGTGATCTTGGCCTCGAACAGGCGCTGCTCACGGACCAGGGCCTGGCGGGCGGCGGCGGCCTTGGCGGCCGCGGCGCTCCGGTCGGCGCTGATGGCGGCGGCGTCGCGGCTCTCGATGGCGGCGATCACCTCGCCGGCGGCGACGGGGTCGCCCAGGCGCTTGTTGATACGAACGATGGCCCCGTCGGCGCGAGCCGCCAGGATCGCCGCGCCATTGGGCGTGGCCACCACCGTGGCCTGGGCCGGAACGGCCGCATCGAGCCCGCCGCCGGCCAGGGTCACCAGCTGGATGCCGTCGGCGGCGATGCGCTCGGCGGTCATCGCGACATGGGGCTTTTCGCCGGCGTGATCTTCCTTGGCCTCGGCGGCCGGGGCGTCCTTGGCGGGCGAGGACAGCATGGTCTTGCCGATCAGCACGCCGGCGCCGGCGGCCAGGACGGCGCTGACCGCCACGGCCGTCAGCAGGGTCTTTCTATCGTTGGACTTCATGGTGAGCTTTCCTATTGCGCGGCGGCGCGTTCGAGCGCGGCCAGCGCCTTGGCGCGTTCGAGGCGCGCGGCGATGAGTTCGGTGCGGGCGGTCGTCAGGGCGCCTTGCGCGTCGAGGACTTCGAGCAGCGAGAACTTCCCCGCCTCGAAGCCACCGCGCGCCAGATCGACGGCGGTTTGGGCCTGCGGGACGATCTTGCTGTCGAGCACTTCCAGCCGGGCATTGGCCGCGCGCAGCGAGGCTTCGCCGTCACGCACCGCCCGGACCGAGCGAGCCAGCGCCAGGCGCTCACGCGCCTCGGCGGCGGTCGCGTCGGCGCGAGCGGCCGCGACCGTGCCCTGGTTGCGATTGGAGATCGGGATCGGGGCCGTGAAGCCGACGATCATCGCCGAGTCGCCGGTCTGCTCGAACCGCCGCACGCCGGCCTGAACCGTCAGGTCCGGGCGGCCGGCGGCGCGCTCGCGATCGATGACGGCGCGGGCCGTTTCGAGGTCCGCGCGCGCCTGGCGCACGTCCAGGGTCTCGCTGGGATCGATCGTGGTCTGGGGGGGCGCGGCCGGGTCCTGACCGCGCACAAGCTCGATCGTCTCGCCCGCGTCGCCCCAGAGGGTGACGAGCGCGCGCCGGGCGGCCAGCGCCTCGGCTTCGGCGGCGATCACCGCAGCGGCCGCTTCGCGGCTGGCGGCTTCGGCGCGCAAGGCCCGCAGCGGCGGCTCGCGTCCGGCCTCGACCAGGGTGCCGGCGACCTTGGACAGCCCCTCGGCGCGGGCGGCGGTTTCACGCGCCAGGACCAGGCGATCCTGGGCGGCCAACGCCTCCGCGTAACGGACCCGAACTTCCTGGGTCAGGTCGGCCTTGGCGATGGTGAAGCCGATACGGGCGGCATCGACTTCGGCATTGGCGGCGGCGGCGCGGGTGCGGCGCTTGCCGCCCAGCTCCAGGCGCTGGCTAATCGTGGCGGTGGTTTCGGCGGCGCCGAACCGGCCATAGGGGCCCGAGCCGGCGAAGTTCTCCGATTGGAGGCCGGCTTCGGGGTTGGGCATCAGGCCAGCCTGGCGCGCGCGGCCTTCCGCCGCCTTCACCGAAGCTTCGGCGGCCGTGACAAGCGGTGACTGGGTCTGGGCGCGCGAAATGGCGGCGTCCAGGGTGAGCGGCTCGGCAGCGGCGCGCGAGAACGCGCCGACACCGGCGAGCGCCAGAACCGCGCCGAGAACGGCAGCGGGCCGGGCATAACGGGAATGCATGGGAGGTCCCTGTGTGAGAACTGACGATGGCGATTACGCGCGCGAAGGCGCGGCCAGGGTCAGGCTCGAGGGGGCTCGTTGGGGCCGTCAGGCATGCGCGAGGGCGGCATGTTGAGGGCCGAGGCGACCAACCGGATACGGTCGGCGGACACGACGTGCTGCGCCCCAACGACCGGGTTCATCAGCTGAGGCACATGGTGGCAGTGACCGCCCGGTTCGCCGCCTTTGGCGTCCGAGGCGTCCGCCGCGTCCTGGTCGTCGATCTGGGTGAAGCTCGCGGCTTCAGCCGCGGCGCCATGCTCGGCGGTCACCGACGTCTCCGGCGGACAGACGTCCAACCGGAACGACGGCGCGGCGACGGCGAGCACCAGCAGGCACGCGAAAAGCGCTCCCGTCCAAGTCTTCAGCCATGTCGGCACGTCGAACATAAAAGGGCCTATAGCGTCCGTGTTGCGTCGAGGAAATACGTTACAAGATACACTTGGCGTGGCGCATCAGCGCAGCCGCAAGGGTCAGATCCGGGTCCGCGGACGTGACCGGGTCACTGCACGCAAAGGCGTGCTGGTGGTGATATATTTCGCGAGAGCTTCCAGCCGGAAGTTGTAGATTCTAACCAACTTTTCGTGCTCAGCCTTAAACTTGAACTGCAAGGCCGCCAAACCGGTGATCTCGTTGGTGTGGCGAAGCAAGGTGCCGCGCGCACTCGGTTCGAGCCGGAAGTATTCGTACGATCGCGCGAAGAACGGCCCCGACTGGAACGCGACTTCCTCGGCCGGCGCCATGCCGATCACCTTGGCCCTGAACCGCAGCCGCTTCTCCGGGTTCGAACCGATGCGGATATAGACCCTAGCGCCCTGCACCGGCACGCCTTCGATCTCCCAGTGCGGGTGCCAGCGCGGATAGGCGCCAAACTCCGTCAAGGTTCGCCAGACCTTGGTCGGGGGCGCGGCGATATCGATCTCTGATTCTATGATCATGGGCGGCCTTTCGTCGCCTTGTCGCCCGCGCCCGATGGGGCCACGACGGGCTCCGGGCACGGGCGGTTCGTGGAAAGCAAGCAGACACGGAACAGCTCGCCGTCTATCGGCGGACTGGCCGTGGGCAAGTCGAAGAACGTGCAGTGGCGCTCGCGCCCGCGCAGATCCCAAAGGACCTTCGACGCGGTGCTCAGGATGTGGCCGTCGCGATCGAGGCGATCGGCTCGCACGAAGCGCGGCGCGGGACCGGCGGTGCGTCGGCAGACCGCGCCGTGGAAGCGCACGCCCTGGCCCTCGGCGACGGCGCGGACCGAGTCCAGCACAAAGCCGCGCGGGGTCGAAAGCGCGATCGGCTTGTCGATGGTGTCGGCCAGGGCCGAGCCGGCGATCGATGCGCCAATCATGGCCAGGCCAAGCGCCATGGCCGGGACGGATCGATGCCCGATCATGGCCGATGCCCCATGCCGATCACCGCCACGGCGATGGTTGCGGCGAGAAACACCATCGCGGCCACCAGGGCGAATAGGGCGCGGCGGGCCGAACGGCGGGCCCAGGCCGCGGCCTCGTCGTGGGATTCAGGGACGCTCATGCCCGGCGCTCCTTGTAAGCCAGGAGGCGCAGGGCGTTGGCCACGACCAGCAGGGTCGAGCCTTCGTGGAAGATCACCGCCTCGCCGATCTTCAAGCCAAACAAGGTCGCCGGGATCAGCACCGCGACCATGCCCAGGCTGACCCAGAGATTTTGGCGGATGATGCCGCTCGTCTTTCGGCTGAGCCCCACCGCGAACGGCAGATGGTTCAGGTCATCGGCCATCAAGGCGACATCGGCGGTCTCCAGGGCCACGTCCGAGCCAGCCGCGCCCATGGCGATGCCGACCGTGGCATTGGCCATGGCCGGGGCGTCGTTGACGCCGTCGCCGACCATCGCGGCCTTGCCGAACTGCTCGCGCAGGGCCTTGATCGTGGCGACCTTGTCCTCCGGCATCAGACCGCCACGGGCCTCATCGAGACCCAGATCACGGGCAATGGCGTCGGAGACCGACTGGTTGTCGCCTGACAGCATGATCATCCGGGTGATCCCGAGGGATCGCAGGCGCTTAATGACGTCGCGCGCCGCCGGACGGGCCGTGTCCATCAGGCCGAGCACGCCAAGATATCGGTCGCCATGGCGCACCATGACGACGGTGCGGCCATTGGCTTCCAGTTTCTGGGCCTCGCTCCACACATCTTCCGGCGGTCGCGGCCCCTCGGCTTCGAACAGGCCTGGCTTGCCGATCACGGCGGACTTGCCGTCCACCTGCGCCTGGATCCCCTGCCCTGTCAGGCTCTTGATGCTGGTGGCTTCCCGGCGGGCCTGGCCGTTCAGCTTGGCCTCGCCGTCGCGCACGACGGCGGCGGCCAGCGGGTGGTCGCTGAGCGCCTCGACCGCCACGGCGATGGCCAGCAGTTCGTCTTCCTCGACGCCTTGGGCCGGGACGATATCGGTCAGCTTGGGCTTGCCTTCGGTCAGGGTGCCGGTCTTGTCGAAAGCCAGGGCCGTCAGGGTGCCCAGGTTCTCCAGCGGACCGCCGCCCTTGACCAGGACGCCGCCGCGGCCGGCCCGGGCCACGCCGCTCAGCACCGCACTGGGCACCGAAATGGCGAGAGCACAGGGGCTGGCGGCCACCAGCACGGCCATGGCGCGGTAGAAGCTGCGGCTGAAGGGCTCATCGAGCACCAGGAAGGCCAGCATCAGGGTCGCGACCAGGACCAGCACGGCCGGAACAAAGACCTTCTCGAACCGGTCGGTGAAGCGCTGGGTGGGCGAGCGCTGGGCCTCGGCCTCGGCGACCATGCGCACCACGCGGGCCAGGGTGCTCTCGCCGGCCTTGCGGGCCACGCGGATGTCGAGCGCGCCCGCGCCATTGATGGTGCCGGCGAACACACGGTATTCCGCGCTGGCCTTGGCGAAGTCGAGATCGCGATCGGCGCTGGCGCGCTTGTCGACGGGCACGCTTTCGCCGGTGACCGGGGCCTGGTTGACGCTGCTGTCGCCCGCCACGACGACGCCGTCGGCGGCGATGCGCTCATTGGGCCGGACCAGGATGATGTCACCGATCTCCAGGGCCTCGACGGCGACGTCCTCGGTCTTGCCGTCACGGCGGACCGTGGCGCGCTCGGGGGCCAGCTTGGCCAGGGCCTCGATCGCCCGGCGGGCCCGGCCCATGGCATAGTGTTCCAGCGAGTGGCCCATGCTGAACAGGAAGAGCAGCAGTGCGCCCTCAGCCCATTGCCCGAGCGCCGCGGCCCCGGCGGCGGCCACCAGCATCAAGGTGTCGATCTCGAACTTGCGCTTGCGCAGGTTTTCGATCGCCTCGGTCAGGGTGAACCAGCCGCCGAACAGGTAGGCCGCCAAGTAGAAGGCCAGCGGCATCCACCCATCGGCCTTGAGGCTGATCAGCCACCCGACCAGCAGCGTCGCGCCGCACAGCAGGGCGAAGATGAGTTCGGTTCGCTCGCCAAACAGCCCACCATGGGCGTGGCCATGGCCGCCCTCCCCGTCGCCATGCTTGTGGTCGCCCTGATCGCCATGGTCATGGCCTTCATGGGCATGCGCAGACTTGCTGGTCATGGCGCTCGCTCCTACCGGTGCGGCTCGACGTGATGGCCGCCGTAACGCAACACCTCGACCTTCTCGAAGGTGACGAGGCCGATGTCCTTGAGATCGTCGAGCTTGGTCAGGAACTCGCGCAAGCGGGCTTCCTCGTCGACGAACTCGATCACCACCGGCAGGTTGTCATTGAAGTCCAGCGGCCGAGGCTCATGCATGCGCGCGGACTCGCCAAAGCCCTTGCGGCCGCGCAGGACCGTGGCGCCGGCCAGTCGATTGGCCTGCGCGCGCTGGACGATGACGTCCATCAGGGACCGGTCGCCGACCAGGGCGTTTTCGTCGGTGTAGATGCGGAGAAGGACCGCTTGTCCGGGGGTTTGCATAGGCGTCTCCTCTTGGTGATTACGGCCCCCGAAGGCTTGGCCCTCGGGGCGTTTGAAGGTGATGCGCCGGCGCGACGCTGTGGGGGCTGAGGGGCCGCGCCGGCGCCCCGGCTAGTGCGTCGTGCTCAAATCCGACGCGGCCGGACCCTCGTCTGGGGTCTTCCGACCAGACCCCAGTTGGAGGATGAGATTGGCGATGGCGGGCAAGACGAGCAGGGTCACGGCGGTGGCCGTGACCAGGCCGCCGATGACCACCATGGCCAGGGGCTTTTGCACTTCGGCGCCGGTCCCGCTGGCCAGGGCCATCGGGATGAAACCGATGGCCGGGACGAGGCCCGTCATCAGAACCGGACGGAAGCGCTCGACCGAGCCCTCGTAGATCGCCTGGGCCACGGGCACGCCCGCTTCGAGGCGCTCTCGGACGCTGGTCATGACGACCAGGCCGTTGAGAACCGCGACGCCGGCCAGAACGATGAAGCCGACGGCGGCCGAGATCGAGAATGTGATCCCCGTCAGCGCCAGGGCGAACACACCGCCCGAAAGTCCGAGCGGGATCGCCGCGAACACCGAGGCTGCGGGTCCGAACCCGCCCAGCGCCATGTAGAGCACCAGGAAGATCAGCGCGAAGCACAGCGGCACGACGATCGACAGGCGTTGGGTGGCGGCCTTCAGGTTCTCGAACTGGCCGCCCCAGGTCAGCCAGTAGCCGGTCGGAAGCTGGACGGCTTCGACCTTTGTACGGGCTTCGGTGACGAACGAACCGATGTCGCGGCCCCGCACGTTGACCTGGATGACCACCCGGCGCTTGCCGTCCTCGCGGCTGATCTGGTTCAGACCATCGGAGAAGCGGAACTGCACCAGCTCGCGCAGCGGCACCGAACGTTGCACACCACTGTCGCCGGCCGGCAGCATGACCGGCAGGGCGCCCAGGGCGTCCAGGTCGTTGCGCTGGGCCATCGGCACGCGGACGGTGATGTCGAAGCGGCGGTCACCCTCGAAGACATCGCCTGCCTGGCGCCCGCCCATGGCCGTGGCCACGGTGTCGGCGACTTGGTCGATGCTGAGACCAAAGCGGGCGATGGCGGCCCGGTCGAACTTGACGTCCAGGGTGGGAGCCCCGCCGACCTGTTCGACGCGAACGCCTTCAGCGCCTTGGATCGACTCCAGCACCGCGCCGATCTTGGCGGCGGTGGCGCTCATCTTGTCCAGATCATCGCCATAAAGCTTGATGGCGACGTCACCGCGCACACCGGCGATCAGCTCGTTGAAGCGCATCTGGATGGGCTGGGTGACTTCGAAGCTGTTGCCCAGCAGCGGCGCGACCTTGGCCTCGATGCGTTGAACGACACCGGCTTTGTTCTCGACGGTCTTGGGCCACTCCTTTTGCGGCTTGAGGATGATGAAGCCGTCCGAGGCGTTGGGCGGCATCGGGTCGGTGGCGACCTCGGCCGTGCCGGTCTTGGAGAACATCATCTCCACTTCAGGCAGGGACGAGACGTTCTTTTCGACCTGGCGCTGCATGGTCAGCGACTGTTCGAGCGCCGTCGACGGGATCTTCAGCGAGCCCATGGCGACGTTCTTTTCGTCCAGCTGCGGGATGAACTCCTGGCCCAGCGTCGTGTAGACCACGCCGGCGACCAGGAAGAGCGCCACCGCGCCGCCGATGAACGGCCAGGGACGATCGACCACGCGCTTCAGGACAGGCTCATAACGCTGCCTGGAGACGGCGATCACCTTGACTTCCTTCTCCGAGATCTTGCCGCGCATCAGGATGGCGACGAGAGCCGGAACGAAGGTCAGCGACAGGATGAAGGCCGCGCCCAGGGCCAGCATGATGGTGATGGCCATCGGCGAGAAGGTCTTGCCTTCCACGCCCGTGAAGGTCAGCAGCGGGGCGAAGACCAAGAAGATGATCGCCTGGCCGAAGACGGTCGGACGGATCATTTCCTGGGCCGCGCGCAGCACGGTTTCCAGGCGTTCGGGCAGTCGCAGCAGGCGGCCTTCGTGGTGCTGGCGCTCGGCCAGGCGTAGCAGACAGTTTTCGATGATGATGACGGTGCCGTCGACGATCAGGCCGAAGTCCAGCGCCCCCAGGCTCATCAGGTTGCCGGGCACCTTCAGCTCGTTCATGCCGATGGCCATCATCACGAAGGACAGCGGGATGATCAGCACGGCGATGAAGGCCGCGCGGACGTTGCCGAGCAGCAGGAACAGGGTCGCGGCGACCAGGATGGCGCCTTCGGTCAGGTTGCGTTCAACGGTCTTGATGGTGGCGTTGACCAGCACCGAGCGGTCGAGCGCGGTGGTGATCACCACGCCATTCGGCAGGGCCTTGCGAACATCGACGAGCTTATCGCCGACCGACTTGGCGACCGAGCGGCTGTTTTCGCCGATCAGCATCAGGGCGGTGCCGACAACGACTTCTTCGCCGTTCTTGCTGGCTGCGCCGGTGCGCAGGTCACCGCCGACCCGCACGGTGGCGACGTCCTTGACGGCGACGGGCACGGTGCGGCGGGTGGCGATGATGGCGTTCTGGATCTCGTCCAGCGTGCGCACCCTTGCGTCGGCCCGGACCAGATAGGCCTCGCCCGCGCGCTGGATGAAGTTGGCGCCGACGGAGAGGTTGGCGCCTTCCAGGGCCTTGGCCAGATCGGTGTAGGAGACGCCGTAGGCGACGAGCTTGGCCGGGTCGGGTTCGACCACATACTGCTTTTGGAAGCCGCCGATGGAGTCGACGCCGGCCACGCCCTTGACGGTGCGCAGTTGCGGACGAACGACCCAGTCCTGGATGGTGCGCAGATACGCGCCCTGCGAGGTGGCGTCGGTGAGGCGTTCGCCCTCCGGCGTCAGATAGGCGCCGTCGCTCTGCCAGCCGGTCTGGCCGTCACGAACCTTGGCGCCCTTGCCGCCCGGATTGGCGTACTCGACCGAGTACATGTAGACCTCGCCGAGGCCCGTGGTGACGGGCCCGATCTGCGGCTGGATCCCGGCTGGCAGGCTATCGCCCGCCTGGGTCAGACGCTCGGCCACCTGTTGGCGGGCGAAGTAGAGGTTGGTCTTCTCCGAGAAGATCGCGGTGACCTGCGAGAAGCCGTTGCGCGAGATCGAGCGGGTGGTCTCCAGGCCGGGGATGCCGGCCAGGGCCGTTTCCACCGGGAAGGTCACCCGCTTTTCGATTTCGACCGGCGAAAGCGCGCCGGCGACGGTGTTGATCTGCACCTGGTTGTTGGTGATGTCGGGAACGGCGTCGATGGGCAGCTTGGTCAGCTGCCACGTGCCGAGGAGTGCGATGATGACGGTGAGAAGCAGGACGTACCAACGCCCCTTCACCGACATCGAGAGTAAGCGACCGATCATTTCGGCGTGTCTCCAGAATAGCGGTTAGGGGTCAGTCTTCTTCCGAGCTCTTGCCGAGTTCGGCCTTGAGCAAGAAGGCGTTCTTGACCGCCAGGGTCTCGCCGCCTTTCAGACCATCGACGATGACGACACGTCCGCCGCTGCGCTGACCGGCCAGCACGTGCTGGACACGGAAGCCCTCCTTTGTCCGCACGAACACCACGTCGTTGCCGTTGACCGTCTGGACGGCCTCTTCGGACACGACGATCCCGCTCGAGGTCGATTGGCGCGAGGTGATGCGGGCGCGGACCAGCTGGCCCGGCTGCAACTGCCCTGCCCCGCCCGTCAGGGTCAGGACGACCGTGGCGCTGCGGGTTTCCTCGTTCACGCCTGGCGTCACGGAGCGGACGACGGCGGTGCGGGTTTCGCCGCCGGTCGTCTCGACGATGGCCTGGTCGCCGGGCTGAATGCGCCGGGCGTCGACGGCGGTAACCGAGGCGTTGACCTGGATCTTGGCCGGGTCGGAGATGCGGAAGAGTTCGGTCTCCGGCGCGACGAAGGCGCCCAGGCTGGCGGTCATGGCGGTCACGCGGCCGTTGATCGGGCTGATGACGGCGACATAGCCACCCGATACCGCCGAGGCGCCGGCCGCGGTCGCGGCGCGACGGGCCTCGGCCTCGGCCACGGCCACTTCGGCCTGGGCGGTCTCATAGTCCTGGCGCGGGCTGACCTTCTGTTCGAAGAGACGCTTCTCACGGGCCAGGTTCTTGCGGGCCAGGTCGGCCTTGGCCGAGGCGACGCTGCGGTCGGCCGAGATCTGGGCGGCCTCGCGGCTGGAGACCAGGGCCAGGGTCTCGCCGGCCCGCACGGGGTCGCCGAGGCGCTTGGTGATGCGGGTGATCGAGCCGGCGGCGCGGGCGGTCAGGGCCGCCTCACCGCCCGGTTCGGCTTCGACGGTGGCCTGAGCGACGACCTCGGCGGCCAGGCCGCCAGTGTTGACCGTCTGCAGCTGGACGCCCGAGGCGGTGATACGCTCGGGACCCATGGCCAGGTTTTGCGGTCCGGCCGCTTCCGCGGCTGCCGCGGGCTTTTCGGTCGCCGGTGTCTCGGCGGGTTTGCCGCCGGACATCTTTCCGACCGAGAAGGCGGCGATGGCGACGACCACGACGGCCGCGCCGCCCAGCAACAACTGCCGGTTCGAGGAATTGGACTTGGGCATCAACGGTCTCCGAAGAGGCGGCCTTGCAGGCGCGCCAGGTCGGCCTCGGCGCGGACGCGCGCCAGCTGGGCCTGGATGGTTTGGTCGCGCGCTTCGGCCAGAGACCGGCGCGCATTGATCAGCTCGACCAGGGGGGCCTTGCCGGACTCGTAGGCGATGCGGGTAAGACGGAAGGCTTCGGCCGCACTGGTTTCGCCTTCGCTCGCCGCGTTGGCCCGCGATTGGGCGGCGCCGAGCTGGAACCGGGCCGTGCGGATGTCGGCCTCGGCGTCGAAGCGGGCAGCGTTAAGCCGGGCCTCGGCCGCCTGCAGCTCGCCCTGAGCGGCGGTGATGTTGCCGCGGTTCTGGTCGAAGACCGGGATGGGCAGCGAGACGCCAGCGACCAGGGCCGTGGAGTCGTCGCCGCTAAAGCGGCGAATGCCAGCCGATACCGTGACGTCCGGCACCGCGCGGGTTCGTTCGATCCGCACCCGCCGGGCGGCGGCTTCACGGTCGGCTTCCGCCGCTACGACCGCCGGGGTCGACAGCGCATCGATGTCGCCGGGCTGGCTCGTGACCTTGGGGCTGGTCAGCAGGCTGTCGCTCAGCGAGGTGAAGGGCGTTGCCGACCCGACGAGGGCTGTCAGCCGCGAGAAGGCGCCGGTCCGTTCGGCCCGAGCCTCTTCTCGGGAGGCCCGCGCGGCGGTCAAGGCCGCTTGAGCCTGCAGGGTGCGTAGCTCGGCTTCCTTGCCGGCGTCGACCATGACCCGCGAGGCGCGCAGCGTCTCGTCGGACAGGGTCACGGCTTCGTCAGCCAGGGCGACACGACGTTCGGCCGCCTCGGCCAGGGCGTAGGCGTCGGCCAGGGCGAAGGCGAAATCAGCCTTGGACTGAACCAGGCGCGCCCGCGCCGCATCGAGAGCGGCGCGACCGGCGGCGACCCGCGCGTCGCGCTTGCCCCCGACTTCGAGCGGCTGGCTCAGCTGGAAGGTCGTCTCGGCATTGTTCGTACCGCTGTAGATCCCCTTGCCGCTGAAGTTCTCGACGGTCACCCCGGCAGTCGGATTGGGGCGGGCGCCGGCCTGGCGGGCCAGACCTTCCGCTTGACGAACGCCGGCCGCCGCTTCGGCGAGCCTGGGCGCATTGGCCTGCGCTTGAGTAAGCAGGTCCTTGAACGGCGGCGCCGGATCGGCGGCCGCGCCGGTCGCGGACGCCAACGCGCCTACGATCGCGGCCGCGCTCACGGCCGCGAAACGCAGCCGCCCACGCATGATGAGAGTCATGAAGATGTGTTCCTAGAGATTGAGACGCAGACGGTCCGCCGCGATGGGCGGAAGGGTCGCGTCAGGCTCTAGGCGGACGATCCAGAAGGACGGGGCGCTCGATCAGCAGGCCCTGGTCCTGCACGGGCTGCCAGGCGGCACGGTCCTCGAACGCGACCGTCTGGGGCGCGAACGACACCGGCAGGCTGATGCTGTGGGCCGAGCAATGGCCCGTACAGGCCGCGAGGGTCTTCTTGACAGGGACCTTTTGGTCGCCCGCGACCTTGATCACGGCCGGGGCCTGGACGTTCGACGCCATGACCTGGGAGGCCACGGACGTCTCGGTTTCCAGAGCCGCGTGTTCGGCCGGGCCGCAAATGACGATGCCCATCAGGAAGACGACGGTGACGAAGAGCGCCACGGCCTTACCGAAGGTGAAACGCACGGGCTGGCCACGGCGCGAGCGCCGCTTTGCGGCGTTTCCGCCGACTTGCCAGCCATGGAGTGCGAGTCCAACCATCCTGAGCTGGCATACCTCTGCTTAGCCGAGATTGAAATGCGTTATATGATTACATGTTATACAATTACACTGAGTGACGACTTGATGCGCCGCAGCGAACACTGAGAAAAGCTAGGCAATACCTAACATCCCCGCCCCAGAACTTCGCCACGACGCGCCAAGATGCCGCATCCAGAAACTCGACCTAACGCCCCGTCGGATAGGGCACGGCCTGCAGGTTGACGTAGTAGGCTTCGAGATCCGTGCCCGCGCCGTCCACCGGCTGCATGACCAGGGCGATATCGTGCCGCCCCTTGGGCAGGGTGAAGACGAAGGACCCATCGGCCGGCTGACGGTCGTGCTCGTAGCGATCGACGGTCTGGACGCTGGGCGCCCCGACATTGACCCGCTTGACGATAACCGGCGCCTGGTCGTTGACCCGCAACAGCGCGCGGACCGAACAAGGACACCCCGCCCCGGTTTCGGCGGCCAGACCGCTGGTGAAGCTGACCATGACGTCGGCCTCGGCGTCCAGGTCCAGCCGGACCTTGCCGACATCGGTCGCGGCCTTTGGGTCAAGCGCCGTCCCGTGGCGATTGGGTGTGTTGAAGTAGGCGATCGCCTTTCGGCTGACGCCATAGGCTGCGGGCTGCTCGGTTGTCGCCGTCGCGGGGGCGTGGGCATGGCCATGCGCGCCATGATCCTGGGCCAATGCCCCATGGGACGCCGCCAGCCAGAGGAGACCCGCCAGGATGGCCGGGGGGAGGATTGCGCGCATACGGGTTCTCCAGGACGGAGAGGCCCTCGCCTCTCCGTCCGCTGGGGTTAGAAGCGATAGCTGGTCTTGATGTAGTAGGTGCGGCCGTTGACGCCGTACGGCGCGACATAGGCGTAAGGGAAGATGCCGTTGTTGTCGGAGCCGTTGGTTCCGGCCGCCACGCTGGCCGCTGTCGAGGCGATCTGCTTTTCAGGATACTTATCGAAGACGTTGTTGACCCCCGCCGACAGGCGCAGCTTGTCGTTGACACGCCAGGCCACGTCCAGGTCCGCGACGATGTCGGCGCGGAAGCGCTGGATAATGTCGGAATTGGCCGAGCCGGGCGCCGAGGGCACCACGGTTACATTGTAGCCGGGGATCAGTGCAGCAACCTGGGCCTGGGTCTTGCCGGTTAGGCCCACCTGGCTGACCTGGCCATAACGCGTTCCGGTCAGGTTGACGCTCCAGGGCCCCTTCTCCCAGTTGAAGTTCAGGGTGATCTTGTCCTTGGGCGTGCTGTCGGTGGTGCGCACCTGCTGGGTGAGGTCAAACAGCGGCGTGGCGATGCCGAGCGCGGCGAGCGGCGCGGGCGTCCCGGCCACGCGATCGAGGCGGGTCTTGTTGAAGTTGGCCGCCAGGGTCGTGGTCAGCTCGCCGAAATCGCCCAGGCCCGCCTTGTGCCGGACGGTCACGTCGACCCCGGTGGTGGTGGTGTCGACCGCGTTGCTTTCGAAGGCGACGGCCGAAATCCCCGAATAGCCTTTGGAGGCCAGCAGCGTGGTGAGCGCCGTGCTCTGGAAGTTCGACGACATGACGATGCGGTCGTCGATAGCGATCCGGTACCAGTCGACGGAGCCGGACAGACCAAAGCCTTGGAACACCGCGCCGACCGAGATGTTGTCGGACTTCTCGGGCGTGAGCGGCTTGGTGCCGACCAGCGCCCCGATGGCGGTGTTGACCGGTACGGTCAGGATCTTCAGCGGCTGGCCGTTGACGAAGCTGATGTTGGTGTTGCCGAAGTACGACTGGGCCAGCGCCGGAGCCCGGAAGCCAGACCCCGCCGAGGCGCGCACCGCCAGGCCCTCGAACAGTTCGAACCGTCCGGCGACCTTGTAGTTGGTCGTGCTGCCGAAGTCGGAGTAGTCCTCGTATCGAATGGCCGCATCGATCATGAAGCGGTCGCCGAAGTCCTTCTCGATTTCGGCATAGAGCGCCTTGGCGGTGCGGTTGGCCGCGGCCGCGTCGGCGGGCGTGATGCCGCCGCCCGGCTGGGCCCCGACCGGGGCTGGTTTGCCGGCGTTGGGCCCATCCAGGATCAGGCCGCCGCCGTTGGCGTAGGACGCCAGCTCCCCGGCGACGAGGTCGTAGTAGTCTTTCCGGTATTCCGCCCCCAGGGCCAGCTTCAGGGGCGAGCCAAGGCCCAGATCCAGCTGACGGGTGAGGTCGAGGTTGGTTGTCCACTGGCGGAACCGCGAACCACCCCGATAGAAGGTGGTCGGCGTGGTCAGCCCCATCGAGACGTTGTTGGAATTGCTGTAGCCGATGTCGTTGATGCTGGTGCCCAGCCCCGTCGACAGGTCCCACTTGAAGCCCAGGACGTCGTCGCCGCGCAGGCCCAGGTTCACCGAATTGTTCTGCAGCTTGATGTCCTGCAAGGGCACGAAGCCGTCTGGATAGAGGGATCGGATGGTTTCATCCTGACCGGCCCGGCGGAAGAAGTTGAAGCTCGTTCCCTTCAGGCGATTGAAGCCACCGAACCCGTAGGCGGTGACCTGGTCGTTGATCGGCAACTCGCCGTTCAAGAAAACGCTGGTGTTGGTGTACTCGGGATCGCCGAACACCCAGATGTTCCGATCGACGGTGGCTTCGCGCGGATCGAGCGTGCCGCTCGACGGCGTCAAGCCAGTGCCGGACCCGAAGTTGGCCGAAGGCGCCACCGCGCCGCCGGCGGCGTTGCGGCCGAAGTACTGCTGGCGGGTGTCGGGCGCGGCGCGGTCGGAGTGTTCGTGGTCCTGGTACTGCACGGTCATGCGGATGACGCCGCCGTCGCCGACGGCGAAGCCCGCCCCGATCGAGCCCTGCAGATCACGTCCATCGCCCTGCGAGGTGACCCCGGCTTGGCCGTTGGCGGTGACGCCGATCGACTTATCCAGCTGCAGGTTCATGACCCCGGCGATGGCGTCCGAACCATACTGGGCGGCGGCGCCGTCCCGCAGCACTTCGATCCGGCTGATCGCGGCGGCGGGAATGGAGTTGAAGTCATAGGCGACGTCGCCCCGGCCGATCTGGTTGCCGTTGTTGAGGTCGGCCGAGGTGTGGCGACGTTTGCCATTGACCAGGACCAAGATCTGTCCGGTCGAGAGGCCGCGCATGGTCGGCGGCGTGATGAAGTCGAGCGCGCCGGCCGCAACGGGACGCGGAGTGCTGAAGCTGGGCACGGCGACCTTCAGCATGTCCTGGAGGTTCGGCGCCGCCCCGCGGGTCAGCTCATCATTGGTGATGGCGTCGATCGGCGTCGCCGAATTGATCGCGGTGCGACCGCCAAAGCGCGAACCGGTGACGACGACCTCCTCCACCTGGGTGTCGGCGGCCGTGGCCTGGGCCATCGCGTCCGACGCCGCAGCGCTCAAGATCGAAACGCCCACGCCCGCCAAAAGCCAGGCGCGACGCTTTCCCCCGTTCGAAGCCATATGAGTTCCCCTTCTTGGACGCTCTTGGTGAACGTCGGTCGCTCACGACGGTGTGGGGATGACGGTAGAATGACAATTGACGGGGGAACACCACTCCATAACTAACTGTTATAGGTCGCCCAGCGCCCACATTAGTAAGGGGCTGAAGCACAGTGCGAGGTCGCCCCGCGATTTTCTTGCCGCGACCTGACGCGATCCTGCGGCGCCGGCGCCCGATAATTGTGCGCCCGACGAATACCTAGCCGCTAGGCCTGGTTGCTGGACACGCTGGAGACGTGGGCCAAAGGCCGAAGAGCGACCGCCCCCATAACAACAGCGTATGGAGCCTTGCAGTCGGAGCCATTGTCACGCCGAGCGCAGCGGCCAAGGATCAGCACCGCTAAAGTCGCCGTGTCGAGGTTTCTCATGTCGTTTCGCCGCTCTGCCCTGCTCGCTCTTCTGTTGGGCGGATCGATGCTCGCGACCGCCCCGGCCAAGGCCGGATCGCCGGCTGGGCAAAGCGATGTGACGGCCATGCTCAAGGACCTGATCCGCTACGACACCACCAATGCGCCCGGCGACACGCGGGCCGTCGCCGACTACTTGAAGACCGTCTTCGACGCCGCCGGGATCCCCAACGAGATCATCTTGGCGCCCAACGGCAAGGCCGCGCATTTCATCGCCCGGCTGAAGGGCGACGGCCGCCAGCGCCCGGTGCTGCTGGCCGCCCATACCGACGTGGTCCCCGTTCAGAAGGAGCGCTGGAGCGTCGATCCGTTCGGGGCGGTCGAGAAGGACGGCTTCATCTATGGACGCGGCGCGCTGGACAACAAGGGCTCGGTCGCCGTGTTCGCCCAGGCCGTCCTGAAGCTTGCCAAGGACCCGGCGGCCCGGTCGCGCGACGTGATCTTTTTGGCCGAAGCCGACGAGGAACAGGGCCAGTTCAACACCAACTGGCTAGCTGAAAACCACTGGGACAAGATCGACGCCGAATTCACCCTGAACGAGGGCGGACGCACGGTGGGAAGCCCGGATGGCAAGGTCCGCGAACTTCAGGTCACCTATGCCGACAAGCTTACGCTCAATCTGAAGATCAAGACCCACGGCCCGACCGGCCACTCTTCCCGCCCCATTCCCATCACCAGCTCGGCCAATGGCCAGCTGGTAACGGCGCTGAATCGGCTTCAGTCGTACGAGACGACCGTGCAGCTGTCTCCGGAGGTCCGCGCCTTTCTGCAGAAGAAGGCCAGGTTGAGCAGCCCGGCCTTGGCGGCGGCCATCGACCAGCTGCTGAAGGCCAAGGACGCTCCAGCACGCGCCACGGCCGCACGCGTGGTCGTGGCCAATGATCCTGGCGGCTGGGGGATGGAGGGCTTGCTGCGCAACACCCTTGTCCTGACCATGCTGAACGCGGGCCAAAAGCCCAATGTCATCCCCGGCGACGCCGAGGCCGTGCTGAACGCGCGCCTGCTGCCTGGTCAGACCGTCGAGGGCTTCATCGCCGAGCTGAAGCAGGTGATCGCCAATCCCAAGGTCGAGATCGAGATCATCAGCGCCCGGCCCAAGGCCGAGATCGCCGCCTACTTCGACAAGCGCTCGAAGATCGCCCCGTCCAATCTCAACACGGCGCTCTTCAAGGCCTTGGAAGACAGCGCCCAGGCGACCTGGCCCGGTGTCTCCGTACTGCCGACCTTGCTGGTCGCCAGCACCGACGCCACGCCTTGGCGCGAACGGGGCGTGCCCGTCTACGGGATTGGAGCCCTCCCCGCCGATCCTGACAGCGCCAGCCGCATCCATGGCGATGACGAACGCGCCGGGATCGCGGACCTGCGCCAGGGGGAGGCCTTTGTTTTCGGCATTCTCAAGCGGGTGACGACCGCTCCAGCGGCGGCGACGGCCGCGAAGCCATAGACGCTACAGTCGAACTTGCCGCAATCCATGCGCAAACCTTATGGTTCTCGTCTGGAGGCGTGGGGCGGCATGAACTTTCGACATCTTGAGGTTTTCCGCGCGGTGATGATCAGCGGCTCGGCCTCGCGCGCCGCCGAGCTGCTGCAGATCACCCAGCCGGCGGTCAGCCGCGCCCTCTCCGATCTGGAGGCCTCGCTGGGCTTCAACCTCTATGATCGCGTCCGCGGACGGCTCGTGCCGACGCCGGAGGGGCAGCTGTTCTTTCGGGACGTCAACACCAGCTTCGTGGGTCTGGACCGTCTGCGCGCCTCGGCCGCCCAGATTCGCGACTTCGGATCCGGCTCCTTGCGGATCGCCAGCCATGCCGCGCTGGGCTCGGCCCTGGTGCCGCGCGCCATCGCCTCGTTCCGCGCCAAGCATCCCAAGATCGCCATCACCCTCCAGACCCCGTCCTCGACGGCGGTGCGCGACCTGGTGGTCCACCAGCAGTTCGACGTGGGATTGGCCGCCGACGAGGTCGATCTCTCGGGCGTCGACCATCGGGTATTCGGCAACTTCCGCGCCCTGTGCGCCATGCCGCCAGGCCATCCCCTCGCCCAGGAACCGGTCATTCGGCCCGAACATCTTCAGGGCGTTCCGTTCATTGCTCTCGCGCCGGAGGACCGAGCGCGCGGACGCCTAGCCAAGATCCTCGAAGCCGCCGAGGTCCACCCCGAGATCGTGGTGGAGACGCCCAGCTCCTCGACCGTCTGCGCCCTGGTGTTGGAAGGCGCCGGCGTTGGCCTCATCAACCCGTGCTCGGCCCACGGCTTCTCCGAACGCGGCGTGATCTTCCGCCCATTCGAGCCCGAGGTGCTGTTCCGGTCGTACCTGCTGTTCCGGCCGGACGCCCAGCGGGCCCGCCACGTGAACGCCTTCGTGGCCGAACTGCTGAAGGCCCGGGCCGGCATCGTCAAATCGACCGGCTCCTAGATCGCCAGCCTCAAGGCTTCATCGCCGTGGAAGCCCCCGTCGACGGCGCCCCTCTCCCGAAATATCAAGGCCTCGCCGATGACCAGTTGCCTGCTCGCCAAGTCCCCAGACCGTCTCGTGGCCGTCGCCGACGGGCGTCTGTCAGTCACTTCAAAGGGCGTACTGACCACCAGCCTCGACAGCGCCCAGAAGATCGTGGTGTTTCCGACGCGCTACGAGATACCGGTCGTCTCGGTGGGACGCTTCAGCCACTTCTCCGAGTACACGGGGCCGACCTGGCACATCGCCTATGCCGGCACCCACGCCTTGGTGAGCGAGATCCTTGACGGATTTCGCAGCCAAGTTTGCGGAAACCTTCGCCTGTCGAGAGGCGAGAATGGCGTCCCGACCTTTGACGAACACTTCGACCGGTCAAGGTCCTATGACGACAGCTACAACTTCGACAATGACGAATTGCCCAAGCTAGAACCCTGGGAACTGATCCACGAGTTCCGGCAGGTGGCGGAGGCGAAATCCACGGAGTGGGCCCTTAACCGCGCCTTCCCCGACTGCGAGTTCCTGCTGTTCGGCAAAGAACTCCAAACCCGGCGCTACGTGGCCCACAAGGCGGTCCCTCGGCATTTGGGCTGGAGTACGGGCTCGCGGGTCGAATTCGATTTCCACTTGATCAAGGACGGGGAACTGGCGGCGATCGGGTCGCCGGAGGTGTCGAAGCGCGCCTATGCCGACGCAGAGCTGATCGGCGGGCTGAGCGGCTGGAGCAAGGCGGCCGACGCCTTCGGAGACGGGTCGATGTTCGCCGACTTTGATCTCGATGGAGACCTCAATGCCAAGCCGACATCAAAGGCTCCGGCGCCGCCCCAGCCCGATCCGGCGGACTGGGGGACCAACAAGGTGCAAGAGCGCCTGATCGAGCACGTGCTCGGAGCCGGCGACGCCGGCGTCGGTGGCAAGCTCACAATCGCCACCGGCGGCTGGTACGGCGAGATTCAGATTGAGAAGCGCTGATCTGACTCGTCACGCGACCTCAATAATGGCGTCGACCTCGACGGCGAAGCCCAAGGGTAGCTGGTAGACGCCGACGGCAGAGCGGGCGTGACGGCCGACGTCGCCGAAGACTTCGACCATCAGGTCCGAGCAGCCGTTGATGACCTTGGGGATGTCGTGGAAGCCGGGACCGGCCTGCACGAAGCCGCCCAGCTTGATCACGCGGACCAGCCGATCGAGGTCGCCCTCGCAGGCCGCCTTGAATTGGGCGATCAGGTTGATCCCGCAGAGCCGCGCGGCCGCCACGGCCTGGTCGATGTCGACGGCCTCGCCGACCACGCCCTTGATGCCGCCACCAACGTCCAGCGAGAGCTGGCCGGAGATATGGACGATATTGCCCGAGCGGACCGACGGCACGTAGTTGGCTACCGGCGGGGTTAGGGCCGGCAGCACGATGCCCAGCTGTGCGAGGCGTTGATCGATCTTGGGCATGGATAGGCTCCTTGCGCCGGCGCGAAGCGCGCGGCGGTCAAACTTCAGCTGGCGAAAAGGGTGAAGGTTAGTGCAGCACCTGGGCCAGGAACTGGCGGGTGCGCTCATGGCGCGGGGCGGCGAAGAATTCGCCCGGCGGCGCGACCTCCAGGATTTGGCCGGCGTCCATGAACACCACCCGATCGGCGGCCTGGCGGGCAAAGCCCATCTCGTGGGTGACGCAGATCATGGTCATGCCCTCGGCGGCCAGCTCGACCATGATGTCGAGCACCTCCTTGACCATCTCGGCGTCCAAGGCCGAGGTCGGCTCGTCGAACAGCATGACCTTCGGGTCCATGCACAGCGACCGGGCGATGGCCACGCGCTGCTGCTGGCCACCCGACAGCTGGCCCGGATACTTGCCGGCCTGCTCGGGGATGCGCACGCGCTCGAGGTAGCGCATGGCCGTCTCCTGGGCGACTTTCTGCGGCACCTTCTTGGCCCAGGTCTGGGCCAGGGTGCAGTTCTCCAGGATCGTCAGGTGCGGGAAGAGGTTGAAGCTCTGGAACACCATGCCGACCTCGCGCCGCGTAGCGTCGATGGTCTTGGGATCGCCGGTCAGCTCGACGCCCCCCACCCGGATGTGGCCGCGATGATGGGCCTCCAGGCGATTGACGCAACGGATCATGGTCGACTTGCCGGAGCCCGAGGGTCCGCAGACCACGATCTTCTCGCCGCTGGCCACGCTGAGCGTGACATCGCGCAGGGCGTGGTAGTCGCCGTACCACTTGTGGACGCCGGACAGCTCGACGGCGGCAGGGGTATCGGTCATCGGCGGACTCCGAAGGCGGCGCGACGCTCCAGCCAGGCCGCGTAGCGCGACACCGAAAAGCAGATCGCGAAATAGATCAGGGCGATGAAGAGGTAGGTCTCGGCATAGGGACCAGGCCAGGCCGGGTCGGCCAGGGCCGCGCGGCCGGAGCTGAGCAGGTCGAACAGACCCACGACCAGGACGAGGCTGGTGTTCTTGACGATCACAACCACGGTGTTGGTCAGCGGCGGGATCACCTTGGCGATGGCTTGGGGCAGGACGACCAGCCGCGTGGTCTGGAACCACGTCAGGCCCAAGGCGCGGGCCGCCTCGGCCTGTCCGGGCGGGATGGTCTGCAGGCCGCCGCGCAACACCTCGGCCAAATAGGCCGCGGAAAACACCGTCAGCGCCTCCAGGGCTCGCAGCAGCTTGTCGATCGTCACGCCGTCGGGGAGCATGATCGGCAGCATGATCGCGGCCACATAGAGGATGCTAAGCAGCGGCAGGCCGCGGACGATCTCGATCAGGGCCACGGCGATCATGCGCGGCACTGGCAGATCCGACTGGCGCGCCAGTGCCAGGACTACGGCCAGCGGAAAACCCAGGCCCAACGAACTGACGGTTAGCAACAGGGTGATCGGCAAGCCGCCCCAGTCGGAGGTCGAGACCTCCTCCAGGCCGAAGACGCCTCCGCCCATCAGCACCAGCACGGCCGCCGTGCCCACGCCCCAGGCCGCGAGGGTGACACGCGTCCAGTGGCGGGGCGGCAGGCTCCAAAGCGAAAGGCCCAGGAAGATCGCCACGACCAGCATCGATCGCCACTGCTCTTCCGGCGGATAGATGCCGAACAGGATCTGCGGATGCTTGTCACGCAGAAAGGCCCAGCAGGCCCCGACGCCGGTACAGGCCGCGCCCTCGCCGCTCCAGACGGCATTGATCACGCCCCAAGACAGCAGCTTGGGCAGGGCCAGGATCACCAGGGCGGCGATCAGCAGGGTGGCGAGACTCGTGGCCAGGTCGCCAAACAGCGCCTTGACCAGATCGAGGCGCGCCCGGGGCGGCGGCGGCTCGGCGGTCAGCGTCTCGGTGCGCAGGAAGACCTGGGCGACGCTGGGTGGGACGGCTTGCGTGCTCATCGTTGCACCAGCGCGATGCGGCGGTTGTACCAGTTCATGAACAGCGAGGCCGAGAGGCTAAGGGTCAGGAACACCGCCATCAGGACGAGGACGCCCTCCACGGCCTGGCCCGTCTGGTTGATGGTGGTGGCGATCACCGAAGAAATGTCCGGATAGCCGACGACCAGGGCCAGGGTCGTGTTCTTGACCACGTTGACGTACTGGCTGGTCATCGGCGGGATGATCACGCGCAGGGCCTGAGGGATGACGACCAACCGCAGGGTCTGGCGCTCCGAGAGGCCCAGCGCCCTGCCCGCTTCCCACTGCCCGATCGGCACGGCGTCGATGCCGCCCCGGATGATCTCGCCGATGAAGGCCGCCGAATAGAGGATCAGGCCCAGCAGCAGAGCGACCAGCTCGGGCGTCAGGGCAAAACCGCCGGCGTAGTTGAAGTGGCCCAGGCGGGGCGTCTCGACGGTCACGCCGGCCTTCACCGCCAGACCCAGCAGCGAGAGCGCGACCAGCCCCGCGCCGCCGAGGATCATCCCACGCTTGCCGATCTCGCGCTGGGCGTAGGCCGCGCCGCCCGCGATCACCACGACCGCGCTGAGCGTCAGGAACAGCGCCGCGCTCGAGAGCCGCAGTCCCGGCAGATAGAGGCCGCGATCCGTCAGGAAGACGCCCTCGATCGGGCTCATCGCCGCGTGGACATTTGGCAGTCCGACGGTGACCAGCGCGTACCAGAACAAGAGCTGCACCACGAGCGGCGTGTTGCGCAGCGCCTCGACGAAGACGGTCGAGACGCCGCGCGCCAACGGGTTCTGAGAGCGGCGCGCCAGGGCGACGACCAGGCCCAGCGCCGTCGAGACCGCGCCGATGACGATGGCCAGCATCAGGGTGTTGGCCAGGCCGGCCGCGAACGCCCAGGCGAAGCTGTCTGACGGCTGGTAGGGCAAGACGCCCTCGGAGATCGGGAAGCGGGCCGAGCGGGTGACGAAGTCGAAGCCGACGGTGATGCCGCGCTTGGCCAGGTTTGCCAGTGTGTTGCCGACCAGCCAGGCTGCGACGCCGGCCACGGCCAGGATCACCAGGCCTTGGTAGACGAGACCGCGAAGACGGCCTTGGGTTGGCGCGAGCCCCGACATGGGCGCGCTCAGTTGAAGGCCAGGGGGACCATCAGCCCCCCGTCGCGCTGCAGGCGGTTGAGGCCACGGTCGATCTTCAGCTTGCTGTCCTTGCCGACGTTGCGGTCATAAACCTCGGCATAGTTGCCGACCTGATGGACCACGTCGTAGGCGAAAGCCTCATTCAGCCCCAGCGCCTTGCCGTTGCCCTTCTCGACGCCGAGGAAGCGACGGACGGTCGGGCTGTCGGATTTCAGCATGGCTTCGGCATTGGCCGAGGTGATCCCCAGCTGCTCGCCCATCAGCATGGCCTGGAACGACCATTTGACGATGTCGAACCACTGGTCGTCGCCGTGGCGGACAGCCGGCGTCAGCGGCGCGACCTCGTCATTGGCCGGGATGATCACGTAGTCGTCGGGATTGGCCGCCTGGGTGGCGCGCACCGAGGCCAGGGCCGAGGCGTCGGTGATCAGGGCGTCGCAGCGGCCGCTGAAGAAGGCTTGGCGCGTGGCCTGGACGCTGTCGAACACCACGGCGTGCAGGCCAAGGCCATACTGCCGCGAGACGTCGGTGAAGGTCACCTCGGTCGTCGAACCGGTCTGGACGCACACAGACGCACCGGCGAGGTCTTTCACGTTCCCGACCTTTGCCGACTTGGGCACCAGTAGTCCGACATAGTCGTAGTAATTGGGAAAAGCGAAGTTCACGCCGTTGCCGTCGCGCGACAGCGTCCAGGTCGTGGTCCGGGGCAGGACGTCGATCTCACCGCTCTGCAAGGCGGTCAGGCGCTGCTGGCCGGTCAGGGGCACGAAGCGGACCTTGTCCTTGTCGCCCAGGGCGGCGGCCGCGACCGCGCGGCAGGTATCGACATCGAGGCCTCGCCAATAGCCCTTCTTGTCGGGCATGCCGAAGCCGACGGTCAGCGGGCTGGCGCCGCAGATCACGTAGCCGCGCTTGCGGACGGCCGCGAGGGTCGCCCCGCCACCGCCGGACTTGTCCTTGGGCTTCTCTGCGCAGGCCGCGAGTCCACAAAGGACCCCCGCCGCCAGAACCATCGAGACCAGTGCGCGCATGTCCTCGCCCCTCCGCTCGCCTTAGGCCAAGGCCGCGAACAGGCCTTCCAGGTCGGCCCACAGATCCTCAGGATCTTCCAGACCGATGCTGATGCGCAGGATGGTCCCCTCTTCCGTCCACGGCACGGCCACCCGGTCTGGACGGATGTCCATCGGTACGATCAGGCTGCGAACGCCGCCCCAGGAGGCGCCGATGGTGAAGGTCTTGAGCGCGGTCAGAGCCGGGCCGAGCTTGTCGTCGACACCCGGCTTCAGCACCACGGCAAAGAGGCCGCTGGCCCCGGCAAAGTCGCGTTCCCAGAACTCTCGGCCGGGGCACTCGGGCAAGGCCGGATGCAGCACGCGCTCCACGCCGGGCAGGCCGACGATCTTATGGGCCAGGTCCGTGCCGACCTTGCCGACATGGGCCAGGCGCACACCCATGGTCTGCAGGCCACGGATGGCCAGCTGCACCTCGTCGGGCGAGACGCCGATGCCGATCATCCGGGTCGTGGCCTTCAGCGCCTTGAATAGCTCGACGTCGCGGACGCTGATCGAGCCCAGCAGCAGGTCCGAGTGACCGCCGACATACTTGGTCAGGGCTTCCATCGAGAAATCCGCGCCATGGACCAGCGGCTTGAACAGCAAGGGCGTGGCCCAGGTGTTGTCGCAACCGACCAGCGCGCCCTTGGCGTGGGCCGCGGCGATGATCGCCGGCACGTCCTGAAATTCCATAGTCGTCGAGCCGGGGGACTCGATCCAGACGAGCTTGGTCCGATCGTCGATCAGGTCGGCGATCCCCGCCCCGATCATCGGGTCATAGACCTCATGGTCGATGCCGCGCGGCTTCAGATAGTTCACGCAGAAGCCGCGCACTGGCGGATAGGCGGTGTCGGGGATCAGCACCTTGTCGCCCGGCAACAGCACGGTGAGGAAGACGATGGTCGCCCCGGCCTGGCCCGAGGGCACGATCACCGTGCGCTCGCCGCCTTCCAGCGCGGTCAGATAGGCTTCGAGGGTCTTGGTCGTCGGCGTACCGTGCAGTCCGTAGGTATAGCCGTCGGGGCCCCGGTACTTTCGGTTCGAATAGGCGTCGGCGTCTTCGAAGACGATGGTCGAGGCGCGGTAGGTCGGCACCTGCAGGCTGGCGTAGCCTTCGTGCGAAACTTCCGGGTAGTGCACGACGCGCGACAGGTCTTTCATGGTGTCCCTCGACTGATCTCGAAGCGGACATTCGGGCCAGCCGGGTAGAAACACAATTGACCGTCAGGCACCGGTCCATGCCCTACGGTTATAGCTCAGGGACCTACCGCGATCGGGTGCCCCTCAGCGCCGCGGCGAAGAAGGATCTCACCGGCCGTTTTCGTCGGGCAAGGATTGGCCTGGCGGCGCCGGTTAGCTCTGCGCGGACCCGGTCCCACTCCTCCTTGAGGACGATGTCGCCCCAAATGATGAGCCATTTGGAGCGGCGCATCCGCTGTTTCAGGGTGCCGGGCTTTTCGAGGGTTCGGATCGCATCGAGGAGATTGCGCGAAGGCACTTCGGTTGGATTGAGCAGCAACTTGATCTTGGCGACCTTGGTATTGGCCAGCCGCTGCTGGGCCTCTCGGGCTTTTCGATCGGCGGCGGACTCTTTCACGCCCGGGGGTGGATCCTGATAGTTCCCCAGCAGGGAGTGAACATCCGCGATCAGCTCCCGCAAGTCGTTGATCCATTCCTGGCGCAAGCGGGCCACGGCATGAATGCCCAGATTGGCCGAATTCGTTGCGGCGATCTCCACATTGCGGGCCGCCGCCGCCGCGTTCGTTCGGGCCACTTCAACATTGTCGGCCGCGGCCTGGGCGTTCTTGTCGGCCACTTCTACGGACCTGAGGCTGGTCGCCGCCTGCTTCTCGCTCACATCGACGGCCCGGGCGCTGATCGCCGCGAGCTTGTTGGCATTCAGGCGAGCCATGAGGGGCGTGACGATCAAGGCAGCCAGCGAAGCGATCAGCGCCGCGATCGAGCTGAGCGCGGTCCACTTCGAAGACTTGTCCGGTTTCTCGACGGCTTCCTTCTGTGCGGTCGTTGAAGGTTCGGAGCCCTTGGCACCGTTGTCCCGCGCCTGGTCCTGCGTGTGTACGAGGCCGGTCTGCGCCGCCGCTGGTAGACCGGCGTCAGCAACAGGTGACGACGGTGCGGCCGCCGGCTGTTCCTGGGCGATGGTGGGAAGTGCGCCGACGACGGAAAGCGCGATTCCTGCGGAGATGATCAGGCAAAGACGCCGAAATGACACGGTTCGAATAGACACGGGCAATCCACACAGGCTTGGCGACTTCAGGATGGGGCCGTCTAAGTGACGCCCAGCGGAGCCGATAGGATCACGCTTGCGACACCTTTCAACGGGTCTCAGTCACTTGTCCTAGCTGGCCTCAGCTTCCTCCTGAAGCATCGGCCCGATTTTGAAGTGAGGCGTGCGCAATGACGCGGGAAGATCCTCAATCATGAGATCTGTCCATGTGTACCCCTTCGACCGCATGCCACCTGCTATCTCCGGGTAGTTCTTGAACATCACCGAATTGTACTCCGGTTTGAAACGGTGGATGAGTTGAGCCTCCACCTCCCTGGTCATGGCCTCGTCGCCCAAAGCGACCAGGGGCTCGCTCATGAAGCGTACGAAGGCCTCTGAGTCGGACAGGTCCACGTCATGCAAAAGCGTCTGAATGCCCGAGACATCGCTCATTCCGCCGTACGGCAGCTCGGCAACGTCCGTCAGGCCGACGACCGATAGCAAGATCAAGGAAACCTCGAACGGTGCCCTCGCGGCGGGGGCGGCCCCCACCGGGCTCTGCACTGTGAGGATCTTTTGCATCTTCTCGTGCCCAGTCAGTCTGTCCCAGACTTTCTGGTCGAACGCTTTCCCCACGTAAAGAACGGTGAAGTCTAAAAACGAAAGGGGATCGCCGCTTCCCGTGGTGTCGACTTCGAGTCCCCTCACAAGCATCTCGTAAAGAAGCTTCTGCGGACTCCACCAGACGATCAAACTTTTGTCTTTTCGAAACAGCTTGATCGCGCCTACATCACGAAATGGCTGCTCTTTGCCCGGTGCCTTGGTGAAATAATGGGTCTCGACGCAAATTGCTTCGCCGGGACCGCAAAGGCCAGCATTGACGAGGTCTACGCGGCAAGCCAAAGGCGTCGTTTCGCCGTCCGCGATTTCGAAAGAAATGACGCCGTCGTCGAGGACCACGTTGTCGAAGTAGGTCAGCGGCCGCTGGACCAGCAGATACAGCGTGCATTTGTCGAGCCGCTCGCGGACGACCTCCTCCTCCTTGAGAAACTCGAACTCATAAGCCGAGACGATCGGGTAGTTCACGGCTACCTGAATATTCGCGACCTTCGCCCCTTGGACGACGTCACCGTCCGCTGCTGCGGTGTCCATGCCCTGCCCTCCCACGCGCTCCAACGACCTTGAGCGATTACGTTGAGAGTCGCCAGCGCAGCAAGACGAACCCGTCAGCTATAGATTTTCTGCTCGTCCAATCCAACAGACCCAAGTACGCGGCAGCCCTCGGACCGACGCCAGGGCACGACGCGCAAGTGTACACGATGAGTTCACGACACCCCGTAAGTCTTTGATATTTATGATTGCTTCCTACAGTCCATCATGGGCGCCATACTGAATCTAACCGGTTGAAATTCAAGAACTTTTTCAGCAAGATCAACGAGTTCGGTCATGCCAAAACGTTCCTAAAATTGCACACGCTTTCGCCGCTTGCTCCCGTAGTTTCCTCCCTGAGCGCACACACAGAGCACACGAGACTGGCCACATTCACGAGACTCCCGTCGGACTCCTGGAGAGCCCAGCCGCGCCGGAAGGGTCGCTATATAGGCGAGACCTTCGCGTACCGCGAGGACGCGCGTCTATGGGCCACAGCACAAGATCGCGTGCGAGGACGACGCGAAGTGGCGCGCGGCCGCACCGTCAAGGTCGGAAGCCGAGTGAGGCTGCGCCTGGCTGCCGCCACGACGCACGGCGCGCGCAAGATCGCGCTCGTCCTAGGCGCCCGAGCCTCAGCCCGCCCCAACAGAGAGTTTGAACGGCTTGGGCGGCGCCAGGGCCGCATCGTCGGGCGGGGCGATCTCGAAGCCTTGGTCCCGAAAGCGGTCCAGCGCCTGCTCATCCATGCCGCAGACCAGCAGCAACTGTTCCCAGGACCGATACGGCCGCCAGAACCCCACCTCGCGTGCGAGCATGGGGTCGAAGCCCGCCGCTGTGATGTCGGCGAGGCTGGCGCTGTTGAGATCGGTCATGGGCGCAATAGCGCGCGCCTACGGTCAAGGTTCCGTGCTCAGCGGCGCGCTGCGCGCTTGGGGCCCTGTTCCGCATCCCGCGCGGCTTGAGCGCGCGTCGACGCCCTTGCGGAAGCTCCGAAAGCGAACCGGCCACGCCAGATCGCAAATTGCCTGCCTCTACTTCAGCAGGCCCGCCGTCCGTAGCGCTTTGGCGATGACGTCCTGGACGCCGGTGGGAACCTGAACCAGGGCCTGCATGAGGCTTTGCCCCAGGTCAGGGTGCTCGACGCGACCCGCAACCGTTCTCTGATCCAAAGCCGCAGACCGGGGAACATGCGCCGCATCGGCGCCCGTCGCATCGATTTTCCAGAACCGGACGATCTCCAGCGAGGATGATACGCCTGCTTCAAGCATGTAGGGCGCGACCTTGCCGACATCGTCCGCCGCCTTGGTCGATAGCGGCGTTCCGTGTCCAAGGCCGCGCACGATGTTCAACTCCAGCACCGTCTCGCCGTTGGCAGAGCGCCAGATCGAGCGCGTGCCGAACGGCAAGGCTTCGACCCGATGCGGCGCGGACGAAACGCCGTGCAGCGCGCTCCATTGCTGGGCCAGATCGTCGGCGTTGCCAGGCCGCACGACCCCGTCAGAGTCGCCGTGCCAGATCGAGAGACGTGGGAACGCCTCGCCATCCTTGCGCGGAGGCGCCAACGCGCCCATGGCCGCTTGCGGTCGGCCACCGGCCCGGCTCATCACGCCCAAGGCTTGCTGCACGTTTCCCGCCACACCGTAAGGGATGCCCGCGATCACCGCGCCGCCAGCGAAGACTTCGGGGTAGACCGCCAGCATCGCAGCGGCCATAGCGCCACCCGCCGAAAGGCCGGTAACAAAGACGCGGTCGGCGTCCAGGTCGTTGGCCCGCACCGCGTGACTGACCATCGCCGCGATCGAGGCGGCCTCCCCTTCACCGCGCCGAACATCGCCCGGTGAGAACCAGTTGAAGCAACGGTTGGGATTATTGGACGATGACTGCTGCGGCGCCAGGACCATGAACCCGAAGCGCTCGGCCAGGGCCGTCCACCCGGCATTGACCGCATAGGCCTCGGCGGTCTGGGAGCAGCCATGCAGGACGACGACCAACGGTGCGCCCGGCGCAAGACGCTCTGGTCGGTGGCTCAGCATGGTCAACTGGCCGGGATTGGCGCCGAAGTGTTCGGTGCGCTCGAGGGCGTCGCCGCCGTCTCCTGCGCTAAACAGCGAAGCCTTACGCAGCCGCGCCAGCATCGCGGTCGTATCACCTAGGCCCGGCATGACGTCATCCTAATCGGCACAGCGAAAATGCTGCATCGCAATATAATGCTGCGACGCAGCAATAGGTGACATCACGGCTGATCACATCTTTCGCGCGGCGACCCGATGATCCGGGTCGCCGCGCGCTTCGATCAATAGTCGCGGCGGGCTGGGTCGACCACGGGACGGTCGGTGCGGCGGACCTCGTCGTCGACAGCGACATCATCGGTGGCCGCGAAGGAACGCTGCTCGCCGTAGAGCGCTCGCTCCCGGCCAATGTCGTCCGCGCTATAGGGCGTGGCCGCCGGATCGAAGGCCGTCCAGCCGCTCTGGCGATAGGCGTCCCCGCGCACCGCGGCGTCCACGCCGCGACGCGCGTTCAGGACCTCCTCGACCGTGGCGATTTCGTCGTCATGCGCCTTGACGCTGACCAAGGCGCCGCCGCGACGGACCCCCTCGGCATAGACGTTGGCTTCCTCGTCGGTGTGACCAGCTTCCTTCAGCGCGCCGAGCAGGCCGCCGGTAGCCGCGCCAGCGACGGCGCCAACCGCCGCGCCCACGGCCGTCGCCGCCAACCAGCCCGCCGCTACGACGGGGCCGAGACCCGGAATGGCCAGCATGCCAAGTCCCGCCAGCAGACCCGCACCGCCCCCGAATAGACCCCCCGTGGCGGCCCCCTTGCCGGCGCCCTCGGCGACATCGTTTTCGCCGTCACCGTTGCGGTCGCCCAGCGGGCCGTCGCGTTCGGAGCCGGCATGTTTGTGACCGTCATGCCAGTTCTCCGTGTTGTTGGAGACGAGGCTGATCTTGTCGTGGTCGATGCCACGCGCTTCCAGATCCGAGATCGCGTCGAGGGCCTGGGTGTGGCTGTCGAACAGCCGGGTGATCGTCTTGCTCATGGTATTTGTCCTGGGCGTGATGTGATTTCGAGGAGAAGGACGTGCCGAGACCTAGAGCGCGGTGATCGCGCCTTTGTAGTCGATCGAGACGCTGACCTTCTTGCCGTCCTTGGTGGCCTCACCCTGCCAGAGGCCGTTGGCGTTCTGGTTCAAGGGGCCTAGTTCCGAGTAGCCGGCCTTCTCGATGGCGGCGCGGGCCTGATCCTCGGTGTAGGAGCTGGCGCCCGGCGTCGGACCGCTCTCCCCGGTGGTCGGCTTGGTGTCGACCGCGACATTGCCCGGCGCGGCGACGGCCGACATGGCCGGTCCATCGACCTTCTGGTTATCGGCTGTCTTCTGGCCGCAAGCGGCCAACAGCATCGCGGCGGCCGCGACGCCCATCATAATTTTAATCATGTCGAGAAGCTCCCTTAGGTTCTTAAGGAAGACTTCGAGGCGCTCAAAGTTCCGGAAATATTACGAGGAAATGCAATATTCCGGGGCAGGGAAAGCCCATAGTCTTCAGAGCACTATCAATCGAAGTTTCGACGTCATCATCGGCGAGCGGCCGCGTTGCAGCGCGACGATCAGGCCGCTTGCTTTTCCCACTCAGGTTTGAGGACGACCTTTACGGCCCGCCAAGGCGCGGCGGCGTCGGGGGTAAGTTGACGACGATATGACGATGCCTGGAGCCGATGGCGCGCTGGCTGCTGACCGCGCAGGAACTCATAGTCTCAGGCGGTCGGCTGAGATATGCAGCGTCACCACGATGCCGCTGCTAAGCCAAGCCACCTCGGCCTTGCCGCCTAAGTCGTTCATGCCGCGCCGCAGGAGTTTGCTGCCAAACCCTTCGGTTGCCCCCGGCGCCTCGACCGGCGGACCGCCCTGCTCGGTCCAGACGACAGCGGCTGTGGCGGCTGGCCTCTTGCACGACACATCCAAGGTTCCTTCAGCGCATGAGAGCGCGCCGTACTTCATCGAGTTCGTGGCGAGCTCGTGGAGAACCATGGCCAGGGTCGTTGCAGCCTTCTCTCCGACAGCCATTCTCGGAACAGACACGCGGATGCGGCCGCTGAAGGCGCCCATATCGTCGTAAGGCGCCAGCAGGACAGACAGCAGGTCGCCAAGGAGCGCGCCGTTCTCGACCTTGCCGGGCACCGGCCGCACCAGATCATGGGCGCGGCCAAGCGCCGCAAGCCTGTGCGTCAGGTCCTTGGCCATATCCGGCGCGCTCGTCGCGGACCGCGACGTAATCGCCGTCAGCGCCGTGGCGATCGTCAATAGGTTCTTGACGCGGTGACTCATCTCGCCAGCCAAGAGCTCATTGCCCTCTTCGGCTTGCTTGCGGCCGGTCACGTCCAGGAACACACCGAACATGACTCGATTTTCGATGTTCGCGTCACGGCCCTGCCCGCGGGCCGAAACCCAGCGAACATCCCGGCCGACCATAATTCGAAAGTCTATCTCATAGGATCCGGAGATCGCGCGCGTGGCCGCGAACGCGGCGCGGACCCTGTCACGGTCGGCCGGGTGGATGTGCGCCGACAGGTCCTCGAAACAGACGTGCGCGCTTCCATCGACGCCCCAAAGCGCAAGTCCTGCATCGTCCATGGTGAGTTTGTCGGTGTCGACATCCCACGACCACAAGGCGACGCCGGCGGCGTCGATAGCGAGGCGAAGATGCTTGAGGCCCCAGTCCTTTGACGGCATGACCCGACTCCTACCCGCGTTACACGCCAGGTCGGCGCGACAAACGCCGCGAGATTACCAACGTTTGAGCAGACGAGACCGCTCCGCGAACGCGATCGCCAGCCGCGGCGTCGCCTCTCTTGGTCGTGGTCGCGTAGAAGCTCGCAAAATATCTGGCGTCAACGCGACGCGAGCGCCCGTTGGATCGCGTCCATAAAGACCGCCTCTACGCCAATGAGACGCCACTTCACCGCCAACGCGCGATAGCTAGCGCCGTCGGGCTCGCCAAGCATGGCCGCCTGGGCCTCCAGCGCCTCGACCTTGGCTTCGATGTCTTCAGGGCTAAGCATTGGGAACCGTCTGGAGTGGCGGATTATGGGCGCTGTGGGGCGAGCCCAACAGGCGCGCGTGCATGCGCTTGACCGCCGCGTAGCACTCGCACGAGCGGGTCTCCAGGCGCGGCCGATCCAGGATCTGCAGCTGGCCGCGGCTGTAGCGAATGAGCCCTTCGTCACGAAGTTGGCTAGCGGCGGCGCTGACCGTGGCGCGCTGGACGCCAAGCATGATCGCCAGATAGTCTTGGGTCAGAGGCAGCACCTTCATGTTCAAACGGTCCTGGCTTTGCAGGATCCACCTGGCCAGCCGGGGTTCTGGACTGTGCAAGGCGTTGCAGGCGACCGACTGCTCTTCCTGGGCGATCACCACCTGGGCATAGCGCAACAGTAGGTCGACTAAGGCTGGGCTATCAGCGGCTCGCTTACGCAGCGCCTCAGCCGGGATCGAAATCCCCGACCCGGCGAGTTGAACGAACGTTCGGCTGGACGCGTAACCGCCGCTGAGCGCGGGCAGCACCCCGACGGCGCTCTCAAATCCTACGGTGGCGCATTCGACACAGGTCCCGTCGCTCATCACGCTCACAATCGACAGGCCAGCGCTGCTTGGAAAATGCGCTTCGGCGACCAAGCCGCCGACATCGTAAAGCAGCTCCCCAGGCCCCCAGGCCACCTCCACCATTGCCGGGCTCAATGCGGTAACATCAGCATGTGACAGGGCAGACAGAAGACGATTGCGATATATCACGGCAACTTGGGGTCCATGGTGGACCTCACCAATACCTTACAACCGATCATCAATGTCAAAAATGGCTACCTATATATCATTTCCATTTATAATATGAGAGCGAATACACAATAAATCATATGAGTTGATTATAAAGTCAAATCCTGACTTAGTGACCTAGCTCGAAATGCGGGCGATGGCCCTGTAGTCGAAAATCTCTCGCTCCCGCTGCGCAGTTTCGGCGCCGATCGGACAGTTCCACCAATGGAAACCGGCAATCGCCTCTTGTTGTCGCTCGAGCCAGCTGACTCCGAGGCGCTGTCGAAACACATGCGCCCGATGGCGTTCAGGCAGGGCCATGTCCTTTATGAGCCCCAAGACCCGATCGACTGGGTTTACTTCCCAGAACAGGGCCTAATTTCACTATTGTCGGTGATGCTGTCGGGCATAGCGGTGGAAACGGCGGTGGTGGGGAGCGAGGGCGGCGTCGGATTCTTGGAAGCCGTCGGCGCTGGCGTGACGTTTTCCCGTGCGCTTGTACAGGTGGACCTTCTGGCCATGCGCGTTCCCGCAAAGGCCTATGTCGCGGCTTTTGACGCGAGCGCCTCGCTGCGTCGAACCGTCAGCAGCCACATTGAATTAGCGTTGGCGGAGGCGCGCCAGACACTGGCCTGCCAGACCCATCACTCCCATGAACAGCGTTTGTCCTGGTGGTTATTGGAATGCCAAGACCGAACCGGCGGAGGCGCTGAACTGCCCCTGAAACAGGATTTTCTCGCCGCCATGCTGGGTGTTCAACGGTCGACCGTTTCGCAGGTGGCGAGCGTCCTCAAGGTCGACGGCCTGATCGACTACAGGCGGGGGCTTATCAAAATCCTGGACCGGTCGGGCCTCGAGAAGCGCTCATGCGAGTGCTATGCGACCAATCAGCAGTTTCGCCGGCTCATTGAAAAGGCCGAGGGTCGACCGTCCGCGCGCCCCTGACCCAAGCGCAATCCCTGAACTCCTATGCCGCATTTTGGCATTATAGGCCGGCGCCTGACTTAGTGCGCTATAGGTTCCAAGGCCGCTCAGTAGTCCCAGGCCATTTTGAGGGAGTTTTCGCAGGTGAGAGACGAGACTCCCGCGCCTCCGCCAGACCTAGCCTTCAGCTTGGCGTCCGCGGTCATCACCACCTCTCCTTTCCCCCTGATTTTGCTGGACGGCGACCTCAACGTCGTTGTCGCGAGCGCGTCATTTTGCGCCGACTTCGGCATCGACTGTGGCGAGGTCACGGGACGTTCATTTCTACAGCTTGGGCGGGGCGAATGGCAGGCGCCGGAACTGCGCGCCCTGCTTATGAACACCGCGGCCGGGGGATCGCAGATCAAAGCCTACGCGATTGACCTGGTAGCGCCTGGTGAACCCGCCCGACGGGCTATTCTGAACGCTCACAAGCTCGACTACGCCGATACCGACCAAGTGCGCCTTCTCCTCGGCGTGATGGACGCCGTTGATGCTCGCGCCCAGGAGTTGCTGACCGACAAGCTTCATCAAGAGGCGCTGATCCTCCTGCAGGAGGTGCGCCACCGCGCCGCCAACAGCCTCCAAATCATCGGAAGCGTCCTCCTTCTCACCGCCAACAGGAGTGAATCCGAAGAGGTGCGCGTCCAATTGAACGACGCCTACCTTAGGATCATGTCGGTGGCCTCGCTGGAGCGCCAGCTCGCGCCCTCCGAGGCGGGTGACGTCGCCCTGCGCCCCTATCTCGAAACCCTGTGCGAGCGCATCGGCGCGTCGCTGATCGTGGATCGTACGAAGATCATGCTCGTGCTGGAGATGGACGAAAGGACCGTGCCGGCGGATCTCGCCATCAGCATCGGTCTGATCGCAACGGAGCTGGTCATAAACGCCCTCAAGCACGCGTTCCCCGATGGCCGGAAGGGTAAGGTCACGATCGGATGCCGACCTTGTGGCGCAGGATGGGCCCTGACTGTCTGCGACGACGGAGCAGGACGCCGCGTCAACTCAACGCCGTCGAAGGGGGGACTTGGCGCCACGATCATTGCGGCCTTGGCCAAACAGCACAGAGCCAAGGTCGAAACCACAGACCTAGAGCCCGGAACGATGGTCTCGATTCTGTTCGGGTCTGCCTGAACGTCGACGCTCCGGTAAGCTCCGCTGCGCGGCTCTCAGCTGGTCGGGCGATCTAGTCCTGCGGCGTTGATGAGGGTGGAAACCGCCACGATGACTTGCGTCGGAGTAAACGGCTTGGCGATCATCATGCTGTGCGGAACCCCTTCGGCCGTCCATTCATGCTCACTGCCGCCGCTCACGTATATCACCGGCAGGCCGGGAGCCAGGCCGCGCGCATGACGCCCAATCTCCCATCCGTTTATGCCATCGCCTAAATTCACATCTGTGATCAGGCCCCTCAGGGCGCCAGCCAGCGCCTGAAGCCGATCGAGCGCCTCGGCGCCGCTGGAGACGACCACAACCTCGAACCCGGCCTCCTCCAGCGCTGTTTGCAAAATGTCTTGGAGGACAACCTCATCCTCTACGTACAAGAGGAGGGCGGCGGCGGGCTCGACTGACATACTGCTACCTGAAACGGGAGCGCCAGAGCGCCCTCAGTTGCAATGAGCTCCTGAGAAGCCCTCATCTCAGAAGTATTTTATAGCCGCAATCGTTCCCAGCTCGCCACCCCAATTAGTAATTTCCATCGCAATAAGTACTCTTAGTATTACTATGTATTACAAGATAATCTTAATGTCATTATTTGAATTATGATCAGCTAATCAGGCGCCGGCGCTCGTGCGTTCCATATACGGCTAACGCCCTCTCGATCAGCCGAAACTCAGGATCTTGACCATCGCGACGGCCATCAGCGTCAAGACCAGCAGCGAGGCCGTGACGACGAACACCACGCGCGGGCCCGCGGCGCGAAGATCGCGCAAATCCACGCCTAGGCCCAGCGCCGCCATCGCCATGATCGTCAGCCCAAGGCTGGCCTCGTGGGCGCGAGCCGTCAGGCCTGCGGGCAGCAGCCCGGCGGAGTTGAGTCCGGCCAAGGCCAGAAAGCCGAGGATGAACGGCGGTAGTAGGTGTGCAAGGCCCATCCTGGGCCTCGCCAAGTCGGCTCCCTGGCTTTTGCGGGCCGTCACGACCGACAGGACCGTGACGACCGGACCCAACATCAGGACCCGGACGAGCTTGACCAGAGTTCCCAACTGCACCGCGACCTGCCCCATGGGCGTGGCGGCGGCCAGGACCTGGGGAACCGCATAGACCGTCAGCCCGGCCAAGGCCCCGCCCGCCGCCGGAGAAAGACCCAAGACATGGGCCAGCATCGGCAAGGCGATGACCACGACCACGCCAAGAACGGCGGTGAAGGCGATGGCGGTGGCGACCTCCTCGTCCCTGGCCTCGATGACCGGCGCGACGGCCGCGATCGCCGAATTGCCGCAGATCGCGTTTCCGCACGCGACCAGGGTAGCCATCTTTACCGGAAGTCCCATCGCACGCCCGATGAGGAAGCTGGTCACGATCGCCAGCGCCACGGTCGCGACAATGGCGAACACCAGAGGCGCGCCCACCGAAGATAGGGTCTTGAAACTGACCGCGGCTCCCATCAGGACGATGGCCAGCTCCAGCAGGGTCTTGGCGGCGAAGCGGATCCCCGGAGCGGTGCGCCGCGAGGTTCCCCAGAACGTGCGCACCCCCGCCCCGACCAAGATCGCCAGCACCAGAGCCTCCAGCCAGGCTCGGCCAGACAAGCCGACTTCGAACCTTTCCAACGCGAGCGCGCCAGCGGCGACGAGGCCAGTGAGCAGGAGACCGGGAACAAGGGACTTGGCTTGGCGCGAGATGAGCATGGCCCGAACCTCGCCGTTTGGCGTTCAAAACTCCAATCGATTGATTTTTGAAATAGCATAAGCAATGCTTATGATATGACCCTGGATCAGCTTCGGATCTTCGTCGCCGCCGGCGAACTGCTCAGCATGACCCGCGCGGCCGAGCGACTGCACCTGTCGCAGCCGGCGGTCAGCGCGGCCATCGCGACCCTTGAGGAGCGTTACGCCTCACGCCTTTTCGACCGGGTCGGCCGACGCCTGGAACTCACCGAGGCGGGCAGGCTGTTCCTGCCGCAAGCCGTCGCGGTGCTCGGCCAGGCTGATCGCGCGCGTCAATTGCTCGACGACTTGTCGGGCTTGGCGCGCGGCGAGGTGCGGATCGCCGCGAGCCAAACGGTGGCGAGTTTCTGGTTGCCGCCCCGGATGGCCAGGTTCGTGACCCAAGCGCCCAACATTCATCTGAGCCTGACGGTCGGCAACTCCGCTCAGGCCGCCGCCATGGTCTTGCAGGGCAAGGCCGATCTGGCCTTTGTCGAAGGCGACATCGAAGAGGATCTGCTCCGCGGCACGGAGATCGGCGGCGATCAGATCGGGCTCTTTGTATCCCCGAACCATCCGTTGGTCGGGCGGCTACCGACCCGACAGGATCTCGAGGCCGCGATGTGGGTCATGCGCGACCAGGGGTCGGGGACCCGAGACCACCTGACCGCCGGCTTGGCCCAATCCGGCGTCAGGCCAGATCACCTCCGAATCTGCCTGGAATTGCCGTCCAACGAGGCGGCGTTGGAAGCGATCGAGCAAACCCACCTGGTTACGGCCGTCTCCGAGCTGGCCGCCGCAAGTCGGCTGCGGACAGGCGCGATCGCGCGGTTGCCCTGGCCCCTGCCCGCCCGGCGTTTCAAGATGCTGACCCACCGGGCGCGCTCGACCAGTCGGGCGGTGGCCGCGTTCATCGCTGCGTTGGAGTCCCAGCCAGCGTCTCCGGATGGGTCCGGCAAGGTCTAGGTCGACTTCCAATGACGCCTGAACTCGCCTGAGCGCACGCCCGCTGATCCTCTGCGGTCGTATCGACGGCGAGGCTTCGGTCGATCTCGCGGTGCGCGTGCTGGAAACCCTTTGCGACGTCTATCGCGACAAGGCTAAGTCCTGATCGCCGCGCGACGCCGTCCCATCCTGGGCCCATCGCCCAGGAGAGATTCGCCATGCTGACCGCGCTCAACGACGCCCTGCCCCGGCCGCGCTGGATGGCGCTGTCGGCCGATTCCATTTTCCGGGGGTTGGTCGGGCTGGCGGTCATCGGCACGGGCGTCGGACGATTGACCCAGTCCGGCGAGCCCGTCACGCAATTGACCGGCGCGAGCCTCATGGTCCTGGGCGGGAGTCTCGCGGCGGGGCTATGGACGCGACTGTCCGCGCTGCTGCTGGCGGTGATCTGGAGCGTGACCATCCTGCCCGGCGCCGTAGCGACGATCTTTGCCTCCGATCCCCTCGCCCCGCGGCTTGAGGGGTTCGCGATCCTGGGCGCGCTCTATTTCATCTATGTGCGCGGCGGCGGTCAGGTCTCCGTCGATGGCGCGCGTCGCAAGCGCGCCCCTGTCGCCAAACCGAGCTCTCGCGGACGGGCGATCTCGCGACTTTGAGATCGCCGCCGTACGCGGCCTTTGGCGATCAGGCCTCGTCCTGCCCCTCGTCGCCTCCGTCGACCATGTGGAACTCAAACCACACGCCGTTGAGGACGCCGAAGGCGACGGCCAGGCCAAGGCCCAGCACCCAGGCGAAATACCACATGGATCAGGCTCCTCTTCAGTAAAGGTCGGGGTTGCTGGACAGGGCCGCCACAGAAGAGCGTCCCCAGAGAACTTTGTAGACGAAGGCGGTGTAGGCCAGGACCAGCGGCAGGAAGACCACCGTCATCAGCAGCATGACAAACAGCGTCAGATGGCTCGACGAGGCGTTCCAAACCGTCAGGCTGGAGCGCGGATCCAGGCTGCTGGGCAGGATGAACGGGAACATCGACAGGCCGACGGTCGAGATGATCCCCAGGGCCGAGAGCGACGAGCCGGCGAAAGCCGGCCATTCCCGGCCCCGGCGAATGCCGAAGAAGGCCATGGCCGCGCCGACGAAGCCCAGCACCGGAGCCAGCACCATCCAGCGATGGGCCTGATAGTTGGCCAGCCAGGCGCCCGGCGCGGCCACGGCGACGGCGCGCAGGGGGTTGGACGGGCCGGCCATATTGACCGCGCCATCTAGACGGAAGCCCAGGCCGGCGAAGGCCACGAACAGGTAACCCACCGCGAAGAGGGCCAGGCTCGCCAGGGCCGCGATCGAGCCGATGACGCGGGCGCGGTCCCGCACCGCCCCATGCTCGGCCTTGATGGTCAGCCAGGCCGCGCCATGGGTCACTACCATGGCCACGGACAACAGGCCGCAGACCAGGGTGAAGGGCGTGAACAGTCCCAGGAACGAGCCCTCGTAGGCGACGCGCAAATCGCTGTCGAACCGGAAGGGCACGCCCTGCAGGACGTTTCCGACCGCGACGCCAAAGACCAGGGCCGGGACGAAGCCGCCAATGAACAGCGCCCAATCCCAGGCCGAGCGCCAGCGCCGATCGGGCCGCTTGGAGCGGTATTTGAAACCGACGGGCCGCAGGATCAGCGCGGCCAGGACGGCGAACATCGCCAGATAGAAGCCCGAGAAGCTGACCGCGTAGACAAACGGCCAGGCCGCGAAGATCGCGCCCCCGCCCAGAATGAACCAGACTTGGTTGCCTTCCCAGGTCGCGCCGATGGTGTTGATGACCATTCGGCGCTCGCGATCATCGCGGGCGACGAAGGGCAGCAGGGCCGCGACGCCCAGGTCAAAGCCATCCGTCAGTGTAAAGCCGATCAGCAGCACGCCCATCAGGGCCCACCAGATGATCCGCAAGGTGGCGTAGTCGAGAGGCAGATCCATCGGTCGAGCTCCTTATTCGGCCACGGCGAGGCGAAGGTCGTCGGTCACGGCGTCGGGCTCCTCATGGTGGGCGTAAGGCCCACGCTTGATCGTGCGGATGATCAGCCCGACCTCGACGATGGCGAGCGCGCCATAGAGCAGGGTGAAGCCGACGATGGTGGTCCACAGCTGAGCGACCGTCAGGCTGGAGGCGCCCAGGAAGGTGGGCAGCACCCCTTCGACCGCCCAGGGCTGGCGCCCCAGCTCGGCCAGCATCCAGCCGGCTTCAGCGGCGATCCACGGCAAAGGCATGATCAGCACCGCGGTCCAGAGGATCCACCGGGTCTGGCAGCGGCGCAGCGCCGTCAGGACGAAGGCGGCCGCGAACACCGCCACCTGCAGGAAACCGATGCCGGCCATGGCCCGGAACGCCCAGAACATCACCGGCACATTAGGCACGGTGTCCCAAGCGGCCTTGCGGATGGTCGCAGCATCCGCCTTGCGCGGGTCCGCGACATAGCGCTTGAGCAGCAGCCCATAGCCAAGATCGCGGCGGTGCAATTCGAATTGGCCGCGCGCGGCCTTGTCCTCGGGCGAGACCTTCAGGCGCTCAAGCGCGTCATAGGCCTGGACCCCGCTCTCGACGCGGGTTTCGGCGACGGCGACCAACTCGAAAATCCCCGCGACGGGCTTGTCGAGACTGCGGGTCGCGATCAGCCCCAGAACATAGGGGATCTTGACCTCGGCGTGGGTCCTGCGCTCGGCCAGGCTGGGAATGCCAAACGCCGTCAGGCCGGCAGGTGCGGGCTCGGTCTCCCACATGGCCTCGAGGGCCGCGAGCTTCATTTTCTGGTTGTCGGTCAGGGCATAGCCGCTCTCGTCGCCCAGCACGACGACCGACAGGGCCGAGGCCAAGCCAAAGGCCGACGCCACGGCGAACGAGCGGCGGGCGACCGCCGGCCACTTGCCCCGCAGCAGCAGGATCGCCGACACGCCCAGCACGAAGACCGACGCGGTGACATAGCCCGCGCTGACGGTGTGGACGAACTTGGCCTGGGCGACGGGATTGAACAGCACCTCGCGAAAGCTGGTGACTTCCATGCGCATGGTGTCGGGATTGAACGCGGCGCCGACGGGGTTTTGCATCCAGCCGTTGGCGACCAGGATCCACAGCGCCGAGAGGTTGGAGCCCAGGGCCACCATGAAGGTGACCAGCAGGTGGCCTCGCTTTGAGAGCTTCTCCCAGCCAAAGAACATCAGGCCGATGAAGGTGGCTTCCAGGAAGAAGGCCATCAGGCCCTCGATCGCCAGCGGCGCGCCGAAGATGTCGCCGACATAGTGGGAGTAGTAGGCCCAGTTGGTTCCGAACTCGAACTCCATGGTCAGGCCGGTTGCGACCCCGAGCACGAAGTTGACGCCGAAAATGGTCGCCCAGAACCGGGTGATGGTCCGCCAGATGGGGCGGTTGGTCATCACATAGATGCTCTCCATGATGACCAGGAGGAATGACAGCCCCAGGGTCAGCGGCACGAAGAGAAAATGGTACATCGCCGTCAGGGCGAACTGCAGTCGAGACAGCTCGACGACACCCATATCCATGACTCACAATCCTCTGGTCCGGGGGTCCATGACCCTCTGAACCGGGCAGGTACGCTTATGTTTCTACTTGCGCAATTACGCATATTTACAGTGGCCGCCGCCCTTTCCGGGCTTCAGCCGCGCAAGGCTTTCCAGGCGACATAGGCCGCGACCGCCAGCACCAGGCAGGCGAAGAGTCTGCGCGCCGTCAGGGCGTGAGTCGCCAGCAGGGCCGCGCCGCGCACGCCCCCGGCGCCGCCCGCCAGGCCGCCCAAGACGAAAAGGCCCGCGACAGGCCAGTTGATCAGACCCGAGGCGGCGTAGTTCAGCGAAGTCGCCGCGCCAAACAGCGACACCGACAGGAGGGACGAGGCCGTGGCGTTGGCCAAGGTCATGCCGGTCGCCGCCATCAGCCCCGGCACGATCAGGAACCCGCCGCCGATCCCGAAGAATCCGGCGGCCAGCCCCGTCAGCAGACCCAGCGGCGCCAGCTTCAGCATCAACCCGGGGGTTATGTGGACCAGAGGATCGCCCTGAGACTTGGGGCGACGCATCATCGACAGCGCGATCGCCGCCATCGCCACGGCGAACCCCAGCAGCAGCCGCTGGCCGTCGATCGCCTTGGCCAGGGTCGAGCCCAGGAACGAGCCGATCAGGCCCGCGCCGGCGAACACGCTCGCGCAGGGCCACTTGACCCGCCCTCCCCGGCCATGACCCACCAGGTTCATCCCGGCGTTGACCGCGACAGCCGCGGCCGAGGTGCCAATCGCCACGTGCGGATCATGGATGCCGACGACATAGAGCAGAAGCGGCGTCGCCAGCACCGAGCCGCCGCCGCCGAAAAGGCCCAGCAGCGCGCCGACGAGCGCGCCGCTCAGCAATGCCGATACGATCATGAACAGGGACATGTGCGCCAATCCGACGGGACTTGTATATTCATATATTCGCATATAAATAGTTTGTCGATGCCGGAGCCTGAAGGTCTGTGATGCGCGAACCGATCCCAACGCCCGACGTCGCCGGGGCCAAGGCGGCGACCATCATCGATGCGGCGCTGGCCGCGCCCGGCTCGAGGCCGCAGGTGCAAGCCTTCTTCGACGAGGCGACCTTCACGGTCAGCTATGTGGTTCGTGATCCCAGCACATCGGCCTGCGCCATCATCGACAGTGTTCTGGACTATGACCCGGCCTCGGGCCGGACCAGCGAGCGCTCGGCCGACGCCCTGATTGCCTATGTCAGGGAACAGGGGCTGGATGTCGTCTGGCAGTTGGAGACCCACGCCCACGCCGATCACCTGTCCGCCGCGCCCTATCTGCAGGACGCTCTGGGCGGTCGTCTGGCGATCGGGGAGAAGATCGTTCGCGTTCAGGAGACGTTCGGAAAACTGTTCAACGCAGGGCCCGACTTCGCGCGCGATGGCCGTCAGTTCGACCACCTGTTCCAGGACGGCGAGGCATTTTCGATCGGCGGCCTGAGCGCCATCGCCCTGCACGTGCCCGGCCACACGCCCGCCTGCATGGCCTATGTCATCGGCGACGCGATCTTCGTCGGCGACACCCTGTTCATGCCCGACTACGGCACGGCGCGCTGCGACTTTCCCGGCGGCGACGCGGCGACCTTGTTCGCCTCGATCCAGCGCCTGCTGGCGCTCCCCGATAAGGCCCGCGTGTTCCTGTGCCATGACTACAAGGCCCCTGGTCGCGACGCCTTTGCCTGGGAAACCACGATCGGCGCGCAGCGGCGCGAGAACATCCACGTCCACGCGGGTGTCAGCCAGGCCCAGTTCGTGGCGCTGCGCCAGGCGCGTGACCGGACCCTGGACATGCCCAGGCTGATCCTGCCCTCGGTGCAGGTCAACATGCGCGGCGGCCACTTTCCCGAACCGGAGGACAATGGCGTGCGCTATCTGAAGATCCCCCTCAACGCCGTGTGACCCGCGCCATGTCCAAGCTTCTCGCCCTCGTCGCAGCTCTTCTCCTCGCCGCGCCCCTGGCCGTCCGGGCCGAGCCGACCCGCGTCATGGTCCGGGCCCAGGCGCTCGACGCCAAGTTTATCGGCGACCATATGGGCGGGGTCGCGATCACGCTGAAGGACGCGCGCACCGGCGCGGTTCTGGCCAAGGGCCTGACCAGGGGCGGCACGGGCGACACCCAGCGGATCATGCGCGCACCCAGGGCGCGCGGGGACAGCGTGACCGACGCGGCGACCGCCGGCTTCGAAGCGGTGCTGGACCTGAAGGCGCCGACCTTGGTGCGGGCCGAGGCCACGGGCCCGATGGGCAAGCCGGGATCCTCAATCCTGGTCACCTCCAGCCTCTGGATCATTCCGGGTCGTGATGTCCTGGGCGAAGGCTGGATCCTCACCCTGCCAGGCCTTGTCGTCGAACCCAACGCCAAGACCTCGGCCGACGGTCTGGTGACCCTGACGGCGAAAGTCTCCCTGATGTGCGGCTGTCCCATCGAAAGCGGCGGCCTCTGGGACGCGGCGAACTATGCCGTCCAAGCGCGGCTGAAGAAGAACGGTCGTCCCGCCGCCGACATTCCCCTGACCTTCACCGGACGCACAGGCGAGTACGCCGCGACCGCACCAAAGCTTCCGCCGGGCCGCTATGTCTTGCGCGTCGTCGCCACGGACGCCAAGACCGCCAACGCCGGCGTATCCGAGCAGCGGATCACGCTGGGCGCGCACCCGTGACCATCGGGGCCTGACGATCCGCATCCCTTCCAGCGGCGGCTCTCCCAGCGACAGCCGCCTAGCCGAACCGCCCGCCGATGTAGTCCTGAGTCTCCTGGGCCATCGGCTTCATGAACATGTCCGAGGTGGCGGAGAACTCCACCATCCGGCCCAGGTACATGAAGCCGGTGTTGTCGGAGATCCGCGCGGCCTGGCCCAGGTTGTGGGTGACGATGACGATGGTGAAGTCGCTCTTCAGCTCGCCGAGGGTCTGCTCCAGCTTGGCGGTTGAGATCGGGTCCAGGGCCGAGGCCGGCTCGTCCAGCAGCAGGATCTCCGGCTCGACAGCGATGCCACGCGCCACGCACAGGCGCTGCTGCTGGCCGCCCGACAGGGAAAGGCCCGAGGCGTGGAGCTTGTCTTTCACCTCGTCCCACAGGGCCGCCCGGCGCAGGGCCTTTTCGACCACCCCGTCCATGTCCTTGCGGCTCTTGCTCTCGTAGAGGCGCACGCCGAAGGCGACGTTTTCGTAGATCGACATCGGGAACGGCGTCGGCTTCTGGAACACCATGCCGATGCGCGAGCGCAGCCTGGCGATGTCCTTGACCGCCAGCAGGTTCTCGCCCTCGTGGTCGATCATCCCGACCGCGCGCTGGCCCGGATAGAGGTCGTACATACGGTTGAAGGTCCGCAGCAGGGTGGACTTGCCGCAACCCGAGGGACCGATCAGGGCGGTGACCTGATTGCGCACGATGGGCAGGTCGACGCCGAACAGCGCCTGGGTCTTACCATAGAAGAAGTCCAGGCCCTTGGCGCGCAGGGCGATGCTGTCGGCGGCCGGCTCGAGGATGTGCGCCAGGGTGTCGGTTTGGAAGGGCTTGGTCATGGGCGGGTGTTCCCCCGCGCGATGATCACGCGGCCGATGATGTTGATCGAGAGCACGGTGAGGGCGATGAGCAGGGCCCCGGCCCAGGCCAGGGCGCGCCAATCGTCATAGGCGCTGAGCGCGTACTGGAAGATCACCGCCGGCAAGCTGGCCGTGGGCTTGGTCATGTCCAGAGCGAAGAACTGATTGTTGAGGGCGGTGAACAGCAGTGGCGCGGTCTCGCCGCTGATCCGGGCGAAGGCCAGGAGTCCGCCAGTCAGCAGCCCTCCCCTCGCCCCGCGCCAGATGATCTTGCGGATGGTCACCCAACGCGCCGCGCCCAGGGCGACCCCCGCCTCGCGCAGTGCGTTGGGCTGAAGCCGCAGGATATCCTCGGTGGTGCGGGTGACCACGGGCGCGGCGATCAGAGCCAGAGCGACGCCCCCCGCCAGTCCCGAGAAGCCGTGGAACGGCCGCACGACCAGTTCGTAGACGAACAGGCCCACCAGGATGGAGGGCGCGGACAACAGGACATCGTTCAGGAAGCGCACCACGTGGCCGTAGGGCGTCGCCCCGCCATATTCGGCCAACCAGGTGCCCGCCAGGATCCCGACGACGAGCGCGATGATCATGGCCACCGCGCACATCATGATCGAGCCGACGATGGCGTTGCGCAGGCCGCCCAGCGAGCCGGGCGCGGGCGTGTCGCGGGTGAAGACGTTCAGATTGATCCCGCCCAAGCCCTGCTTGAGCAGCGACCACATGATCAGGCCCAGCGCGGCCAGCGCCAGCATCGTGGCCAGGGCGCAGAGCGCGACGAAAATGGAGTTGGCGGCCTTGCGACGGAAGGCGCGGTCTAACCTCATGGCGGCCCTCAGTCGTAGCGTTGGCGCAACAGCAGCGCCCGGGCGATAGCCAGCACGCCGAAGGTGATGACGAACAGCACCAGGCCGAGCGCCGTCAGGGCCGCGGTGTGCAGCTCGCCGGTGGCTTCTGTGAACTCGTTGGCGATGGTCGAGGCCAGGGTCGAGCCGCTGTCGAACAGCGATTGGGGCAGGCCGTGGGCGTTGCCGATGATGAAAGTCACCGCCATGGTCTCGCCCAGGGCGCGACCCAGGCCCAGCATAACCACCCCGACCATGCCGCTTCGCACATAGGGAATGGTCACCGACCGGATGACCTCGAACGGCGTGCAGCCAATGCCGTAGGCGCTTTCGCGCACCTGGGCCGGTACGGTCAGGAAGAGCTCGCGAAACACCGCCGCCATATAGGGCAGGATCATCACGCCAAGGATCAGGGAGGCGGTGAAGATGTTGGCCCCGTTGGGCACGCCGTAGAACAGCTTCTCCCAGATCGAACCAGTCGGGACGTTCATCATCAGCGGTAGCTGGACGTGCAGGGCAAACCAAGGCGCCAGCACGAAGAGGCCCCACATGCCGTAGACGATCGACGGGATGCCCGCGAGCAGCTCCACGGCGATGGCGATGGGTTGGGCCAGGCGCTTGGGGCAGAACTCGACGAGGAAGACCGAGACGCCCAGGGCGATCGGCAAGGCCATACACAGGGCCAGGGCCGAGGTGATCACGGTGCCGGCGATCGGTCCGGCCGCGCCATAGACCTCGGTCACCGGGTTCCAGGTCGTGCTGGTGAAGAAGCCCAGGCCAAACTTGTGAAGGGCCGGCCAGCCGCCGATCACCAGCGACACGATGATGCCGCCCAATGCCGCCAGCAGCAACGTGGCGGCCGACAGACAGGCGAACTGGAAGATCGGGTCGAACCAGGCGCCCTTGGAGGCGGCTCTGCTCGGCCTTGGCGCGGTCAGGGGGATGTCGGCCATGGGTTTCCGCTAAAGGAAATAGGCGGGAGCGCAGGTCTCCCGCCCGGCAGAAGGTCGAGGTCTGAGGCTTACTTGGAGACGTAGACGGGCTTGCCGTCCGGCCCCTTGACCATCGCGGCCCACTGTTTGCGCATCATGGCCTTCACCGAGGCGGGCATGGGCACGTAGTCGAGCGCGCCGGCCGCGCCGTCGCCGTTCTTGTAGGCCCAGTCGAAGAACTTCAGCACCGACTGGCCTTGAGCCGCGTCGTCCTGCTTCTTGTAGACCAGGATGAAGGTCGCGCCGGTGATCGGCCAGGACTTGGCGCCCGGCTCGTCCAGCAGCAGCAGATAGTTGCCCGGGGCCTTGGCCCAGTCGGCGCCGGCGGCGGCGGCGGCGAAGTTGGCCGCGGTCGGAGCCGGGAACTGGCCGGCCTTGTTCTGCACCAGCACGTAGGTGGCCTTGTTCTGCTTGGCGTAGGCGTATTCGACATAGCCGATCGCGCCGATCGTCTGCTTGACGAAGGCCGAGACACCGTCATTGCCCTTGCCGCCCAGGCCGACGGGCCACTGCACCGAGTCGCTGGCGCCGACCTTCGATTGCCAGGCCGGACTCTTCATCGACAGGTACGAGGTGAAGAGGAACGAGGTGCCCGAACCGTCCGAGCGGTGGACGACGGTGATCGGCAGGGCCGGCAGCTTGACGCCCTTGTTGGCGCCGGCGATGCGCGGATCGTTCCACTTGGTGATCGCGCCCATATAGATGTCGGCCAGGACCGAGCCGGTCAGATGCAGCTGGCCGGGATTGACGCCCGGCAGGTTGACGACCGGGACCACGCCACCCATCACGGTGGGAAACTGCATCAGGCCCGCGCCGTTCAGTTCTTCGGGTTTCAGCGGCTTGTCCGACGCGCCGAAGGCCACGGTCTTGGCCTTGATTTGCTTGATGCCGCCGCCCGAGCCGATGGCTTGGTAGTTCAGGCCCGCGCCCGTCTGAGCCCTATAGGTCTCGGCCCACTTGGCGTAGATCGGCGCGGGGAACGTCGCGCCGGCGCCGGAAATGTCACCGGCTTGAACGGCCGTACCGGCCAGAAGGGCCACACCCAGGGCGGCCGTGAGCGTCTTCAACATCCGTCATCTCCTCGGGCGCCAGCAGAGGGCCGCTTCCGGATTGGGACTTAGACGGAAAATATAACAGTCACGCGACGCGAAGTAAGTTCACCTAACGAACAATCATTCGCCGCGCGGCGCGTGGCCTTGGGCCAGAGCCTGGCTGCGGCGCAGTTCCAGGCGTAGCCACATGACGAACCGCTCGGCCGCCTCGGCGGTTTGCGGCGAGGCCTGGACGCGCGCCGTCAGCCACTGTCCGGCCGAGACTTCCAAGCCCAAGGCCGCCAGGCGTCCGGAGGCCAGATAGGATTCGGCGGCGAACACGTTGCTGAGCACGATGCCGCCGCCTTGAACCGCCGCGTCCAGAGCCATGGCCGGATCGTCGAAGAGATGGACGCGCGGGGCCTTGGCGCTCGGCGCCCAGCGCGCCGCCCATAGACCCCAACCATCGGGCGCATCGGCGATCAGCGGTGAGCGGAGCAAGGCCTTCGGCTGGGCCACATCGAGCTTGGCGGCCAAGGCCGGCGCGCACAGCGGCAGGTAGGAAAGTTCACACAGAGCGCCCTCGACCGCCTTCGAACTCCAGGCCAGGGCAATGTCCGCGCCCTCCCCGCCTTCGCGGGTTGAGACCTGCACCTCGACGTCAGGCAAGGCCTCATTGAGCCGAGCGATCTTGGCCGAGAACCACAGCCGCCCCAGGACCGCCGGCATGGCGATCCCCAGAACCGCGCCGGTTTGCGAGCCCAGCACCTCGCGCATGGCCCGGCTCAGCGACTCCTGAGCTTCCGAATAGGTCTGGGCCAGACGCAGGGCCGCCGAGGACGGCTCCATGGCCCCGCCCTTGCGCTCGAACAGACGCGTGCCGAGATCCAACTCGAGCCGGCGGATCGACTGACTGACCGCGCTGTGGGTGATCTGTAACTCGCGCGCCGCCGAGGTGAAGCTGCGGTGGCGCGAGGCGGCCTCGACGGCGCGCAGGGCGGTAAAGGGCGGTGGTCTGTCCGACATGATCCATGTCTAGCGCGGGAAGTTGAACTTACAATGACTCGGACCAAGCCCTCCCCTAGTGCAGGGTCGAGGGCGCCTCGCGCACGCCATGGACGCCGCCCTCCAACGGAAAGGTCAGCTCGGAGACCCGCCCCTCGGCGGCGCTGCGCGAGCTGAAGCGGCCCCGCAGCTGTTCGACCATGGCCTGGATCATGGCCGTGTCCCCGTCAGCCACCGCGAGCGGGTCAAGCGGCCGTTCGATCTCGGTGATGCGCAGCTTGCCCATGCCGCGATCGCCGCGCAGGCTGATGCGCATGAGGCCCGGATCGTCGGCGGCCAGACGGACATTGAGACACTCCAGCAGCACCAGGGCCACGGAGGTAGCCTGCTCGGTCGAAAGCCATAGTCCGCCGCGCTCGAACTCGATGCGCACGGGCGGGTGCTCGCGCGCCGACAGGGTCGCGTCGAGCAGTTGACGGGCGAAGGCGTCGAAGTCGAGCGAGCCCCCAGCTTCGCCAGCGAAGCTGCGATGGGTCTTGGAAATCAGCATCGTGCGGGCCGAAGCCTCGGCCAAGGCGCGCGCCACGGCCTTGTCGGGCTCGTCGCGCGCCTGAAGCCGCAGGATCGCCGCGACCAGCTGCAGATGGTTGGTCACCCGCTCGTTCAGCTCGCCAAAAAGGCCGGCGTGGGCCTGAGCCAGTTCCTCGGCCTTGGCCTGGGCGGCCTTGGTCGCCGCCATCGCGCGCGCCATGCCGGTGATGAAATAGATCGCCACCGCCGAGGTCGTGGCGAAGAACAGCAGCGAGGTCAGCGAGTCCAGATCCGCCTTGATCTCGAACTCGGGCTGGGCGAAGCGCAAATAGCCGATCGCCGCCGACAGAACCGCGGCGATCACGGCGGACCTGGCGCCCAGCACATAGGCGCTGATCAGAACGACGGGATAGAAGACGGTATAGGCATGATTGGCGCCGAATACCGGATCGAGCGCCCAACGCGCCGCGAAGCCCACGGCCACCAGGGCCAGGTTCGTCGCGGGGACGCCAAGGCGTCCCAAACGGTGTGCTCGCAAGATCCGCCTCCACAGCCTAACGCGACCAGGCTTTACGACAGAGCCCGGACGGCTTCATGACAGCGCCGCAACGTCATGCGCCAGAAGGCCCCATTGTAAGTCAGACTTGGCACAAAGGGAGGCGCCCCCGTCTTTGGGCGCGCGTTCGGCCTATACCCTGATCGACCGCGCCAAGTTCGGCGCCTCGTCGGGGTCAAAGTTCCCTCCGGACTCTTGGGATGCTCCTCGCGCCCGTCTCCCAGCCTCATTGACGAGGTCTTACCACACCGTCTACGCAGTGCGTTAGTAGAACTTACGCCGGTTATGAGGCCTGGCAAGCCGCTCTCGGATCCCCCCGTGGGCGCGTCCGGCGCGGCTTGGGTTTGCCGATCCGCCGCTTGTCGAGCCCGTCATGCCCCTGCCGCTCCCACTGCCCGCCCCCTCCGCGACCCGCTGGCTGGGCTGGCTGCGGCGGCGCACCCGCTCCAGCGAACTGTGGCTGATCGCGGTGGCGGTCCTGATCGGCGCGGCGGCGGGGGCGCTGGCGGTGTTGCAAGCCAAGCTCGCCCATGGACTGCAAGGGCTGCTGTTCGGCATCAATCTGGATGAGCGACTGAGCGCCCAGAGCGCCATCGCGCCCTGGCGTGTGCTGTCGATTCCGCTGGGCGGGCTGGTGCTTGGCCTGCTGACCTGGGCTTGGCTGACCTATCGACCGCGACCGGCGGTCGACCCGGTCGAGGCCAACGCGCTCCACGGTGGTCGCCTGTCGCTGAAGGACAGCGCCTTTATCTGTGTCCAGACCCTGATCTCCAACGGCTTTGGCGCCTCGGTGGGGCTGGAGGCGGCCTATGCCCAGGCCGGAGCAGCCGTCGCCTCGTTCGCGGGCCAGAAGCTCAACCTGCGCCGCGCCGACATGCGCACCCTGGTGGGGGCCGGCGCGGGCGCGGCCATCGCCGCGGCGTTCGGCGCCCCCCTCACCGGCGCCTTCTACGCGTTCGAGATCGTCATCGGAGCCTACACCGTCGCCAACCTGGCGCCGGTCGCCGCCGCGGCCCTGGCCGCGGCGCTGGTGGCGGGTCGTATGGGCGCTATTCCCTATCTGCTCAGGACGACGACGCCGGCGATTCAGTCCTGGCTCGACTATGGCCTTTACGCGCTATTGGGCCTGATCTGCGCGGCGGTCGGCATAGGCCTGATGCGCCTGGTGGCCCTGGCCGAGCGTGGCGTGGCGCGCAGCGGCCTGCCGCGGGGATGGCGCCCCGCCGCGGGGGGCGTGGCGCTGGCGGGCCTGGCGATGATCACGCCCCAGATCCTGTCGTCCGGACACGGAGCATTGCATCTGGACCTGATCTCGGACCTTGGCCTCAAGACCCTGCTGATGCTGGTGGCCCTCAAGGCCCTGGCCTCGGTGCTGTCCTTGAGCTTTGGCTTTCGGGGCGGACTCTTCTTCGCTTCGCTCTTCCTGGGCGCTCTGATCGGACAGATCTTCTCGGCCCTGTCCGTACTGGCCCCGTGGTTGCCGGGTTTGGATCCGACCGTGGCGGCCCTGGTGGGCATGGCGGCCTTGGCGGTGGCCGTGGTCGGCGGCCCCTTGACCATGTCGTTCCTCGTCCTGGAGGCGACACGCGACTTTTCGGTGACGGCCGCGGCTCTTGTGGCCTCGCTGATCGCCAGCACCATCGTGCGCGAAACCTTCGGCTATTCCTTCTCGACCTGGCGGCTGCACCTGCGCGGCGAGACCATCCGCAGCGCCCATGACGTCAGCTGGCTGCGGCCGCTGACGGCGGGTCGGATGATGCGCAAGGACGTGCAGACCACGTCGTCGGCGACGACCTTGGCGGAGTTTCGCCGTCGCTTTCCACTCGGCTCGACGCGGCGGGTGGTGATGGTCGACGAGGCCGAACACTACGCCGGGATGATCGTCACCGCCCTGGCCTACGCCGACCCTGGCGGCGACGAGCGACCGGTCTCGGTGCTGGCGGTCAATCCAGACGCGGCCCTGACGCCGGATCAGTCGATCAAGGACGTGATGCGCGCGTTCGATAGCACCGAGGCCGACGAGTTGGCCGTGGTCGACGCCGAGCGGCGGGTGATCGGCCTGGTGTCGGAGGCCCACGCCACGCGGCGCTATGCCGAGGAGCTTGAAAAAGTTCGGCGGGACCTGACCGGCGAGACCTAGGTGTCGAAGCCGGCGCGCGCGATCAAGAGGTCCCGACCAGGATCAGCGGCGCCGACGGCGTCATCCGTGCAAGGTAGACGCAAGGCGCCCGGTAGGTCGCGCCGGCGGATGTCGGGTCCTTGCGCGCCCAGGCAGACCGGACGGCAAGCCGCCAATGATCAGATCACCGCCTCCGCCTGCCTACGCACTTCGTTGGCGAGGGGATGGAGTGACTTTGGCGCGGTCGGCGCGACGAGGCTGTAGCCGACGCCGTCGGTCGCCCAGGAAACGCCGCCCAGGCCGCCATCGCTCTGCTCCGACATGGCGGTGTTCTTCTGCACCTTCATCGGTCGGACCATCACCGCCAACCGCTCACCGGCGCCGTCCTCGTAGAGGAACATAGCGGCTGGACCATGCGGCGTCGTCACCAGGCGACCACCGATGAACCGGTAGCCAGCCGACTGCAAATCGGGGACCTCGACCGGGCTATGCAGGCGGCTCGAAACCCAGCGAACCAGGTCGGCCTTTTGCGCTGACCCCATCTCGACAGGGCGATGAACGTCGGACGCGTAGACGCGATAATTGTCGGCCGCCTCGCGCGCCAGCGCGCCAACGCCATTGACCGGGGGCGCGAACACCGCGCGCGCCGCCCATCCGCCCACGCCGCCTAGACAGAGCAGCATCGCGGCCGCCACGGCGGGGCGCCAGATCATCAAGCGCGCGCGTCGAGCTTCGGCCAGGGCGCGAACGCCCAGTTCCGGCGGGATCGGCTCCTCGACAATCGGCGCAAGCGCGATCCGAAGAGCGTCGCGCTGGACGATGTAACCCTCGATCCGACGCGCCGTCTCGGGGTGAAGGCGCAAATAGTCAGCGACCTCCGCTCGGCGGCCATCGTCCAAGACCTGATCGACATAGGCCTGCAGGTCATCTTCGCTGATCGGACGAGGCGCGCTCATTTGATCCTCCGCAGGTGTGCGCGTTGGGTGGTGATGACAGGGGCGGCGATGCGTCGGGCCAGGCGTTCGCGCGCCCTGGAGAGCCGGGACATCACCGTGCCGATCGGAACACCCAACACCGCGGCGGTTTGGGCGTAGGTCAGTTGTTCGACGCCGACCAGCAGGAGCACCGCACGATCATCAGGCGACAGGTCCGCAAGGGCGCGTATCAGATCGGCATGATCCATTCCGTCGGATTGGTTCGCGGGCTGGGACAGGGCCGCGTCCGTGGCGTCGTCGATCGCCATATGCCGCCCTTGCCGCTGGATTTGTCGCCAGCGGCTGATCGCCAGATTATGCAGGATCGAAAACAGCCAGCTTCGCGTATCGCTATTCCCGCGTCGTTGTCCCCAGCGACGGATGGCGCGTTCGAGGCAGTCCTGGACGAGATCGTCGGCCTCCGACGTGTCGCGCACGAGAGAGCGCGCATAGCGTCGCAGGCTGGGGATCGACGGCTCGATCAGAGCAATCATGTTGTCCATGGTGACGCCCTCGCCCAAAGCCTCACGGAGCCTGGACTTGCACCGGCGCGCCGGGCGCGCTCGGCCCGCCGGCCGCGATCACAAGGTAGCGCCGCTGGTCGGGTTGGCTAGCGTGAACCAACTGCCGGATGGGGCCGATGGCGTTGACGATCGCCGAGCCGGCCGGATTGGTCATGAAGTTGGCCAGCGGCTGCAGCGCACCGCCCCCGTCGGCCTGGGTCGACAGGGCCAGCACATAGGGCGACTTGGGCGCAAGGCCCGTAACCGAGGCCTGCACGACCTGGATCAGGCCCTGGTCGAACAGGCTGACGCTGGTCGGCGTGGAACCCGCCGGGCCGCCAACGGCCGCCAGGGTCAGATGGGCGGCTTGTCCGGCGGCGCCCAGCGGCTGCAGGTTCTGAACGCCAGGCCCCTCGGGCACGGCGTTCGGGACATAGGTCAGCGCCTGGGGGGCCTGGCCGATCGGAACGTTGGCGATCACCTTGTTGTCGACGGTGTCGATCACCGCCAGCTCATCGGCGTTCTCGAGACCCACATAGACGCGCGTTCCGTCGCCCGACGGCCAGATCCCGTGCGGCAGCTTGCCGACCGGGATGGTGGCGATCCTGCTGAAGTCGTCGGTGCGAAAGACCTGAACCTGATTGAGGCCGCCGATCGTCACATAGGCGAACTGCCCTTTGGCGTTGCGGACGAAATTGACGTGGTTGGTGATCGGGCCGGTGTCGATGACCTTCAGGACGTTGAACGGCGGCCGGGCGTTGAAGGCCACAACCTTGCCCACGTCCTTGAGGGTGAACCATACCTGCTGGCCGTCCGGCGAGGCGGCGATGTTGGGGCAGAACGGGCTGGGCTGGACCACCTTGCCGACCACCTGATGGTCGGCCACACGGATCACGGCGGTCTCGGGATTGAACGATGAACAGACATAGCCGTACTGGCCGTCGGGCGAAAAGATCGTCATGCCCGGCCCCGCCGCGGTGACGATGCGGCTCTTCTCCTCGAAGGTCGTCCCGTCGAGAACCGCGACATAGTTCTCGCCGCGGACCGTCACCCACACTTCTTTGCCGTCGGGCGTGAAGAACGCCTCGTGCGGGGCGCGGCCGACATAGGTGGTGTGCTTGACCGCGTTGGTGGCGGTGTCGATGAAGGTCACCGCGTTGGAGCCGATCGACACCACCGCCAACGTCCTATGGTCGGGCGAGAAGCCCATGCCGTGCACCAGCACCTGGCCCCTGTAGAGTGGACTGAAATTGCCCGGCGACGGATCGCCCAGTCGGATCACGCCCAAGAGCTTGTTGTCGACCGGATCGGTGACCGACACGGTGTTGGAGAACTGCTCGGCGGCGTAGACGCGGTCGCGATGGCTGATGGCGATGTCGGCGGCGCCGGCCTTGCCGGGGGCCTGGCCGGCGAAGGCGGCGGCCGACAGAGCGCTGGCGGCCAGGATGGACAGCCCGAAGAGTGAGGTCTTCATCCTAGTGATCCCGGGCGGGAGCGGCGTGGGCATGAGGCGTGGCGGGCGGCGGCCCGGTCGGCGCGGCGCCGGCCGGCGGCAGCGGATCGCCCAGCGCCAATCGCATGGCGGCGATCTCCTGCTGTTGCTCGACGATGATCTCCTGGGCCACCCGGCGCAGTTGCTCGTTCTTGCCGTAGCGCAGCTCTGCCACCGCCATGTCGATGCCGCCCTGGTGGTGGGGGATCATCATCTCAACGAAGTCGCGGTCCACGTCGCCGGTCGGCTTGATGTCCATGGCGGCCATCATCCTGCTCATGGCCGCGTCATTCTCCGACATGAAGCTGTCGGCCAGGGTGCTTGCCGCCAGCGGCGCGGCCCAGCCCAGGCTCGCCGCGACAAGGATCGGCGTCCAGAGGAGGTTCGAAGAGCTTGGGACGCGAGGCAAGGTGATCTCCAGTTCGGCGTTCGATGGCGCGCATTGAACGTGAGACGCCGCCCCAGCGCGTTTTATTCCATCGGGTCGGGGAAAATTTTGGGCCGTGCCCGAGGGTCAGGCTCCGCGCCAAGCTCCCGTTCGGCGCGACCATCAAGCCAAGGCCGGCGTCAGTTGGAGATGAACGTTCATGTCCCTCCCCCCGCTGGACGCAGACCCAGCCAATGGCGAACGCCAGGGATGCGCCGCAGCGCCAGGCGCTCGATCAGAGCGATGGCGATCATCGAGATCCCCAGCACCGGCAGCAGAACGCCGAACACCACGATCAGCACGCCGACGCCCGTGGCGATGCGGCCTTCCGGCAAGGCCGGCGGCGCCCCCAACTGACCGTCCGGCCGCCGGCGCCACCAAATGACCACGCCGCTGATGCTGAGGGTGATCAGGCCGATGGCGGTCAAAACGCCGAGAATCTGGTTGGCCAGGCCAAACAGCTGGCCTTCGTGGGCGGCGATGCCGTAGCCGATCACCTTGTCTATCGGATGCCGACTGGAGAACGTCTCGGTGCGGACAACCTGGGCCGTGTCGGGATCCAGCGTCAGGGTCACGCGCTGGGGCCGGTTGGGCGTATCCGACCGCGCGGTCCAGTCGGGCGAGGCGTTGCGGCCCTTCTGGTTGGAGGGCGGCGCGATCAGCACCGGCGGCGGCAGGTTCATGGCCCGCACCGTCGCGGCCATGCGGTCGAGGGCGGGCGTCGCTTCCACGGACATGGCCGACATGTCCATGCCGCCCATGTCCATCCCGGCCATATCCATGCCGGCCATATGTCCGGCATGTTCGGACCCGGCCGAAGCGTCGATCGCCTTGCGTTCGGCCTTCTCGCCGGCGCGGCCGTTGGACCAGTCCTGCTTGGCCACCGCCGTGCCGGTCAGCTTGCGGACCTCCTTGAAGCTGTCGCCCCAGACCTTGGCCCAAGGCAGGCCGGTCAGCAGCAGGAACAGCGCCAGGCTGGAGATCCACACGCCGGTCACCGCGTGGATGTCGCGCCAGAACAGCTTCGAGCCGCGACCCAGGCGTGGATAGAGCACGCCGCCCAGGCCCTGGGCCTGACGCGGCCACCACAGATAGAGGCCGGTGACCACCATGACGATGGCCCAGCAGGCGGCCAGCTCGACCAGGATCGAGCCATTGTCGCCCATCAGCAGCTCGCCATGGATGGTCTTGTCGATATCCATCAGGCGATCGTTCTCGTTGATCACCTTCAGCACTTGCAGGGTCTCGGGGTGGACATAGACGAGGATGTTCTCGCCCTGCTTGCCCACCACAACGCGGGCGGCGTCATCGGCCTCGCGCCGCACCTCGTAGGTGCGCAGGCGAGAGCCCGGCACGGCCTTGAGGGCCGCGTCGACCTGGGCCTGGGCGCTGACGGGCTTGCCCGTCAGCGTCAGGTGGTCATAGGGCCGATCCAGCCAAGCCTCGACCTGCGGCTTGAACAGATAGATCGAGCCGGTGATCGCCAGGATGACGATGAACGGCGCGCAGAACAGCCCGGCATAGAAGTGCCAGCGCCAGATCGCGCGGTAGTCGAAGATCGTCCGTCGGGCCTTGGCCAAGGCCGGGCTGGAAGCGGTCATGGGATCAGGCTCCTACCACTTGGTCTTGATGTCGACGACGAAGGTCCGCTGCGGCAGCGGGTGCGAGACGTAGGCTTGGTCGTTGAACAGGTTGTCGATCCCGACGCTGAGCTGGGCCTTCTGCGTGACGTTCCAGGACACCCGCGTATCGACCGTGAAGTACTCGGTCTGGAAGCCGTAGGCGTCGCCGCGCGACAGGCCAAAGAGGTCGGAGTTCGGTCGCGAGGCGTAGCGCCAGCCCAAGGAGGCCTTGAGGCCGTCGCTGATCCGATAGCGGACATTGCCGCTGGAGCGCCAATCGGGGATGCGCGGGAACTTCACGCCCTCGGCGGCGGTGTTGGCGGCGTTCCTGATCGTCTTGGCGTCGATCCGCGTGACATTGGCGTCGATGTCCAGCCCCGGGATCAGGACGTCCGAGGCTTCCAGGATCAGTTCCAGACCGTACTGCCGGACCTTGTCGACGTTCTTGTAGGACGAGATCACCGTGCCGTACTGGTTCAGCCCGCTGAAGCTGAAGATCGCATCGTCGATGTCTTGATAGAACAGGCTGGTCGTCGAGCGGACCTTCCCGAAGGTGCGCCGCAGGATGAGATTGGCGTCCTTGGACTTTTCGGCCTTCAGGTTGGGGTCATAGCTGGTCGGATCGATCTGGCGGGTGATGTCGTCGAACCGGCCCTGATAGAGCTCGCCGACGGTCGGAAAGCGCTTGGCCGTCCCCAGGCTGACCTGCAGTTCGAAGTCGCCCGGAAGCTGGCCTTGCAGCGAGAGCTTCGGGCTGACCGAGGTCTCGTCGCGTTCCGGATAGGCGCTATCGACGCGCGCGCCGCTCACCCGCTTGCCGATGCCGCCGTCGAAGGCCCGCCAGCTGTCGAAGCGCAAGCCGCCGGTCAGGACGAAGTTGCCGTCCAGGTCATAGGCGTCCTCGGCCCAGACGCCCCACAGGCTGGTCTTGCCATAGGTCGAGGTCGAATAGACCGGCGCGGTCGCCGTGTGCCAGTTGGTGGTGGTGTAGGTGTCGGTCCCGGCCTCGTAGAGGTTGGCGTTCAGGCCAAGGCCGATCTCGTGCTTGCCAAAGGCGCGATCGAAGGTGGCGTCGCCCGTCCACCAGCCGGGTTTGGTCTGGCGACTTTGCGTGCCGGCGCCGTTGGACGCGCCCGTGGCGTAGTCGTTGGAGGTGCGCGCATCCTGATCGGGGATCCAGTATCGCGACAGGTTGATGGCGGCCTTCCACCCGGCCAGCGGACCGGCCAGCTTCAGCCCGGCCAGATATTCGGTGCGGTCGGTCTCGGAGAAGGTCAGGCCCGTGGCGTTCCACGTCCTGCCGCCATAGCTGACCTTGCCCTGATAGACCGGCTTGCCCGACGCATCGACCAGCCAGCTGCGCGGATTGGTGAGGTCCTGGTTGGTCTTCCAGGCGAAGCCCAGGGCCTGGATGTCCCAGCCGTTGCTGGCCGCATAGCCCACCCGCAGCCGCAGCTGGTCCTGGATCACATGCACCGGCGAAGCGCCGCCGAACACCGGCGTGGCCAGGCGGCTGTCATTGTAGGCGCCGGTCACGGCCGTGCCCGTTCCGGTCGTCGCCGACAGCAGGTTGTAGGTCATCGACTGGCCGGTGTTCTCGAAGTGCCGGAAGCCGCCACGCACGCTCCACGGGCCGTCGTCCTGCTTGTAGGAGATCCCGCCCTCGGCGCTATAGCCCTTGAAGGTCTGATCAAAGCCGTACTCCTTGAACGGCATGATCATGGTCTGGGCGTTGGCGTAGACCTCGCGGCCGGGCTCGGGCTCGCGGGTGGTCACCGAGATCACCCCGCCCATCGAGTTGCCGCCGTAGCGGGCCGAATAGGGTCCGTAGACGATGTCGAACTGGCGCACCTCGGCCGGCCCGACAACATTCCACTTGGGCGGATAGTCGTAGCGATTGCCCAGGAAGTTGGAGACCAGGAAGCCGTCGACCAGCACGATGGTGCGGGCGCTCTGGACGGTGTTGGTCCCCCGCAGGGCGACCACGGCGTTGTCGTCGCCGGCGAAGCGTTTGCGCACGAAGAAGTCGGGCGCGTACTTCATCAGGTCTTCGACATTGACCGCGTTGATCGCCTCGAACTCGGTCTGGCCCAGGGACACGGCCAGGCCGCGCGGCACGACGGTGACCGGCTTGTCGCCGCGCCCGACGACCAGGACCTGATCGACTTCCGAGGGCGTGGTGTCGGCGGGATCGGCCGCTACGGCGACACGGTCGTCAGCCAAGGCGGGTGCAGGCAGGGCGAGAGCGGGCAGGACGGCGGGGCTGACCGCGAGCGCGGCCAGCAGGGCGCGCGCCGAAACGGCGCGGCAAAGCAGGGAGGACATGAAAATTCCAATCGTCGAACGTCAAGGGGCCGGCGCGCGAGGCGGCCGGCGGCGATGGGCGTCAGACGATGGCGGGTGGTCCGGTCTTGAACGGCGGCGGAGCGGCCAGGCCCAGGCCGGGGCGCTGATGGGCGAGCGGCAGATCGATCTGCGAGAGGGAGACGAAGGTTTCGGCGGGGGCCAGGGTCAGGCTGGGAACCGGCAATGGCGTGACGGCGCCGGCGAAGACGCAGCCATGGTCGGGATTGGCCTTGCCGTCGGCCGGCTTGGGGGCGCCTTGATCGTCCTGGACGACACCGCTGGCGTCGACCGCGACGGTCTTGGCGCCCTGGGCCGTACAGATGACGATCGCGGGCAGACCGCCCTGCCCCTGGGTCGGCGCGACCATGTAGCCGGCCGGGATCAAGACCCGCACGGCGATCGCGCAGACGGTCAGCAGCGCGCCAAGGCGCGCCTGCATCCGAGTCAAACGTGACCACCCCAGTCCCATGGGCGCTCGCCTACGCGCAACCGCGCCGCCTGTCCAGTCGGCGACGAGGCCTTGGGCCAAAGCGCGCGCCCATCACCGTTTCACGCCGAAACCGGAACCTGGGGCGAACAGGGCGTGCTCGGCCCGCAGTTTGGCTGTTGATGGCGCGCATTGAACGTGAGACGCCGCCCCGGCGCGTTCTATTCCATCGGATCGGGGTTAAGTTTCGGTCCCCGCCCAAGGGTCATGGCGGCGGGCCGCGCCGGCTTGCGGAAGGCCATCGACGCCAAGTTCGGCTGGCGCCCTCGAGGGCTGGCGGCAAGGGGTGAACTGGCCGGAGAAGGCCTGATCGCCGGTGATCCTCGGGCTTCAGACGCGAGCGCCATCCAGGGCTGTCCACGTCGCCAGCACCTGGCGATACGCCTGCCGGTTGGTGTCGAGCGCGAGCCAGGCTTCGAACGCCGCCGCCTCGGCCTGCCCGAGACCTCGCGAATCCCGGAGGACGATCCAGTAGACGGCGGCCTCATCGGGTTTCATCCGTCGCAAACGTCTCGCTCTGCGGCGGCGGAAGAGGTTGCCTGCCTCAATGAGGGTCCGCGGGGTCACAACGGCTCACAAAAATAGAACCGCCGGCGCCCCTCGCCCGGCTCGCCCTCTTCGAAGGCTTGCGGCGGGGCGAACCGGTAGAGGACCAGCAGCCATTCGGCGTCCTCCAGGCTCACCCCCAATCACCGACGCCACCCAGGCCGGGCTCGGCTCCCCGTCATCGGGCGGGGCGACAGGGCTGGCGGCTAGTCCCATGACGGGAAAGGATCCGGAAGCTTGGCCCAGGCCTTGGGCCCGAAGCCGAACTGCAGGTCCGACAGCAGGCAATCGTCGAAACCGCGCGTCAGCGCCGCGTGGTCCATGTCCTGGCCGATCAGGACGATCTCCTGGCGACGATCGCCGTGCCTGGGCTTCCAGACCTTCTCGATCGCCCCTCGCCACGCCGGATCGTCGGGCCATTGCGCGCGCGGCGCGGTGGCCCACCAGCGACCGTGGGGTCCGCACTGGGTGACCGCGCCGGCCTGGCTCCAGCCGCCCACCCGATCGTATCGCGTGGCCAGCCAGAAGAAGCCCTTGGAGCGGATTACTCCAGGCCATTCCCTGTCCATCCACGCCTTGAGCTTTTCCGGATGGAAGGGCTTGGCCGCGCGGTAGACGAAGTGACCTATGCCGTATTCCTCGGTCTCGGGCAGGACCTCGCCCATCAGGGCCTTCTGCCAGCCTGCCGCGCCCTGGGCGCGCTCATAGCTGAAGAGGCCGGTGTCGAGGACGGTGTCCAGCGCCACCGCGCCCTGCTCGGCGTCGACGATCCGCGCCTGTGGATTGAAGGTGGCGATGATGCCGCGCAACCGCCCCAGGTCGTCGGCCGACACGAGGTCGGTCTTGTTCAGCACGATGACGTCGGCGAACTCGACCTGTTCGACAAGCAGGTCCACGACCGTGCGGTCATCGCCCTGCCCCGCCGTCTCGCCGCGATCGGCCAAGCGGTCGCGCGAGGCGTAGTCGCGCAGGAAGTTGAAGGCGTCGACGACCGTGACCATGGTGTCGAGCCGCGCCACGTCCGACAGGCTTTGATCAGCCTCGTCACGGAAGTCGAAGGTCGCCGCCACAGGCATTGGCTCGGAGACGCCCGTGGACTCGATCAGCAGGTAGTCGAAGCGCCGCTCGGCGGCCAGTCGACGAACCTCGGCCAGCAGGTCCTCTCGCAGGGTGCAGCAGATGCAGCCATTGGACATCTCCACCAGGGTCTCGTCGGTGCGTGACAGATCGGCCCGTCCTTCGGCGATCAGCGTGGCGTCGATATTGACCTCGCTCATGTCATTGACGATCACCGCGACCTTCTTGCCCTCGCGGTTGCCCAGCACGTGGTTCAGCAGGGTGGTCTTGCCCGCGCCCAGGAACCCCGACAGCACGGTGACCGGCAGGCGCCTATCGACCCGTTTTGGACGCGGCGCGGTTGGAACCTCGATCATCGGGACATCCAAAAAGTGTTATAATATAACATTGATAACCGCAGGCGCCAGGAGCGGCAAGCGCTATTGTTATGTTATAACACCCATGCTTAAAGCGCCGGGTCTCACCGCGAGGAGTCTCGATGCGCTCTCCCCACATTGATCGCCGCCAGTTGCTCGTGCTCGGTGGCGGCGCGCTCCTCGCGGCGGGCGCTCCGGCCCTGGCGCGCGAAGGTCCGACCGCGGCCAAGACCCCTTTCACCCTTGGCGTAGCCAGCGGCGATCCCACCCCGGACGGTTTCGTCATCTGGACGCGGCTGGCGCCTGCCCCCCTGGCGGCCGACGGCCGTGGCGGCTTGGACACGCCCGTGTCGGTGCTCTGGGAAATCGCCGCGGACGAGACCATGCGCCAGGTCATCCGGGCCGGCCGGACGACTGCCGACGCACGGTTCGCCCACGCGGTGCACCTCGAGGTCGGCGGCCTGCCTTCGGGGCGGCCCTACTGGTACCGCTTCACCGCCCAGGGTCACCAAAGCCCGGTTGGCCAGGCGCGCACCGCGCCGGCGCCCGGCGACCACCTGGAGCGGCTAACCGTGGCGATGGCCACCTGCGCCCACTGGGAGCTGGGCTGGTTCTCGGCCTACCGCCACATCGCCGAGGAGCGCCCGGACCTGGTGCTGTTCCTGGGCGACTACATCTACGAGTACAGCTATCGCGGCGACCGGGCCAAGGGCCGCACGGTCCGCGCCCATGACCGACAGGATGAGGTGGTCGACCTGGCCGGCTACCGTAACCGCTACGCCCTCTACAAGACCGATCCCGACCTGCAGGCCCTGCACGCGGTCGCCCCCTGCCTGATGACCTGGGACGACCACGAGGTTCAGAACGACTATTCGAACCGCTGGTCCCAGAACGTGGCGACCTCGACGGCCGACTTCCTCAAGCGCCGCGCGGCCGCCTATCGCGCCTTCTACGAGCACATGCCGCTGCGCCGGCGCTCAGCGCCGCACGGGCCCGACATGCGCATCTACGACCGCCTGCGCTATGGCGATCTGGCCGAGTTCACGGTGCTGGACGGCCGGCAATATCGCACCATCCAACCCTGCGCCCTGCCCGACACCCGTCGCGGCCACGTCGCGCCCGAAACCTGCGCCGACCTTTCCGACCCGAGCCGCACCATGCTGGGCGCCAAGCAGGAGCGCTGGCTCTATGACGGTTTCCGGCGCGCGGACGCCCGCTGGACGATGATCGTCCAGGACCTGCTGGTCGCGCCGCTCAAGCAGGCCGGCAAGGATGGTTTGATGGGCCATTTCACCGACGGTTGGGACGGCTATGAGGCCAACCGCTCTCGGATGCTCGGCGCCGTGGCCGCCTCCAAGGCGCCCAATCCGGTGTTTCTGGGCGGGGACATCCACTCGTTCTGGGCCACCGACCTGAAAACCGACTTCGACAAGGCCGTCGCCGCTCCGGTGGCCAGCGAGTTCGTCGCCGCCGCCATCAGCCAGGAAGGACCGCCCAAGACAGCCTTCGCCGACGCCCAGCGGCTCAATCCCCATGTCCGGTTCGTGGATCTGGAAACCAACGGCTATGCGAGCTTGACCCTGACCCACGCGCGCATAGAGACGCGCTTCCAGGCGATTTCGGATCGCAAGAATCCGAAGGCCGCGGTGCGGACCTTGCAACGGTTCGCGGTCGAGGCCGGGCGGCCGGGCGTGCGACTGGCCTAGGGACTCTCGGCGCCCCCCCCTGCGCGGCCGGTCAGGCTTCCGGACCCGGGGCGCTCATAGAGCCAGGGCCGCGGTCAGGTCGCCCGGCGCGACACCGCCCGCCGCCAACATGGCCTGGTCGCGCGCGACGACGCCCGGCAGCGGCTCCAGGCCAAAGCGGCGATTGAGGAACCGCTGGATCGAACCGGTGTCATAGAGGGTGTGGTCGACGTGGCCCTTGCGGGCGTGCGGGGAGACGATCAGCGCGGGAATCCGGGTGCCCGGTCCCCAGCGATCGCCCTTGGGGGGCGCCACGTGGTCCCACCAGCCGCCATTCTCGTCGAAGGTGACGATGACCAGCATCTTGTCCCATTGCGGCCCGCTCTTGAGGGCGTCGATGGCCCGGGCGATATGGCGGTCGCCCGCGTCCACGTCCGAATAGCCGGCGTGCATGTTGAGGTCGCCCTGCGGCTTGTAAAAGCTCACCGCCGGCAAGCGCCCGGCCGCGGCGTCGGCCAGGAACCGATTGGTGCGGGGGCCGTCGCCCAGGCCGGCGTCCAGCAGCCGCTTGGCGCGCTCGGCCGTCCCCGGCGCGAAACTCTTGAAATAGTTCAGCGGCTGGTGGTGAGCCTGGAAGTTCGGCTTGGCCGGAAACAACACCTCTTCGTCCCGGCCGCCGGCCAGGGCCTCGCCCCAGGCGCCGGCGTACCAGGCCCAGTCGACGCCTCTGGCGCTCAGGCGGTCGCCGATCGTGGCGTGAACCTGCGGCACGAGGGTCATCGGCTGGGACGGATCGGCCAGTCGGGGGTCGGTCTTGTCCTGGCTCCAGCTGGGCGCATAGGGCGGGGCCATGGTGTTGACCGCCCAGAAGTCGGGCGTCAGCGCGCTGGGGGCGAACCTGGGCCGCCCGTCCAAGGCGCTGGCCGGCGAATCCGCCAAGGCCTTCAGCCGCGCGCCCTTGGGATCGTCGCCCTCGACCTGGGCGATCACCGCTCCGGCCGGGCTGGTCTCGGCGTCCGGATAGAACGGGGGCTGGGCGGCCACCAGATACTGGTGGTTCAGGAACGAGCCGCCGAACGCGCCCATGAAGAAGTTGTCGCAGAGCGTATATTGCTCGGCCAGTCGCCACAGGCGCAGGTTCACCGCCGCGTCGCCATAGTGGCCCATGACCATGGCGCCGCTGTCGCCCCAGGCGACGAACTGGTCGTTGCGCCCGCCGTTGATCTGCATCTGGTTCTGGTAGAACGCATGGACCAAATCACGGGTGACGACCCCGTGCGGCAAGGGATCGCCGTCCTGGGTCTTCAGAGCGAACGGCGCGTTGGCCAGCGGCGGCAGGTCCGCCTCGGCGATGTGGTAGCGGGCGTGCTCGACGACCTGCTCGTGCGGGACCAGGCCGCCCCAGATCGGCGGCAAGCGATCCAGCACCCGGCCATCGCGGTCGCGCTGCAGCGCCCGTTCCGGCGGCAAGCTCTTCAACGGCTCCCGCAGGCCCGGGAAGTCGGCGAACAGGTTGTTGAAGCTGCGGTTCTCCGCATAGATCACCACGACGGTGTCGATGGCCTTGGCCAGACGGCGATCGATCTCGCGCGCCGAGGGGCGCCCAAGGCCGAAGGCCGAGGCGTCGGCCTCCTCCGCGCCAAGAGCCGCGCCCGCGACGCCGGCCAGGGCCACGGCCCCGAACAGGCGGCGACGGGACGGGTCGGCGGGCTTGGACGCCGCGTCGCCCGAGCGGTCCGGATCGCCGGGTTTTTGGGTCATGGAAGTCTCCTGGCTTGCGGGGATCGGAGCGACGGGGCGTTCGGCGAGGGCGGTATCGAGAACCATGCGACCCGAAAAGTCGAAGACGGCGTCACGAGCCGGCAAGCTGGCCGACCCGTGACGCCTGGCTCGTCAGAACTTGGCGCTCAGCACCAGACGGATGTCGCGACCCGGCATCACGACCTCACCCTTGTTGAGCGCGGTGGCGTTGCGGATGGTCTCGTCGGCCAGGTTGTGACCCACCAGCGTCAGCGCGATCCCCGGCTTGGCCTTGAAGGGCTTCCAGCGCACCTGGGCGTCCACCGAGGTGTAGCCGTCGGTCGCCAGATCGGCGACGCCGACATGATCCTGCTTCGCGACCGCCAGGATCAGGAAGGAGGCGTCGACCGCGCCGTTGTCCCACTCCAGACCGCCGCCGAAGCGGCCAGGCTGGATGCGGGGCACGTTGCCGGCGCCGCCGCTGAACTTGGCCCGAACATAGTCGCCCAGGACCTGGCCCGACAGCTTGCCGCCGCCCACCGAAGCCAGAGGGAAGAAGGCCTTGGCCTCGACGCCCCAGAACTTGGCGTCCTGCTGGCCGTAGTTGAGCTCCTTCAGCTCGCCGGCGCCGCCGACTTCGCAAACGCCGTCCTCGTCGCACATCCGACCGGTCAGGCCGCCAAAGATGTAGTTGTCGAACCGTGCGCCCCAGACCGAGGCCTCGATCCGGCCTTCGTTGCCGATCTTGTAGCGCGCCGTGGCCTCCAGCGAGTTGGCGCGCTCGATCTTCAGGTTCGGATCGCCGGTCTCGTAAGTCAGAGGCCCGTCGTGCGGGCCGATGGCGAAGAGCTCGGTCTGGGCCGGCGCGCGCGCGGCCGAGGCGGCGGTCAGGCCCAGGCGCAAGGCGTCGGAGGCCTGGTAGGTGAAGCCGGCCGAGACGCTGACCGGCGTGTATTTCTTGCGGGTCTCGACGCCGGAGGCTGGCGTGCCGTCGATCCGGACATGCTCAACGCGCGCCGCGCCCTGGAACTGCAGCGGACCGATCGGGGCCTCGACGAAGGCGAAGCCGGCGGTGCTGACGGTGTGGGTCGGCTTAAGATAGTCGGCGCCTTCGCCCAGGGCGCTGAACTTTCGATCCTGGAACTGGACGCCCAGGGCGGAAGCCGACAGGAAGCCGGTCTGGCCGAACAGGGCCTCCGCGCGGCCGTCCCATTCCTTGTTGTTGAACGTCGACAGCGCCTGGTTGGTCGCCGGATCGATCTCGCTGTGCGTGTAGTCGGCATAGCCGGCGTCGACATTGAGGCGCTGCAGCACCCCGTCGCCGAACTTGAACGAGCCGCCGAACGCGCCCTTGTCCTGCTTCATGTTGATGAAGGTGTCTTCGGCGGGGATGCCGTAGCGGGCCTTGTAGTGCGTACCGCTGGCGCCGACGCGGCTGTCGTCGCCGAAGAAATAGGACGCGCCGCCCGAATAGCCGTTGCCGTGGAACCACGAGTTGGACTGCTGGCCCTCGGGCGTGTCGTAATCGCTGGTACGACGACCGAAGCCGTCGAAGTGCACGGCGAACGGACCTTGCCCCGCATCGACGCTGAGCGTGCCCTCGCCGGTCTTGGCGCTGGAGCCGTAGGCGGCCGTGGCTTCGCCGCCGATCCCGTCGATGGGCTTCATCGGGATGCGGTTGTTGATGACGTTGACGACGCCGCCGATCGCCTGGCTGCCATAGCGCAGGGTGGCCGCGCCACGCACCACTTCGATATCCTGGGCGGCCAGCGGGTCGATCGGCACGCCATGGTCGGGACCGACGTCCGAGACGTCCGAACTGGACAGGCCGTTTTCAGCCAGCTTGACGCGCTGGGCGTCCATGCCGCGGATCACCGGGCGACTGGCGCCGGCGGCGAAGCCCGTGCCGGCCACGCCGGGGACGTTGCGCAGGGCGTCGGCCAGGCTGGCGCCGCCATTGGCCAGCACCTGATCGCGGCTGACCTGCTCGACGATCGTGGCGAACCGATCCGGGTCACCGCTGAGCGGCGAGGCGGTGATCACCACCTCCGACACCGAATGACCAAGGTCCTGGGCCTGGGCGCACACGCCCCACGCCAGCACGACCCCGGCGCTGGACGCCGTCAACAACATCGAACGCAGCCGCATGTGGCTTCTCCAAAAAAAGCGAACCGCCGCCAAGTATGTTATAGCATAACATTAGCCAAGCGAGATCGTGAGCACGGCGCGAAGATCGGGTGAGTGATGCATTTGGATCACGAAACTGACCCGCACCGCCTCATCGATCAGACGGTCGCGGATCGTCACAGCGCCGCTGGCGGCGAGAGGGTTCTTCGTCTCCCCCTCTCGTGCGGCGCGCGTTGACCGCCGCTCCGGCCCAGGCGCCCGCGGTCAGAACCAGCAGCGCCAGCAGCTGACCTTCGAGCGGAGCAGCAGGCGCAGTTCGTATCGAAGGCGGATCATCGAGCGTCCTTGCGAAGGCGGCGGGCGACGGGCGCGGCGGGCGACGGGCGCGGCGGGCGACGCCAGGGTCCTGCACGAAGTCGCAACATGGCTTCCACGGTTGCTCAACCGGGCTCGGGCATAGGCGCAACGCGATCAGAAAGGCGTGGTTTTAGGAGCTTGGATCTTCATGGACCGCAGTCATCGCGGCATCGCCCCGGCCCTCATGCTGGGGCCTCAATGCTGACGTCTCGCGGTCAAGCGGCCGCGGCATCGGTCCAGGCGATGAGGCGCCAAGTTCAGTGAACGCTCCCCCTTCCTCGCCGGGCTCTCCGCTCATCGCCACCTATTTCGCGCGACGTGAAGACATGCGTCGCTTCTTCTCCGTCCGGACCGGCGGCGGCGGAGACGTCGAGGACCTGATGCAGGACCTCTACCTCAAGGTCCGGCGGGCAAACGGCGGGGCCATCGAGAATCCGTCGGCCTATCTCTATCGCTTGGCGTCGAACCTGCTCCTGGATCGTTTGCGGGCCCAGCGCCGGTCCAGCGCGCGAGACGCGGCTTGGCGAGACGCAAATCACGCGAGCTTCGGCGCCATGGACATTGCCGACGCGGCGGACGCCGAGGCCGCCGCCTGCGCTCGCCTGCGTCTGGAACGGCTCATCCAGGCCCTTGGGGCTTTGCCGCCAATGACACGGCAAGTGTTCTGGCTGCACAAATTGGACGGCCTCACGCACCCCGAAACGGCGAAACGGCTTCAAATCTCGAAGAGCGCTGTCGAAAAGCATGTCAGCTTGGCGCTCAAACACCTGCTGTTGAAAGTCGGTCGATAGTGTGTGGTCGAGCCGCGAGCGCCGTCCAGGCTCTCGGCCATAACCGTGGGGATGCGCGCGGCCAAGCCGATGATCCGGCGCAATTGGTCGCGCGCCTCGCCGCCATCGTCCCATGGCTTCGACAACCGTCCACACGACTTAAGGCCTCAGCTTACTCAGGCACGTACACCATCTTGCCGTCTGGCAGACGGTAGGTGATCCCGGCCTTGACGCCCTGTCCCTCGCCGATCGCGCCACGGGCCTCGTATCGCGTCATCTCCTTCCCATCCTTGACGATCATGCTCATGTCCTTCTGGCCGGGGTTCTTCACCACCACCACCTTGTCGGCGTTGAAGGGATTGAGCGGATTACGGACGACCAGGATCATCAGGATCGCGATCACCACGACGAACAGGTCGATCAGATTGACCACCGACAAGATCGGATCATCGGCCTCGTCGTCCTCCAGGAACCGCATCAGGCGGCGCCCCGCTCGAGCGCCCGCAGGTCTTCCAGCAGCCAGCGCCGACGGATGGTGAGCACGAAGTGGGTGATGCTGGCGGCGATCAGGGCGAGAACCACGCCGGAGAACGCCACGACCAGGTTCTTGCCGATGGCGCCGCCGTCGCCCTCGCCCAGGGCCAGCAGCGCCGGCCCCATGGGGATCATGGTCGCGACGAGGCCCAGGAGCGGGGCGCTGCGCGAGGTCACCCGCAACCATTCCAGCTTCTTCATGATCCAAAGCTCCAGATCGTCGCTGCCAGCGCCCGTCTTGGCCTGATAGGCCGCCAGGCCGGAGCGGTGGACGCCGGCCCGGCGCTGGGCGGCTTCGATCAGAAAGCCGCCCAGCGCCACGAAGGCGTAGGCCAGGGCCAGCAGGATCAGCGCCAGCGCCGGCGGCAGGAACAGTCGGGCCAGGTCGAACAGACCCGCCTCAAGGCTTTGCATACGAGGACTCCTCGGAGATACGAGCATTGGAAAGAAGCTGCCGCGCCGCTCCGGCGACGAGCAGGGCGATCAAGGCCAGCAGGCCCAGCATGGCGTGTGACGGCTTGGGCGCGTTGGCCGGTGGCGAGACCACCTTCTCCAGCAGGCGCCCCTTGACCTTCGGCGCCGGCGGCGGAGCCGGCGAGATCTGGGCGGGCGCCGACGGAGCGGCGGCTTTAGCGGGGGACGTCGTCGCGCCGCGCGACAGACCAAAGCCCCCAAGCGCCGCCTCCAGGACAGCCGTCGTTGGCTTGGCCCCGCGCTGTGCGCCCTTTCGCGCCGTCAGCTCGCGCCAGCGCTCGGCCATTTCGCGCAGGGTGCGCTCGTCCGGACGCCAGTAGCCCTTGCGGACCGCCTCGGTCATCCGCTCGATCATCTGGGCCTGGGCGGTAGGATTGCTGGCCTCGAACCAGGCGTTCAAGCCCAGCTTGCGGCGATCCATGACGAAGGTCTCATGCATGGCCTGCCACTGCTCGGGCCGCACCATGGACGGATCGGCGACCTGCCAGCCGAACAGGTTGTTGGTCACGTCCAGCACCTCCAGCGTGCCGGCATAGCCCTCGGCCTTCATGGCCCTGATCCATTCGGGATTGAGGTAGCGGCCGCGCAACTCGTCGGCCAGGACGGAGGCCGCGTCGCGGATCCTCGGCTCGGCGCCGCGCGCATCGGTGATGAACAGGGTCGGGCTCTTGCCGTCCAGGCGGCGCACGGCCATCGACAGGCCGCCGAGATATTCGAACGGGTGATCGGTCGAGAGGACCCCGTTCAGGTTCGAGGACCGCGACAGCACGGCGGCCTGCACGCCGCGAAGCTGGGCCGCGAACAGGTTCTTCTCGGCTGGCTTTTCGCCCCAGGCGTCGTCGGCATAGGCGTACTGAAGTCGATCCAGGAAGCGATCGGCCAGCTCATCGTCCTTGTTCCAGGTCGTCGAGGCCAAGGTCGCCTCGGGCACGCCGCTGCCATAGTCGCCGGGCGCGTTGCTGAAGATCCGCGCCGCGGCCAGGCGGCGGGCGCGCTCGGGCGCCATGCCGGCGGCGATCAGCTCCGCCTCGATCCGCTGGCTGTTGGCGGCCACGACATTGCCCGGCTCATCAAGGGCCGCTAGCCGCTTCACACCGGCGCCGACCAGACGCATGAAGCCGTCGAACTGGTCGCGGTAGACGCTGGTGGCCTGCAGCACCGCATCGACGCGTGGCCGCCCCAGCTCCTGGGCGGGGATAATCTCAAGCCCGGTCACCCGCCCGCCCTGATCCCAAACCGGGCGAAGGCCCATGGCGTAGAGCGCCTGGCTCTCGACGATCCCGAGGGTGCGGATCGCCTCGCCCGACCACAGGGAGAAGGCCAGCTTCTCCGGCGGCGCGCCGTGCTGGCGACGATAGGCGTCGTAGAGCTGATCGAAGGCGCGCATGCCCGCGGCATAGGCCGCCTTGGTCGGCAGCTTGTCGGGCTCGAAGGCGAAGAGGTTGCGGCCGCTGGGGACCTCGGGATTGCGGACAGGATCGCCGCCCGGTCCGGGGCGCACGAAGCCGCCGGAGAGACCGGCCAGCAGCGCCTCGACCTCGCCGGTCTGGGCCAGGTTACGGTCGAGCTCGGCGGCGCGCTCCAGCATCGCCGAGAGCTCCGGATCGGTGATGTCCGCCAGGGGTTCGGCGCTTTTCAGCCGGCGCAGCGTCAGGATATAGGCCGGCGAGGTCTTCAGCGCCCCGAAGTCCTTGGCGAACACCTCCTTGGGATCGAGGCCGAGGCGCCTGTAGTAGGGTTCGCCCAGTTGCTGCATGACCGTGGCCGCGCGCAGTTCGACGTCGGCGGCCTCGCCGAACGTGTGCAGGCCGAGCGGGGTCGCCGTCGCCGCCAGGGCGTGCAGGTGGTCGTGCAGCGCCAGCAGGAAGACCGGGAACTCCGCGCCAAGCCGCGCGTCGCTCCAGCCCATGTCGCCGGCGAGGCCGCTGGACCGCGCCAAGGCCTGGATCTGCCCGGCGGTGCGATCGCGCACCGGCCCGACGTCCAGTTGATCGTATTCGTGGATCAGGGCGTGCAGGTCGCGCAGCTCGTAATAGAGACCAGCCGGCGCGAACGGCGGGGTCTGGTGGCTGATCGTCACCGCCCTCCCCCGGCGCTTGGCCTGGATGGCCTCGGAGATGTTGTCCTGGATATAGGGGTAGAAGACCGGCAGATCGCCGACCGTCAGGAACGGAAAGTCCTCGACCGAAAGCCCACGGTCCTTACCCGGCGTCCACTCCTGGGCGCCATGGGTGCCGAAGTGAATCAGCGCGTCGGTCGCCAGGGTCTCGCGCGCCATCAGATAGGTCGCCAGATAGAGGTGCCCCGGCGCGACCTTGGTGTCGTGGTAGGACTCGCCCACCCGGTCGGCGCGTGGCGGCTGGGGCAGAATAGTCAACTTGCCCAGCGTCAGGCGCGGGATCACGAAGACGCGCCGCCCACCGATCACGCGCACGGCCCAATGACGCTCGGGCGCGCCCCAGCGAGAGACCACCGCCTGCTTCACGGCGGCGGGCTGGCGCTCAAGCCAGGCCGTGTAGTCGGCCAGCGGCGCGGTCGTGGCCAGACCACGCGCGAGCAGACCATCAAGGGTCTCGGGCCGGTAATAGCCGCCCAGCATGGCCTGGGCGTCTTCGATCAGGATCTTTTCCTGGGTCGGCGGAACGTCGTAGCCGGCGGCGGCGAGCCGCTGGGTCAAGACCGCCAGGCTGCGGGGTACGTTGAGGTTCGACGCGCCGATGTTCTTCTCGCCGCCCGGGTGGTTCCAGAACATCAGGATCAGGCGCTTGTCGGCATTGGCCTTGGTCCTGAGCAAGGCCAGGCCCCGCGCCTTGCCGACCATCGCCGCGACCTGTTCCGGGATGGGCGTCAGCTCGCCCTTCTCAACGGCGGCCACCACCATCGGGTCGCTGACGCCCCAGCTTTCGGGCGTGGCCAGGAGCACGGCGGCCATCTGCGGCGAAATGCCGGTGGGCGAGGCCCGCCAGGCGGCGATGTCGCCCTCGCGGTAGGTGAAGCCGGCCATCACCGGCACGCCCAGGGCCTCGAACTCGGCCTTGCGCGCCGCGCCGTTCTGCAGGTGCTGCAGATTGATCAGCACATCAACCTTGCCGGCCTTGGCGATCTTGCCGATCGCCTCCGGATCGCTCGCCTCGAACCAGAAGACGATGGGCGCGAGACCATCCTTCTCGGCCGCGCGGACGAAGGCGTCCAGAAGATCGGTCTCGCCGCTGGCCAGGGCGCCGCCATAGGTGATCACCCCCAGGCGCGGCGCGCCCTGGCGCCAACGCCCCTCCCCCCACGCCAGATAGTCCTCGACCTTGGCGAACGGCGCCGCGGCGTCGGGGTGATAGACGCCCGCCTTGGGCAGGATCTGGGCCGGCGGGAGACTGGCGATGTCCCCGCCCGCCCGCCAGGTCCGGTAGGCGGCGAAGAACAGCGCGAGATTGGCCTGCCCCCCGTTGCCGTAGTAGCTGACCAGGCGCCGGCCCAGCTCCGGCGAAAGCCCGCCGCCATAGGCCGGCGGACCGCCGCCGACGCGCAGCCAGGGGGTCTTGCTGGCCTCCAGCGCCTTTCCGGCCTTGGCCATCACGGCGGCCAGGTCATTGCCGCGCGGGGTGTCGAGAACAAGCAGATCGGCGCCCTCGCCCCAGGCGGCGGGATCGCGCTTGTCGGTCTCGACATAAAGGCTCTCGACCGAAAGCCCCTGCTCCTTGGCCCAACGGTCCAGGCGCGCGATCTTGCCGGGCAGGACAAAGTCAGTGGTGACGACCGTGATGACGGGCGCGGCCGGAACCTGCGCGTTCGTCGCGCCGACCGCGATGAACAGCAGCCAGAGAAAGCCAAGGAACGAGACCGCGCGCTGCATCAGAAGCTCAGGTTGAAGCCCAGGTGGTAGAGACGGCCGGGCTCGGCGTAGGTGTAGCCGCTCGATTTCTCGGCCAGGCGCTGGTCGGTGATGTTCTCCACGCCGATCCGGAGGGCGACGTTCGGGGTCAGCCGCTTCTGGGCCTCGAAGAACCACAGGCTGTAGTCGGGCAGCACGCCGGTGCTCACCAACTGGCGGCCGACATATTCGGCGCGGAGCTGAGCCGAAAAATCCTCGCACGGCGCCCATTCCAGACGCGCGTTGAGGCTATTGCGCGGGCGCTCGGTCAGCTCGGCGCCGGTAGCGCGGTTCTCGGTGTCCAGGTGCGTGTAGTTGGCCGACAGCTTGAAGGCCGCCGGCAGCTGGGCGCTGGCGCCGGCCTCCACACCCTTGATCCGGGCGCGCGAGACGTTGCCGTAGAGGCGCACCTCGCGCCCCCGGATGCCGCAGAAGGCGGTGCACTGCGTCTCGACCAGGTTCTTCAGATCGTTCTGGAAGACCGCCGCGCGGACCGACCAGGGACCGGCGTCATAATCGACGCTGGCCTCGTAGGTCGTGCCGATCTCGGGCTTGAGGTTGGGGTTGCCGTAGACGGTGAACCGCCCGCCGGCCGCCACCACGTCGTATTCGGGCGACAGCTGGGTGAGGCTCGGCGCCTTGAAGCCACGGCCGACGCCGCCCTTCAAGGTCAGCTTCGACGTGGCGTGAAACACGGTGTAGAGGCGCGGGCTGGTCTGCCAGTCATAGGCCTCGTGGTGATCGAAGCGAGCACCGCCCACGATCGACCAGCGCTCGGTCACGCTCCACTCATCCTGGATGAAGGCGCCGCCCTGGTCGGCGCTGGCCCGTCCGGAAGCGTTGACCTCGGGATTGCGCAAGCTCTGGCGACGCAGGTCGCCGCCCAGGCTGACGCGGTGGTCGCCGAGCGGCACGCTGACATGACCGTCGAGGACCCGCTCGACAATGCGCACCGGCGAGCTGGGCGTCTGCTTCTTGGTCCGAATGTTGACCCGCTCAAGCTCGCTGCGATAGGCGCGAAGGCTGGTGTCGCCCCACGACCATTTGCCGGTGTGCGACAGGGCCAGTTGCTCGCGATCGATGTCGTCGGAGAAACGGTAGTAGGTGATCGGCGCGGCGGTCGTGACGGTGTCGCGATAGCGGACGTCGTGACCGGCCGAATAGGTCAAGTCGATCCGCTGAGCCGCGTCCGGCGTCCAGCTCAGGGTGGCCGAGCCGTTGACCGAACGACGGCCTTCCAACTCGGCCTGGCGCGGGTCCGAAGCCATGAAGGTGGGATCGCGGCCCGTGGCGTCGGCGTAAACGCTGAGCCCCAGCTCGTCCTTGACCAGCGGGCCGCCAACATAGCCGCCGAACTGGTAGGCCTTGCCCTCGCCGCCCTCCGGCGAAGAGCCGTTGATCGTGGCCGAACCGCGCCAGGCGTCTGTCGCGCTGCGGGTGATGATATTGACAACGCCGCCCAGCGCGTCCGCGCCGTACAGCGACGACATGGGGCCACGGACAATCTCGATACGCTCGATCGCCTCGACCGGCGTCCAGGCCAAGTCGTAGTCGCCGTGGGCGACGAGACCGCCCACCGCGCTCAGACGGTGACCGTCGACCAGCATCAGGGTGTGCTCGACGGGCATGCCGCGCAAGCTGATCCCCCGGCGGGTCATGCCGATGCCGCCCACATTGACGCCCGGCTGTCCGCGCAGGGCGTCGGCCAGGTCCTGCACCGGCCGGGCCTCCAGATCCTGCCGGGTGACGACGGAGATGGTGGCCGGCGCGTCGGTCAGCTTCTGTTCGCCCGCCGTCGGGGTGACGACGACCTGAGACACCGTCGTGGCGTCATCCGCCCGAGCCGCGCCCACGAATATGGTCATGCCGGATGTGGCCAACAGCGCGATCCGTCGCGTCGGCCGCCAATTGAAGATCAAGATACGCCCCCAGAAAGCGGTGTTTCACCCTGGGTGATTTGAAACGTTATAACATAGCACTTAGTCAAGCTGGAATTTCAGATGAGCGGCCCGGATGACCGCCGTGCGCGATTGACGGCCGCGCTGGCGACGGCCGCTGCTTCATCGCCGCGCGGTGACTTCCCCTTGCCGACAGGCTGGGACCGAGGCGTTCGTCGACACCTGGATCTCCTGCCCATTGTCCGAGCGGATGTAGAACACCGCGCCCGCTAGCCCCAGGGGCGATCAGTAACAGTCCCCACGTCCCACCGATCGGTCCCTACGCGTCGCCGGGCGCCACGGTCATTTCGCCACCGCGCGTCGAGACGATCCTGCAGAACCGAGCCGCTTTGGGGTTGCGAACACCGATGTCGGCGACCTTGAAATAGTCGCAGGTGATCGCCTGGCGGGTAATGTCGACAAGCAGGAAGCCGTGGTCGCGGACGCGGGCGAAGCGCACGTCCGGATTGCGCTCGACGAGCGCGGTCTCCGCGACGTCGTAGATGCGCGGATCCGGACTGACGGTCTCGTAGCCGCCCGGCGAAGTGACGCTGCCGGCTCCGAACTCGAAACCCACCGCCTTTTCGTCGCGGGGATCGTGCAGGCGATTGCCCCAGAACATGTGCGTGTCGCCGGTCAGGACCGCGAGGTTGGCCTTGGCCTTGCGCACCGAGTCGTAGAGACGCAGGCGCGCGGCGGGGTAACCGTCCCAAGCGTCCAGATTGATCGGCAGGCCCAGGCGCGTGCTCTCCAGCCAGCGCTTGGAGCCGGGGCGGGTCAGGGCGTCGTCGAGCAGGTCCTTGGGCAGCAGCGACATGAAGTACGGGGCCCGCATGCGCGCGACGATGACCTGGTTGGCCAGAACCTGCCAGGCCGCGCCGCGCTGAACCGAGGCGGTGAGCGCCGTCTCGAGCCAGGCCTCCTGCGCGGGGCCCATCATCGAGCGGTTCGGCGCGTCGAGCACCTCCTTTTCGAACCGCACCGGATCGGGCCGCCCCTCGGCGTCGCGGATCATGTCGCGCGAGGCGCTGGGGGCCTTGGTCCGGCCGGTCAGCCGCGTCTCGATGACGATCAGCGACAGCAGGTCGCCATAGTCGTAGACGCGATTCAGGGTGTGAGCGGCCTGGCCGGGCTTGGGATCGCGCATCGGCAGCCATTCGAAATAGGCCTGGATGGCGGCGTCGCGACGCGCCTCCCAGGCGCCTTCGGTCTTGTCGTCGTGGGCGGGCGAGCCGCCCATCCAGGCGTTGTTGGCCGTCTCGTGGTCGTCCCAAATGGTGATGAAGGCCGCGCGCGCATGCAGGTCCTGCAGGTCGGGATCGGTCCGATACTGGGCGAAGCGCTGGCGGTAGTCGGCCAGGGTGACGATCTCGTGGTCCGGCTGATGGACCCGGCCCAGGGCCCGGCTCTCCGCGCCGCCGTAGCCGTCGACGCCGTACTCGTAGATGTAGTCGCCCAGGTGGACGACGGCGTCGATCGGAGACGGCAGGTCGGCGATGGCGCGATAGGCGTTGAAATAGCCGAAGCCGTAGTGAGAACAGGAGACGACCGCCAGCCGGGCCGCCTTCACGCCTTTGGCCGGCAGCGTCCGCCCTCGCCCGACGCGGGACACCGCGTCCGCGCTTCGGAAGCGGTACCAGTAGGTCGCGCCCGGCTTCAGGCCGTCGACCTCGACCTTGCAGGTATGGTCGCGCGCGGCGCTGGTCGCGGCGACGCCCGAGCGGACGATCCTGGCGAAGGCCTCGTCCTCGGCGACTTCCCAGCCCACGCGGGTCTCCGCCTCCTCCCCGACCGCGCGGGTCCAGAGCAGCAGGCCGGTCGTCGTCGGATCGCCGCACGCCACGCCATGGGTGAACGCGGCGGCGGTCGGCCCGCCCCGAGCCAGCGCCGGCGACGAAGACAGGGTCGCGCCGCCGCCCAGCAGGGCCAGCACGCCACGCCGCGAGGGCCGAAGGGATTCAGTCATCAGGGATCACCAAACGCGATCGAAGGGGTCGGACCCGGCGGACGGCCGCCGGGTCCGTTCAGGGCTAGAACCGATAGGCCAGGTTCAGGCGGACCATCCGCGGCAGTCCCGGCATCACCGACACTTCCTTGTAAACCTCGGCCGCCGGCGTGAAGTAGGTCTTGTCGAACAGGTTGTCGACATTGACCGACACCGTCATGTCCCGAACCTTCACGAAGGCGGCCAGCTTGGCCAGGGTGTATTCCGGAAGACGGATGCTGTTGCTTAAAATGCCGCCAGTCTCCGACACATAGGTGGCGCCGGCGGTAAGGCCCGCGGTCGCCCGGTCGCCCATGAACGGGAACGGATCGGTCGTGTAGGAGCCGAAGACGCTGACCACCGTGTCGGGCATGGTGCGCACGACATAGCCGCGGGTCAGCTCGGCCAGCGAACCGGCGTTGTTGACCGCGAAGGTGCCGCCATAGGCCAGGGCCGGATTGGCGATGCCGAACTGCTCGGGACGCAGCTCCAGATACTCGCCCTTGCCCTTGCCGGGCGCGTCGACCTTGGTCTCCTGCAGGGTCAGGGCGGCGGTGAAGCTGAGGTTGCTGGAGGCCAGCCAGTGCGCCTCAAGCTCGAAGCCTTCCGAGGTGTTGCCGCTGACATTGCCCAGCAGGTCCGTCGAGCGGCGGAACTGCTCATAGTAGGCCGCGCCGCCGAGCAGCGAACCGTCGAACAGCGAGAACTTGACGCCGGCTTCCTTCAACTCCGACGGCGAAATGAACAGCTTGTTCTGCACCGAGCCGACCGACACGCCGCCGGTCTGGGTCGACTCCAGCGAACGGGGCTTGGCGTAGGTCAGGTAGGGCGTCAGACCCCACGGCGTCTCGTACCGCGCCGACAGCGACCAGGTGACCGCGTCGTCGGTGTTCGAGACCCACTTGTTCTTCGTGCCGAAGACGGTTTCGCCCTTGTTGATCGCGTCGACCTCGTAGCGATCCCAGCGCAGGCCGGCCAGGACGCTGAAACGGTCGAACAGGGTGACGTCGCTCAGGCCGAAGACCGAGCGGCTGTTCCATTCCATGTGATGGCGGGAGTCCCACATCTCGAGACCCGACTTGACGCGGGGCGTGGCGATGCGGTCGCCTGCGGTTGAACCGCTCGACAGGTCGCGGCGGTTCAAGCCGATATAGCCTGAGAGGAACGACTCGTACTGCTTGGCCTTGTGGTCGCGATAGGCGGCGCCGACGATGGTGTCGGCGTGGACGTGATCACCAAACCGCGCGGGAAACTTGTAGGTCACCCGCCCCTCGAAGGCGCGCGCATAGTAGTCGGCCGCGAATCCGAAGCTGTTGAAGCGGTCGTTGCTGAACTCGTCCATGAAGCCGGCCAGGGTCAGCACCGAGCCGTTGGACATCTCCTTCTTCACCGCGCCATAGGCGGTGAAGGTCTCGCTGTCGTTGTGGTCGGCCGCGTCGGCCATGATGTTGCGGCGATCGAGCTTCGTCGCGCCCACGCCCTCGTCCAGGGCGAACTTGGCGTTGTTCTTGCCGCCGTATTCGAGGATCTGGCGGATGTTGGACGTGCCGCCCGACGCGCCGAACGCCGCGTCGATCTCGCCATATTCGACCATGCCCGAACCGTCGAGGTCCTTCAGGTCGGTGTCACGGCCAGTGATGTAGACGCCGTTGTCGATCAGGTCCTGCGTCACCCGGTTCCAGCCCGGCGACTGGATGCGGCCGGACTCCTTGAAGCGCATCAGATTGATCTCGGTCGACCAGCCGCCGCCGAGATCGCCCACATAGCTGGCCTGGAGGTTCCAGTGCTTGGGGTGGATGTTGCGGTAGTAGGAGTCCGAATCCTCCCGCTCGACATAGAAGGCCAGGCCGCCCTTGCCGAGGGGCACGACGAGATCGGCGGCCGCGTTGCGACGTCCGTACGAGCCCGCGGTGACGTTGAAGCCGCCGCCCAGCGTGTCGGCGTAGCGGGTGTTGGCGCCGCGCGCCGATTTCGGGATGAAGTTCAGCAGGCCGCCGACCTTGCCCGGACCGTAGATCGGCGAAGACGGGCCGCGCAGCACCTCGACATAGGCCGCCGCGCCAAGGTTGGACGAGGCGCTGCCACGGTTCTCAATACGCTTGAAGCCCTGGAAATAGGTGTCGGCCAAGGTCCCGCGAACATTCAGGTTGCCAGGGACGCCGAAAAAGCTGGCCGTGAAGGCGCCCGGCACGGCGGTCACCAGGTCGTCGACATTCTGCATGCCGTAGCGCGCGATCGTGTCGACGCTGACGCGCGAGGCCGAGCGGGGCGTTTCCAGCAGCGACCGGTCCAGCCCGAGAAACCCGTCCGTGGCGCTCTTCTGCAGGCGGCCCAGCGGGTCATAGTGGGCGGTCACCACGACGTCGTCGAGCACGGCCGGTTCGGCGCGCACCTCGCCCGGCACGATCACGTAGACGCCGTTGGGATCGCGCCTGTAGGCCAGGTTCGAGCCTTCCAGCAGCCGCGCCAGCGCCTGGCCGACGGTCATCGCGCCGACCAGGGTCGAGGATCGCCGGCCGTCCAGCGAGACGTCGGTCGCCAGGATGACGGTGTTGGTCTGTTCGGACAACGCGATGACCGCCCGGTCCAGAGACTGGGCTTCGAGGCGGATCTGGTGGATGGCCGCGGCCTGGGCGCGCGGGGCGCTCGCCTGCCGCGCCGCGGCTGGCGCGGCCGCGCAGGCCAGGACGAGAACGGCGGCGGACGCCGAGAAAGCGGCCCGCAGGCCGATACGGTGGCTGGTCAACTTGATCCCCCTAGACGATGACGGCGCGGCCTCTTGGCCTGACAGCCTCAAACACCGCCTAGACGCCGCTCGCCCGGGTTCATTCCCGGTGAAACGCCGATTTCATCAAATCTTCAAGAAACCCAGCCCCCCGAAGCCTATCGGACCACGTCGGCTTTCCCTGGAACGCGTTCCAGCCGCGCCCCCATCTCCTGGGTCATGCTTTCGATGGCCTGGGGGGTCTGGTCGACGGCGAAGCTGGCCGTGACCCTCCGGCCGTCCAATGCCGGCGAGGCGACCACGACCCCGGGCGCGTAGTAACGATTGAGCTCGGCGACCACGTCGGCGAACGGCGCGTTGACGAAGACAAGCCTCTGCCGCCGCCACGGCGCGGCGCTGGCGAGGTCGAACCGCGACCGCCGCAAGGCGTGGCCAACCAGGGTCACCCGCTCGCCGGGCCCGGCCATCAGGACCTGGCCGGCGCCGCGCGCGCTGACGCGCACCCTGCCCTCCGAAACCAGGACCTGCGGTCCCGCCGGCGTCTTGCGGACCTCGAAGGCCGTGCCCACCGCCTCGGCCTTCAAGCCGTCCATCCGGACCGTGAAAACCCGGCCGGTGTCGTGGGCGACATCGAAATAGGCGTCGCCTTCCGCCAGGCGCACCGCACGGACGTGGTCGGTCATCAGGCTAGTCATGCGGGTGGCCCCGGCCAGCGAGGCGCGCGAGCCGTCGCTCAGCGTCAGGTGCCGGATCTCACCCACCTCGGTGACCAGCTCGCGACCGGCGTTCAGGCGCTCGACGGCCAACGGCGTCAGGCAGGCCAGCACCAGGCCAGCCGCGATCGCGCCCCACCTGACGAGGGTCGACGTCCCGACGCGCCTGGCGCGCACGCGCGCCGGCGGGACTTCGGCCGCCGCGATCGGCCGCTCCAGGCTCCTGCTGTTCAGCGACGGCGACCAGGCCAGGCGCGCCCACAGCGCCTCGGCCTCGGCATAGGCCGCCGCATGGTCCGGAGACTCGGCCCGCCAGGCCTCGAAGGTCCGCCGCCGATCCCTGTCGAAAGCGCCGCCGGTCCGCAGGGCCAACCACTGCATGGCCTGCTCGGTCACGTCCGTCTCGCGCCCCGTCATGCCGCCTGCGCCCCCACGGTCCGAAGATGCTCGCGCAGCTGGAGCAGCGCGGCGGCGATCTTTCGGCTGATGTCGGCGGGCGATCGGTTGGTCATTCGCGAGATTTCGGCATAGGTCAGTCCTTCGATCCGGCTCAGTCGCAAGAGCTCGCGCGCTTCCGGAGGCAAAGCCTCGAGCGCCCTTTCGAGCGCCTGCTGCTGCTCCTGTTGCATGAGAACCTCTTCCGGGGTCAATTCCGGCGTCGTCAGGGTCGGCGTCGCGGACAAGGCCGCCCAACGCCGCTTCTGGCTGTTCGCCCGGCGAATCGAGTCGCGCAGCGCATTGCGGGCCATGACGAACAGGAACGCGCGCGGATCGGCGATGTCGTCGCGATCGTCCAGCCGGCAGAATTTCAGGAGCGCGCTCTGAATCGCGTCGTCCACGCCGTCTTGATCGGGTCCAAACCGACGCGTCAGGGCTGTCCGGATCTCGACGCCGTACCGCCCGAGCCAGTAGTTCGCGGACCGCCTCGCTGGCGTCTCGTCAGCGTCTCCATCGCCCTTGGCCAAAATCGCCACCACCCAACCCGAAAGGCGGGGCGTTTAGCGGCGGGGTGTGACAATCGTTTAAAACAGTCCTCTGCGCCTTGCGAAAAGCGCTCCCCGCGCCCGACTGGAGAAACGGACGCTGGCTCGCGTCCAGGAACGGGGCGTTCGGCCGCCAACTTGGGCGGTGGCGCGCGCCCGATCCCGAAGCCTCGCGCCTGGGCGACTACCGAGAAAGCCGCGCGGCGATGAAGTCATCGACGGCATCGGTATAGGCGCCGGGCAGTCCCAGCGTGCGATTGACGTCGGCATGGGTCAGATCCAGAGGCAGCACCGGCATGTCGCGCCCCGCCGCTCGCGCCAGGGCCTGGAACCGGCGGGCGTCGGCGCAGGGATCGTCGGGTCGCCTGGTCGAGCAGGCCAGCATCATGGGTACGGCCCTGGGCGTCCATTGGTCCATCGGCGAAGCCTTGGCCCAGTAGGTCGGATCGTCGCCGAACGCCTCGTCGTAAAAGCGGGGATGGCGACCCGCCATGGTCGTGGAGATCCGCATTGCGGCCGAATCCAGCACCACGGTCCCCGCCCAGGCTTTGCCGACCATGTCGGGACGCGAGGAGACCAGCGCCACCAGATGGGCTCCGGCCGAGTGGCCCGTCAGGATTACGCTGTTCGGATCGCCGCCCCAGTCGTCGGCATGTCCCTGCACCCATCGCACGGCCTGGGCGACGTCCTGGGCCTGCTCGTAGGCCATGGCGTCAGGCAGCATCCGGTAGTTGACGCTGACCACGATCCAGCCCTTCGTCAGCCAGTGTTTGAGCTTGTTCTCGACCGATCCCGTATTGGCCTTGTCGCCGATCATCCATGCGCCGCCATGCACCATGATCAGAATCGGCGCGTTGCGGGCGCCCGGTGGCGTGTAGACGTCCAATCGCTGGGCCGCGTCGGTCCCATAGGCGTCGGTCTGTTTGCGCGCGCCGGGCATAATGCCCCGCAGGTCGATGGGCCGCTCCTCCTCGGCCTTCTTCTCCAGCAGGCGCTGACGAAGTTGTCCGCGTATGCCGAGTCCCAGCTGCCGGGCCTCGACGACGCCGGCGCCCATCACGGCCAAAGCCGCCACGGCGATCGCCGCGGTAGTCAGGGGTTTGATCTTCATTTCAGGGCCTCGAGCTGGTCGCGGGCGGCGGCGATCTCGTCTCGGGACAGACGCCCATCGTGGTCGAGGTCCGCGCGGTCGAACAATGGAGCCGGTCCGTCCACGAACTCGGAGCGGGTCACGCGCCCGTCGCCGTTGCGGTCGGCGTGGGTGATGACCGTCTTCAGCGCCTTGGCCTTGGGGCGGTTCGACTTGGCCAGGCGGGGGAACTCCGACAGCGTCACCAGGTCATCGCCGTTGCGATCGAGACGATCGAACTGGGCTGATCGAGCGGCCTTGAACTCCTCGGGGGTGACATAGCCGTCGTGGTTGGCGTCGGCCTTCTCCAGCCCGCCGCCGAACGTGCGGGGGGCCGCGTGAGCTCCCGAGACGGCCAGGGCCAGGGCGGCCGACAGGATCAAGATCTTCACTTTCAAACTCCGGAAAGAGCGGCCCGCCGCGCGGTTTGGGGGCAATGGCGCGGCGGGCCGGGACGCGTTCGGTCAGGGACGGGTGATCAGGGGCGGTTCACCGTTCCGCTGACCGACCGCGTGGCGCCGTCATAGCCGGTGCGCGAATGGTCGTAGCTCACCGTGCCGTCATGGTTGTCGACGACATGGGTGCTGCGGCTGGCCGAGGCGCCATTGTTGAAGGTGCGGGTCGCCCCGCCCTGATAGGCGCCCTCGCCCCAGCTGGCGCTGCGATGGCTGGCGACGCCGCGGCCCGAATTGGTCTGGGTTCCGCGTGACACCGCGATCGCGCCCGGTTCGCGACTGACGTCGCGGCTGTGGAGATAGCCGTGGCCCCGCGCGCCCTGGACGTTGACGAAGCGGCCGTGCTGACCGGCCTGGGCGGGCGCGGCGATCATCGCGGCCAGCACGGAAAGGGTCGAGAGGCCTGCCGCCAGGATGGAAGTCTTGCGCATGATAGCTCCGTGGATTGTGTCGTTGTCCCTCGACGCCGCCACCTGACCATGGTCGTGCAATCGTCTGTTTGCGCCTGTCCGACGAACTGTATCGAAGTGTAAACGGGCCTGGTCGCGACTTCCGCCGAACCCGGGCTTGGGGCATTGGCTTGTCATGGCCGACAACACGCTGATCGCGGTCGTGGAAGACGACGCCGAAATTCGGGACCTGACCTTGGGGCTGCTGCGCCGCGAGGGCTACGAGGCGGTCGGCTGCGAGGACGCGTCCGCCTTCGACCGCCTGGCCGCCCGTCGCCGGGTTGACCTGGTCCTGCTGGATATCATGATGCCGGGCGAGGATGGCCTGTCGGTGTGCCGCCGGCTGCGGGCGGGCGGCGAGGTCGCGATCCTCATGGTCACCGCCAAGGGCGATGATATCGACCGGGTGATCGGGCTCGAGATCGGGGCCGACGACTATCTGGCCAAGCCCTACAATCCGCGCGAGCTGCTGGCGCGGGTGAAGGCGATCCTGCGCCGCACGCGCGAGGTTCACCGGGTGGCCAGCGCCCCGTCCGGCGAGGTGCTGGCCTTCGCGGGCTGGCGGCTGGACACCGCAAGCCGCGACCTGACCGATCCACAAGGCCAGGCCGTCGTGCTGACCGGGGGCGAGCATGACCTTCTGATGGCCTTCCTGCGCCATCCCCAGCGGGTGCTCAGCCGCGACCAGTTGCTGGACTGGACGCGAGGCCGCAGCGCCGAGCCTTTCGATCGCGCCATCGACGTCCTGCTCAGCCGCCTGCGCCGCAAGCTGGGCGCGGGCGCCGGCGGATCGGCCTTGATCAAGACCGTGCGGGGCGGCGGCTACCTGTTCAGCGCCCCGGCCGAGCGGGTCTGATCATGCTGCTGGTCGACAATCTCTCGACCCGGATGACGGCGATCCTGCTGACCGGTCTGGCGGTGATGCTGTTGATCGGCGCGGCGCTTCTGGTGTGGCCGCAAGGCGGCGGCGAAGGCGGCGTGCGCTTCTATCAGCTGCCCCGTCCCTCAGAGGCGCGGGCCATTGTCGAGGCGGTGGAAGCCAGCCCGCCGGCGGCCAGGGCCAAGGTGATCGCGGCCCTCGACACCGGGGTGATCCGCACGACCCTGCAGCCCGACTTCCCCCCTCTAAGGCTTCGCGCCCGGATCGCCGACGACCGCGACCCCGGCTACCAGGCCTATCGAAGCGCCCTGGGCGGTCGCGCGCTGCGCATCGACATCCGTCGCGGCGGCCGGCTGAGGGACGGCGCCCTGCCCGGCCGCCATGCGCTGCTGCTCTCGGTTCGGCTGACCGACGGCGAGGTGCTGGTCCTGCGCCGCCGCGCGCCCGAGACAGCCCGCCTGTTCTTCGGTCGCGTCTCGCTGGCGGCCGCCGCCCTGCTGGCGGTCACCTTGCTGATGCTGGCCCTGGCCGTGCGCCAGACCACCCGTCCCGTCAGCCTGCTGGCTCACGACGTGGCCCGGTTCGGTGACGACCTGAACGCCAAGGTCCTGCCGCTGCGCGGTCCGCGCGAGCTTCGCGAACTGTCGGCGGCGTTCAACACCATGCGCGACCAGATCCGCGGGCTGATGGACGAGCGCACCCGGATGCTGGCCGCCATCGCTCACGACCTGCGCACCTACCTGACCCGCCTGACGCTGCGGGCCGAGTTCATCGCCGACGAGACCCAGCGGGCCAAGGCCGGCGCCGATCTGACCGAGATGGCCCAACTGCTGGACGACACCCTGATGTTCGCTCGCCAGGACGCGGGTCGCGGCGACGGGGCTCGATCGATCGACCTGCGTCGCGAACTGGAAGCCCTGGTCGCCCTGCGCCGAGAGATGGGCCAGACGATCGTGCTCGCGCCAGACATTGCCGGCAAGGCCTGGTCCTCGCCCCTGGCTCTGCGGCGGATGCTGGACAACCTGATCGACAACGCCGTCCGCTATGGCGGCGCGGTCACGCTCGACGTTCGCCGCCTGGAAGGCCAGGTCGAGATCATGGTGCTGGACGATGGTCCGGGCCTGCCAACCGAGGCGCTGGCGACCCTTACGGCCCCATTCGAACGCGGCGAGGCCTCCCGCAACCGCCGCACCGGCGGCGCCGGCCTGGGTCTTTCCATCGTCCAAGCCCTCGCCAAGGGACAAGGCGGCCAGTTGGTCCTGAGCAACCGCTCAAAGGGCGGCTTGGCCGCGACAATCACCCTCCCGGCCGACGCGGCCTGATCCGCGGGTCGGCCTTGGGCGGTCAAGCCGCGCCCGGCCAGGAAGCGCTGCCGCGCCTCGAATATCAGTGGGCGTCACCAGCTCATTGGCCGTGCAGCAGCGCATCGAGCCGATAGGCCGAGACCGTCACCTCGCCGCGCGTCGCGACCAGGGCGCTTTGCGCGGCCAAGGCCTCGCGCTCGGCGTCGAGGAGATCCAGAACGGGCTTTTGGCCCACCCGCACTTCATTGCGGACACTGTCGAGCGCGCTGGTCGCGGCGCTGGCCTGATCGGTGGCGGCCAGCATCACCGCGCGCGCGGTGACCACATCGCCCCAGGCGCCGATCACAGCTTCGCGCACCTGAGCCCGCGCCACGTCCACGCCCGCCTGGGCGCGGCGAAGCTCCGCATTGGCCTCGTCGACGCGGCCGCTCACCGCGCCGCCCGAAAACAACGTCCATCGCCCCTGCACCCCGACGGTCACCCCGTCGGCGGCATAGCCGGGAAAGAACTGGTCGCGCGCCGTACTGGCGGTCGCGGTCAAGGCCAGGCTTGGCAGGCGTTCGGCGCGGGCGTAGCGGACCCCGGCCTGGGCCGCGCGCTCGGCCGCCTGGGCGGCCAGCAGAATGGGGCTGGATTGGGAAGCCATAGCGATCGCCTCATCGAGCGAGGCGGGCGTCGCGGGAGGCACGATCGCCGTCTCCAGGCCGTCGGGCTCCGCGCCGACCACCGAGACGAAGTGGGCCCGACTTCTGGCCAGCTGGCCTTCGGCCCGGGCCAGCGCCGCACGGCTCTCCGCCTGACGGGCCACGGCCTGGTCGAGCTCGGTGCGGGGGATCTCGCCGCCCTTGAAGCGAAGCTTCGCCTGGGCCGTGATGGTGTCCATCTGGACGACCTGCGCCCGGCTCAGGGCCAACAGGTCCTGGGCGCTGAGGACGCCGACATAGGCGGCCGCGACCTGCGCGCTCAACATGGAGGTCGCGCCGCCAAGCTCGGCCTGGGCGGCGGCCTCACCCTCGCCGGCTCGGGCGATGGCGGCGCTGACGCCGCCCCCGGTGAACAGCGGCTGGCGCAGTTGCAGCGACGCCGCGCGGGGCGACACATCACTCTGACCAAAGCCGAAGAAGCCGCCAAGATCGGTCGTTCCGCTGGCGCTTTCGCCGGACAATGTCAGACTGGGCAGGCGGCCGGCGCGGGCCTGGGCCAGGCGAGCAGAGGCCGCGTCGGACTGGGCCTGCACCTGGGCAAGTCCGGGATTGGAGCGCCGCGCCAGGGCGATGGCCTCGGGCAGACTCATGGCCGACGCGCCCAGGGGCGCGACGACACCGGCCAGCAAGGTCAGGGCGAGGACGGCGCGCATGGTGCTCACCGGAAGGCGACGCCCGGCTTGACGCCGAGCTTCTTGAAGATCATCGCGGCCGGGCAAAAGCCGGTGAAGGCGGCCTGGATCATGTTGAGTCCGGCGAAGATCGACAGGGCGATCCACCAGGGATGAACGAAATGGGCCAATCCGACGCCCAGAAGGACGACAAAGCCGGCGAAAGCCAGAACCATACGGTCGATAGTCATGGTCAACCTCCTCTAACGGCTCAGGCGCTTGCCTGGGCCAGGGCCTGGTGCGTCCAGGCGACGATCTGGGCCGCGGCCCGGCGGACCGGGCGATGACGGCCCCGTCCCACCCTCAGGGCTTGATCTTGTGGATGCCCATGACGTCCAGGGCGAGCTTCTCGTAGAAGGGCTCGCTCTCGCCGCGCTTGACCTTGGCCAGGAAGTATTTCTCGAACCCGACCTTGGCCAAGTGCACCCACTTGCCGCTGGCCGACCAGTTGACGTTGCGCGGCGGGATCTGGGGCTGGGCGACGAAGGCCACGCCGCCGTCGCCGAAATCGGCCAGGCAGATGGCGTTCCAGGTCGCCTCGCGGGTGGCGGGGTGGCCGTCCACGATGTCCTTGAGATTGTGCGCGATGGCCGTGACCATGCTCTCGATCATGAAGCCGGTCTTGGGCACGCCCACGGGCACAGGCGTCTTGCCGGTCGGGGCGATGGCCACGCAGACGCCCAGGGCCATGACGTTCTGATAGGTCGGGTTGCGCTGGTGCTTGTCGACGAGAATGAAGCCGCGCGGATTGGTCAGGCCGTCGACCCCATGGACGGCCGCCACGCCCCGGAACGCCGGCAGCATCATCGAATAGGCGAACGGCAGATCGTGGGTCGCCTTGACCGCGCCGTCCTCGCCGATCTCCTCCACATGCATCACGCCCGCCTCGACCGAAGCGACCTTGGCGTTGGTGATCCACTTGATGTGCCGCTGGCGCATTTCGCTTTCCAGCAGACCCTTGGTGTCGCCGACCCCGTCCAGGCCCAGATGGCCGACATAGGGCTCGGAGGTGACGAAGGTCATGGGAACCTTGTCGCGGATCTTGCGACGCTTGAGCTCGGTGTCGAGGATCATGGCGAACTCGTAGGCCGGCCCAAAGCATGAGGCGCCCTGGACCGCACCGACGATGATCGGCCCGGGGTTTTCGACAAAGCGGTCGAAGGCGGAGGCGGCGGCCTCGGCATGGTCGACATGACACACCGACTGGGTGAAGCCACCGTGCGGGCCAAGCCCCGGAATTTCGTCGAAGGCCAACTCCGGCCCCGTGGCGATCACCAGGTAGTCGTAGTCGAGCAGCACGCCGTCGGTCAGTTCAAGCTGGTTACGATCAGGCATGACCTTGGCCGCCCCAACGCCCCGAAAGCCAATGCCCCTCTTCTGGAACACTGGCGGCAGCTTGACCTCGATGGCCTCGCGCTTGCGCCAATGGACGGCGACCCAGGGGTTCGATGGCACAAAGTGGAAGGTGTCGCCCTGCGACACGACCTCGACCTGGGCCTTGTCGCCGACAGCCTGCTTGATCTCGAAGGCGGCGATCGCGCCGCCTAGTCCAGCGCCCAGAATGACGATGCGGGGCTTGGCCATGATCTCGTTCCTCCGACGCCGTGGTTCGTAGCCGAGATTGGGCTCACTCCACCGGCTCATGTTGATCTGGATCAGGTTTGAGCCCGAACCACCGGGATACCGTCACCCTATCGATGCTTGACTTAATATTCGCAAAGTCGCATATACGCAACTATGAATTTTGAGCCTCACGCCCTCAAGGCCTCCGCGGACGACGCCTGCGCCCTGCTCAAGGCGCTGGCCAATCCGCATCGGCTGATGATCGTCTGCGCGCTCGTCAACGGCGAGCAGTCGGTGGGCGCGCTCGCCCAGGCCCTGGGGGTTCGCGAAACCCTGACCTCGCAACATCTGGGGCTGCTGCGCCGCGACGGCGTCGTCTCGGCCCGGCGCGAGGGCCAGACCGTCTTCTACGATCTTCGCAGCGGTCAGGCCCGCGCCCTGGTCGAGACCCTGTCGCGTCTGTTCTGCGCGGTCCCCGAGACCGCCCCCTCCAAGGAGACCCATTGATGTTCGGATCGCCCAAGACCAAGGACCTCACCGCTCACCAGGTGAAGGCCGCCCTCGACGCCGAGAAGATTCTGCTGGTCGATGTGCGCGAGCCCGCCGAGTTCGCCGCCGAGCGCATTCCCGGCGCGGTTAATGTCCCGCTCTCCAGCTTCGACCCCAAGGCCCTGCCCGACGCCGGCGACAAGGCCGTGGTGTTCAGCTGCGGCTCTGGCAAGCGCTCGGCGACCGCCGTGGGCCACTGCCAGAAGGTCGGCCAGGCGCTCGACACCCACCTGACCGGCGGGATCATGGCCTGGAAGGCCGCGGGCCTGCCGACCGTCCGCTAGTGTGCTGGATTTGAAGTTCGCCCGCACTTGGATCAGGCTCCGAGCGAACTTCAAATCCAAAAAAGCACACTAGAAACATAAACTTACTAGTGTCCCTATCGATTCCGAAGTTCGTCGGAGCTTGCCACGAACGCTTGCGAACTTCGGAATCGGGACACTAGTCGACCATCACAAGAAAAGCTGGAGGGGACGCCATGACGGCGCGGCCATATCTGATCAGCGCCTTGGGAGCGGCCTTGCTGCTCAGCGCCTGTGGCGAGCCCAAGGAGGCGGCGACGCCGACGATCAGGACGGCGCCCGCCGCCGGCCGTCTGACGATCCGCGCCCAGGCCGTGGCGGACCTCAAACCCGTGCCGGGGACCCTGACGACGCGGGACATGGCCGAGGCCCGGGCGCGGATCTCCGGAACCTTGGTGGCCTTGAGCGTCAAGGAGGGCGACGTCGTCCGCCAGGGCCAAGTGATCGGCCGGATCAAGGATGACCGGCTAGCCCTGCAGACCGGGGCGTTCGACGCCCAGGTCGCCGCCGCCGCCGCCGAGGCGGCGCGCGCCCAAGCCGATCTGGCCCGCACGCGCGATCTCTTCTCGCACGGCGTCTACGCCCAGGCCCGCCTGGACCAGGTCGAGGCCCAGGCCAAGGCCGCCAACGCCAATCTGACGGCGGCCCGCGCCCAGCGCGGCGCCAGCGCCGAACTGGGCGCCCAGGGCGCGATCCTGGCTCCGGCCGCCGGCCGGGTCCTGGTCGCGGACGTGCCGGTCGGTTCGGTGGTCATGCCCGGTCAATCGGTCGCCAAGATCACCGCCGGTCCGCTCGTCGTGCGTATCGAACTGCCCGAAGGCCAGGCGCGCGCGCTCAAGGTCGGCGATCCCGTCGATCTGGCGGCCGAGGACCTTCGTGGCGTCGCCACGGGCGGGACCATCACCCAGATCTATCCGGCGATCAGCGGCGGACAGGTCACCGCCGACGTCACCGCCCCCAACCTGCCCGGCGACCTGATCGGCCGTCGCGTGCGCGCCGCCATCAAGATCGGGGAGCGCCAGGCGATCGTCATTCCAAGACGCTATGTCGTCACGCGGTTTGGCGTCGACTATGCGCGACTGGTCAGCGCCAATGGGGCGATCTCGGAATCGCCGATCCAGACCCGCGCGAGCGGCGCGCCCGACACCGTCGAGGTCCTGTCGGGCCTGCGCCTGGGCGACGTCCTCACGCCGGCGGAGACAGCCCGATGAACCTGGGCCTTTCCGGACGCCTGACCAAGGCGTCGATCAAGTCGCCCCTGACGCCGCTGATCCTGCTGGCGGCGATCGCCGTGGGCCTCTTGGCGCTCGTCTCGATCCCCCGCGAGGAGGAACCGCAGATCAGCGTGCCGATGGTCGACATCATGGTCGCGGCCCCCGGCCTGCGCGCGCCCGACGCCATCGAACTGGTCGGCAAGCCTCTGGAGACCATCGTCAAGAGCGTCGCCGAGGTCGAGCACGTCTATACCTTCGCCGACGACAACCAGGTGATGGTCACCGCCCGCTTCAAGGTCGGGGTCGACCCAGACGCCGCGGCCGTGCGCATCCACGAGAAGATCCGGGCCAACTATGATCGCATCCCCGCCGGCATCGCCGAGCCGCTAATCCAGACCCGCGGCATCAATGACGTCCCGAGCCTGGTCCTGACCCTGTCGCCCAAGCCCGGCGCCGCCGGCCAGTGGACCGATCAGGCGCTCTATGAGCTGGCGGGCAAGCTGCGCACCGAAGTCGCCAAGGTCGATGATGTCGGCCTGACCTTCATCGTGGGCGGCCGCCCGGAGGAGATCCGCATCGCGCCCGATCCCACGCGTCTGGCGCAGCACGGCGTGTCGCTGGGCGCGCTGATGGACACCGTGCGCCAGGCCAATCGCGCCTTTCCCGCCGGCCAGGTTCGCGGCGGCGGCCAGGCGATCGACGTCATGGCCGGCCGCAGCCTGACCAGCGCCATCGATATCGGCCTGCTGGCCCTGCCTTCGGCGAGCGGCCAGGCGGTCTATGTTCGCGACGTCGCCGACGTCATTCAGGGGCCTCGCGAGGATCAGGCCCGCGTCTGGCGCTACGCCCGCGTCGACGGCGCCTGGAGCCAGGCCCCCGCCGTCAGCCTGGCGATCGCCAAGCGCAAGGGCGCCAACGCCGTGGTCGTCTCCCAGGCCGTGCTCGCCCGCGTCGAGGCGCTCAAGGGCTCACTGCTACCCGACAGCCTGGACGTGGCCGTCACCCGCGACTACGGGGCCACGGCCAACGAAAAGGCCAATGAGCTGCTCTTCCACCTGGGCCTGGCGACCCTGTCCATCGTGGTGCTGATCGGCCTGGCGATCGGCTGGCGCGAGGCGGCGGTGACCGCCGTGGTCATCCCCACCACCATCCTGCTGACCCTCTTCGCCTCCAATCTGATGGGCTATACGATCAATCGGGTCAGCCTGTTCGCTCTGATCTTCTCGATCGGCATCCTGGTCGACGACGCCATCGTGATGATCGAGAACATCGCCCGCCATTGGGCCATGAACGACGGCCGCAGTCGGATCGACGCGGCGGTCGACGCCGTGGCCGAGGTCGGCAACCCCACGGTAGTGGCCACCCTGACCGTGGTCTCGGCCCTGCTGCCGATGCTGTTCGTCTCGGGTTTGATGGGCCCCTACATGGCCCCGATCCCGGTCAACGCCTCGGCGGCCATGGTGTTCTCGTTCTTCGTGGCGGTCGTCATCGCCCCCTGGCTGATGGTGCGGTTCGCCCGTAAGACCCTGGCCGCCGGCGGTCACGACCACGATGGCGAAGGCAAGCTGGGCGCGCTCTATCGCCAGGTCGCCAGCCGGGTGATCGCCACGCGCAGGAGCGCCTGGACGTTCCTGATCGGCGTGGGCCTGGCCACCCTGCTGGCCTGCGCCATGTTCGCCACTAAGACCGTAACGGTGAAACTGCTGCCGTTCGACAACAAGTCCGAGCTGCAGGTGGTGCTGGACATGCCGGAAGGGACCTCGCTGGAGGCGACCGGCCGGGCGCTGTCCGATGCGGCCGCGATCACCCGCACCCTACCCGAGGTCACGGCGATCGACGCCTATGCCGGAACCGCCTCGCCGTTCAATTTCAATGGCCTGGTGCGCCACTACTATCTGCGTAACCGCCCCGACCAGGGCGATCTGTCCGTCGCCTTGGCCGAGAAGGGCGAGCGCAAGCGCTCGAGCCACCTCATCGCCCTGGACCTGCGCGAGCGGCTGGCCAAGGTCGCCCTGCCCGCCAACGCGTCGATCAAGGTCGTCGAGGCCCCGCCCGGACCGCCGGTGATGGCCACCTTGCTGGCCGAAATCTATGGACCCGACGCCCAGACACGCCGCGCCGTGGCCGAGCGGGTCAAGGCCATCTTCAGATCCGTGCCCTATATTGTCGACATCGACGACAGCTACGGCCAAGCCCGCCCCGGCCTGCGGCTGGTCCCCGATCGCGATCGGCTCGAAGCCCTGAAGGTCGATGACCGGCAGGTGCTGGACTCGATCGGCGCGGCCTTCGGCGGTCAGGTCGTCGGCTACGCCCATCGTGGCGAGGGCCGCGACCCTCTGGAGATTTCGGTGCGCCTGCCGCAATCGGCGCGCAGCTGGGGCGAAGGCCTGGCGGCCCTGCCCGTGGCCCAGAGCCAGAGTGGCCGCCTCGTCGAACTGGGCGAGGTCGTCACCGCTTCCCAGGAGCCCGGATCGACCCACATCTTCCGCCGCGACGGCCGCGACGTCGACATGGTGATGGCCGAGCTGGCCGGCGCCTATGAAGCGCCGATCTACGGCATGATGGCTGTCGACAAGGCCATCAGGACCGCTGACTGGGGCGCCCTGCAGAGGCCCGACATCCGCATGAACGGCCAGCCGACCGACGAGCGCAAGCCCACCGTGCTGTGGGACGGCGAATGGGAGATCACCTGGGTGACCTTCCGCGACATGGGCGCGGCCTTCGGGGTGGCGATCCTGGGCATCTATGTGCTGGTCGTCGCCCAGTTCAAAAGCTTCCGCCTCCCCCTGGTGATCCTGACGCCGATCCCCCTGACCCTGGTCGGGATCGTCATCGGCCACATCCTGTTCAAGGCGCCCTTCACCGCCACCTCGATGATCGGCTTCATCGCCCTGGCCGGGATCATCGTGCGCAACTCGATCCTGCTGGTGGACTTCATCCGCCACAGCCAGACGGGCGGCCGGCCTCTGCGCGAAGTGCTGCTGGAGGCCGGGGCGATCCGCTTCAAGCCGATCGTCCTGACCGCCCTGGCGGCCATGATCGGCGCGGCGGTGATCCTGTTCGACCCGATCTTCCAGGGCCTGGCGATCTCGCTGCTGTTTGGCCTGGCCTCATCGACGGTGCTGACCGTGCTGGTCATCCCGGCGATCTACGTCGTCCTGCGCGACGACGAGCGTCCCGGACGCGCGCAAGCCTCGAAACCTTGACCCAGGATGGCGATCGCGACCTCGAGCCAGGTCGCCTTGAACCTTTATGCGTACCTTCTACATTAGGCAGATGAATAACTTAGCCCTCTCGGCGCCGGCCGACGATATCCAGGATCTGGCCGCCAGCGCCCATTCCGCGGCCAGGCTTCTGAAGCTCCTGGCCAGCGAGCAACGCCTGCTGATCCTGTGTCGCCTGATCGATGGCGAGGCCTCCGTCGGCGATCTTGCGGCTCATGTCGGGCTGGCCCAGTCGGCGACCTCGCAGCATTTGGCCAAGATGCGCGCCGAGGGGCTGGTGGCCACGCGACGCGAGGCCCAGACCATCTTCTACCGGCTGGACGACCCGGCCGCGGTGCGTGTGCTGGAGACGCTTTGCGACGTCTACCGCGGGACGAGCAAGACCTGATCGCGACACCGTCGATCGTCAGTATTGCGCGCGGATCTCGAGAGAGATCGTCCTTGGCCTTTGCGGCGTGCTCTGCCGCGACAGCTTCACGGTGAACGGATTGCCGTAGGCGAACGTATCGCCCGCGCCATCGAAGAGATTGTCGACCGCCAGGCCCAGGCTCAAGCGTTCCGATCGAAGTCGCGCGGCGACGCGGGTCGTGGCGTAGTTCCCCATGGACGGCGCGGTCGCGCCGTCGAAGCTGAGGCGCGAACGGCCGATATAGGCCGCCCGGACGTCAAGGCTCGCACGCCACCCCTCGCCCACGGATCGCTCGTAGTTCGCCCCGAGCGAAGCCGAGCCTCGCGGCACGCCCGCCAGGCCGAGGTCCTTGCGCCCGGGAAAGGCGGCGTTGACGGACTCCAGCTCCGGATGGTTCAGCAGGAAGCTGGCGTCCAGCCGCAGCCCTTCGTGGACATAGCTCCCTTCGAACTCCAGCCCGACGTTGCGGCCGTCGCCCAGGTTCGCCGTGTACGGCAGCCCCGAGGGCAAGAGCTGATCGCTCTGGATGTTCTTCCAAGACGCCAGGAACGCGGCCGCCCGCAGGCGCAAACGGCCGTCCAGCCACACGCCCTTCGCCCCGGCCTCATAGCTCCACAGCTCATCGCCGTCATAGCGGCGCTGCGGCTCGCCGCCGGCGGTGTCGAAGGTCTGGGTCGGGATCACGGCCGTGTTGAAGCCGCCCGAGCGATAGCCTTCGGCCGCCTGGACATAGATCAGCGTCGCGGCGCTTGGCGCGAACGACACCACCACCTTCGGCGCGAAGCCGAGGTAGTTCTGGGCGTCGCGGAACACGGCCTCGGCGCCCGTCGCCGTCGCCCGGCTGGACGCCTCCGACCGCGTCGCGAACAGTCGCCCGCCCAACGTCAGGCTCCAGCCGCCGCCAAGATCGCCGATCGCCTCGCCGAAGAGCGCGCCCTCGCCCAGCACGTCGCGGCGCTGTTCGCGGACCAAGGGCGCGGCCGGCCGATCGGCCAGGAAGATCAGGCCATCGCGCCCCTGTCGGGTGCGGGCGAGGAAGGCGCCGACCTGCCATTGAATCCGCCCCGCCGGCCGTGACGCCAGCGACGCCTCGGCCACGACCGCGCCGACATGGTTGTCGTCATCGAAGGCCATCGCCGCGCCTGGCGTAGCCGCGACGGGCGGCGCTGCGCTGGCGTCGTAGCGGCTGGAGAGATCGTGCCGCACGGCGGCCAGGGTGAACTTCGCGTCCTGTCCGAAAAGAAGGCCCTGGGCGCCGACATGAACCTCGACAAAGTCATTGTCGTGCGGCTCGGCGATCCGATTGCGACGCCCATAGGTCCCGACCCCGCGATCGGCGTACTGCGTGTCTTCGGAATCGATCGCCTGGGCGGCCAGGCCGGCCTCGGCGGTCCAGTCGGCGCCGAGCATCGTCCGAGCGGTCAGGCGGACGCCCGTGCGGCGCGTGACGTTCACATCCGTCCGCCCTTGGCCGAGATCGTCGATATAGCCGCCCTGGCGCTCGGCATAGCCGACCAGCCGAACCGCGGCCCGGCCATGCAGCAGCGGCATGTTGATCATCGCCGACGCCAGTCCTCCGGCCTCACCGCCGTGGGTGGTCGAAGCCGAGACGGAGGCCCAGGCGTCGAAGGCCTCAGGATCCGGGCGGTGCGTCGTCAGGTGCAGGACGCCGCCCAGCGAGCCGGCGCCGTAGAGAGCGCCCTGGGGGCCGCGAAGCACCTCGACCTGCCCGATATCGACCAGCAGCAGATCGGGGTCGGGGGCGTTGTAGGTCAGCCGCACATCGTCGAGATAGATGCCGACCATCGATTGGGTCTGGCCGGTCAGGGGTCCGTCCGAAAGGCCTCGCAGGATGACCTTGTCCCGTCCGGGTCCCAGGTTGGTCACCGTCATGGATGGAACCGTCAGCGCCAGGTCGGTGGCGTCGCGCACGCCCCGCGCCGCCGCGGCGCGCGCGTCGAGGACGCTGACCGAATAGGCCAGACGGTCGGCGACCGCCAGTCGACGGGTGGCGACAATCACCAGCTCGGACAGCGGCGGCGGCGTCTCGGCCGACGCCTGGACCACCGATGCGAGAGGCGTCCGCGTCGCCGTCGGCGTCGGCTGCGAGAGCGTGACCCTATAGACCCTCGGCGCGATCTGGCGAGCGTCGCATCCGGTGCCACGCAACAACGCCCTCAGCGCCGTATCGGGAGACGCGCGTCCCGAAAAGCCCGGCGACGGCCGGCATCCCTCGGCCATGCTCAGATCGATCGAAACACGCGCTTGCAAGGCGAACGCCGTGGCCGCCGCCTTGAAGGGGCCCGCGGGCGCAGAGAAGACCACCTTTTCGCCCGCGTGAGCGCATAGCGGCGGCGCGACGGCCAGGCCGATCGCCGACGCCATCCATAGGCGGCGCCACGCGCGGTTATGCAAAATCACGCCCCTCCAAGACCGTCAGGACGTCACCTTAGGACGATTTCCCCGTTCGCGCGATCGATGCTCAAACCCGCATAGGCGGCGAGCGCGCGGACCGCGGTCTCCTGGTCGTCCAGGGCGATCACGCCGGAGAAGCGCCGGGTCGCCGCCCCTGGCGAGATACGCACCGGCGTCGCGAAACGACGATTGAGGTCGGCGACGATATCGCCCAGCGTCTCGTTGTCGGCGACCAACTGCCCCTGGGTCCAGGCGAACGCGCCATCAGGCTCCACGCGCCGCACCTCCGATCGCGCCGCGCCCTGATCGTGACGCAGTTCCTGACCCACGGTGAGGCGGCTCGGCGGCCCTCCCCGTCCGTCTCGCTGGGCGACCTCGACGACGCCTCGGCGCACGGTGACCCGGACGCCGCCGACATCGTGGCGGATATTGAATTCGGTGCCGACCACCCGCACGCGCTGGTCGCCCACCCCAATCACGAACGGCCGGGAAGGATCCTTGGCGACATCGAAGCTGGCCTGCGCCAAGCCCATTTCGACTCGGCGGGTTCGCCACCCCAGCCGAACGCTGAGCCGGGAACCGCCGTCCAGCGTGATCCGGGTGCCGTCCGAAAGGTCGATGCGCCGCATCTCGCCCGGCTTGGTCTCGTAGGTGACCTGCTCGCCCCGCGCGGATTTCCAGAGCGCCGGGCCGCCAACCAGGACCGCCAGCGAGGCGGCGATCGCGCCGCCGATCCAGGCGCGCCGCGCCGGTCGCGCCGGTCGCGCCGTCCGTTCTGGAAACGCGATGACGTTCGGCCCCGGAGGCGTGAGCCCCGCCGCGATCTCGGCCTTCCTGAGATCGACATCGGCCATGATCAGTTCGGCGTCCTCGAAGGCGGCGAGCCGCGCTTCGGAGCCCTCGAGCCAGTCGGTCAGCGCCATCCAGTCCTCGGCCGTCGCCGTGTCGGACTGGACACGGAGCAGCCATGCGACGGCTTCGTCGCGCAGCGCCTCCTTCGTCTCCGGATCCTGACCGTTCATTCGACTTCGCCGTATCCTGGAAGGCCGTTCGCCTTTCCGTTCGCCCCAAAGACGCCACAAAGCGGCGGGCGCCTCAAAAGAATGTCGCACGCCCCTCTCATGGCCACCGCCCGACCTTAGCGACGATCAGCTTGAGACTGGCCATCATGTATTTCTCGACGCTGGACCGCGACACCCCCATCGCCGCCGCGGTCTCGGCATGGGTCAACCCTTCCAGCTTGTGCAGGCGGAACGCCTCCCGCGCGGCCGGCGGCATCGCCTCGACCGCCTCCAGGACCCGGGAAAGTTGCTGCTTGGCGGCGGTGGCCTCGTCCGCGGGAACCTCGTCAACGACCTGGTCGCCGCCGATGTCCGACACATGCGCTCCGTGCCATTGGGCGTCGCGCGCCTGGGCCCTTCGCCGGACCTTGATCCGGTCCAGCATCAGGTTCGTACCCAGGCGGTAGAGATAGGCTGCGGGATTGTCGATAGCCTCGGCGCGCCGATCCACGATCTTCAGATAGATGTCCTGCACCAGATCCTCGGCCGCCTCGTCCGACCGCAGACGCACGCGGAAATACCGCAACAGATCCTCGCGCCGCTCCATGTAGGCGGAAAGCAGGGGATGGACGTCTGTGTCGTCCAAGGCGCGGTCGCGCTCCTCGAAGGGCCGGCGCCAGAATCCGCGCCTGCGACAATCTTTCCGAAGCGCCGACGCCGCGCAACCGCCGAAAGCATTGAGGCGCCCGTCGGGGGGTGTCGTCCTTGCCGGTCGAAAGCGCTCGTTCATGCGCCGGACAGGAGATCCCCTTGCTGGAAGTGATGATGATGAACGACGGAGCCCGCGTCGGCAGCCTGTGCTTCGACGCCGACCGCGTGCGCCGGTTCACCTCCGTCGAGCCGCGGATCATCTCGATCCACAACCATTTCCGCCCCGAGCGTCTAAGGGTGGAAGCCTATATCGAGGCGACCTACGCCGAGGCGTTCGGGAGCCGCATCCGGTCCCACTATCCGACCCTGATGAGCGTGCAGGACGCCGCGGGCCAGATTCACGCCGCCGTCGGCTTTCGCCTCGCGAACGAGGCGCCGTTGTTCCTCGAACGCTATCTGGATGAGCCGATCGAGACTGCGCTTCGCACGGCGACCGGCGAGGTCGTCCGTCGCGGCGAGGTGGCGGAGATCGGCAGCCTGGCGTCCCAGAGCGCGGGCGCGTCCCTGTTTCTCTTCATGGCCCTGGCGCGCCATCTGCATCATCTGGGCTGCAAGCACGCCGTGGCCACCGCGACGCGGCAGCTGCGCCGGACCTTCAATCGCGTCGGCTTTCCAACCCGGCGGCTGACGCCGGCCGATCCGGCGCGACTGGGCCCGGAGGTGAAGGACTGGGGCGGCTACTACGAACGTGACCCCGAGGTGCTGGCCGGCGCCATCGCCCCCACCCTCGAACCCCTGTCTGAGCTGCTGATGACCCAGCCGCCGCCGATCCAAGGCGCCTGCTCCCGTTTGCATCCCCACCTGGGAGATCGCCCATGAGCCTCGTCCTCGCCGCCATCGCTCAGCGCGCGCGTCTCGATGACGGCGCCATCGCGCTCAGCGACCAGACCAGCAGCTTCACCTATTGCGCGCTCGAAACCGCCATCGCGGCGGCGGCGCGGGACCTCTTCCTTTGGGCCCCGCTCGTCAGACCAGGCTCACCGATCGCCGTGCGCCTGCCCAACGGGCCGGCCTGGGTCATTCTGGATCTCGCCCTGACCCGCCTGGGCTGGGCCAGCCTTCCTCTCCCCGGCTTCTTCACCGACGCCCAGCGCCAGCACGCCATGGCCGATTCAGGCGCCAGCCTGATGGTCGAACTCTCCGACGCCGCCAATTGCGATCTGCGCATCGCCGGCGCGCCGCTGCGGGTGACGCCGCTGTCCCTGCCGGACCGGCGACTGCCCGCCGGAACCGCCAAGATCACCTACACATCTGGTTCCACGGGCCAGCCGAAGGGCGTCTGTCTGTCGCGCCAGCACATGGAGGCGGTCGCGAGCTCTCTGGTTAAGGCCATCGGCGCGAACTATGCCGGCCTGCACCTGCCTCTGCTGCCGCTGTCGATCCTGCTGGAGAACGTGGCCGGCCTCTACACCACCCTGCTGGCCGGCGGCCGCTATCACATATTGCCGCCCGACCAACTGGGCCTGGCCGACCCCTTCCGTCCGGACCTGCCCAAGCTGGCCGGCGCGATCGCCGAGCAACGGGCCAGCAGCCTGATCCTCGTGCCCGAACTGCTGCGCGCCCTGATGATGGTCATGACCTTCACCGGCGTACGCCTGCCCGACCTGACCCTGGTCGCCGTCGGCGGCGCCAAGGTCGCGCCCTCGTTGCTGGCCCAGGCCGATGAGCTGGGCCTGCCGGTCCACGAGGGCTACGGCCTCAGCGAATGCGCCTCCGTCGTCGCGCTCAATACACCGTCGGCGCGCAAGGCGGGAACGGTCGGACGCCCGCTTCCGCACCTGGGCGTCGCCATCCGCGAGGGCGAGATCGTCGTCGAGAACTCCGGCTTCCTCGGCTATGCGGGCGGCCAGACGCACGACGGCCCGGTCTTCACGGGCGATCTCGGCGAGATCGACGAAGACGGCTTCCTGCGCATTTCCGGCCGACGCCTGAACACGATCATCACCAGCCACGGCCGCAACGTCGCGCCCGAATGGGTCGAGAGCGAGCTGACCGCCCAGCCCGAGATCCGCCAGGCCGTGGTGCTGGGCGAGGCCCAGGCCGAGCTCTCGGCGCTGATCGTGCCCCTCATCCCAGGCATGGACGAAGCGGCGATCGCGGGCGCCGTCGCCCGCGCCAACGCCAACCTTCCGCCCTACGCCCGGATCGGCCGCTGGCTCGCGCGCGACGCCTTCGACCCCGCCGCCGGCGAACTGACCAACAACGGACGTCCTCGACGCGCGGTGCTCGGCGCCCGCTACCGGGACTTCATGGAAGCTTCCACGACAGGAGATCTCGCGTGAATTTCTATCAACGCCTCGTGGCCGAAACGGTCGACGGACAGATGGAGCTCGCCTCGACGCCGCAGATTCAGGACGGCCTGACGGGCCGCATCTCGCGCGAGACCTACATCGCCTACCTGACCGAGGCCTATCATCACGTGAAGCACACCGTGCCGCTGATGGGCGAGGCGCGCGCCGGCATGGACGAGGCTCACCGGCGCTTCGTCGAGGCCCTGGACGAGTACATCGTCGAGGAGACCGGTCACGAACACTGGATCCTCAGCGACATCAAGAACTGCGGCGGCGATCCGGAAGCCGTTCGCGCCGGCGCGCCACGCCCGGCGACGCTGGCGATGACCGACTACGCCTACGACTATGTCCGCAACGCCAACCCGATGGGCTTCTTCGGCATGGTCTTCGTGCTCGAAGGCACCAGCGTGCGCCTGGCGACACAGGGGGCCGAGGCGGTCGCCAAGAACCTTGGCCTTGGTCCGGAGTGCTTCAGCTACCTCACCTCCCATGGAGCGCTGGACATCGAGCACCTGACCTTCTTCGAGACGCTGATGAACCAGGTCGACGATCCCGCCGACCAGGCCGCGATCATCGAGGTCGCCAAGGCCATCTTCCAGCGCTTCGCCGCGGTGTTCCGCTCGATCCCGCACGTCCGGGAAACGGCCCATGCTTAAGAACAAGACCGTTCTCGTCACCGGGGCCTCGGGCGGACTCGGCGCCTTGGTGGCCCGGCAACTGGTCGACGAAGGCGCCCGTGTCACGGCGCTCGGCCGGAACCGCCCGGACGCCGACGTGGACTTTCTGCCCCATGACCTTTCGACGCCCGCCGGCATCGAAGCGGCGGCCAAGGACGTTGGCCAGCGGCGTTGGGACATCCTCGTGAACCTCGCCGGCGTGCAGCATTTCGGCCCGGTCGAGACGGAGGATTCCCAGAGCCTGGTGGCCGGCTACATGGTCAACCTGGTCGCGCCGGTCCGACTGACCCAGGCCGTACTGCCCGGCATGAAGGCGCGCGGGGCGGGACAGATCGTCAACATCGGCTCGATCTTCGGCTCGATCAACTTCGCCCATTTCGCCACCTATTCCAGCGCCAAGGCCGGCCTGCGCGGGTTCAGCCAGGCTCTTCGGCGCGAGGTGGCCGGGACGGGCGTGGATGTGACCTACATCGCGCCCCGCGCGGTACGGACGGCGATGGTGTCGGATCGGGTGCTGGAGTTCGCCAAGCTCACCCAGATGCAGATCGACCGGCCCGAAGCCACGGCCAGACGGATCGTCTCGGCCATCCGGGCGCGACGCCGCGACGTGTATCTCGGCTTCCCCGAAGCCTTCTTCGTTCGCCTGAACGCCCTGCTGCCCGGTCTCGTCGACCGCGCCCTCTCCGCCAACGACCGCAAGGCCGCGCGGCTGTTCGCGCGCTGATCACCCAGGACATCATCATGATTCAGAAATCTCTCGTCGCCCTCGGCCTGGCCCTTTCGCTGGCGGCCGGAGCCGCCCGGGCCGATGCGCTCGATCCCCGCCTGGACAGCCTCGCCCGCGCCTGGGCCCACGCGAACTATGAGATCCCCGACAAGGCCGCTCAGGGCCAGGCGGCGGCGCAGGTGGCCGCCGAAGCCGACGCCCTGGCCAAGCAGAATCCCGGCCGCGCCGAGCCCCTCGTCTGGGAAGCCATCGCCAAGGCCACGCAGGCCGGCGCCAAGGGCGGTCTCGGCGGCCTGGCCCTGGCCAAGGAGTCGAGGTCGCTGCTGGAACGCGCCGAGAAGATCAATCCCAATGCGCTGGGGGACGGCTCCGTCTACACCAGCCTGGGATCGCTCTACGCCCAGGTGCCGGGCTTCCCGATCGGCTTCGGCGATCCCGGCAAGGCGCGGGGTTATCTGCAGAAGGCCCTCGCGGCCAATCCCAACGGCGTGGACTCCAACTTCTTCTACGGCGACTTCCTGATGCGCCAGAACGATTACGCCGGCGCCAGCAAGGCGCTTCAGAAGGCGCTGGCCGCGCCGCCGCGTCCGGGTCGGGAGATCGCCGACAAGGGCCGCAAGGCCCAGGCGTCGGCCCTTCTCAGCCAGGCCCAGGCCAAGCTGCGCTAGGTAGCGTTGGGGGTGGCGATCAGATCGCCGCCCCCACGAAGCGGCCGATGACGGCCGTCACGGCCATCGCCACCGCCCCCCAGAGCGTGACACGGACGACGCCCCGCCAAGGCGACGCATCGCCGGCCTTGGCCCCCACGTAACCGAGGATCGCCAGGCCACAGAGCGAGGCGGCCGTCACCGCCCCGCTCAGCATCTCGCGGGGCGCCATCACCGCGACCACCAGGGGCAGCGCGGCCCCGGCGGCGAAACTGGCGGCGGACGAGAACGCCGCCTGGACCGGCCGGGCCCCGGTCAGCTCCGAAAGACCCAGCTCGTCCCGGGCATGCGCCGCGAGCGCGTCCTTGGCCATCAGTTGCGTCGCGACCAGGCGCGCGGTCTCCGGCTCGACGCCCCGGCTGACATAGATCTGGGCCAGTTCCTCATGCTCGGCTTCGGGAAGATCACGGAGTTCGGCGACCTCACGCGCCAGCTCCGCCTTTTCCGTATCGGCCTGCGAGCTCACCGACACATACTCGCCGGCGGCCATCGACATCGCGCCGGCCACGACAGCGGCGACGCCCGCGACGACCACCTCGCCCGGAGACTTCGCGGCCGAGGCCACGCCGACGATAAGGCTCGCCGTGGAAACCAGGCCGTCGTTGGCGCCGAGCACGGCGGCGCGCAGCCAGCCGATCCGCGAAACGCGGTGACGCTCGATATGGCGATAGACAGCGCGCATTGAAGGCCTCCTGGCCCGGCCCCTCCGGGGGGTGTCGACTCGCCGGATGGCCGAGCCTGATCCCGACACTCACCGACGTCATGACGAAGGTCAAAGCGCACCCGCGCCGTGCGGCTCGTTTTCCGGGAGCGCGGGTGATCTTCGTCCTCGCCAGGAGACGCCGCTACGCTGGCGGCTAAAGGGTTCGCAGGCCTGGCCTTGTCCGTTCGACGGCGAACCGCGCGACGGTGGACAGCGCCCCGCCGGGCGTGGTCACGCGATCAACGACCTTGACGTCCGTGCGCCAGACGTCGCGGCCGATGTCGAAGAGCTGGTAGCCGCGCCGGGCGTCGAACAGCTTGCAGTGCGGATTGTCGGCCGGCACGCCCTTCCACTCGTCCGAGATCGCCACGCCATCGCCACCCGAACTGATCGAGGTCGAGACGAACTCCGTCGCGACCGCCGGGCTGTCCCACGCGCCTTCGCGCGACGGCAGGACGCCGGCATGGTGCTGGTGCACGTCGCCCGTGGAGATCACGACATTGGTCAGCTTCCGGGCCTGGATCGCCGCGACCAGACGCTCGCGGCTGGCGGCATAGCCGCTCCAGCTGTCGAGATTGGCGCGCCCCGCGCCGCGCGTGGCGGGATAGAGGAACGGCATCACCATCACCTGCTGGGCCAGCAGGTTCCAGCGCAGGTCGCCGCTCAATCCCTGTTCCAGCCAGGCCGCCTGGGCCTCGCCCAGAATGGTCGGGCGCGGGGTCGAGTCCCGCGGCAGGCAGCGATCCAGCGCCTTGGCGCCGCAGATCTGGCCGCTGCGGAACTGGCGCGTGTCGAGCACCTGGACGCGCAGCAGGTCGCCATAGTCGATCCGCCGGTGCATGCGCACGGCGCCGGCGACCGGGAACGACGACCGGCGCACCGGCATGTTCTCGTACCAGGCCTGCATGGCCGCGGCCCGCCGCAGGCGGAAGATCTCGCGTGGTGTGGCGTCCTGGTCCTCGTCGCCGGCCCAGTTGTTGTCGACCTCGTGGTCGTCATAGGAGGACAGGAAGGCCGCCGCCGCGTGGGCGGCCTGCAGGTCCGGGTCGGTCTTGTACTGGGCGTAGCGACGGCGGTAGTCGTCCAGCGAATAGAGCTCGCCGCCGGCATGCTCGCGGAAGCAGACACGGCCCTTGTCGGCCGCGTCCTTGCTAACCGGACAGCCCTTGCCGCCCGCGCCCTCGTAGATGTAGTCGCCATAGTGAAAGATGACGTCGAGGTCCGGCTCCTGGCTCAGGCGCCTATAGGCCGTATACAGCCCCGCCTCATAGTGCTGACAGCCGGCCACGCCGATGCGCAGGCGGTCGAGGCGGGCGCCGGCGACGGGGGTCGTCCGCGCCGTGCCGACCCGGCTGGTCTCGCCGGCGGCCGAGAAGCGATACCAGTACCGCGCGCCGGGTTTCAGGCCCTCGACCTCGACATGGACCGAATGGCCCAGTTCCGGTCGCGCCGGCGCCTTGCCGGACGCGACGATGCGGGAAAAGCCCTCGTCCTCGGCGACTTCCCAGCCCACCGGCACGATGCGCGACGGCATGCCGCCGCCCAGTTCCAGCGGCCGGGTGGCCAGCCGCGTCCAGATGACGAAGCCGTCGGGCGCGGGGTCGCCCGAGGCCACGCCCAGGGTGAAGGGATCCGCGCCCAGCCCCTGCGACCAGACGGGCCCGGAGGCGCCGCCGGCCAGCAGGACGAGGCCGCCAGCCTGGATCAGGCGTCTGCGTTGAATGGTCATGTCGACGCTCACGGACGATAGATGACGTTGAGGAAGAAGGAGCGGCCCTTCTTCATTTCGGCCCGACGCTCCTTCAGGTTCGCGTCGTAGCCCAGGTAGAGATCCTCGTTGAGGATGTTCTTGGCCTGCAGCTTGACGATCCAGTCGCCGGCCACCCGATAGCGCACGGTGGCGTCCATCTGCCCTCGGGCCTCGGGCCCCCTGTTCAGCCAGGGATTAGCGCCGATGCCGTCATAGTAGGCGTCGCCCCAGTTATAGCCGACCCGGGCCTCGCCATCGCGCGGCAGCTTGTAGAACACCGCCGCGTTGGCCATCCAGTTGCGCTGGTAGAGCAGACGATCGATGTGCAGCACCTTGCCGTCGACGATGTAGTCCATGTCGCCCCAGGTGCGCGTGGCGTTCAGCGCGACGCCGACCTTGTCCTTCAGCAGCCCGGGCAGGCCCGGCAAGGCGTTGTTGATGTACTGGACCTCGACGCCACGCAGCTTGGACTTGTTGGCGTTCATCGGAGTGCTGATCGTGTAGCGGAAGCCGTCGATCAGCTGTTCTTCCTTCAGCGCGTAGATGTCGTCCTTGATCGACTTGGCGAAGGCGCCGATGCTGGCCAGTCCCTTGGCGCCGTTGAAATAGGCCTCCAGCGTCAGGTCGAAATTGTCGGCCCGGCGCGGCTTCAGGTCGGGATTGCCGCGCGAGATCGTGAAGCTGGTGTCGTTGCGCGTCTCGGCCTGGGCGATGTCCTCGGGCGCCGGGCGGCCCAGGGTGCGGCTGTAGCCGGCCTTCAGGCGAAGGTGGTCGCTGAAGTCGTGGACAGCGTTCAACGATGGGAGAAGGTGCGTGTAATCGCCCTTGTAGCGGGTCGCGCCCGGCTTGAAGACGCCGCCGACCGACACCGGCACGTCGGCCTTGTAGTCGGCGGCGTCCAGGCGCAGGCCGCCGATGAAGCGAGTGCGCGACAGAGCGTAGAGCGCCGAGACGTAACCGTACGAGATCGTCTCGTCATAGCGGTAATCCGAGGCCAGCGAGGCCCTGGCCGACGAGGCGGCGTTGGTCGCCAGGGTCGGCAGGATGTCCTGGCGGAACCTGGCGTAGTTGATCCACACCACCGGATAGTTCCAGAGCCACGGCAGGTAGCCGGTCGGTGAGTAGTCATAGCCGGTCAGGGCGACCTTGCTCGGCGTGTAGACGGTCTGGTCCAGGTTGCGCCGGATTTCGAACCGGCGGGCGCCGATCCCGGCCTTGTAGCCGAAGCCCAGGGCGTCGGAGTCGAAGTTGCGCGAGAAGTCGAGCTTGACCTCGGTGGCCGCGCCCTTGGCCTTGGTCAGCGTGTCGCCGGCGGTGAGCAGCGAATATTTGCTGGGGTCGGTCAGGCCGTCCGCGCCACCCAGCGTGAACTTCACCGAGGGGTTGGACATGTCGTAGTTGATCGACAGGTTCGTCGGCTTGGCCTGGTAGGCGCTGGCCCACTCCAGATCGTAGAAGGTGTTGGTGTTGTAGCCGGCCCGCAGCTCGATATTGGTTCGCTCGTCGATGTCGTAGCGGGTCTTGAACAACGCGCCCCGGGTCTCGTTCTCGAACCGGTCGTAGTTGAAGGCCGTCCGCACGTCCGGGACCTTCAGCGTGCCGGTGTGCTGGGTCTGGTTGCTGAGATTGGCGAAGGCCCGCAGGGTGAAGACGTTGTTGGTCTGGTCCTCGGTCTGCTTGTAGTCATAGACCATCAGCGAGCTGTACCAGCGATCCGCCGGCTTGAACTCGAAGGTCGCCGAGCCGCCGTAGGTCTTGATGTAGCTGGTGAATTCGTAGTCGACCAGCGCCTGGGGCGCGGGGTCGAAACCGTTCCAGTTGGGCTGGTCGGGCGTCGTGGCCGCCCCCGACGCCGTATAGTAGGTGCGGGCGTTGGGGTTGCGCTTGACGTCGTCGTACGAGCGCTGCTGGTAGGTGCCGCTGAGCACCAGGCCGAATTTCTCGTCCGGACCCAGGCGGTGGCTCCACAGCGCCTTGATCCCGCCGCTCCACGGTGAGTCCTTGTAACCGCCCAGGCTATTGCCGCCGGGCACGTCGTTGTTGGTGACGTAGTTGACGAAGGTGTCGACGTAGAACTTGTCCTTGCCCCGGCCATAGGCGCTGTAGGGCACGATGTTGATCACCCCGCCGATCGCGCCGGCGTCCTGGTCGGCGGTGAAGGTCTTGAAGATCTCGGTCTTGCGGGCCGCCTGGCTGGGGATGAGGGCCAGGTCCACCCGGCGCTGGCCCGCGCCCTGGTTGGCGACGGAGATCATGCCGATGCCGTCGACCGAAACGTAGTTCAGGTCCGGCGTTATGCCGCGCACGGCGACGTACTGGCTCTCCTGCTCGCCGTAGAGCACCTGCATGGTGCTGACGGCGGGAACGCGGCTGAGGGCCTCGGCCAGCGACTGGTCGGCCAGATCGCCGGTGTCGTCCTGGGTCAGGGCGTCGACGATCGTCAGCGAATTGCGGCGGGTGGCGATGGCTTCCTGGTTCTGGAGCGCGGTGCCGGTGACGACGAGAGCCTCGACGGCGGCCGCGTCTTCAGGCGCGGCGGCGGCGGCGGCGGCGGGAAATCGCGCCGCCTGGGCCGCATCGAGGGTGATCACGGCGCCATCCTGCGAGGCGACGCGCAGACCGGCGCCGGCCAGCAGCAGATCGAGACCGACGCGCGCTTCCATGGAGCCCGACACGGCCTGGGTGCGAACGCCGCGCGTCAGCGGCTCGGCGACCAGGATCTGCAGCCCGGCCTGGCGCGCGAACTGGGGGATGCCGGTCGCCGCGGCCTGCGCCGGCACGTCGAAGCGCCGAACCTCGGCGTGGGCCATCAATGGAATTGCGATCGCCGAGGCCGCAACCGAGGATAGAATAAGACTATTTCCGCGACCAAGGAACATCAGGACCCCTCCAAGCATCATGTGCGAGGAGAAGATGCGCGAGCGCCTCGTTTTCCTTCAGGGAAGGCCCGCTTTTTGTTGTGAATGTTCTATGACGATCCCAGTTTTATCTTCGCGAATCTCGCCGCCCGTCATGCGCGCGACCGCCAGAGCGAACTGTTGGGGTTGATCGATCAGGAAATAGCCGACGATGGTGCGCCGCCCCGCCTCGGGATCGCGCAGGGTGATCTTGCGCTCATTGTAGCGATTGAACTCGGCGACGGCGCTCGCGATGGTCTCGCCGCCCAGAACGATCTCGCCGCGCCGCCAGGCCAGGACGTCGTCGGTCCGCACCGGCTGGGCCGTTGGCGGCAGGGGCGCGGCGTCGGCGATGAACGCCTCCTGCCCCGCCGAGATCGCTAGCAAGGTCGCCGACGCGCCATCCCGCCAGGCCACGACGCGTCCCTCGGTGACCACGACCCGGGCGCCCTGCTCCTCCCGCCGCACGGCGAAGGCCGTGCCTGTGGCGCGCACATGCACCGCGCCGGCGTCGACAACGAAGGGATGGGCGCGGTCCTTGGCGACCTGGAACCATGCCTCGCCCCGGCGCAGCGCGACGCGCCGCTCGCGTCCGACGAAGTTCACGCCCACCCGGCTGTCGGTATTGATGATCGCCACCGACCCGTCCCGCAGCGCCACGCGCCGCTGCTCGCCGGTCTCGGTGCGGAAGTCGTGGAACGGCGACAGCAGCCAGGCCACGGCGATCACACCGGCCGCCGCCAGCACCCATCCAGTCCCCTGGACCAGGCGCGCGGGGGTCCTGATCAGGCGCGACCCGGGCCGGCTGGGGATAGGCAACACCTTGCTGACCACGCGGCCGTGATCCAGCAGCCGCAGGCCGGCCTGGGCGCGCAGGAAGGCGCCGCGATGGCGGGCGTCGGCGGCCAGCCAGAGCTCCAGCGCGTCCCGTTCGGCCTGATCGATCGCGCCGGCGTCGACACGCACCGCCCATTCGGCGGCCTGGGCGTCAATGTCGGACATGGACGGAGGAACGCTCATAGGAAGCCGGCGCATCCTGGACATCGCCGGGGTCGCTTTCGAGCGCTTTCAGGATAGCCTTCAACCCCCGGACGGAATGGTTCTCGACGACCGACTCCGTGACGCCCAGGCGTCGCGCGGTCTCCTTCTGCGAAAACCCGTGGATGCGCCGCAGCTCGACCACCTGACGGCATACCGGCGGCAACATCGCGATCAACCCCAGCACCCGTTCCAGTTCGCGCCGCGCGCCGATCACCTGCTCGGGCGAAGGATCCTGGTCCATCACCCGCAGGGTTTCCATATCGGTGACGGTCTCGATTCTGACCACCCGTTCGCGGCGCAGGCGCTGCAGCAGAATGGATCGGGCGGCGGCCAGGAAATAGGCCCGCCCATTGCGAATGTGCCCGATCGTGTCGAGCTCGGCGAGCTGACAATAGGTTTCCTGGATGACGTCATCCACGTCGCTTGAGCGCCGCATCGCCCGCATCAGCCAGGCCCGGACGTAGGCTTCGTGCGGCAGGATATGCAACGCGACCCAATCGATGATCGCTTCACGACTCTGGTTCACGTCCGCCTCGACCCCGCGCTCTGCGGGCGGGAAGAGCACCATCGCGTGACAAGTTCATGACGTGGGCCGATCCATGCGCCCCCGGCGGTGCGCCCGAGACGCAATCATTTGCCCGTCGCACGGCTGTCCGTGCTACGAGTTCCCCGAGGCGCGCAATCACGCCATTCGGACAGGTTCCCGAGCGAACGGTCCCAAGGTCCCGAAGCGGGAACGCCCTACGCCATCAGCAAATTGCCGGGCGCCCCAAGGGTTCGGACCGACGATCTCCGCGGGTTCTCCGCCTCCGTTAGAATTGGAACGTCGACGTGGTCAGCCGAAAGCTTCTGATGGCGCTGTGCGCGATCGCCTATGTCGGCGCCGTCGGCTTTTCGGTCGCGGACCTTCTGCGCGACCCGCCCTTGAAGTCCTATGCCATCGCCCCTGGAGGCGATTGGACGCGATGCGTCGAAGTGCGCGCCACCAGCGAGCGCCTGGCCCGTCGAGAAGCCTTGAAACGCCCGTCACCCGTGAAGGCGGAAGGCCACTGCACCACCCTCCCCGTCCTCAAGGCGGTGGACCAGCGCCTGGTGTGGGAGCGGGGCTTCAACGCCCTGCTCGTCGTCTCGGCGATCCTGGCGGCGCTGTGGAGCGCCGAGTTCGCGACCCGCGCCTGGCGCCAAAGCGCCGCGCAGTCGACCTGAGCGCCCGATAGCTCGCAAGCCCGGCGGCGGCCCTTAGGCGACCACGACCTCCGCATGGGAAAAGGCGTCCTGGAACGCCGGGCTCAGCGCGGCGTCGGTGACCAGGATGTCGACGTCCTTCAACGACGCGGTGTGGACCAGGCCGATGCGGCCGAACTTGCCCTCGTCCACCGCCAGCAGCACCCGGCTGGCCGTCGAATAGGCGATGCGGCTCATGATCGCCTCGCTGGGCGAATGGTCCATAAGGCCATGCTCCAGGTTCACCGCGCCGACGGTGAGGACCGACAGGCTTGGCCGGAAGCCCGCCAGGAAGTCCTGGGCGTGGCGGTCGGAGAACGACTGGTAGGCCGCGTTCAGCTCGCCGCCGGCCAGGAACAGGGTGTGGCCCCGATCCTTGCGCACCGCCTGCGCCACGGCCAGGGAGTTGGTGATGATCTTCAGCTGGCGGTGCTCGCCCAGGGCCTTGGCCACGAAGCAGGACGTCGAGCCGCTGTCGAGGAACAGGGTGTCGCCGTCCGAGATGAACTTGACCACCGCCTCGGCGATCCGGGTCTTGCCGGCGACATTCTTCTGCATGCGCAGGTCGAACGGGCCTTCGATCTCCTGCGGCGGCAGGCGGACGGCGCCGTGCAGGCGCACGATCGTCCCGGCCTCCTCCATCACCCGCAGCTCGCGCCGGATCGTCTCTTCCGAGACCGACAGCGCCTTGGCGATGTCGGCGATGGCGCGCGTCTGGTTCGGTTCCAGCAGGTTCAGGATATCGCGCTGACGATCGTAGCGTTTGAGCATTCTCTGTCCGTCTCCGCGGGGCGCGCGACACTATGCCGTGAGTCCCGATAGATGAAGTGCGCCCCCGGCCGGCGGGGAAAGGGGGGACCGGCCGGGGACGCGCGCGTCCTAGAAGGCGACGCGCAACTGGATCCGCGCGTAGCGCGGGGTCTGGTAGTCGACCGGCTTGCGGAAGTTGGTGTCCGCCACGCCGCTGCCGCCCACGTCGCCGAACTCGTGATAGGCCGTCACCGCGTGCGAATTGAACAGGTTGAAGACGTCCAGCCGCAGCGAGGCGTCGAACCGGTCGCCCGGCGTCGGCAGGGTCACCACCGCCGAGGCGTTGAACTGCGTCACCCAGTCGCCCTCGAAGGCCGAGCCGCGCTCGACGACCTTGCCCCGGCAGTAAAAGCCGTAGCCCTGGTAGCCGTGGGCGACCGGATCGACGCCCTCGGGCACGATGCCGATGCAGCTGTACTTGCGTGGCGACTGGATCTGGCCGTTGCCGCCCAGGGTCAGCCAGTCGTTGACCTTGTAGCTGCCATAGGCCTTGAACGTGTGGCGGCGATGGTTGGGCAGGTAGCCGTCGGCGCCGTTCAGGAAGCCCGGCGAGTCGAAGTCGGCCGTGGTGTTGATCGCCAGCTGGCCGTTCTCCGAGCGCACGCCGCCCTCGTAGTTCCCCTTCAGGCTGGCCCAGGTGTACGACCCCGAGACCGACCACTGACCGTCGAACGCCCGGTCGAAGGTGAAGGTCATGGCGTTGTAGTCGCGCTTGGGCTTGGGATAGGTCAGGTCCGCCGCTGACAGGGTGACGACCGGCTTGGAGCCGTCCGGCAGGCTGTTGAGGCGGATCTTCACGTCCTCGCCCGGATTGACGATCACCCACTGGCGACCGCCGCCGAAGCTCGACTGGCACTGAGCGGCGGAGAAGCCGGCCTTCACGCAATAGGCGCGCGCGCCGGTGTCGATGGCCACGTCCTCGACGATGTTGTTCAGCTCGCGGTGGGTGAAATAGGCGCCCACCTTGATCAGGTCGCCGACGCGGCGCTCATAGCCCAGCACGAACTCGTCGGCCGACTGCGGCTTGAGATTGTGGGCGATGGACTCGGCGGTGTCCGCGACGAGGCCCGAGGCCGAGACCAGGCAGTTCGACACCTTGGTGTCCGGACAGGCCGAGACGCCGTTGGCAGTGGTGATCGCCGCGCCGATCGTCGGGTCGCCGTTGGCGCCGACGCCGTTCAGCAGGTTGTAGCGAGTGTAGGTCACCAGCGAGCCGGCGAACTTCAGCGACAGGTCGCTGGGCAGCGGCAGGTAGTAGCGACCGAAGAAGCCGTAGAGCTTGGACTTGCCGTCGCCGAAGGGGTCGCCGGAGACCGACAGGCGCGGCGCCCACTGGTTGCCCGGGTCGTAGAAGGTCGAGCCATCGGCGTTGCGGCTGTCGAAGCGATCGTTGCGCACGCCGGCCTCGACCTGCAGGCGATCGTTGAACAGCGACCATTGGTCCTGGGCGTAGAAGGCCTGGTTGACCGTGCTGAAGCTGCCGCTGTTGCGGTAGACGCGCGTGGTCACATAGTCGATTCCGGCCGGCAGATTGCTTTGGTCCTTGCCGTTCGAACGAAACAGCGTGAAGCCGCCCCGGCCGATCGTCTCGAAGAACTGGGTCGCCGTGTTCTCCTCATGGTCATAGCCCACGCGCAGGTGGTGCGCGCCGAGGAGGTCGAAATTGAAGTCGGCGTCGGCGCGGTAGAACGTTCGTTCATCGTCATTGAAAGAAATGGCGTCGGTCACCCGGTTGACGCCAATGTCGACGCCTTCGTCTTTCGTGCGACGGTCCACGACGCGCTCGTGGGTCGTGTCCAGCGGCAACTGGCCGTCGCGGAACCTGTTGACGCCGTAGGCCGCCGACAGGGTGAACCAGGGCGTGAAGGTCCCGGTGTAGCGGCCGATATAGTTCTCGCCGCCCGCGCGCTGGTCGGTGCCGCCTGCCTCGACGCCCTGCAAGATGGTCCTGTTGCGAACATCCTTGGTGGTGTCGAAATAGGTGAACTCCAGGTGCTGCTTGCTGGTCAGCCAGCCGTCCAGCTTGCCGCCCCAGAACGGCGCGTCGTCGCTTACGCGCGTGACATTGCCCTGGACGTTGGACGCGTTGACGGCCTTCAGGCTGCGTTGGTTGTAGAGGCCGTAGAAGAACAGCCGATCCTTGATGATCGGCCCGCCGAGCTCGGCCGTCCATTCCTTGCGGCTGGCGGCGGCGTCCGAGAACACGTTCTTGAAGGTGTTGGGCGAATGGTCGCGCAGATCTCCCGGCTCCCAGGTCGCCGTCACGCCGCCGTGGAAGACGTTCGTGCCTGACTTGGTGATGGCGTTGACGAAGCCGCCGGTCGAGCGGCCGAACTCGGCCGGATAGCCGCCGGTCTTCACTTCCACCGACTTGTAGAAGTCGAACGGCACTTCCACGGGCAGCAGGCCCATGCGGAAGTTGGTGATGTTCAGGCCATTCACGAAAAAGGCGTTCTCGATGAAGCTGGCGCCCGAGATCGAGATCTGGTTGGCGAAGGTCCCGTTGGCCGAGGACGAGCCCTGCACGACCCCCGGCGACATCAGGGCGATGTCGCGCAGCGAGCGGCCGACCGGCACGCGCTCGACCAGTTCGCCGATCTCGATCGCCGCGCCGGTCGTGGTGATCTCGAAGTCCGGCGTGCGCATGCGGCCGGCCTTGACCACGATGGCCTCGACCGAGCCGACCGGCGCCAGGGTAAAGAGGTTCGACGCCCCCGCGCGGCTGATCAGCACGCCCGCTTCCGTGTAGGCGTCATAGCCGTCGGCGGACACCGACACCGCATAGGCCCCCGGGGCCAGTTGCGGAATAAAATAGGCGCCGCTGGCGTTGGTGGTCGCCGAGCGCCTCACGCCCAGGGCTTCCGAGGTCAGCTGGACCACCGCCCCGGCGATCGGCTTGCCTTCCGCCGACTGCACGCGGCCCGAGGCCTGGACGTTGGTGTAGTCCTCGGCGAAGGCCGGCGCCGTCATCAGCGCCACCGCCGTAATGCTGGTGCTGACCAGGGCCAGCGCCCGCAACGCCAGGACGCCGCTCAGGCGCCGCCCGGCTCGAGTTTGTTGCCTCACGACCGACTCTCCCAAAGAGAAATTTGTGCCCGACGAGCGTTGCGACCGTCCTGCCGGCCGCTGCCCCCTCGCCACGGTCTCTCTTAGGCGCGATTTGTGGATGTGATGTGACATTTGTTGATTTCATGTTCATGTCACGCGAGATTGGCTTGCGCTTTGTGAGTATATTGACCACAAAACCCTCAAACCCCCACACCGAAGCCTTCCGATGGCGGTCAGATCGACATCATCGCGCGGGCTTCATCGGGATGTGTCAGACGTCCGCCAAACAGGGGCGTCTTCAGCCAAGAGGCCTGTCGTGACCAAGACTTCCCTGCCGTTCGCCCTGCTGTGCGCGATGATCCTCGGCGGATGCGCCAGCGCCGCCCTGGCCGCGCCGGCCAGCCCGACGACGCCCTATTTCGCCGACATCGACGTGCGTCGCGACGCGCGGCCGGACGACAGGACGATCGCCGGCGTGGTGTTTGACGACGTCAACCGCAACGGCCGCCTGGATGCGGGCGAGCACGGCGTGGCCGGGGTGAGGGTCTCCAACAGCCGAGAGGTGGCGCTGACCGACAAGGCCGGCCGCTACGTTCTCCCGGTCCGCCCGGACATGGCGGTGTTCGTGATCCAGCCCAGCGGCTGGCGCGTGCCCACCGACACGCGCTGGGTCCCGCGCTTCGCCTACCAGCACAAGCCGGCCGGCACGCCCAAGGCCCTGCGCTACGGCGGCCTGCCGCCGACCGGCCCCCTGCCCTCGGCGATCAATTTTCCGATCATTCCCACAGAAACCGGTCAGACCTTCGACTGCGCGGTGCTGGGCGACGTGCAGCCGGCGTCCAATATCGAGGTCGGCTATGTCCGCGACTCGCTGGTCCGCGAACTGGTGAACGCGCCCAAGAAGCCGGCCTGCCTGCTGGCCCTGGGCGACATCGTCAGCGACGACCTTCACCTGATCCCGCGCACGGCCGAGGTGATGGGCGCGATCGGCGTTCCGCAATGGTGGGTGCAGGGCAATCACGACTACGACCACGACGCCGACCACGACATCGACAGCTCCGACACCTGGCGGCGGCTGTATGGCCCCAACAACTACGCGTTCGAGATGGGCCAGGCGGTGTTCATCGTGCTGGACAACGTCTCTTTCCCCTGCGGCGAGGATCCCCGCGAGGCGCGCGAGCGGCCGTTCTGCAAGCAGTACTGGAAGACCTATGCCGGCCGCCTGCTGCCCGACCAGATGGCCTTCATCGAGAACGTGCTGAAGACCACCGATCCGAAGAAGCTGGTCGTGTTCGCCGCCCACATCCCGTTCGTCGGTTTCGACAACAGCGAGTCACAGCCCCACCAGACGGCCAATCTCGACGAGCTCTACGCCCTGGTCAAAGGCCGTCCGGCCCTGTCGCTGACCGGTCATAGCCACACGCTGGAGAACATGGCGCCCGGCGACTCGATGGCCGGCTGGAAGGAGAATGTCGGCGTCTCGACCATCCCGTTCCGCCACCTGGTGGCCGGCGCCGTGGCCGGCGACTGGTGGGGCGGCGACTACGACATCGACGGCGCGCCGATGAGCATCCAGGGCGACGGCTCGCCGCGCGGCTATGTCGATTTCGCGGTCAAAGGGACGAACTACACGCTCGACTACCGCGCCAGCGGCCTGCCGCGCGACCGGGCCATGTGGCTGTCGGTCAGCACCCCGGCCTTCCGCGACTGGGCCGAGAAGATCTTCGCCTGGCGCGACGCGCCGGAGGACAAGCGCGATCCCGTGCCGCCGCTCAGCGTCCAGGACCTGCCGGACGTCAAGCTGCTGACCCCGACCGACCTGGCCGGCCAGAGCTGGCTGACCGCCGACGTGTGGATGGGCGACTCCACGACCAAGGTCCTGGTCGCCATCGACGGCGGCGCGTCCCGGCCAATGACCCGCACCCAGGACATGAAGGGCGAAACCGTCCACAGCGGCGCGACCTGGTCGGATCCGTTCGCCCTGCAGCGCCAGCTGACCATGGCTCGCGCCGCGATCCAGAGCCGCTCGGGCGATCCGGAAGCGCAAGGCTACGTCCAGGGTCGCCAGAAGCGCCTGCCGCCGATGCCGCCTCAGCCGCGGGGCTCACGCGCCGACCATTCGCCGCACATCTGGCGCTACGACCTGCCCAAGGACATGGCCGAAGGGATGCACACGGCGGTCGTCACGGTCACCCGCGACCAGGGCGCGCCGTCCCGCGACACCCTGGTGTTCGAGGTCCGACCGACCCGTCCGAAACCGACCTTCGACTTCGAACACTGGGACAAGTTCAAGAACCAGTAGCGAGCCGCCGCCGGACTGTCGTCCGACTGTCATACCCGCTCGCTAAGGAGGCCTCGGCTTCGAGCCGCGCGCCCTCCCGCTTGGCATGTCCCCAACCTTACTCCCTTGCACGATCGGGCTCGCCCTGCTGGCCGCGTCGAGTGGGGCGCAGGCCGCGCAGAGCGGGCTTGGCGACAGCCTGAACACGCTGGCCGCCGAAAGGAACGTGCAGATCCTCTTCCCGCCCGACCTCGTCGTCGACCGATCGGGGCGAAAGCCGCCGCGTTTCGTCTCGACACGCCGGGCGATCGAGCTCCTGTTGGCGGACGCGCCGGCCCATGTGCGCGAGGTCCGTCGCGGCGTCTTCGTGGTCGAGCGCTCGGGGACCGTCGACACCGCCCGCCCGCCGCTCCCGGAGCCTCCGACGCGGACTGAGGTCGAGCCCGTAACCGTGATCGCGGCGTATGCGGCCAGTCTCGACCGGTCGCTGGCCCTCAAGCGGACCGCCGTCCACGGGCTGGACGCCGTCAGCGCCGAGGACATCGCCCGCCTGCCCGCCGGCAACGCCGCCGAAGCCCTGCAGCTGGCGCCCGGCGTCAGCCTGGAGCGCCATCGCGGCGTGGGCCTCTATGTCAGCGTCCGAGGCCTGGGGCCGCAGTTCCAGAACGTGCTGCTGAACGGTCGTCCCATCGCGCTGAACGATCTGGTCGAGAACGGCGGCTTCCGGGGGCGTCAGTTCCGCTTCGAGGTGCTGCCCGCCGACGTCATCGACCAGATCGAGGTGGTCAAGACCACCACCGCCGACATGGACGAAGGCGCGCTGGGCGGCGACATCGACGTGCGCACCTTCAAGCCCCTGGATCGCGGCAAGCGCTCGGTGATGTCGGTGCGCGCCTCCGAGGGACGCGTCGGCCAGGTCGATCCGTCGGTGTCGGGGGTCTGGAGCTGGGTCGACGCCAGCGGCCGCCTGGGCGTGCTGGCCAGCGGCGTGGTCGATCGACGGCGGATCCGCAACGACCGCCTCTACCAGACCGGCTGGAACCTGGACCGCTTCAGGTCGGTGCTGGGACCGGGGCTCTACACCCCGACCCGGACGCGGCCGACGGTGGAGCTGGAGGACCGACGCATGGCGTCCGGCGATTTCGCCCTGCAGTGGCGGCCGACGAACCGTCTCGGCCTCGACTTCGACCTCCTGGCCACGCGGCTGGACGCCCATTACGACGAGTACGGCCTGGACATCTATCCGGACGATCCGTCGGTCTCGAGCCCGCGCTTCGTGGCGGGCACGCAGCGCGTCAAGGGCGACACCGTCCAGGCCGGGACCATCGACAATGTCCGCTGGATGGCCTCGCACGAGATCAGCCTGAACCGCCACGACCTGGTCGCCCTGGGCGGTCATCTGCGCTGGACGCCCGGCGCCTGGACGGTCGATGGCGACTGGGGCTATTCGCGGGCGCGCAGCTACCATCCCGACGGTCGCGGCACCGTCCGCGCGCGCGTCGCCTTCTTCGCGCCCCTGACCTACGATTTCAGCCACGGCCTCGCCGGCGGCCCGGATCTGCGCACCACGGTCGACTACGCCAATCCGGCCAACTTCGTCGGCCAGTCGTTCGACTACACCTTCAAGGACTCCCGCGACGTCGACGAGACCGTCAAGCTGGACCTCGCTCGGCCCATCGGCGCTCTCGACCTCACCCTAGGCGTCGAGCGCCACCGGCGGGCCCGCGACTATCGCCGACGCGACTGGACCCTGGACACCCTGATGGGCCAGCCGCTGATCAGCCTGGGCCCCTCGGCCTACGGCCCGACGCCGTTCGCGGACTTCCTGTCGGGCGTCGGCTCGGACCTGCCGCGCAACTGGGTCGCGCCGAACGCCCAGGCCTTCTACGCGCTGCTCTACACGCCGGACGTCGCCGCGCGTCCGCCGTCCACCGCCGACCTGCGCAACTCCTTCGTGGTCGAGGAGAACATCCGCTCGGCCTATGCCCGCCTCGACTTTCAGGCTTCCGCGTTCGGCTGGCCGATCGATGGCAATCTGGGCGTTCGCTACGCCGCCACGCGCCAGGTCTCCCGGGGCGTGCTGTCCAGCGGCTCCGATCCCCTGCCCGCCGAATGGCGCAAGGCCTATGGCGACTGGCTGCCCAGCGCCAATCTGAAGATCGAACTGTCGCCGCGCGTCTATCTGCGCCTGGCCGCCTCGCGCGTGGTCAGCCGGCCCAACGTCATCGACAACGCCCCGCGCATCTCCGTCGCCCGCGACACCCCGACAGCCAACGGCGGCAATCCCGAGCTGGATCCGTTCCTGGCCACCCAGCTGGACGCCTCGGCCGAGTGGTATTTCCCGACAGGCGGGGCCCTGGCCCTCGCGATCTTCGATCGAAGATTGGACGACTACATCACCGCTCAGAACACCTTCATCGAGGTGCCCGGACGCGGCCCGGTGCTGCTGTCGACCAACGTCAATGGCGGGCAGGCGCGGATCCAGGGTCTGGAGCTGACATTCAGCCGGGTGTTTCGCGACCTGCCCGCGCCGTGGGACGGCCTGGGCGTCCAGGGCGCGGCGACGCTGGTGCGCAGCCAGGCCAACTACTTCGCCGGCGACCGGGTGATCCGCAACGCGTTGCTCGGCCTGTCGCGCGCCACCTACAGCGCCCTGGTGTTCTACGAGAAGGGTCGGGGCTCGGTGCGACTCGGCTACAACTGGCGCGGCTCCTATCTGACCTCGATCGGCAGTTCGATCACGGCGCCGGCCACCACCGCGCCGTTCGGATCGCTGGACGGGGCGGCCTCGTGGCGGCTGAACCGCCGCGCCACCCTTTCCCTGGAGGGCGTCAACCTGACCGACGCCCGCCGCTACGTCTATGGCGAGACCCGCGACCAGCCGATGGAGATCCATCACTGGGGCCGGTACCTGTCCGCGAGGATGAGATGGGCGTTCTGACCTTCCGTGGCGCCGGGACGCGCGCCGATCCGCCCGACGGGCCCAGCGAGTCGGCCCCGGCCAATCCGCCGCTGGAGGCGCCGCGCTTCGAGGCGCTGGTGTCGCGCTATCGTCGCCCGTTGCTGCGTTTCTTCCAGCGACGGTCGGTCGGGGTCGAGGACGCCGAGGACCTGACGCAGGAGGTCTTCATGCGACTGTCGCAGCGGTTCTCGCGCCTGCATTGGGGCAATCCGGACGGACTGGTGTTCACGGTCGCCGCCAACGCCCTGGTCGACCACGAGCGGCATCAGCGCTCGCGCCAGCGGGGACGCCACGTCGAGGTCGACCCCGCCCTCCCCGCCGACGAGCCCACGGCCGAGGCGACCCTGGCCGGACGCGAGCGGCTGGCCAAGCTGGTGGCGGCCCTGGACGACCTGCACCCGAACGCGCGCGCGGTCTTCGTGCTGTGCCGCTTCGAGAACCTGACCCAAGCCGAGGCGGCGGCGCGGCTGAACCTGTCGCTCAGCGCCGTCGAGAAGCACATGATGAACGCCCTGACGCGCCTGCGCGAAGCCATCGAGACCGCGCATGACGCCTGACGACGACATGGATCCCCGCCGCCTGATGGCGGCCAGTCTGACCCGTCCGCTGAGCGCCGCCGAACAGGCCGCGCTGGACGCCTGGTCGGCTTCCTCCGCCGAGGCGCGCGAGGAGATCGCCCGGACGCGCGAGGTGTGGCTGGCCATGGGTCTGGCCGCCGAGGATCCGACCGTGCGCGCCCTGCGCCGCGAGGTCCGTCGAGAGGCGCGCCTGGACCGCCCGGCCGCGCCGGACCGTCGCCCGCTGATCGCCGGCCTGGCCCTGCTGGCCGCCGCCCTGGTCGTCGGCGTGGTCCTGAAGGTGCAGCCGCGGGTCGATACCTATGTCGCGCCGGCCCACGCCCCGGCCCGCCTGACCCTCGCCGACGGCAGCCACGTGGTGCTCAGTCCGGGCGGCCGCCTGACCACGCGCTTCAAGGCGCGCGCCAGAGATGTTTCGCTGGACGCTGGCGACGCCTTCTTCGAGGTCGCGCACGACAAGACCCGGCCATTCGAGGTGGCGACGGCGGGCCGGACGCTCACGGTGCTGGGCACCCGCTTCAACGTGGCCGGCGGCGGGCGGCTGACCGTGTCGCTGGTCGAGGGCTCGCTGCGCGTCAGCCAGCCGGGCGCGGCCAGCGTGCTGCTGCGTCCCGGCCAGCGCTATGTCGGGACATCCGGGGTGGGCGGCGGCGCCCAGGCCGGCGACGTGAAGGGTGATGCGGCGTGGACCGACGGCCGCGTCGTGCTGGCCGATGTCAGCCTGTCCGAAGCGGCCGAGCGGCTGTCGCGCGCCTCGGGCCGTCGCGTCGCGCTGACGGATCCCGCCCTGGCCCGCCTGCGCCTCTCGGGTTCGCTGGACATCGGCCGGATGGACGACGTCGGCGCGGCCCTGGAGGCCCTGCTGCCGGTGTGCGCGCGCCTCACGCCCGAGGGAGACCTGACGCTGTCTCCGGTCGCCGGTTCGTCTCGGCACGGATAAAATCGAGACTTTTCAACAGGATCGTCGCAAATATTTCACCGATGCCGGACTGAGGTTCGGCGTCGCCCCCTCCGTTCTTCTGCCCTGACCCGCGCCTCCCCGCGGGCCCAGCAAAGACCGGGGGATACCATGTCCAACTCGAAGTTCCTGTCCGCGCCCTGCGCGGGCGCCGTCGCCGTCCTCGCCTTCGCCGCCCTCGGCGCGGGCCAGGCCCAGGCCGCCGACACCGCCGCGGCCGCGCCAGCCGCCGCCGAAACGGCCGACGCGGTCGACGCCGTCGTCATCACCTCGTATGGCAAGAGCCTGCAGGCCGCCGCCGCCCTGAAGCGCTCGGCCGCGTACGGCCTCGACGCCGTCAACGCCGAGGACATCGGCAAATTCCCGACCCGCAACGCCGCCGAGGCGCTGCAACTGGTCACGGGCGTCACCATCGACCGCCAGCGCGGCGCGGGCCTCTATGTCAGCGTCCGGGGCCTGGGCCCGCAGTTCCAGTACACCGAGCTGAACGGCCGCTCGATCGCCGTCAACGACCTGATCGAGAACGGCGGCGCCAAGGGCCGTCAGTTCCGCTTCGAGGTGCTGCCCGCCGAACTGATCTCGCAGATCGAGGTCGTGAAGACCCCGACCGCCGACATGGACGAAGGCGCCCTGGGCGGCAATATCAACATCAAGACCTTCAAGCCGTTCGACCTGGGCAAGAAGGCCGCCTTCTCGGTGCGCGAAACCTATAGCGACGTGCGCAAGAAGGCCGACCCGTCGGTCTCGGGCCTGGGCAGCTGGACCAACGCCGACAAGACCATCGGTGTGCTGGCCTCGGGCCTCTATGACGAGCGCCACGTGCGCAACGACCGCCTGTACATGGTCGGCTGGAACCTCGATCGGTTCAAATCGGTGCTGGGCTCGGGCCTCTACACGCCCACCCGCACGCGTCCGACCGTCGAGACCGAGCACCGCAAGCTCTATTCGGGCGCCATCTCGGGTCAGTGGAAGCCCAACAGCGACTTCCAGACCGACGTCGACCTGCTGGTGACCCGGCTGGACGTCGACTACGACGAGTTCGGCCTCGACATCTATCCGGACGACGCCACCTTCGCGACGCCGCAGTTCGTGGCCGGCAGCCAGAAGGTCGTCGGCGACACCGTCGTGGCCGGCACGATCAACAACGTGCGCTGGATGGCCTCGCGCGAGACCAGCATGAACCGCCACGACCTGACGATCTTCGGCATCAAGCAGGCCTGGACGCCGGGCGCCTGGGCGTTCAACGCCGAGTACGGCTATTCGCGCGCCCGCAGCTACCATCCGGACGGCAAGGCCACGACCCGCGACCGCATCGCGTTCTTCGCGCCGCTCAGCTTCGACTTCTCGCGCGGCTCGACGTCGATCCCGCAGCTGACCACCACCGTCGACTACACCAACCCGGCCAACTTCGTGGGCCAAGCGTTCGACTACACCTGGAAGGACTCGCGCGACAGCGACGAGACGTTCCGCCTGGACGGCGCGCGCGTCTTCTCGGGCTGGTTCACCAAGATCGCGTTCGGCGCCGAACAGCACAACATGAACCGCACGTACCTGCGTCGCGACTGGGTGCTGAACGACATCCTGAACACGCCGCTGACCACCCTGGGCGCCAGCTTCTACGAGACCATGCCCTATAAGGGCTTCCTCAAGGACTTCGCCGGCGACACGCCGCGCACCTGGGTCACCCCGACCAGCGACGCCTACTACAACAAGATGTTCACCTCGGCCGTGGCGGCTCAGCCGTGGTCGGCGGCCGACCTGCGCAACTCGTTCATCGTCGACCAGAAGATCCACAGCGCCTATGTGCGCGGCGACTTCAAGTTCGACCTGGGCGGCGTGCCGGTCAGCGGCAATCTGGGCGTCCGCTACGCCGAGACCAAGCAGTTGGCCAGCGGCACGCTGACCAGCGGCTCGACGCCGGTGCCGGTCGGCTATCTGAAGGAGTACAAGAACTGGCTGCCCAGCCTGAACGTCAAGCTCGACCTGCGTGACGACCTGGTCGGCCGCCTGTCGGCCTCGCGCGTCGTCAACCGTCCCAACGTCACCGACAGCGCCCCGCGCATCAGCGTCAGCCGCGACTCGCCGACGGCCTCGGGCGGCAATCCGGACCTGGATCCGTTCCTGGCCGACCAGTACGACGCCTCGCTGGAATGGTACCCGGCCCCGACCACGGCCGTGACCGCCGCGGTGTTCATCAAGACGATGGACAACTACATCACCGCCCAGAACACCACGATCCAGGTGCCTGGCCGCGGCGACGTGCTGCTGTCGGCCAGCGTCAACGGCGGCGACGCCGAGGTGCGCGGCTTCGAAGCCGCCTACAACCAGTCGCTGTCGTTCCTGCCCGCCCCCTTCGACGGCTTCGGCGTGCAGGCCTCGGTGACCCTGGTGGACAGCAAGGCGAACTATTTCGCCGGCAACCGTCAGATCAAGGACGACCTCGTGGGCCTGTCCAAGCAGAGCTACAACCTGGTCGGCTACTACGAGAAGGGCCCGATCAGCGCCCGCCTCGGCTGGTTCTGGCGCTCGCGGTATCTGCAGTCGATCGGCAGCACCACCACCGCCCAGTCCTATATCGCCCCCTACGGCTCGCTGGACGGTTCGCTCTCCTACCAGATCACCCCGCGATACGCGGTGACCCTGGAAGGTTCGAACCTGACCGACGAGGTCCGCTTCACCTATGGCAAGACCAAGGACCAGCCGATGGAGATCTATCACTGGGGCCGCACGGTCTCGCTGACGCTCCGCGGCAAGTTCTGATCCCTCCCCTGAACGCCCTCTCTTTTTAGAGGTCGTCACCTCGCGCGGACCGGTCCAACACCGGCCGGTCCGCGCCTTTTCCGTCCCAGGAGGTCGCCATGCGCCCGCTGTTTCTCGCCGCCGCCCTGTCGGTCGTCGCCTTCGCAACCCAGGCGGCCGAAGCGCCGCGGATCAACGGCCTGCATTGGTTGGGCTCGCACAACAGCTACCGTCCCGAACTCGATCCCGCCGCCCTCGCGCACCAGCGCCAGGTGATGGGCGAGCACTCGCGCGGCGTCGAATACGGCCATCCGCCGATCGCCGCCCAGCTGGACCTGGGCGTCCGGCAGCTGGAATTCGATCCCTACGCCGACACCGCCGGCGGCCTCTACGCCGCCCCCTACGCCAAAGACCCGGCCAAGCTCGCGATCATGCAGGCGCCCGGCGCCAAAGTGCTGCACGCCCCGGTCGTCGACGCCCGCACCCTGTGCCTGCGCCTCTCGGACTGCTTCGCCGAGGTGGCGACCTGGTCCAAGGCCCACCCCGATCACCAGCCGATCGTGATCTTCGTCAACACCAAGGAAGAGCCGTTCAACAACCCGGCCATTCCCAACCCGCCGCTGTGGACCGAGGCTGACTTCGCCGGCCTTGACGCCGACGCGATCAAGGCGTTCGGCCGCGACCGGATCATCGCGCCGGACGACGTCCGAGGCGCGCGCGCCACCCTGCGCGACGGCGTGACGGGCGGCGGCTGGCCCACGGTGGACGGCGCGCGCGGCAAGGTGCTGCTGGTGCTGGACGCCAATCCCCGCATCGAGGAGGCCTACCGCGCGGGCCATCCGTCCCTGAAGAACCGGATGCTGTTCGGCCTCTATGCCGACGACCAGGCCGAGGCGGCGGTGTTCAACATCCAGGACCCGCGCCCCGCTCAGGCGATGATCAAGGCCCTGGTCGCTCAAGGCTTCCTGGTGCGCACCCGCAGCGACGCCGACACGACCGAGGCCCGCAACCACGACCTGGGCCGCCTCGAGGCTTCGGTCAACTCGGGCGCGCAGATCATCAGCACCGACTACTATCCCGGCGCGCCGGACCCGCTGGGCCTGGGCTTCGTCATCCGCCCGGCTTGGTTCGACGCCGCGCATTGAGGGCTGCTCCGGCCCTCGCGTTGAGGAAAACGTCGGCGGCAAGCGTTCGCCGCCGACGTGATACGGGGCCTCAGGTCGCCGTCGAGGGCGTGTTGAGGAAGCTCTTGCGACGGCCGTAGAGCAGGTAGACGACGATGCCGACCAGGTTCCACACCAGGAACCGGCCCAGCGTCGCCGGCGGCAGGCTGATCATGAAGTAGAGGCAGCCGACCACCGCCAGCGGGCCGACGACCCACACCGCCGGACAGCGGAACAGGCGCGGCAGGTCGGGCTTGGTCACCCGCAGCACCATCACGCAGACGGCCACGCAGATGAAGGCCAGCAGGGTGCCGGCGTTCGACAGCTCGGCGATCTCGTCCAGTCGGAACAGGCCCGCGACCACCGCCACGAAGGCGCCGACCATCAGGGTCAGCATCACCGGCGTGCCGCGACGGGGATGCAGCTTGCTGAGACTGTGCGGCAGCAGGCCGTCGCGCGACATCACGAAGAACACCCGCGTCTGGCCGAACATCATCACCAGGATGACGCTGGGCAGGGCGATGACCGCCGCCGCCGCGATGGCGACCGCCGCCCAGGGGTGGTTCAGGCTGCGCAGGATGAAGGCCAGCGGCTCGCCGCTGCGGGCGAACTCGCTGTACGCCCACGCCCCGACCGCGCAGGTGGCGACCAGCATGTAGATCAGGGTGCTGACGATCATCGAGCCGACGATGCCGATGGTCAGGTCGCGCTTGGGGTTCTTGACCTCCTCGGCCGAGGTCGAGACCGCGTCGAAACCGAAGAAGGCGAAGAACACGATCGCGGCCGCCGCCATGACGCCGCGCGTGTGGCCATTCACGGTCTCGGAGGCGAAGCCGTAGGGCATGAACGGCGTGAAGTTCTCGGGCTTCAGCGCCGTGATGGTCAGGAACACGAACACGGCCAGGGCCAGGATCTTGATGGCCACCAGGGCGATGTTGACCACCGCGCTCTCCTTGGCGCCGCGGATCAGCAGGGCGGTGACCGCCAGCACGATCAGCACCGCCGGCAGGTTGACGATGCCGCCCCCATGCGGTCCGGCCAGCAGGGCCGCCGGCAGGGTGATGCCGGCGCTCTTCAGCAGGCCGACCATATAGCCCGACCAGCCCACCGCCACGGCGCTGCAGGTCACCGAATATTCCAGGACGAGGCTCCAGCCGACGATCCAGGCCAGGCCTTCGCCCAGCACGGCGTAGGCATAGGTGTAGGCGCTGCCGGCCGCCGGGATCATGGTGGCCATCTCGGCATAGGTCAGGGCGGCGAACACGCAGAGCACGCCGCAGGCCGCGAAGGCCAGGATCACGGCGGGGCCGGCCCGCTCGGCGCCGATGCCGGTCAGGGTGTAGATGCCCGTACCGATGATCGCGCCGATGCCCAGGGCGATCAGGTGCGGCCAACTGAGCGTCGGCTTGAGGCGGCGGCTTTCCTCGACGCGGAGCACCGCATCCAGCGCCTTGCGGCGCGTCCAGAAGGTCATCAGTCCCAGTCCCCTGTTGCTGTCGCGCCCGGCCCCCTCGCCGGTCCGCGCTTTACGAAAATGGCCTGTCGATCGAGGCCGAAGGCTTGGTGAACCAGGCCGCGCCGTCGGGCGTGACATGGAAATGGTCTTCGAGCCGGACGCCGAACTGGTCGGGCAGCACGATCATCGGCTCGTTGGAAAAGCACATGCCGACCGCCAGCGGGGTCGTGTCGCCGCGCACCAGATACGGCCCTTCATGGATGGAGAGGCCGATGCCGTGGCCGGTGCGATGGGGCAATCCTGGCAGGGCGTAGTCGGGCCCCAGGCCATGGCGTTGCAGCACGTCGCGCGCCACCTGGTCGACGACCTCGCAAGGCACGCCCGGCTTCACCGCCGCGAAGGCGGCGGCCTGGGCCTCGTGTTCGATCGCCCAGATCCGGCGGTGCTCGGCGCTGGGCGTTCCGAAGACGTAGGTGCGGGTGATGTCGGAGTGGTAGCCGTCGATCTGACAGCCGGTGTCGATCAGCACGAGGTCGTCCTCGTCCAGGCTCTGCTCGCCCGGCACGCCGTGCGGATAGGCGCTGGCGACGCCGAACTGCACCGCGCAGAAGGTCGAGCCGTTGTCGGCCCCGCAGGCGCGATGCGCCGCGTCGATGAAGCGCTTGACCTCGCCGGTGGTGATGCCGGGGCGCAGGATCGCGGCGGCGCGGCGATGGACCTCCAGGGTCAGGCTCTTGGCGTATTGCAGCAAAGCCAGCTCGGCCGGCGACTTGATCCCCCGGCAGCCGTCGACGACCGGCGCGGCGTTGAGGACGGCGAGGTTGGGCGCGGCGCGGCGGACATCGTCGAAGGCCTGGAAGGACAGGGCCGGGTCGAAGGCCAGGGTGGTGACGCCCAGCGCCTTCAGGGTCTCGGCGACCAGTGCGCCAGGCGGTTCATCCTCCTGCCAGAGGCGGATCTCGGCCTCGACGCTCAAGCTGGCCTGCAGCGAACCCAGCTCGAAGGCCGGGCAGATCATGATCGGCTCGCCCTCGACGGGCAGCAGCATGGCGACCAGCCGCTCGGTCGCGCCCCAGGCGACGCCGGTGAAATAGCGCAGGCTGGCGCCGGCTCCGATCAGCAGCGCCTGGGCGCCGAGCCCCCGTGTCAGGTCCCGCGCTCTGGCCAGGCGCGCCTGGCGCTCGGCGGCGTCGATCGGCGCGGGCCGGCCGGGCGGCGGCGCGAGGCCCGCGAGTTCCTGTTCAGCGGAGGATCCGCCGATGTCGGTCGTCATGCCGCGATCTCCTTGGCGCGCCGCGTGGCGCCGGGGGCGAAACGGTCGAGGTCGAAGGGCGTCAGGTCAACCGACGCCGCGGCGCCGCCGGCCAGGGCGGTGACGATCTCGCCGGTCGTCGCCGCCAGGGTCAGGCCCAGATGCTGATGGCCGAAGGCGTAGATCAGGTTCGGCGCGCGGCGGCTGACGCCGATGGCCGGCAGGTAGTCGGGCAAGGTCGGACGCGCGCCCATCCACTGGCTGCGCGGCTTGGCCATGGGCAGGCCCAGCTCATCGACGTGCTTATGCAGGCGGGCCCATTTGCGCGGATCGGCCGGGGCGTCATGGCGGGCGAACTCGACGAAGCTGGCGGCTCGCAGCCGGTCGCCGAACCGGGTGACGATCATCGACCGATCCTCGAACACCACCGGCGGCAGGTCGCCCCAGGCTCCAACATCGCCTTCGATATGATAGCCGCGCTCGGCGACGATGGGCGCGACGTGGCCGAGGCCCCGTATCAGGGCCCCACTGCCGACGCCGGCCGCCAGGACGACCTGATCCGGCCGCAGCACCTCGCCGTCGTCCAGCGCGACGACCGCGCGACCGCCCTCGAGCCTGAGCGCCGCGACCTTCGCCGCGCGTGTCGTTCCGCCCAGGGCCGCGAAGGTGTCGCGCAAGGTCCGCAGGGCCAGGCCCGGATCGCTGATCTGGCCGCTGTTCTCGAAACGCAGGCCGCCCGCCGGGGCGACGGCCAGACGGCTGGCGACCTCCAGCAGCTCGACGCCCTGCAGGTCACGCTTCCGCGCAAGACCGATATTGGCGGCGTTCCAAGCGGCCCTGCCCCTTTCGGCGCTGGCCGGGCTCTCCCAGACGACGATGTGGCCACGCTCGCGCAGCAGCTCCGGCCGGCCGACCGCGGCGACGAGACGTCGCCAGGCCGGAACCGCGTCGTCCAGCAAGGCGCCGAGCGCCGCCTTCCCATGATCGAAGGCGCCCGGCGCGCAGGCCTGGACATAACGTCCCGCCCAGGCGCCCCATGAGAGGATGTCGACGAATCTGAAGTCCAGGGCCCCGCCCCGTGGGAACCAGCGCGCCGGCGCCGATTTCAGCGCCTTCATCGAGGCGATCGGTTCGACCTGTTCGATGGCGATATGACCGGCATTGCCCCATGACGCGGACGGACCGGCGCCCTCGTCAATGAGCAGCACCCGCGCGCCCGCGCGTCGTAGATTCAGCGCGCAGGCCAGCCCCACCACGCCTCCGCCGACAACGACGATACTCACCAGGCCTTTACCTCCAGATCTCATATCGTATATGGTAGACGAACATCACAGAGGTGCAAGCGGTATGAATTCGATCTCCTGGCGCGGCGTCTATCCAGCGGCGACCACTCAATTCAATGCGGACTCGTCCATCGATTTCGAGGCGAGCCAGGGCGTCCTCGACGCTCTGATCAAGGACGGCGTCCACGGGCTTATCGTGCTCGGCACCTGCGGCGAAAACAACTCGCTTGACGCCGATGAGAAGCGCGCGGCGCTGAAAGCCGCCGTGGAAGTCGTCGCGGGGCGCGTTCCGGTGGTGGTTGGTGTCTCGGAAATGACCACCGAACGCGCCGCCAAGTTCGCCAAGGACGCCGAGGCCATCGGCGCCGACGCCCTGATGGTGCTGCCGGCCATGGTCTATGTTCCGACCGAACTGGAGCTGGAGCACCACTTCCGCACGGTCGCGGCCGCCACCAGCCTGCCGCTCATGCTCTACAACAACCCGCCGGCCTATCGCGTCTCGATCACCACCAGCGTGCTGCAGCGACTGGCCGACGTGCCCAACATCGTCGCGGTCAAGGAAAGCGCGCCCGACACCCGCCGCTTCACCGATCTGCTCAACGTCTTCGGCGATCGCTACATCCTGATGGCCGGCCTCGACGATGTCGCGCTGGAAGGCCTGCTGCTGGGCGCCCACGGCTGGGTCTCGGGCCTGACCAGCGCCTTCCCGCAAGAATCGGTGGCCCTTGTGGCCGCCATCGACCGCGGCGACCTGGCCGAGGCCCTGCGGATCTACCGCTGGTTCATGCCGCTGCTGCACCTCGACGCTGAACATGATCTCGTCCAGTCCATCAAGCTGGCCGAGCAGATCATGGGCCGGGGCTCCGAGCGGGTCCGCGCGCCGCGCCTGCCGCTGGCCGGCGCCCGTCGCGCCGAGGTGACCGCCATGGTCGAGAAGGCCGCGGCGACCCGTCCCGTCGGCTAGATCATTGTTCGATCCAACCGGATCGGACAATGATCCAGGCTTCTGTTTGACGCATTTTCCGACGACCGGCCGGCGGCCGCTTCGTCGGAAAATGCTCTAGGACCACCGATCAGCCATGCGTCACACCTTCTTCTGTATTGACGGCCACACCGCCGGCAATCCCGTACGGCTGATCGTCGGCGGCGCGCCCCTGCTCCGGGGCGCGTCGATGAGCGAGCGCCGCCAGGACTTCCTGGAGCGCTTCGACTGGATCCGCACGGGCCTGATGTTCGAGCCGCGCGGCCACGACATGATGTCCGGCGGCTTCCTCTATCCCCCCACCCGCGACGACACCGAGGCCGGCATCCTGTTCGTCGAGACCAGCGGCTGCCTGCCAATGTGCGGCCATGGCACGATCGGGATGGTCACCTTCGCCCTGGAGAACGGCCTGATCACCCCACGCGTCCCGGGCCGCCTGAAGCTGGAAGTGCCGGCCGGCGTCATCGACATCGAATACAAGACGGCCGGCGACAAGGTCACGGCGGTGAAGATCGTCAACGTACCGGCCTATCTGGCGGTGACCGACATCGAAATCGACGTTCCGGGCCTGGGCCCGCTGAAGCTGGACGTCGCCTACGGCGGCAACTTCTACGCCATCGTCGAACCGCAGGGCGCGTACAAGGGCCTGGACGCGTTCAGCGCCCAGGACATTCTGCACTACAGCCCTATCGTCCGCGAACTCGTCCGCGAGAAGACCACGCCGGTCCACCCGCTGGATCCGACCATCCGCGGGGTCAGCCACGTGCTGTGGGCCGACGGCCCCAGCGCCGAAGACGCCGATGGGCGCAACGCGGTGTTCTATGGCGACAAGGCCATCGACCGCAGTCCCTGCGGCACCGGCACCTCGGCCCGCCTGGCCCACCTTCACGCCAAGAACAGGCTCCAGGTCGGCGAGACCTTCGTGCACGAGAGCTTCATTCGCAGCCGCTTCATCGGCAAGGTCGAGGCGGAAACCGCGATCGGTGACCAGGCCGCGATCATTCCGTCCGTCGAAGGCTCGGCGATCTCGACAGGCTTCAATACGATCTGGATCGATCAGGCCGACCAGTTCTGGCGAGGTTTTCAAGTCGTTTAGGGCGTGGTCGACGATTTCTTGTTTGCACTGGCCGGTTACAGGGACCTATGACCGTTAAGGGCGCGCTTCGCGTCGCCAAGCCTTTGCGCTTCTTGAAAGACACGCCCACCCGATGACCATCGTCGTCCGCACCCTCTCCGACCAGACCTACGAACTGGTCCGCAAGCGCATCCTGCTGGGCCAGATGGGTCCAGGGACGCCGGTGCGACAGGACACGATCGCCGAGGAGCTGGGGGTCAGCAAGATCCCGCTGCGCGAGGCCCTGAGCCGGCTGGAGCAGGACGGCCTGCTCAGTTCGTACCCGAACCGCGGCTACGTGGTGCGGCCGCTGTCGGCCGACGAGGCCAACGAGGTGTTCGAGCTGCGCCTGAAGCTGGAGCCCAGCGCGGCGGCCGCGGGCTGCAAGAAGGCCACGCCCGAGGACCAGCAGAAGGTCAAGACCGCCCTGGCCGCGCTCGAGACGGCTCAACAGACCGGCGCGCCGGGCGACCACGTGTCGATGAACCGCGCCTTCCACATGGCGATGATCCGCCCCTCCGGCGGTCTGGTCACCTACCAGTTGCTCGAGCGTCTCCAGGTCCTGGCCGAGCGCTACGTGCGCGTCCACCTGGAGCCGTATGGCCGCGAGGCCCGCGCCGCCGAGGAGCATCGCGAACTGCTGGACGTCTGGCTGAAGGGCGACGCCGCCAAGGTCGAGTCCCTGACCGCCGCCCACATCCGCGGCACGATGAAGGATCTGCAGCAGCAGCTGTCGGCTTAATCTTCCAGGATCAGCGTCGTCGCGCCGTGATGATGGTGTCGATCTCGTCGGTGCGGGGGTTGATGAACTCCAGCTGGACGCGGCCGTCGGCCAGGGTCTTGACCGTGGCGGGGACCGAGCTGTTGGTCAGCACCCAGCCGGCGGGCAGCACCACGGTGTTCAGCGGCCGGCCGAACGACCGGCGCCAGACCAGCTCGTCGCCGACCAGCTTGTAGCGCTCGGCGTCGGTATAGGTCTCGCTGAAGCGCAGGCGCGCGCTCTGGCCCCGCTTCACGGAATCGAAGTGGAACACGATAGCCTCGGTCTCGGGGGTGACGCCCTTCTGGTCGGGCGCGGCCTTCAGGATGTCGGCGCCCTTCAGCATCTCCCACTTCAGGGCCGCGCCGGTGTCGAGGTTGCGCGCCGATGGCTTGGAGGCGGCGCTGCCGGCCCGGACGATGTTGACATAGACCCCCACGCCCGGCCGGGTCTCGGTGTAGTCGTGATAGAGATCGAAGCTGTGGGTTTCCGGCGGCTGCAGGAAATACATGATCTCGCGGTTCTGGTAGGCGCGCTCGTCCAGCGCCTTGGCCAGGGAGGAGACCGCCGGCTTCAGGTTTGGCGACGGCCGCGCCTTGATCACCAGCGGCGCCTGGGCCGGGGTGTTGTTCCAGAAGGCGATCTTGATGCGGCCGTCGGTCTCCTGCAGCACCTGGGCCGGATAGTTGCAGGACACCAGTTCGTAGCCGACCGGCAGGACCACCGCGTTGCGCTTCACGCCCAGCGGCCGGTCGAAGACGATCAGGTCGCCCTCCTGATAGTAGCTCTTGGCGTCCTCGTAGGTCTTGTCGATCTGCACCCGGCCCTCGCCGCCGTCGGCCGGCACGGGATGGGCCAGCTCGACGCGGATATAGCTGCCGTCGGGGCTCGCGCCGCGCACGCCGCCGGCCTTGGCGACATCGCCGGGCACGACATCGAACTTCAGCGGCTTGCCGGTGGCGCGGTCGTTGACGCGCTCGTCGGTGGCCACGCTGCCTTGCCGGATCGGGTTGTAGTAGGCGGTCGCCCCGGCGGTGCTGGCGGTGATCTCGTAGACGATCCGGAACTTGTGGCTGCCCGGGCCAAGCAGTTCGTAACGGGTATAGCCATCGGACTCGGTCTGTTGAGGCGGCTGCGGGGGCGCGGCCGAAGACGCCACCTGTGCGTAGAGCGGTCCCACCAGCAGCAGCGTCAGGGCCGTCCCGGCCAGCGTCTTGCGAAATACCGACATGCTTCCCTCCCCTTTTGGCTTCACCTCGCCAAGTGTCACCGTATACATAATACGATAACTCGACGAGCGTCCCGGGGACTGTACATGCGGACTGGCGGAATGATCCTATTGGCGTTGGCCGTGCAGGCGACGCCGGCCCTGAGCCAAGTCACCGCTCAGGACATGACGCGCTCGCTGCGGCTGCGCGAGACGCAGATGTACCTGACCCGCGACGTCGCCGATCCGGCCGCCTGGTCGGACGATGGCAAGCTCTTCTACCGCAAGACGGTCGAGGGCGGCTTCGCGTTCGTCACCTACGACGTCAAGACCGGGACCAAGACGCCCAGCTTCGACCAGGCCCGTATCGCAGCTGGCCTGGGCAAGGCCGCCAACACAACCTTCGACCCGCTGCGGCTGCCGTTCGAGACCTTCACCTTCGCCGACAAGGGCGCGGCGATCCGCTTCTCGTTCAACGAGGCCGGCTGGCGCTGCACGCTGAGCGACTTCACGTGCGCCGAGGCGCCCCGGCCGGGCCGGCCCAGCGGTTTCGGTGTGGTGCGCGACCTCTCCGTCCCCGCCGACAACCACCCGCGCCGCTCGCCCGACGGCCAGTGGGAGGCCCATGTCGAGAACTTCAACATCGCCGTACGCCCGGTCGGCGGCGCCTGGAAACGGATCAGCACCGACGGCTCGGAGGCCAACTTCTACGATCCGGAATCGATCGTCTGGTCGCCGGACTCGGCCAAGCTGGCCGCCTACCGCGTACGCCCCGGCCTCCGGCGCATCGTCTATCGCGTCGAGGCCCGCCCCGCCGACCAGGTGCAGCCCAAGCTCCAGACCCAGCTCTATCCCAAGCCCGGCGACGCGGTGGACATCGAGCAGCCGGTCGTCTTCCTGCCGGCCGAGGGCAAGCAGCTGCCGACGCCCGGCGATCTGTTCGCCAACCCTTACGACCTCTCCAAGCTGGAATGGCGCAAGGACAGCGCCACGGTGTCCTTCATCTACGAGCAGCGCGGCCACCAGTTGGCGCGCGTGATCGAGATCGACGCCCGGACCGGCCAGCCGCGCGCCGTGGTCACCGAGACGGCCAAGACCTTCATCAACGAGGGCCGTCGCTTCCGGCGGGACATCGACAACGGCCGCGAAGTCCTGTGGATGTCCGAGCGCGACGGCTGGAACCATCTCTACCTGTTCGACGGCAAGACCGGCGCGGTGAAGACCCAGATCACCAAGGGCCCTTGGGTGGTGCGCCAGGTGCTGAAGGTCGACGAGGCCAGGCGCCAGATCTACTTCGCCGCCAGCGGCATGGTCGCCGGTCAGGATCCCTACTTCCAGCACGTCTACCGCATCGGCTTCGACGGCAAGGGCCTGACGGCCCTGACCACCGCCGACGCCTATCACGACGTGGCCCTTTCGCCGGACGCCAGCCTCTATGTGGACACCTATTCGCGCGTCGACCTGGCGCCGGTCTCGGAGCTGCGCCGCGTCAGCGACGGCGGCCTGATCGCCACGCTCGAGAAACCGGACATCAGCCAGTTGGTCGCCGCCGGCTTCAAGCCGCCCGAGCCGTTCGTCGCCAAGGGCCGCGACGGCAAGACCGACATCTACGGCCTGATCGTCCGCCCACGGAATTTCGATCCAACCAAGCGCTATCCGGTGATCGAGAACATCTATGCCGGCCCGCACGCCAGCTTCGTGCCCAAGACCTGGTGGCCGTTCGGCTATCACGCGGGCGGCGACAAGGTGGTGGGCATGCAGTCGCTGGCGGACCTGGGCTTCATCGTCGTGCAGATCGACGGCATGGGCACGCTGAACCGCTCGAAGGCCTTCCACGACGTGGCCTGGAAGAACCTGGCCGACTCCGGTTTCCCCGACCGCATCCTCTGGCACAAGGCCGTGGCGGCCAAGTATCCCTGGTATGACACAAGCCGCGTCGGCATCTACGGCGGCTCGGCCGGCGGCCAGTCGACGGCCCTGGCCCTGCTCTACCATCCGGAATTCTACAAGGTCGGGGTGGCCTTCGCCGGCTGCTTCGACAACCGCATGGACAAGATCAGCTGGAACGAGCAGTGGCTGGGCTGGCCCGTCGACCAGAGCTATTCGGCCGCCTCGGCGATCGACAACGCCTGGCGCCTGCAGGGCAAGCTGCTGATGATCGTCGGCGAGCAGGACAAGAACGTCGATCCCGCCTCGACCCTGCAGTTCGCCGACGCCTTGATCAAGGCCGACAAGGAATTCGACCTGCTCGTCGTGCCGGGCGAAGGCCACTCGGTCGGCCGCTCCACCGGCCCGATCGACTACGGCCAGCGCAAGGAGTTCGAGTTCTTCCTGCGCCACCTGGCCGGCCAGGAGCCGCCGAACTGGAACGCCCGCGCGATGGTCACCCCGGTGGCGGCGCGCTGAAACGAAAAACGCTCCCGATCGGTGTGATCGGGAGCGTCTTCAGTCAGCCGAGTGGCCCGTTCAGTTGCCTTGGGTCGCGCTGTCGTAGAAGGCGTCGAGGTCCTTCTTGAACTGCGTGGTGACCGCCGGGTTGATGTAAACCATGTGCCCGGACTCGTAGTACTTGTAGGTCAGGTTCTTCTGCAGGCTCGGATCGATCTGCATGTGCTTCAGGTCATACTCCGCCCCGAAGAACGGCGTGGCCATGTCGTAATAGCCGTTCTGCGACAGCACCTTCAGCTTCGGGTTCTGGCGCATGGCCATCGACAGGTCGAGCGCGGTGTCGGCCAGGGCCATCTGAGCGCCGCCTCCGCGTCCGCCCGGCGCCCTGTGCTTCTGGTCCCACTTTCCGCCGCCGATCTGGGCGTAGTAGTTCGGGCGGTAGCTGAGCTTGGTCTTATAGCCCAGGGTGCCGAACAGGTACTTGTTCAGCGCGCCGATATAGGCCCCGCTGATCGAGGTGTCGGTGGCGTCGAACTCGGGACCGTCGCCGCCATCATCGACGTCGATGCCCTTGAAGCGCGAGTCCAGACGGCCAACGGTGCGCGACTGGTCACGCAACAGCTCCTTGCGGAACCGGCCGAGCTCGACGCGCAGGTCGACGCTGAGCAGGAACTTCTCGGACAGGCCGGTATAGGCGCTCATCTGCTTGGCGATGGCGGCGCGTTCGGCGTCGCTGAGGTCCGAACCCTTGGCCATGGCCGTGGCGTAGGGCCCGCGGGCCCATTCGCGCACCTCGGTCAGGAACGGCTCCAGCGCCGCCGGGCGGTTTTGCAGGCGGTTGTGGTACCAGGCCGTGGCCGCGTAGCTGGGCAGGTAGGTGACGAAGATCTGGTCGAAGCCCGGCTGGCGCACGCCGTAGTTCAGGATCGACGACAGCAGGACGACGCCGTTCATCTGCACGCCGCGCTCCTGCAGGGCGTGGACCAGGCCGGCCGAGCGCAGGGTGCCGTAGCTCTCGCCGAACAGGAACTTAGGGCTGTCCCAGCGGTCGTTGATCGTCAGGTAACGCATGACGCCGCGCGCGAAGGCGTCGATGTCCTGGTCGACGCCATAGAATTCCGGCCCCTTCGACTTGCCGATCGGCCGCGACAGGCCGGTGCCGATGGCGTCGATGAAGACGATGTCGGTCTTGTCCAGCATCGTCTCGTGGTTCTCGGTGATCTTGTAGGGCGCGGGCGCGGCGACATCGACCAGCGGCGTCTCGACATGCACCGGACCGATCGAGCCCATGTGCAGCCACATGCTCGAGGAGCCCGGGCCGCCGTTGTAAGTGAAGGTCACCGGGCGCGGCGCCGAGCCCTTGGGGCGGTCGGCCACGTAGGCGACGTAGAACATCGAGGCCACCGCCTCGCCGTCGTCGTTGCGGATGACGAGGGTTCCGGGGGTCACGGTATAACCGATGACCTTGCCGGCGACCGTGACCGAGCCGCGCTTGGGCTGGGCGTCTTCCTCGGCGGTGGCCTGGGCCAGGTCGGGGGCGTCGGCCTTGGCGGCCTTTTCGGAACCCTTGGCCGGGGCCTCGACGGCCGGCGGTTTCTCTTGGGCCAGGACGGGCTGCGCCGCGAGGGCGGCCAAGCCCAGGGCGGCTATGAGGGGGTACGCACGCATGGAAATCTCCGGATGGAAGTCTTGTTTTCTGGGTCCGCGGGGAGGTCTTAGGAGGCCGGCGTCGTCGGGCTCGCGCCGCCGTCGGCGATGTACTTGTCGATCCGCGCCTCCAGGACCGGCAGCGGCACGGAGCCGAGCGCCAGGATGACGTCGTGGAACTTGCGCTGGTCGAACTTGGGACCCAGCTTGGCCTCGGCCTCGGCGCGCTTCTTGCGGATGCTCAGTTCGCCCAGCTTGTAAGCCAGGGCCTGACCCGGCCAGCTGATATAGCGGTCGACCTCGGTCTCGATGTCGTGCTGGGCCAACGCCGTGTGGCTGGCCAGGTAGTCGATGGCCTGCTGGCGGGTCCAGCCGTCGTGATGGATGCCGGTGTCGATCACCAGGCGCGCGGCGCGCCACATCTCGAACGACAGGCGGCCGAAGTCCTCATAGGGCGTGCGGTAGATGCCCATCTTGGTCCCCAGCCACTCCATGTAGAGGGCCCAGCCCTCGCCATAGCCCGAGAAGTAGGTCTGCTTGCGGAAGGCCGGCCGACCGGTCTGCTCCAGCGCCACGGCGGCCTGGAAGCTGTGGCCCGGATTGCACTCGTGCAGGGTCAGGGCCGGGATCTGGTACAGCGGCCGCGACGGCAGGTCGTAGGTGTTCATCTGGCAGGATTCCAACCCGCCCCGGCCGGACGTGTAGTAGGGCGCGATGGCGGCAGGCACCGGCACGATGGTGAAGCGGTAGCGCGGCAGAAGACCGATGGTGTCCTTCAGCTTGCCGTCCACGCGCTTGGCCACATAGGCCGACACGCCCAGCAGTTCGTCGGGGGTCTTGGCGTAGAACTGCGGGTCCGTGCGCAGGAACTTGAGGAAGGCGGGCATGTCGCCCTTGAAGCCGCTCTGGTCCTTGACCTTCTCCATCTCGGCCGAGATCCGCGCCACCTCCGACAGGCCGATCTGGTGGATCTGTTCGGCGGTCAGGTCGGTGGTCGTGAACTCCTTGATCTGCGCCTGGTAGTAGGCCTTGCCGTCCGGCAGGGCCTCGGCGGCGATCGTCTTGCGGGCCTTGGGCAGGTACTCGTTGCGATAATAGGCCAGCAGTCTCTGGTAGGCCGGCGCCACCGACTGGGCGATCACCTGCCTGGCCTCGGCGCGCAGCTTCTCCTGCTCCTCGGCCGGGATCGACGAGGGCATGTTGGCGAAGGCCTCGTAGAAGCCGTTCTTGGCCGGGTCGGGATCGGTGAAGGCGGCGATCGTGGCGTCTCGGCCGCTCAGGGCCTCGCGCGGGACGGTGAAACCGCGCGCCACGCCGGCCTTCATGTTGGCGATCTGCTCGTCGAAATAGCGCGGGACATCGCGCATGCGGCCGATGTAGCGGCGGTAGCCTTCGGCGCTGGAATAGCCGCTGCGCGCGGACAGGCCGGACCAGAACTGGCTGTCGGCGTTGAACGGCGCTTCCCAGGTCCGGTACTTGCCTTGGGCGACGAAGGCCTCGAGGCTGGTGCGGAACACCGCCGCGTTGATCTTCTCCTCGGGCGACAGCTGATCGACCGGGATCTTGTTCAGCTCGGCCAGGGTCTTGGTCCAGTAGGCCAGGCGGGTCTCCTGGGTGGCCGCATCGACATGCTGCAGTTGGGCGGCGCCGCCGCTGAACGGCGCGTCGCTGGCCAGTCGCCCGAACTCCTTCTGCCGCCAGGCCCACTCGGTGTCATAGAGCGCCTTCAGGCGGCTGTCGGCGTCGCTGGCCGTGGCGGCGGCCGGCGCGGCGGTCTGGGCCAGGGAGACCGCCGGCGCGCCCGCCATCAGGGCCAGGGCGGAAACAAGCATCAGGGAGCGAACGAACAAGGGAAGTCTCCATCCAGGACGGGCGGGAAATGTTCAGGGACTAGGTCAGGAAACGGTCGCGGGGTTGGGATTCTTGCCGCCGCCTGCGATCCAGTCGTCGATGGCCTTTTCCAGGGTCGGCAGCGGCACCGAGCCCAGGCCCAGGATGACGTCGTGGAACCAGCGCTGGTCGAAGTTGGCGCCCAGCTTGGCCTCGGCTTCCGCGCGCTTGCGGCGGATCAGCATCTCGCCCAGCTTGTAGGCCAGGGCCTGGCCCGGGTCGTTGATGTAGCGATCGACTTCGATCGTCACCTCGTGGTCGGACAGGGCGGTGTGGCTGGACAGATAGTCCAGCGCCTGCTGGCGCGACCAGCCCATGTGATGCAGGCCGGTGTCGACCACCAGGCGGGCGGCGCGCCACATCTCGTAGGTCTCGCGGCCGAACTCGTCATAGGGCGTCTCGTAGACGCCCATCTTGGTGCCCAGCCACTCCATGTAGAGCGCCCAGCCTTCGCCATAGCCCGAGAAGTAGGTGCGCTTGCGGATCGCCGGGCGGTTGGGGCCTTCCAGCGCCAGGGCCGCCTGGAAGCTGTGGCCCGGAACGCACTCGTGCAGGGTCAGCGGCGGGATGGTGTAGAGCGGCCGGGCCGGCAGGTTGTAGGTGTTCATCAGGCAGCTCTCGAGGCCGCCATTGCCGCCCGTCCCGAACGGCGCGATCGCCGCCGGCGTCGGCACGATGGTGAAGCGATAGCGCGGCAGCAGGCCGATGGTGAACTTCAACTGGCCGTTGGCCTTGTTGGCCACATAGGCCGACTTGGCGATCAGCTCATAGGGCGTCTTGGCGTAGAACTGCGGGTCGGTCTTCAGGTACTTCAGGAAGCCCTGGAAGTCGCCGGTCCAGCCGGCCTGCTTCATCGTCGCCTGCATGTCGGCGTCGATCCGCGCCACCTCCTTCAGGCCGATCTGGTGGATCTGCTCGGCGGTCAGGTCTGTGGTCGTGTATTCGCGGATCTTGGCCTGGTAGAAGGCCTTGCCGTCCGGCAGGCTCTCGGCGGCGGTATTGGTCCGGGCGTGCGGAATGTAGTCGTCGCGCACATAGGCCAGCAGCTTGCCGAAGGCCGGCGCGGCGCTGCCGGTGACGGCGGCCCTGCCCTCTTCCATCAGCTTGTCGCGCTCGCCGGCCGGGATGGACGACGGCATGTTGGCGAATGGGCCGAAGAACGGATTGGCCGCCGGATCGCCCGAAGCCAGCGGCGCGATCGTCGTGTGGCGCCCCTCGATCGAGGCCCTAGCCTTGGTGAAGCCGCGCGCCTGCCCGGCCTTCATGTTGGCGATCTGCTCATCGACATAGCGCGGCATGTCGCGCAGCCGCCCCAGATAGGCCCGATACTCGGCGACCGTCCCGAAGCCGGCGCGCGGCGCCATCCAGGTCCAGAAGCCGAACGGGTCCTCGTATTCCTTGTACTTGATCTGGCTGACGAAGGCCTCCAGGGCGGTGCGGAACACCGCGGCGTTGACCTGCTCCTCGGGCGACAGCTGATCGACGGGGATCTTGTCCAGCTGGGCCAGGGCGTTGGTCCAGTAGGCCAGCCGGCGCTGCTGGCTGGCGGGATCGACGCGCGGCAGGCGGTCGCCCGCGCCGCCGCCCTCGTCGTCGGCGTCGCGGCCGAACTCCTGAGCGCGCCAGTTCCACTCGGCGTCGTAGAGCGCCTTAAGGCGCGCGTCGGCGCTGGTGGCGGCGCTCATGGCGGGCTTCGCCGGCTTGGTCTGCGCCAGCGCCGGCTGAGCGACCAGCGCCATGCCCAGCGCGATCGCCAATCCCGAAACTCGTCTCATAACGCCCCTCCTCCCCATGCCCTGGTCAGGTTGTTCTCGAAGACCCCGACGGCGCATAGATCCGCACGCCGAAGACCGGACCACAGCGGGTCGTGTCGTCGGCGGGCTGGAAGCGTACGGTCACGCTTCCCTTGCCTCGGGTCAATTCGCTTGGGATCGGATAGTCGACATCGAAGAAATCGCCCGGATGCTGACCGGTCAGCGCCTGGGTCGCGATCCGCACGCCGTCGATCAGGATGTCGAAGCGTTTGTTGCGCTCCTCACCCCAGTAGGTCGCTTGCAGGATCAGCGGCCCCGGCTTCACCGCGGCCTTGTATTCGAAGAAGCCGAAGGTGCGCGCGTCGCGCCCGTGGCGGCCACGATAGGTGACGGCGTAGCTGTTCTTGGCGGTCAGGCCATGATCGCGCTCGGCCTGCATCTCGCCCAGGTGCATGACGTCGACCGAGCGCCGCGCCAGGTCCTGCAAGCGCGCCTGCTCGGCCGCGTAGGCGACCTGCTGTTTCTTCCAGCCGGGTTCGTCGAAGGTGGCGAAATAGACGGCGGTGCGGCGGTCGCGCTGCTGGAAGAACGGCGCGAACGACAGGTCGGCCGGCTTGCCGATGCCCTTTGTCCGGTACTGGCCGAGCGCCGGCTCGACGGGAACGAAGCCGGTCAGCGGATCGCGAGCGACCAAGGCCGGAGCGGGTCCGTCATAGGGCTGGCTGGACGGCCCAAGGTCGGCGGCCAGCACCACCGGCCCCTTCAGAACGGCCAGCACGCTGGAGTCGTCGACCGTGGCCTCGGTGCGCAGCGTCATGGGCAGGTCCAGCCTTACCCGGTCGCCCTTGCGCCAGGCGCGGCGCAGGATCGTGTAGTCGCCGGCCGGGCCCGCCGACATCGCCTCGCCATTGACGCTGATCCGCGCGCCCCGGCACCAGCCGGGGACGCGCAGCGCCAGGCCGAACTCGCCCTTCCCATCCCTTGGGCCGTCCAGGTCCTCGACCACGATCTCGACCCGCTCGCCGAACGGATAGGCGGTCTCCATCCGGAACGTCGCCCCCTGTTCGGCCCAGCGGGCGGTCGAGGGGATGTAGAGATTGACCAGCAGGGTGTCGCCGCTGCGCCACCAGATGGAGTCGCCGTGCTTGGCGTGGCTCTCCATCCCGGAGCCGACGCAGCACCAGAAGTCGTCGAACGGCCGCGAGAACCTGCGCGCCGAGCCCGACATCAGCGGGACCATGTAGGCGAACATGCCGGTCGATGGGTCCTGGTGGGCCAGGATGTGGTTGATGTGGGCGCGCTCGTAATAGTCGAACAGCGCCGCCCGGGGCTGCCAGCCATAGAGATGCCGGGTCAGCTTCAGCATGTTGTAGGTGTTGCAGCTCTCGCAGGTCTGCTCGGTGATGTGGCGCGAGATGGTGCGGGGCGCGGTGAAGTACTCCCGGTCGGCGTTGCCGCCGATCACGTAGCTGTAGTCGCGGGTCACGGTCTCCCAGAAAAAGTGCGCCGCCACGGCCTGGTCGGCCTTGCCGGTCAGTTCGTGCAATCGCGCCAGGCCGATGACCTTGGGGATCTGGGTGTTGGCGTGGATCCACGGCAGGGAGTCGCGGCGCTGGCTGAGCGGGTCCAGCACCTTGGCGTGACGCAGGCGCTCGGCCAGGGCCAGCCAGCGCGGGTCGCGGGTGCGGGCGTAGAGCTCGGCGAAGCTCTCATTGATGCCCCCGTGCTCGCAGTCGAGGACCGTCTGCACCTGGGCGTCGTCCAGACGCGCGAACACCGCGTCGATGTAGCCGCCCAGGGCGACGGCGACCCGCAGGGCCTGCTGGTTGTCGCAATAGGCTTGCGCGTCGAACAGGCCGGCGAACAGCTTGTGCCAGTTGTAGAACGGCACCCAGCAGCCGTTGAGGTCGAAGCCCATCGAGCGGATGTCGCCGGCGATCAGCTCGGGGAAGATCGCCTTGCCGTCCTCGACCACGTCGCCGCGCTTGCGCGTGAAGCCGGCCACATAGCCGTCGCCATGTGCGGCCTGGACCACCGCCAGCTCGCCGACGATATAGTCGACCCGCCGCTTGCACTCGGCGTCGCCCGTCTGGGCGTACATCAGCGACAGAGCCGTCAGGTAGTGGCCCAGGGTGTGGCCGGCGATGGTGTCGCTCTCCCAGCCGCCATAGACCGCGCCCTTGGCCGGCAGTCCGGCGCTGGTGCGGAAGTTGTGCAGCAGCCGGTCTGGCTCCAGGGCGTGGAGGTAGCGGCGATTGGCCTCCACCGCCTCCAGCCACGGAGAATCCAGCAGCCGCACGTCCGTCAGCGGCAACGGGCTGGCCGGCCCGAGCGGAGCCAGGGGCGCGGCGCTCAGCAGCGACGGCGCCGAGGCGGCCAAGCCGGCCATGGCCAGCAACATGCGTCGATCGATCGACTCCACGGCGCCCGCTCCCTACCTGGTTTCGGGCAGGGCCGGGTTGAAGCCGGGCGGATTGACCCCGCCGTCGGCGATGAACTGGTCCAGTCGCGCCTCCAGGGTCGACAGCGGCACCGAGCCTAGCGCCAGGATCGCGTCGTGGAAGTTGCGCTGGTCGAACTTGGGACCCAGCTTGGCCTCGGCCTCGGCGCGCTTCCTGCGGATCACCATCTCGCCCAGCTTGTAGGCCACGGCCTGGCCGGGCCAGGCGATGTAGCGGTCGATCTCGGTCTCGATCTCGTGCTCGGACAGCGCGGTATGGTCGCGCAGGTACTGCTGGGCCTGCTCGCGGGTCCAGCCGTAGTGGTGGATGCCGGTGTCGATCACCAGGCGGCTGGCCCGCCAGATCTCGTAGGACAGCCGGCCGAAATTCTCATAGGGCGTGTCGTAGACGCCCATCTTCGTGCCCAGCCACTCCATGTAGAGCGCCCAGCCCTCGCCATAGCCCGAGAACGAGGTCTGACGGCGGAAGTCGGGGCGGTTCTTGGCCTCGGCCGCCACCGCCGCCTGGAAGGCGTGGCCCGGATTGCACTCATGCAGGGTCAGGGCGGTCAGGGTGTAGAGCGGCCGCGACGGCAGGTCGTAGGTGTTCATCAGGCAACTGTCGAGGCCGCCGCGGCCGCCGGTGTAGATCGGCGCCAGGGCCGGCGGCACGGGCAGGATCGCGAAGCGCCGGCGCGGCAGGAAGCCGATGGTGTCGGCCAGCTTGCCGTCGACGCGCTTGGCCACATAGGCCGAGAACGACAGCAGCTCGCGCGGCGTCTTCGGGTAGAATTGCGGGTCGGTGCGCAGGAACTTCAGGAACTCGGGCATCGTGCCCTTGAAGCCGGTCTGGGCCTTGACCGCCTCCATCTCGGCGCTGATCCGCGCGACCTCTTCGAGGCCGATCTTGTGGATCTGCTCGGGCGTCAGATCGAGCGTCGTGAAGCCTTGAATCTGGGCCTGGTAGAAGGCCTTGCCGTCGGGCTCGGCCTCGGCCGCCAGACTGGTGCGGGCCTGCTTCATGTATTCGTCGCGGATGAAGGCCAGCAGCTTGGCGTAGGCCGGGATCACCGTCCCGGTGAGCACCTGCTGGGCCTCGGCCTTGAGGGCGGCCTGCTCCTCGGCCGGGATCGAGGCCGGCATGGTCTCGAACGGGGCCAGGAATGGATTGTCCGCGCCGGTCGACAGGTTGGGCTCGATGGTCTTGTCGCGGCCGGTCACCACCACGCGCGGCACGCTGAAGCCACGCTTGAGACCGGCCCGCATATTGGCGGTCTGCTCGTCGAAATAGCGCGGGATGTCGCGCATCCGGGCGATGTAGTTGCGGTAGTCCTTGGCCGTCTTCAACGCGCCGCGCGGCGCGAGACCCGACCAGAAGAAGGTGTCGGCGTTGAACGGCGCCTCATAGGTCTTGAAGCGGGCGTTGTCGGCCAGGGACCTCACCGAGGCGCGGAAGATCTCGGCGTTGATCTTCTCCTCCGGCGACAGCTGGGCGACGGGGATCTTGTCCAGTTCGGCCAGGACGGCGGTCCAGTAGGCCAGGCGCGCGGCCTGGCTCTTGGCGTCGACGTGCGGCAGGTGATCGGCGCCGTCGCCCCAGCGGCCGTTGTCGTCGCGAACCCGGCCCAGTTCGCCCTGCCGCCAGGCCCACTCCCGCTCGTACAGCGCCTTCAGCTGCGCGTCGGCGGCGCCGGCTTGAGCGGCGGCCTGTCCGGCGCCCGCCATGACGCTCGCGGCCAGCAAGGCCGCCGCGATCGTCCGTCCCATCGAAACCTTGCTCATGCCCCTACTCCCACTTCACGCGAACCATCGAAAAATCAGTGAGTCAGATCGACCGCCTCGATCGGCATCGGCCCGGCGGGCAGTCCCCGCGCGGCCTTTTCCTTGAGCACCGACTGGCGGATCTCCTCGCGCAGCTTGCGCGCGTCGTAGAGGATGCCGTCCTTGACGGTCCAAGCCACGCCGCCGACCCGCTCGACCTTGCCGGTCTGGTCGTTCAGGCGCAGCGAGCCGGTGCCGAACAGCAGCTTCAGATTGGCCAGCGGATTGCCCTGGACGATGACGAGGTCGGCCTTGCGGCCCACCCGGATCGTGCCGACCTGGTCCTCGTGGCCCAGCAGCCGAGCGCCTTCCTGGGTCGCCGAATGGATGACCTCCAGCGACGAGAAGCCGGCCTCGCGCAGCAGCTCCATCTCCTGGACGTAGCCGAAGCCATAGAGGTTGTAGATGTAGCCGCTGTCGCTGCCGACCGTGACGGCGCCGCCACGGTTCTTGTACTCGTTCACGAACCGCATCCAGAGGCGGTAGTTGTCCTTCCAGGCGACCTCGTCCTCGGTGGTCCAGTCGAACCAGTACGAGCCGTGATGGACGCGGCTGGGGCGGTAATAGTCCCACAGCGCCGGCATCGTGTAGTCGTCGTGCCAGGTGGCGCGGCTCATGCGCATCAGGTCGCGGCTGGCCAGATAGGCGGTGAAGGTCGGGTCCAGCGTGAACTTGCGGTCAAGTAGGGTCTGCATGACCTGTTCCCACTTCTCCGAACCGGGCGCGGCGGCCTGGGCCCACAGCCGCCCGGACTCGCCGAACCGGTCCTGCTCGTCGTTATTGACGAAGTCGTTGGGCCAGCGCTGCAGGCGCTTGTCGGTGAACATCGCCTCGGGCAGGCCGTACCAGTGCTCCATCGACTCCAGCCCGTGGGCCGAGGTGGTCAGCACATTGGCGAAGGCCACGCTGGGCTGGGCGTGGTGCATGGTGGTGTGGAGGCCGATCTTGTGGGCCTCCTCGATGGCCGCGAACAGCACGTCCTCGGAACCGCCGATGAACTTGACGCCGTCCGCGCCGCGGGCCTTGGCCTCCTGCACGGCCAGGCGCGCCTGGACCGGATCGTTGACGGGCGTGTTCCGGATCTTGTGGAAGAACGGATAGATGTCGATGCGCGGCGCGACGATCTCGTTGCGGGCGCTGCGGGCCTTGATGTCGGCCAGCCACTCGATCGACCGGCTGCTGCCCACCTCGCGCACCGAGGTGACGCCGTTGGCGATCCAGAGCTTGAGGATGTAGTCCGATGGCACGGCTTGCGCGTCGTTCAGGTCATGCAGGTGGACGTGGGCGTCCACGAAGCCCGGCATCACGTAGTAGCCGGTCAGATCCAGCTCGTAGTCGCCCTTGGCGGCGCGGGCCGAGGGATCGATCGCCTTGGGCGCGCCGATGGTGCGGATCTCGGCGATGCGGTCGTTGACCAGGACGATGTCGACCGGCCCCTGGGCCGGCGCGCCGGTGCCGTCGATCATGGTGACGTTGCGCAGCACCACGCGGTTGAACGGACCGATCCCTTCCTTCCGCTTCGGGATCGGATCGGCGACCTTGCCCGCCTTGGCGGCCGGCGCGTCGTCCAGCGGCGCCGCCGCCGATGTGGTCAGCGGCGCGCTCGCCATCATCACGGCCGCGACCGAGGTCAGCAGCACTCGAGCCAGTCTCTTCATCGTTTCCCCTCCCCAGGGTCGAAAGGCCGCGAGCGTTTCGCCCGCGGCCCTCGACTATTCGCCTAGAAGCGCAGTCGCGCGCCCATGAAGTAGCGCCGGCCCAGCGTGTCGAAGAGCGACACGTCGGTGTTGGCGTCGCCGACCAGGGTGGTGCCCAGGATCGGCGGCTGCTTGTCGAGCAGGTTGTTGACCCCGCCGAACAGGCTGACCTGCTTGGTCACGTTCACCGCGAACGAGCCGTCGACGTACCAGGTGGGATCGACCTTCTTCACGACGTTGGTCGCGGTCGGGTACAGCTCCAGCTCGCCGATCATCCGGGCCGCCAGGCGCAGGGTGACGTCGCCGCTGGTGTAGTTGGCGCTGAGGTTCAGCTTGAAGTCCGGGGTGATGAAGCCGCCGGTGCCGCTGGAGCAGCCCGCGCCGTAGAAGCCGGCGCAGTCCTGCGGCTTCTGGTTCACCAGGACCTGGGTCGAACGCTCGAGCAGCCAGCTGGCCACCGCGGTCAGCGACAGGTTGGCCGGCCCGCCCAGCTCCAGCACCGACGGCAGTGGCAGCTTGTAGTCCACCTGGGCGTCGACGCCGCGCACCTTCAGCTGGCCGATATTGCTGTTGCTGGTGCGGACGAAGTCGATCTGGCCGCTCGACAGGCGCTTGACCGCCTGACAGGTGACGCTGCTGAGGTTGAGGTTGGTGAAGCAGTCGTTCAGCGTCTGCTGGGCGTTGATCGTCGTGATCGCGTTCTTCACCTCGACATTGAAGTAGTCGACCGTGATGTTCAGGCGCGGGATGATCGGCGGAGAGATGACCGCGCCGATCGTGAAGGTGCTGGACTTCTCCTCGGTCAGGTTCGGATTGCCGCCGCTTTCCTGGGTGAGGCCCAGGGTGGCCTGGGTGAAGGTCTCGATGTCGGTGGCCGGAACGCCTTGGGCGACGCAGAGCTGCTTCTGGGCGGCCGTGGGCTTCTGGGCCGTGGCGCAGGGGTCTGTGCCGCCGGTGAAGCCTTGCGCCCGGGCCGAGTAGAGCTCGGCGATATTGGGCGCGCGGATCGCGCGGTTATAGGCGCCGCGGAACCGGACCCAATCGATCGGCGCGTACTCGCCGCCGGCCTTCCAGGCGAAGACGCCGCCGATCGAGGAGTAGTCCGAATAGCGGGCCGCGCCCTCGATGGCCAAGGTCTTGACGAACGGCAGGTCGGCCAGGAGCGGCACGCGCAGCTCGCCGAAGACTTCCTTGACGTCGAACGAACCCGACAGGGCGTTCGAGGACGCCGCGCCGTACTCGCCGTTCAGATCGAAGGCGCTGGGACTGGAGGCGTACTGGTCCTTGCGGTACTCGGCGCCGACCGCCATGGCGACGGGACCGGCCGGCAGTGTGAACACCGTGCCGCTCAGCGAACCACCGCCGACCTGACGCTCGAAGATGTCGTGGGCGTCGCGGTCGGGGGTCAGGAACTTGCCCGCCGCCGGGCTGATCGAGGCCAGGCCGAAGATCGACACCGGAACGCAGCCTTGCGCGCCGCTGCGGCACACCACCTGGCCGGCCGAGTTGACGATGGCGTCCAGGCCCTGGCTCAGGCGCGTCTGGTTGATCGTGCCTTCGTTGTGGGTGTCGGTGCGGTTGCGCATGTACTGATAGAAGGCGTCCCACCGCCAGGTGTGGTCCATCACCTCGAAATCGCCGCGCAGGCCGGTGGTGATCTCGTAGGACTGACGCTCGTAGAACGAGTTGCGGGTGCCCAGTTCGTCGGCGCGCCGCCCGCCGCCGACCACCGAGGCCGTGCCCGTGCGGTTCGGGTCGAAGATCGTGGCGTTGTTGACGAAGAACTGCCGCAGCGCCGGCGTCAGCGCCGCGTTGGTGGCGTAGTTGGGAACCAACAGGGTCGAGGACGCCGCGCCCGGCGTCACCGGCGTGAACGAGTCCGGCGCCAGGATCGAGTTGTTGCGCGAGTTGACAAAGAACGCCTCGGCATAGGCCGTGACGTGATCGGTCAGATTGTAGTGGCCGATGGTCGAGACGTTGTAGCGCTCGAGCGGTCGCTGCAGCAGGTTGAACGGCGCGTAGTTATAGGTGTCCTCCGGCTGGCAGTACGGCAGCACCACGCCGCCCGCGCCGAAGCGGATGCCGGTGACCGAGGTGCAGGTCCCGCTGGGGGTCAGGTTGACGCCCACCAGTTGGGCGCGCTGGGTGGCGCTGAGCGGCACGCGCGTGCCGGGGATGCTGCCCGAACCCGAATAGACCAGGGCGCCATTCACCTCGCCCAGCGGGGTCTTGGAGAAGTCGCGGTCGTTCTGGGTGATCGGATCCTGCTTGGTGTAGGACAGCGACATGGCGACATTGCCGCGTCCGCCGTCCAGGTTGGCGCCCATCGTCAGGTCCAGCTTCTTGGACTTGGCGTCACCGCGATCGGTGACCCCGTACTGACCCGAGGCCTCGAAACCCTCGAAATTGTCCTTCAGAATGAAGTTGACCGCGCCGGCGATGGCGTCCGAGCCGTAGACCGCCGAGGCGCCGCCGGTGATGATCTCGGTCCGCTTGATCAGCGTATCCGGGATGCTGGCCAGGTCGACGTCGGCCGCCGAGTTGGCCGGAATGAAGCGCCGGCCGTTGACCAGCACCAGGGTCCGGGTCGAGCCCAGGCCGCGAAGGTTGGCCGTCAGCACGCCCGAGCCGCCGCCGTTGTTGACGGTCGAGGTGTTGCCCGAGGCCAACTGCGGAAACTGGTTCAGGGTCTTTTCGAGCGTGACATTGCCCGACTGCTTGATCTCCATCTCGCCGACCACCGTGGTCGGGCTGGGCGCCGTCAGGTCGGTCCGCGCCAGACGGGACCCGGTGACGACGATCTCCTCGACCGTCGCGGGCGCATCGCCCTGTGCGGTCTGGGCCAGAGCCGGAGCTCCGATCGCTAGGAACCCGCCGATCATGCTGGAACATAGAACGATAGAGCGAAGATTTTTCCGAGCCTCGCCCATATTCTGATCACCACTTCTCATGCTCATCCCCCAATTCTTGATCTATTTCGTAGGTATTTTCGGACCGTCAGTTCTCACTAAACAAAGCAAGTACGCTCTCTCGCGTCACCAACCGGGCGTGCGAGAGCACTCGATACTCGTCTGTCGAAGACAAGCACCGCCTAGGACGGGTTCAGGACCGGAAACCTTCTCGATCCGACCGTATACAGAATACGGTATATTGGATCAGAAATTGGTCAAGCCCGTGTTTCCGATTTGTGAAGGGTTGGAAGGCCAGGGGCCGACCTGCCGCTCTATTAGTCAGGCCGCGCCCACGATCCGCGCCTTCGCCCGCCTCCCCTTCCGAGCAAGGGGACCGACGAAACACGCGACAGGAGCGGCGAGCCGCCGCCAGAACGCGGTGTGAGCCGAAGTTCCCAAGATGCCGGTCGGTCGGTTGGCATTCTGCTTCCCCTCACACCGATATTTATAATAACGTATACAATATTAGCAGCGACGCAAACAGGGACTTCATCGCGCATGGACGCATCAATCAAAGGCGCCAGCCGGCGCGGCCTGGCGGCCCTGGCTCTGGCCATGATGGCGACGCCGGCCCTGGCCGCGTCCAGGGCATGTCCCCGCGTGAAGGACGAGGCGGCCGAGACCACCGCCATCCTCAAGGTCATCGCCGACATGCAGGCGGCCTGGAACCGAGGCGACTTCTCCGGCTACATGGCCGGGTTTCTCAATCCGGGCGTGGTGTTCGTATCGAAGGGCCGTTTCCAGACCGGCTGGCAGGGCACGCTGGACCACTACATCCGCGACTACGGCGCCTCGGCCGCCACCCGCGGCCAGGTGCGGTTCTACGACATCAAGGTCGAAATCCTGGGGGCGGACGCCGCCCAGCTGATCAGCCGCTATGAGTTGAACCGGCCAAAGCAGGCCCAGCGCGGGATCAACACGCGACTGATGCGCAAGGTGGACGGGCGATGGGTGATCGCCCTGAACCACGTCTCGGCCGAGGAAGGCCCCTCCCCGGCCTGATCGCTACGGCGTCTCGGAGCGGGCCAACAGTTCCACCAGATCCTTCTTCCAGAACCTGGCCCAGGTGTGCGTGCCGTGACCGCGCGTCTCGGGCGTGGCCTGGATCAGGATGAACTTGCCGTTCTTCAGCCGCTTGGCCGCCGGCTCGGCGATGCCGAGGCTGGGCGGGTTGATGAAGTCGTCGCTGGAATTCACCCAGGTCATGGGCGCGGTGATCTTTTCCAGATCCGCCGAAGGATCGTAGTCGCCGGACGCGGCCACCTGATAGAGCATGTCGTTGGCGTCGCGCGTGGGCAGGTCCTTGGCGAAGCGATCCTCGAAGAAGGCGTCGGCCGCGTCGCGGGTGGGCGCCTGCTGCTGCCAGGCCGGCGGGGCCGAGCCCGCGACGATCATCAGGTTGACCGCCCCGCGCAGGCCCAGCACCGGCTGCTGGTCGTAGTCGCCGCCGCGCCAGGCTGGGTCGGCCTTGATCGACTCCATCGCCGCCTTGCGCCAGACGCGGTTCAGGCCAGCGATCTGCACCGGCAGACAGGCCATCGGCATGATCGCCCGCGCGAATTGCGGATGCAGCTCGCCCCACATGAAGCCGTGCATGCAGCCCATCGAGGTGCCCATCAGCAGGCGCAGGCGATCGACCTTCAAACCGTCGATCAGCAGCAGGCGCTGGGCCTCGACCATGTCGGCGTAGCCGTAGCGCGGGAACTTGGCGCGCAGGCCGTTGCTGGGCTTCGACGAGCCGCCGTGACCGATGCCGTCGGGCAGGATGATGTAGTAGCGGGTGATGTCCAGCGGCTGGCCCGGGCCGTACAGCTCGTCGGCGAACTGCGGCTGCAGGAACTGCGCGCCCGTGCCGCCGGTGCCGTGCAGGACCATCACCGCGTTGGTGACATGACCTTGCGCGTCGCGCCTGGGCTGACCCAGCGTGCGGTAGTGCAGCTTCAGGCTGGGCAGGGTCTCGCCGGACTTGAACGCGAAGTTCGGGACGACATAGTCGCCCTGGGTGACCTGCTGCTCGTAGGGCGTCGCCGCCCCGGCCGGGCCGCCTATCGCCAGGATAGGGGTCGCCAGGAAGAGCGCGCTGATCGCGGCGGCCAGGATCCTCATGCGCTTCTCCCCTTGCGCGGTTTACGTCCGCATTGATCGTATACGTTATGTGCTTTGACAAGATCCAGACTGAAGACCGCGGGCGCGCATGACGGCCGCGGCGTCGCGAAGCGCGACCGATCCGCAAAGGCCCGACCAGGGAACCTTTACGGCCTTTAGTCGTTAGAGGCTCGCGTTCAGGGGCGCGCGGTCAGGGATATCCAGTGAGTTTCAAGCGTATCAGGCAGCTTTGCGTCGGCAAGCCGACGGTCCGCGCGCGCGAACAAGGCTACCGCCCCGTCGGGACCGAGCCGCCCCTGCCCGTCCCGCGCGCTTGCTGAACTCCGCAAGATCGTCCATCCCGCCATCGTCCGTCATCTTAGGCGGGCTCCGCCGCACAGCCTCCACGTCGAGAACCGCATGTCCCTGATCGAACCGCGCAAAGCGTCCGCGACCGGCGCCCGAACGGAGCTGTGGTCGGCGCTGGGCATGGGTCTGGCCCTGGCCTTCTTCCTGATCAGCGGCGTGATCGCCTATCGCAACATCGAGACGCTGCGGATCAACAGCGAGAAGATCTGGCACACCCACGAGGTGCTGATCGCGCTGAACGACCTGCTGTCCACCACCCAGGACGCCGAGACCGGCCAGCGGGGCTATCTGCTGACCGGCAACGACCGCTATCTCGCCCCCTACCAGCGCGCGGTGACCGACGTCGCCACGCGGACCGAGGCGGTCGGCTCGCTGACCAAGGACAATCCCATCCAGCAGGCCAATCACGTCCAGCTCAGGCGCCACATCGACGCCAAGCTGTCCGAGCTGGCCGAAACCGTCGCCCTGCGGGGCAGCAAGGGTTCGCAGGCCGCTCTGGCCGTCGTCAACACCGATCGCGGCAAGGCCGAGATGGACGCCATCCGCCAGCAGATCGACGTCATGCGCGCGGAGGAAAACCGTCTGCGCGACATCCGCCTGGCCGAGATGGACATCGCCCATCGCACCGCCCTGATCAGCAGCGTGTTGTCGGCCGTGCTAGGCGCGGCGCTGACCTTCGTCGTCTTCGCCCTGATCCGCCGCAGCGGTCAGGCCCGCGCCCGCCAGCAGTGGCTGCAGGCCGGCCAGGTTGGCCTCTCGGAAGCGATGATGGGCGACAAGACGGTCGAGGAGCTGAGCGACAGCATCCTGCACTTCCTGTCCCGGTATGTCGGCTTCCAGGCCGGCGCGCTGTTCAAGGGCGAGAACGGCCGCTTCTACCGCGCCGCCGCCCTGGGCATTCCGGCCGACGCCGACACACCGCTGCATTTCAACATCAAGGAGGGCCTGCTGGGCAAGGTGGCGGCCGAAGGCCACGCCACCATCGTCCGCGACGTGCCCGACGGCTATCTGACCATCGGCTCGGCCCTCGGCCATGACAAGCCCAAGCACCTCGTGCTGGCGCCAACCCACGCCGACAATGTCGTCAACGCCGTCATCGAGCTGGGCTTCCTGCATGCCGTCGACGACCGCATCCTGGAGCTCCTGAGCCAGGTGTCGACCTCGATCGGCGTCTCGCTGCGTTCGGCTCGGTACCGCTCGCAACTGCAGAACGCCCTGGAAGAAACCCAGCGCCAGTCCGAGGAACTGCAGGTCCAGAGCGAGGAGCTGCGCGTCTCCAACGAGGAGCTGGAGGAACAGGGCCGCGCCCTGAAGGAATCCCAGACCCGCCTCGAACAGCAGCAGGTCGAGCTGGAACAGACCAACAGCCAGTTGGAGGAACAGGCCCAGACCCTGGAGGCCCAGCGCGACGAACTGGAGCGCACCGGCGCGGCCGTGCAGCTGAAGGCGCGCGAGCTGGCCCAGGCCAGCCAGTACAAGTCCGATTTCCTGGCCAACATGTCGCACGAGTTGCGCACGCCGCTGAACTCGCTGCTGATCCTGTCGAAGCTGCTCAGCGACAACACGGCCGGCAACCTGTCCAGCGAGCAGGTCAAGTTCGCCCAGACGATCGAATCCTCGGGCAACGACCTCCTGACCCTGATCAACGACATCCTCGACCTGTCGAAGATCGAGGCCGGCCATATCGATGTGCGCCCCGAGAGCGTGCCGCTGCAGCGCCTGATCAACGACCTGCGGTCGCTGTTCCAGCCGCTGGCCGACGAGCGCCAGCTGGGCTTCGAGATCAAGGTCGCGGCCGATACCCCGACCCTGCTGGAGACCGACCGCCAGCGCCTGGAGCAGATCCTCAAGAACCTGCTGTCGAACGCCTTCAAGTTCACCCAGGCCGGCCAAGTCACGCTGGCCATCACCCCGACGGGCGACAACGAGATCGCCTTCGCGGTGACCGATACCGGCATCGGCATCGCGCGCGAACAGCGGGAGAGCATCTTCGAGGCCTTCCGCCAGGCCGACGGCACCATCAGCCGCAAGTACGGCGGCACGGGCCTGGGCCTGTCGATCAGCCGCGAATTGTCGCGCCTGCTCGGCGGCAAGATCGCGCTGAAGAGCAGGCCGGGCGAAGGCAGCACCTTCACCGTCACCATCCCGCGATCCTACGATCCGGCCCGCGTCGCGCCGCGTCCGGAACCTTCGGCCTCTCCCGCGCCCGCTCCGGCAATCCCGGCGGCCCCGGTCCACGCGCGCGCCGCCGCGCCGATGACCCGCACGATCGAGGACGACCGCGACCAGCTGGCCAACGGCCGCCGCGTGCTGCTGGTCATCGAGGACGACGACAAGTTCGCCAGCATTGTCCGCGACCTGTCGCGCGAGCTGGGCTTCCAGTGCCTGGTCGCCGGCACCGCCGAGGACGCCCTGAAGCTGGCCCGCCGGTTCAAGCCCAGCGCCGTGGTCCTGGACGTTGGCCTGCCCGACGAGTCCGGCCTGATGGTGCTGGACCGCCTGAAGCGCGACGACGCCACGCGGCACATCCCGATCCACGTGATCTCGGGCGCCGACCACAGCCAGACAGCCCTGTCGCTGGGCGCGATCGGCTACATGATCAAGCCCGTCAAGCGCGACGACCTGGCCCAGGTGTTGACCAACCTGCAGTCGAAGCTGTCCAGCACGGTGCGCCGCGTGCTGATCGTCGAGGACGACGACGTGCAGCGCGACGCCGTCGGCAAGCTGCTGTCCTCGGGCGATGTGGAGACGGTCGGGGTCGGCACCGCCGCCGAATGCCTGGAGCTGCTGAAGACGCAGACCTTCGACTGCATGGTGCTGGACCTGTCGCTGCCGGACGCCTCGGGCTTCAGCCTGCTCGAGACGCTCAGCCAGAACGGCGACAACGCCTTCCCGCCGGTCATCGTCTATACCGGCCACGACCTGTCGGCCGACGACGAGCAGCGCCTGCGCCGCTATTCCAGCTCGATCATCATCAAGGGCGCCAAGTCGCCCGAGCGCCTGCTGGACGAGGTCTCGCTGTTCCTGCACCAGGTGGTGTCGGAGCTGCCGCCCGAGCAGCAGAAGATGATCAAGAAGGCCCGCAACCGTGACGCGGTGCTGGAAGGCCGCCGGGTGCTGATCGTCGAGGACGACATCCGCAACGTCTATTCGTTGACCAACGTGCTGGAGCCGCGCGGGGCCATCGTCGAGATCGCCCGCAACGGCCAGGAGGCCATCGACGCCCTCGACCGTTCGGCCCAGGGCGACCCGGCCAATGCCATCGATCTGGTGCTGATGGACGTGATGATGCCGGTGAAGGACGGCCTGACCGCCACCCGCGAGATCCGCGAGGACGCCCGCTGGACCAAGCTGCCGATCCTGATGCTGACCGCCAAGGCCATGCCCGACGATCAGGCGCGCTGCATCGCCGCCGGCGCCAGCGACTACATGGCCAAGCCGATCGACGTGGACAAGCTGCTGTCGCTGGTCCGGGTCTGGATGCCGAGGTAGCCGGTGTCCGAGATCGAAGACCTCGAGATCCAGCTGCTGCTGGAGGCGCTGTTCCAGCGCTACCACTACGACTTCCGCCACTATGCGCGGGCGTCGATCAAGCGCCGCCTGATTCAGGCGCGCCTGCATCTGGGCTTCGCGACCATCTCGGCGATGCAGGATCGCGTGCTGCACGACGCCTCGATGCTGCCGCGCCTGCTGGACTTCCTGACCGTGCAGGTCAGCGAGATGTTCCGCGACCCGACCTACTTCAAGGCCCTGCGCGACAAGGTGCTGCCGCATCTGCGGACCTATCCCTCGCTGAAGGTCTGGATCGCGGGCAGCAGCACGGGCGAGGAGGTCTATTCGCTGGCCATCCTCTTCAAGGAGGAAGGCCTCTACGACCGGACGATCTTCTACGCGACCGACATCAATCCCGAGGCGCTGGCCGCCGCCGAGGCCGGCGTCTACGCCATCGACCGCATCCGCAAGTTCACCGAGAACCACCAGAAGTCCGGCGGCAAGTCGTCGCTCTCGGACTACTACACCGCCGCCTACGGCCGGGCCGCGTTCGACAAGACGCTGCGCGAACGGGTGGTGTTCTCGGACCACAGCCTGGTCACCGACGCGGTGTTCGCCGAGATGCACCTGATCTCGTGCCGCAATGTGATGATCTATTTCGATCGCCCGCTGCAGGACCGCGCCATCGGTCTCTTCCGCGACTCCCTGACCCGCAAGGGCTTCCTGGGTCTGGGTTCGAAGGAGAGCCTGCGCTTCTCTAGCCACGCCGGCGCCTTCACCGATTTCGTGCCGGGCGAAAAGATCTACCAGAGGCGCGAGCCATGAGCGGGACGCCGATCCAGGCCGTCGCGATCGGGGCATCGGCCGGCGCGGTGCAGGCGCTGCTGGCCATCCTGCCCGCCCTGCCCGCCAGCTTTTCGCTGCCCGTGCTGGTGGTCGTCCACGTGCCGCCCGACCGCACCAACATGTTGGTGCCGCTGTTCCAGTCCAAGTGCCGGATCACGGTCAAGGAGGCCGAGGACAAGGAGCCGGTCGAGAAGGGCGTCATCTATTTCGCGCCCTCGGACTATCACATGCTGGTCGAGACCGACGGTTGCGTGGCCCTGTCGACCGACGAGCCGGTGAACTATTCCCGCCCCTCGATCGACGTGCTGTTCGAAAGCGCGGCGGACTATTATGGATCCGCCCTCGTCGGCGTCATCCTCACCGGCGCCAATCACGACGGGGCCGCGGGGCTCAGGGCCGTGGCGGACGTCGGCGGCGTGGCGGTCGTCGAGAACCCGGACGGGGCCTACGCCTCGGCCATGCCGCACGCGGCGCTGGAGGCCACCCCATCGGCCACGATCATGAACCACGACGAAATCCTATCCTACCTGTCGAGTCTGGGGACCGCGCGATGACGGCGGACAAACCGATCAACTTCCTGCTGGTCGATGACCTGGAAGAAAACCTGCTGGCGCTCGAGGCCTTGCTGCAGCGCGAGGGCCTGACCTGCCTGAAGGCGCGCTCGGGCGAGCAGGCGCTGGAGCTGCTGCTGGTGCACGACGTGGCCCTGGCCCTGCTCGATGTGCAAATGCCGGACATGAACGGGTTCGAGCTGGCCGAGTTCATGCGCGGCGCCGCCCGCACCAGCCACGTGCCGATCATCTTCGTCACCGCCGGCGTCGCCGACGCCACGCGCCGCTTCCGCGGCTATGAGGCCGGCGCCGTCGACTTCATCCAGAAGCCGATCGAGGCCGATATCCTGCGCAGCAAGGCGGCGGTGTTCTTCGACCTCTACCGCCAGCGCCAGCAGATCGAGGCCCAGCGCGACGAACTGGAGGTCGCCGCCCAGGCCCTGCGCCGCGCCGACCGGCACAAGGACAGCTTCCTGGCCGTCCTGGCCCACGAGCTGCGCAACCCGGTCGCGGCGCTCAGCGGCGGCCTGCACCTGCTGGGCAAGGACATCGCGCCCGAACGCGCCATCGACATCCGCACCCGCATGGACCGGATGCTGACCCACCTGTCGCACCTGGTCGACGACCTGCTGGACGTCTCGCGCGTCAGCCAGGGCAAGATCTCGCTGCGCAAGCAACGGATCGAGCTGACAGAGGTGTTGCGTTCGGCCACCGAGGCCAGCCAGCACAATCTCGACGCCGGAAAGCACCAGTTCGTGGCGGAGATGCCGGACGAGCCGATCTGGCTGGACGCCGATCACACGCGCCTGGCCCAGGTGGTGTCCAACCTGCTCAACAACGCCGCCAAATACACCCCCGAGGGTGGAACGGTAACCCTGTCGGCGGTCGCCGACGGCGTCATGGCCGAGATCCGCGTCGCCGACACCGGCGTCGGCATTCCGCCGGACATGCAGTCGCGGATCTTCGAGATCTTCGCCCAGGTCGAGGACCACCTGACCAAGGCCCAGGGCGGTCTCGGCATCGGTCTGGCCCTGGCCAAGCAGCTGGTGACCTTGCACGGCGGCACGCTGACCGTGGAGAGCGCCGGTCAGGATCAGGGCAGCACGTTCACGGTGCGCGTTCCGGTCGCGGTAGACGCTTAGGGCCTGTCCCGTTCAGATAAAACCATCTGAACGGGATAAACAGGCTCTAACCCGCGAACACCTTCCGCCCCCGCTCCACCGACATCCGGTGCGAGCCAGCGACCGCGAGGCTCCGCGCCTTGATGGTTTGCATGAACAGCCACTCGCCCGTCACCCGCTGGGGCGTGATCCGCAGCATCATGTAGCCGCGCTGGCTGGTGTCGGCCCACTTCATCTCGGGATTGGCGGCCATGAAGCCCGCCGCCACCGTCTTGGGATCGGGCGCGAAGGCGTTTTCCATGCCGTTCGAGGTGACGCTGTGGCCCGCGAACTCGACGCCGGCGGGCCGCCCGTCCTCGATCAGGCCATAGGCCCAGGCGTTGTGGCTGTCGCCCGACAGCATGACCAGGTCGGCGTCGGCGCCCTGCGCCGCCTTCAGCAGCCGTGAGCGCGCCGCCGGATAGCCGTCCCAGCGGTCCATCCACATCGGCAGGCCGGCCTGCGCGGCGCGGACATTGTCGCGGAAGCCGTTGATGCTCTTCTCGGTCGCGTCGGGGCGCAGCCAGCCGACGGCGTCCTTCGGCATGACGGTGCGGCCCAGGATCGTGCCCATGCCGACCATCTGCCAGCCCTTATTAGTTTTCAGGGCGTGGTTCAGCCAGCTCTCCTGGGTCGAGCCCAGCATGGTCGCCGATGGATCCCTCCAGGGCCCGTCGCGGAACGCCCTCAGCGCCGCCTCCGGGTTCTCGGCCTTGAAGGCCGCGCCCATGCTGATCTGCTGGGTGCGGCCCAGCAGGCGCGACTCGGTGCGGTAGAGCGTGGCCAGCGCGCCGATCTGGTAGGCCTTCCACGGCTCTTCGGAGACCGGCATCCACTCGCGATAGACCTGCATGGCGGCGGCCTTGCGGACGCCCCAGTCGCCCTCGGTGGCGGCCTGGTGGTTCTGCGCCCCGCCCTCCCAACTGTCATTGGCCGACTCGTGGTCGTCCCAGAAGCCGACCATCGGAGCCATCTGGTGCAGGCGCTGCAGGTCGGGATCGGCGCGATAGCAGGCGTAGCGTAGGCGGTAGTCGGCCAGGCTGAGGATCTCGGTGACGGGTTGCAGCATCGCCTTGCGGCCGTCGGCCCAGTCGCTGTCGCGGGTCGAGGCCAGGCCGTATTCGTAGATGTAGTCGCCGGTGTGCAGCCACAGGTCCAGATCATCGCGCGCGGCGGCGTGGCCATAGGCGTTGAACCAGCCCACGGGCAGGTTGGCGCATGAGAAGACCGCCAGGTTGAAGCGATCCACCGGCCCCAGCGGCAGGGTCTTGGTGCGGCCGACCGGGGACCTGTCGCCGTTCGGAGCGATGAAGCGATACCAATGGATCGCGCCGGGCTTCAGCCCATCGACCGTGATCTTGGCCGTCCAGTCGCGATAGGCGCCCGTGCGGACGCTGCCGCCGGCCACCACCTTGGCGAAGTTCGGGTCCAGGGCCACCTCGACCCGCAGGGTCGGGGTGCTCCCGTCCGCCGCCGGGACGTAGCGGGTCCACAGCAGCATGGAGTCCACGCCCGGCTCGCCGCTGGCGACGCCGTGGGTGAAACCCGTGGCGCCCAGCACCTCGGCGGCCAGCGAACGGCCCAGCGGCGACAGGAAGGCGGCGGCGCCCAGGCCGCCGGCCAGGACCAGGCGGCGGCGATCGATTTTCAGAACCATGACGCGATCCTCGGGCTGTGAATTTGGGAAAGAAAATGGCCGCGCCCAGGGGAGAGGCGCGGCCATGGAAGGGATCGGCGACCTAGAAGGTGCCCTTGATCCCGACGTTCCACATCGAGCCGTAGATGCTGTACTGCTGCACCCGGCTGCGATCGTTGGAGTAGACGATGTCCGGCTTGTTGAAGATGTTGCGGCCGGCCAGCATCACTTCGAACTGACGATTGATCTTGTAGCTGGCGCTGACGTTCCACAGCTCGCGCGAGGCGCGGTGGAGGATGCCGTTGTTGGCGGTGGTCGGCGTGTTGCTCAGCGCGCTGGTGCGGGCCGATGACTGGTAGTTGCCGGTCAGCTGCACGTCGAACTTGCCGTAGCTGTAGCGCAGCCCCCAGTTGGCCGAGGTCTTGGGCAGGTTCACGCGCTCGCCGTCCGGATCGACCTTGGTCACCGAGGCCCGCAGGCCCAGACCGCGCAGCGCGCCCGGCAGGAAGGTCAGCTGCTGGTCGTATTCCAGCGTGACGCCCTTGTTGGTGCTGGTGCCCGGCAGGTTCTGGGCGCTGCGGAAGGTGTAGCCGGCGTAGTCGGCGGGATTGTAGCCGACGTCCGCGGGATCGACGGTGACGCCCGTCACCTGCATGTCCTGCACGTCCAGCTGATAGGCCGAGATGGCGATGATGCCCGACGGTTCGAGATAGTACTGCAGGCTGGCGAAGTATTTGGTCGAATGCTCCGGCTTCAGCAGCGGGTTGGGCACGGTGACGATCAGGTTGTTGTCGTCCACGGCCACCACGCCGCCCAGGTTGCCGTAGTCGGGACGCAGGATCGACTGGCTGAAGGCCAGTTGGCCGACCAGCTTCTTGGTCAGGTCGTACTTGACGCCGCCGCTCCAGAACCAGTCGTCATATTCGCCTTCGCGGGTCGTGTAGGTCCCGTTGCGATACTGATACAGCAGGCCGGCGACGGTGCTGGTCGACAGGCCCGCGGCCGTCACCTCCTTGGCCGAGCGGATGTCGGCGACGCGCGCCTCGGTCTTGGTCTTCTCGTAGCGCAGGCCAAGGTCGAACTGGGCCTTGCCGACGCGCGGCTGCACCTCGGCATAGGCCGCGCTGACTTCCTCGCCGATCTTCTTGTTGTTATCCAGCTGACGCTTCAGGTTGCCCACGGTGTCGGGGACGAAGTAGTCGGGGTGCTGGGCGTAGATGTCATAGACGCCGTAATTGCTGTCGGCGCGCCAGTGCTGGTCATTGAGGTTGCCGGCGTCGAAGCCGTGGATCTTGAAGGCGTAGTTCTGGGTGGCCGGGATCATGGCTTCCGGCGCCTTCTGGCTCAGGTCGCCGGTCGGGCCGACGTACTGGAACTGCTTGAACGAGCCCTCGATCGTCTTCCAGGCGTTGGTGCGATAGCCCGCGCCGGCCAGGACCTTCAGCTGGACCTGACCGAAGGCCAGCTTCTTCTTCAGATCCAGATTGGCGCCGTACATCTGGTTGTTGGCGTTCGACTGCGACGTGCGGATGTTGTTGCCGATGTCGTCGTCGCGGTTGAAACTGGCCGGGTCGCCCCACGGACGGCCGGCCGTCTGCTTCAGCGTCCAGGCGTTGGAGTCCTCCGACGCGCGATCCAGCGTGAAGCCGATGCGGGTCAGATAGCTGTCCGTGCGCTGGAAGAAGCCCCGGTCGTTGTCCTCGAAATTGAATTCCGAGCTGGAATAGTTGGCCCGCAGCACGGCCTCGAACGTGTCGCCGCGATATTCCAGCTTCGGCGCGAACACCCAGGCCGGCGTGCCGGCGTAGCGGTGCGAATATTGAGTGTGCAGCCGCGTGCTGGTCCCGTTCGGATTGACGACGATATGCGTGCCGGTCGAGTCCGCCGTGGCCTGGGTGGCCGTCGTCGTGCCGAAGATCAGGTAGGTGTACTGGTTGAAGTACTCGACGTCATAGAACGAGTAGGTGCTGCGCAGGGACAGCGCCAGCTGGTCGGTGATCTTGTAGTCGACGCTGAGATTGGCCGCCTTGCGGTGGGTCAGCTTCGGACCCGGGCGGTACATCAGCTGGTACGGGATGACCCGGCCATTGGCCAGATACGACCAGTCGGTCTGGATGCGGTCCTGCTGGACGAAGTTGGCGTTGTAGCTGGCGTTGAAGGCGATGCCGAGGCGGCCGTCCAGGAACACGTCGGCATAGCCGACCTGGGCGGACGGGAAGATCGTCGAGTGCTTCTTGTCGTCCGGCAGATACTGGCGCGACAGCGTGGAGTCGGACGTGCCGACGCCGCCGACCTGGAAGCGCAGCAGGCGGCCGTTGCGCTGGAAGGCGTACTTGCTGCGCAGGTTGATGGACCCGCCGGGGCTGTCGGCGTCCATATTGGCCTGCAGGGTGTTGTTCAGCTCGATCGAGTCGATGCCGGTGATCGACATCTGCTCGAAGGAGTTCTGGCGGCCGGCGTTGTTGTTCGACGTGGCCGTGGCCATGCGCGCGCCATCGGTGGTGAAGGTCGAGTACTTGGGATCGAGCCCCCCGATGCGGACGGCGGTGGCGTCGACCTCGGTGTAGTCCAGCGACAGGCCCGGCATGTTCTTCATGAACTCGCCGACGTCGCCCATGGTCAGGGCGCCGAAGTTGTCGGCGGCCACGACGGTCTTGGCGTTGGTCGAGGCGCGGCGCTCCATGATGGCCGCGGCCTGGCCTTCGCGCTTGGCGGTGATGGTCACCGCCTCGACGCCTTCGCTGGCCAGGGCCGCGTCCGGCGGCTGCAGCGAGAACTCGACGGTGGCGGTCTGGTCCGGGGTGACCGTGACGATCTGCCTGGACTCCTGCAGGCCGGTGTACTTGACCACGACGGTGACGTCGCCGGTCGGCACGCCGGTTAGTCGAAAGTCGCCGCCGTTCTCGGACAGGGCGACGATCGGCGTGCCCTCGACGCGGATCTCGGCGTTGCGGACGTACTCATGGGTCGCGGTGTTGAAGACCCGACCGCGCACCATGCCCGAGCCCACGCCGGCCTGGGGGCGCGAAGCGCCCGAGGCGGACGCGGCCTTCAGGGTGATGATCTGGCCGTCATCGGTGTCGATCCGCAGCGGCGTGCCGGCGATCAGGCGACGCAACGCCGTGCGCACGTCCATCGTGCCCTTCACGGCCGGGGTCTGGATTCCGCCGAGGTCGCGCGCCGGAGCCACGATCTGCACCTGCCCCTGGCGGGCCAGTTCGGGGATGGCGCGGACGGCCGTCTGGGCCGGGATGTCGAAGACGCGCTCCTGCGCGAAGGACGGCGCGGCGATCGCGAGCGCCACGATCGACGTCCCACAGGCGAGGACGGAGTAACGGGAAATCATAGGCAAGCACCCCAAGGTCATCGCGTTGGTCGCGACCTTCGCGATTGAGAGGAACCGGCCGAGGCCTTCCGCTAACGGTAATAAAAACTTCTTATTCGGCGACCGATCGGCGGCTCAGCACCACCGTGTCGCCCTGCTGGTCGAGCCTCGCGTCGAACACCCGCGCGATGGCGCGGCTAAAGCCCACGGGATCATTGGCGGCGAACAGGCCGGTGACCGGTTCGCGCGCCAGGACGGGGTCGCCGATCTGGATGCGGGTGTCGCTGTAGCGGGCGAAAACCTCGGCCGCCTGCTTCAGGGTCTCGCCCTCGAAGGCCAGCTTGCCCTCGCGCCAGGCCAGCTCGCGGCTCACCGTCTCCGGGGTGATCGCCCGCGGGCGCTCGGCGGCGGGACCGTCGGAGAGCAGCAGGCGGGTGTTGCTGGCCAGCCGGACCGCGTGGGCCGACACCAACGCCGGCGCGACCTCCACCAGGCCCTGATTGACCAATACGTCGACCGGCGCCTGGTCCAGCTTGCGGACGCGGAAATTGGCCTGGGCCGTGCTCAGCCGTCGGCCGTCGACCTCGACGATGAACGGTCTCCGGTCATCGCGCGCGACCGAGAAATAGGCCTCGCCCTTCAGCAGGGCGACGATCCGCCGGCCCTTGTCGTAACGGATGCGGATCTTGGTCTCGGTGTTCAGCAGGACCGTGGAGCCGTCCTTCAGCGGCGCCAGGCGGATCTCGCCGCGCTCGGTGCTGATCACCGTGCCGGCCGCGGCGGGCAGGCCGATGGCCAAGGCGCCCAGGGACGCCGCGACGGCCGCGCCGCCGCCCCAGGTCAGGGCCTGGCGGCGGGACAGGGGCGAGACCTTCGGCGCGGCGAAGTCGGCCGGGTCGAAGTCGTCGCCCAGCGCCTGGGCGGACTCGCTCATCATCGCCATCGCCTGGGCCCGCAGCATCGCGCCCTTGCGGCGCGGATCCCCCTTCAGCCAGGCCTGGAAAGCGTCTTCTTCCCTCGCGGACAAGGGCCCACGGTCCAGCCGCGCCGTCCAGTCGGACGCCGCCTGATCAATGTCTCGACTGGATTCTCGCTGGTCCATCTACCGGGGCAATCTCCGCTTTCACGGTCCTAGAGGTTTGGGGTCGTCTGTTTCCGCTACGACCAAACCAATCAATCAGGAATAGAACGCCTCGGGATATGTGAGTCTCGACCGTATTTTCTGAAATTCGCATCCGCGCGGCGATCTCGCGCTGTGGCAAGCCCTTGACCCGTCTGAGCACGAAGGCCTCGCGGGTCTTGGCCGGCATCGCCGCGATCGCCAAGGCCAGCCGCCGAAGTTCGTCGCGATCTATGGCCAGACGTTCCGGCGAGGCCGCCTCGTCGGGATGCTCCAGGCGCTCCAGGTCCTCGACCGTCTGGATCGAGACGATGCGCGCCCGGCGCACGTGGCGGACCACGATCGAGCGGGCCACCTGGAAGAGATAGGCGCGCGGATGGCGGATGCCCTCGACGCTCTCCTGCTCGGCCAGGATGGCGTAGGCCTCCTGGATGACGTCGTCGGGATCGACGCCGACCGGCGCGCCGCGCGACAGCCATCCCCGCAGCGCGGATTCGTGCGGCAGGATGTTGCGCAGGAACCACCGTGTTCTTTCCCTGTCGGCGCCGCTCATCGTCCACCCGCTGACTGGATTCGTCTCACCACGGAGCCTTCCGCCTAGAGCCCTATTGTGACAGTCAGACCTCACCGCGCGGCAGGGTTGTCCGCCAGCTTTCGCAACTCGCCGGCGGTGACGGGGACGAACGGCTTGTGGGCGTCGCCGGTCCAGCGATTGAGCGTCAGGTCGGCGGTCTGGCCGTCGGGCGTCTTGGCGTTGACCGCCAGATAGAACAGGCCGGCGCCGACCGGCTGCAGCCCGACATCGGCCTTCTGGCTCCAGCCGCGCACGCCAGTGGCGGGGTCCTTCAGGCCGTCGTCGGCGAGCGGCAAGAGCCTCCCCTGCTCCCAGCCCGGCCCCGCCTTCACGCCGATCAGGTCGCCGGTCTTCGGCTGCGCGGCGCCGTCGAAGGCGTACAGACCGTAGTTCGGCCACGCCGGCTTCTGGCCCGGATAGACACCCATGAACCAGCGCTTGGAGGCCGGGTCATAGGCCAGGTTCTGGACGCCGTAGCGGGTGTTGCCGGTGCGGACGAAGACCTTGGCGTCCACCGCCGCCGGCCCGTTGTGGTGCGGCGCGGCTTCGGTCAGCGGGCTGGCGTAGCGCCCCCAGTCGCCGACGTCGTACTGCAGCAGCACCTGCTGGTCGTTGTCGGTCCGGGTGGTATTGCCATAGACCCCGTAGGCCACCGTCAGGTAGCGCCTGCCATCCGTCTGGCCGAACGCCGGACCGAACGAGACGCCGTCGATGCCCGAGGCGTCGTAGCGGTGATCGGGCGAGGCCACGACGTCGCCCTTGAACTTGCCGTCGTCGCCCTCGAACACCCCGTCGCCGTTCAGGTCGGCGCTGTAGTCCCTGACCACCTCGGGCAGGTAGACGGTGCGGAAAAGCGCGCTGCCGGACGCCTCGACGCCGACGCGGTCCAGCCGGGCCACGTCGATCACGGCGATGTAGAAGGCCTTGTCTTCCTTGTACTCCAGCGAGCCGTAGACCTTGCCGTCGGCCGGATTGAAGTCGAGATCGCCCAGGTGTCCGGTCCAGCCGACCAGCGTGCCGATCAGCTTGCCGCTGAAGTCGTACTTCGCCAGCAGGGTCGTGAACGAGTAGTAGATGAAGCCGCCCCGCACATCGACGGCGACGCCCTGCACGTGGCCGGCCTTCCAGGTCCCGCCGTTCTGGGTCAGCGGCAGGTTGGCCAGGCCCCCCTCGGCGAGCGCCGGACCGCCGACGCACAAGGCCAGGATCGAAGCGGCCAGGGCCAGGCGATGACGAACGGACATGGTGATGACCCCAACCCAGCGTTGGCGGGCGGACCTAGGGCGTCTTGGCGACAGCTTGATGACAGTTCGGCGTCAGAGCCGGCGTCAGGGAGCCTCTCGGATCGAGAAGCTCTGCTCGATCAGGGTGGCGCGGCCGAAGATGGTCATGAAGGCGATGTCGGCCGCGTCCCGCCCCGTGGCGACCCGCACCAGGCCGTCGATCGGCGCCTTGCCCGTGGCGTCCACCAGGCGCCAGCGGCCGCCCAGATAGACCTCGGCGATGGCGTGCAGGTCCGGCGGCTCCAGCTTCCAGGCATAGGCGCTGACCGCTCTGGCCGGGATGTCGGCGGCGCGGCACATGCCGATGATCAGGTGCGTGAAGTCGCGGCAGACGCCGGCCCGGTCGACCAGGGTGTCGATCGCCGTGGTGCCCGAGTTGCTGACTCCGCCCAGATATTCGATGTGCTCGGCGATCCAGTCCAGCATCGCCTGGACCTTGGCCCCGCCCTTGAGCTCTCCGAACTCGCGCTCGACGAACAGCTCGAGGCGATCGGACGGGCTGTAGCGGCTGGCGCGCAGGAACGGCAGCACCTCGCTGGGCAGGTCGCGGATGGCCATGGCCGGCGCGTCGGCCAGGTCATGGTCGCGCCGCATGACCTCGACCCGGGCGCGGTAGAGCGCGTTGACCGTTCCCGTGGCGGTGAACACCGTACGCCGCTCGAAGGTCACCGGATCGTCGACCCGCACGGCCTCGACATTGGGCCAGAAGGTCAGGGCTTCCAGCCCCACCACCTGGTCCGGCCCATGGGCGGCCTCGACCAGCAGCAGCACCTCGCACGGGGCCGCGAAGTCATAGGTCAGCGAGGCTTCGACGTCGAAACGCATGGCGATCCTGGAACTTGGGCGACCGAGAGCCGGCCGCGCCGCCTAACAATCCGCCAGGATGGCTTCGGTTCAGAACCTCTATCGAGCGAAAGGGAATGGCGATAGCGACTTGCTGGTCTCCTCGACCAGCAGGGTGCGATTGATCGGCGCCGCCGCCCGCTGCGGACAGGCCGGGCGCTCGCAGATCCGACACGAGGGTCCGATCTCGACAGTGATCGGCGCGGCCATGTCCAGGCCCCGCGCATGGACCAACTTGGACGCGTATTTCAACTCGCAGCCCAGGCCGACGACCAGTTCGTCCTCCAGTCCCGCCTGCAGGCCCGAGGTCCGCCGCACCGTGCGCGACAGGGTGAAGTAGCGCTCGCCGTCCGGGGTCTCGATCACCTGGGTGACGATGCGCCCCGGGGTCTTGAAGCTGTCGTGGACGTTCCAGCGTGGACAGGCCCCGCCGAAGCGCGAGAACGGAAAGGGCCCGGCCGCGAACCGCTTGGAGATGTTCCCCGCCGCGTCCAGCCGCATCATGAAGAACGGCACGCCGCGCGAACCGCTCCGGCCCAGGGTGGTCAGCCGCTGGGCGGCCTGCTCGTAGCTGATGCCGAAGCGCGGCCGCACCCGCTCGATGTCGTAGCCGCTGGACTCCATGGCGGCCAGGAACGGCTCGTAGGGCATCATGATCGCGGCGGCGAGATAGCTGTCCAGAAACACCTTGAGCAGCTGGCGCGTGGCCCTGTCGGGAGCCTTGAAGCGGTCGGTCAGGTCCGACAGCACCTCCCCGCCCTCCATCAGCCCCAGCTGGTAGCACATGCCGAAAGTGCGGCTGGCGTGGGCCAGGGTCTCCGACAGCATCAGGCGCTTGCGGTGATGGTCGTAGCGGCGCAGCGAGCCGGTCATCACCTCGACCGGCATGATCCGGGTCTGGATGCCGAACCGGCTCAGCAGGCGCTCGCGCACGGCGGGACTCAGGTCCTGCGGATCGGCCTTCAGCTGGGCGACGATCTTCTCGGCCAGAGTCTCCAGTTCGGCGAAATGGTTGCGCTGGGCGCCCACCAGGTCGCGGACCCAGTCGGTCGGCGACGATTGCTCCGAGGCTGGCCCCGTCCCGTCCGGGCGCTCGAAGGCGCCCAGGTCGATCATCCGGCCGCGATCCAGATAGGCGCGATAGAGCCGCGTCATGGCCTCGGCCAGGCCCGGCGACAACTCGGCGACCTCGGCCGCCTCGTGGCGCGAGATCCCTAGATCCGCGAACATCTTGTCGGCCAGCACCTCTTCCAGCCCGGCCCCGCCGCCCGGATCGTCGGCCGACAGGCTGCGCAGGTCCAGGTCATAGGCGTCGGCCAGCCGCAGCAGGATCTGCGCGGTCACCGGCCGCTGGTTGCGCTCCAGCAGGTTCAGGTAGCTGGCCGAGACGCCCAGCTCCTCGGCCATCCGCGCCTGGGTCACGCCCAGGTCGCGCCGCAGCCGTTTGAGCCGTCCGCCGAGGAACAGCTTCTTGTCGCCCTGTTTCTTGTCGAGGGGCTTTTTGTCGCCGGTCATGTTTGGGAGCGTCGCCATTCGGTCAATCTGTCACGACTTTACAGATCTTACAAAGTCATTCTGTGACAAATTGCCTTCAATAGGTTCGACCGACCCCACGGCGCGGCGTTAGCTCACCAGGACGAGTTTTCCTTGGCCCGCAAAGGCGTAACGCCCCGGGCCCCGTAGTGGGATCGAACGACCATGACGCAGCGCAAGACCTATGCCGAACACCGCGACGCCCTGCTGGCGCGCTATCCTGACGGCGTCCTGCCGGGCGGCGTTGGCATCGACGACGTCATCCAGCTGAAGCTGCAGAACACCTTCCCGACCCACCTGGACATCGCCCGCGCCATGGCCCCGGTCATGCGCGCCGACATGGCCGAGTATGATCGTGACAGCAGCAAGTTCACCCAGTCGCTGGGTTGCTGGTCGGGCTTCCACGCCCAGCAGATGATCAAGTCGGTCAAGCGCCTGCGCGGCACGACCAAGGGCGCCTATGTCTATCTCTCGGGCTGGATGGTCGCGGGCCTGCGCAATCGCTTCGGCCACCTGCCCGACCAGTCGATGCACGAGAAGACCTCGGTCGTCGACCTGATCCAGGAGATCTATGTCTCGCTGCGCCAGGCCGATGAAGTCGCCATCAACGACCTCTTCAAGGCCCTCAGCGCCGCCCGCAAGGCCGGCGACCAGGTCGCCGAGCAGGCCGCGATCAAGGCGATCGACAACTTCGAGACCCACGTGGTGCCGATCATCGCCGACATCGACGCCGGCTTCGGCAACGAGCACGCGACCTACCTGCTGGCCAAGGAGATGATCAAGGCCGGCGCCTGCTGCCTGCAGATCGAGAACCAGGTCAGCGACGCCAAGCAGTGCGGCCACCAGGACGGCAAGGTCACCGTGCCGCGCGAGGACTTCATCGAGAAGCTGCGCGCCTGCCGCCTGGCCTTCGAGGAACTGGGCGTCGACGAGGGCGTCATCGTCGCCCGCACCGACAGCCTGGGCGCGGGCCTGACCCAGAAGATCCCGGTCAGCCAGGAGCCGGGCGATCTGGCCAGCGACTACATCAAGTGGCTGAAGACCGAACCCGTCACCCCGGAGAACCCGCTGAAGGACGGCGAGCTGGCGATCATGAAGGACGGCGCCTTCGTCAAGCCGGTGCGCATGCCCAACGGCCTGTTCGCCTTCCAGGACGGCACCGGCCGCCAGCGCGTCATCGAGGACTGCATCGCCAACCTGACCCAGGGCGGCGCCGACCTGCTGTGGATCGAGACCGACACCCCCAATGTCGACGAGATCGCCTCGATGGTGGCCGAGGTCCGCAAGGTCGTGCCGAACGCCAAGCTGACCTACAACAACTCGCCGTCGTTCAACTGGACGCTCAATCTGCGCAAGCAGGTGCGCGACCAGTGGATCGCCGAGGGCAAGATCCACAAGGACAGCTATCCGGACGGCAACGTCCTGATGTCGGCCGAGTATGACAAGACCGACCTGGGTCGCGAGGCCGACGAACGCCTGGCCCGCTTCCAGGTCGACATCGCCGCCCGCGCCGGGGTGTTCCACAACCTGATCACCCTGCCGACCTTCCACCTCACCGCCAAGAGCGTCGACGAGCTGTCGCGCGGCTACTTCGGCGAGGAGCGGATGCAGGCCTATGTCAACACGGTGCAGCGCGAGGAAATCCGCCGCGGCGTCTCGGCCGTGAAGCACCAGCACGAGGTCGGCTCGGACCTGGGCGACACCTTCAAGGAGATGGTCGCCGGCGAGCGCGCCCTGAAGGCCGGCGGCCACGCCAACACCATGAACCAGTTCGCGGCCGAATAGCCGCGAACCCCTTCCCACCGCCAGCCCCTTCCCACCGATCGAGGAGCCAAAGCCATGACCGCCAAGCGTTTCGCCCCCGCCGCCATGCCGAACTCGGACGCCAAGGAGCGCGCCGTCGACCGCGTGGCCGAGGCCTCCCACCGCCTCAACGAGGCCGTGCGCCGCGCCATCGAGGCCGGCTACTCGGTGGAGCTGGTGCGCGCCTCGCGCCACCACGACGGCTCGGGCAACTGGGGCGACCAGATCGTCCCCACCGTCCGTGACAAGGGCGCCGAAAAGAGCGCCTAAGACCGAGAGAGTCCGACGCCTTGCGTGGTCCTCGTCCTTCGACAAGCTCAGGATGAGGACCATTGCTGGCGCGGCAAAGAAACGCCCAGCTCAAACGCTTGCAGTAGAAACCTCATCCTGAGCCTGTCGAAGGACAAGGTTTCGGACACACGGAAAGCTTCCCATGCCGCTCGACATCGCCGCCAACATCCAGGTCACCGGTCCCGTTGAAGGCCGAGCTGCGGAAGTACTCACCCCGGAAGCCCTGGCCTTCGTGGCCGACCTGCACCGCCGGTTCGACGCCCGCCGTCGCGAGTTGCTGGCCGCCCGCCAGGCGCGGCAGGCCCGCTTCGACGCCGGCGAGCTGCCTGACTTCCTGGCCGAGACCGCCGATGTCCGCGCGGCCGACTGGACCGTCGCGCCCGTTCCCGCCGATCTGCTGGATCGCCGCGTCGAGATCACCGGCCCGGTCGACCGCAAGATGATCATCAACGCCCTGAACTGCGGGGCCAAGGTGTTCATGGCCGATTTCGAGGACGCCACCGCCCCGACCTGGGCCAATGTCGTCGAGGGCCAGATCAATCTGAAGGACCGCTGGCAAGGGCAGCTGACGCATGTCGACGCCAAGTCCGGCAAGGCCTACGCCATGGGCCCGACCCCGGCGGTGCTGAAGATCCGCCCGCGCGGCTGGCATCTGATGGAGCGCCACCTGGAGGTCGACGGCCAGGCCGTGGCCGGGGCGCTGTTCGACTTCGGCCTCTACGCCTTCCACAACGCCAAGGCGACGCTGGCGCAAGGCTCGGGCCCCTACTTCTACCTGCCCAAGCTGGAGAGCCATCTGGAGGCCCGCCTCTGGAACGACGTTTTCGTCCGCGCCCAGGAGGCGTTGGGCCTGCCGGTCGGGACGATCAAGGCCACGGTGCTGATCGAGACCATCCCGGCCGCCTTCGAGATGGACGAGATCCTGTTCGAGCTGAAGGACCACATCGTCGGCCTGAACTGCGGCCGCTGGGACTACATCTTCTCGTTCATCAAGCGCCTGGGCCGCCGCCCCGAGTTCCTGACCCCGGACCGCTCGGCCATGGTCATGGGCAAGGCCTTCCTGGGCGCCTATTCGCTGAAGCTGATCCAGACCTGCCACCGCCGCGGCGCCTTCGCCATGGGCGGCATGGCGGCCCAGATCCCGGTCAAGGGCGACGACGCCGCCAACCAGGCGGCCTTCGCCAAGGTCAAGGCCGACAAGGAGCGCGAGGCCGGGGCCGGCCACGACGGCACCTGGGTCGCCCACCCCGATCTGGTGCCCGTCGCCATGGAAGTCTTCGACCGCCTGATGCCGGCGGCCAATCAGCGCGACAAGCTGCTCGCCGATCTCGACATCACCGCCGCCCAGATGCTGGAGCTGCACGAGGGCGTGCGCACCGAGGCCGGCGTGCGCGAGAACATCCGCGTCGGCGTCCGCTACACCCAGGCCTGGCTGGAAGGCCGGGGGGCGGTGCCGCTCTACAACCTGATGGAAGACGCCGCGACGGCCGAGATCTGCCGCACGCAGCTGTGGCAGTGGATCCGCCTGGGCGCGGCGCTGGACGATGGCCGGGTGCTGACCTCGGAGCTGTTCATCAGCCTGTTCACCCAGGAGATGGCCGACCTGCGCCGCGACTTCGCCTCGCCGCGCCTGGAAACGGCCGCCGAGCTCTTCACCCGCATGGTGCTGTCCGACAGCCTGGAAGAATTCCTGACCCTGCCGGCCTACGAACTGATCTAGCCGACCGCCTGATCCAACCGAACGCATGACCGCAAAGAAAAAGCCCGGCGAAAGCCGGGCTTGAGAAGTAGGGGAGGAAACGCCCAGGAAGGGCAGAGGCCTCAGCCTCACGGGAGGTCATCTATGCCTGACCGAACGCCATTCAAGGGTGACCGCGAAGAAACTTCGGTTTCAACGCGCTTGGCTTGCCGGGGCCGTGTGGTAATGAGCGCGCTCGACGAGTGAGGGCCTGGCCCGAAGCGAGCGCCAGTCCATGTCCGACCCCGCCGATCCCAAAGACATCCCGCCGGCGCCGAAGCCGCGCAAGCCCCGGAAGCCGCGCGCCAAGGCCGCGATGACCTCGGCGGCTGTCCTGCCCGAGAGTTCGTCCGAACCCGTCGCGCCCAAGCCGCCTCGTCCGCGCAAGCCGCGCGCCCCCAAGCCGCCGGCCGAAGCCGCCGCCGAGACGCCGGAGATCGTCGAACCCGCAGTCGTCGAAGAAACCCCCGCGCCCGCGCCGGTCGTCGAACCCGAACCCGAGGTCCTGCCCGAGGAAGCGCCCGCTCCCGAAGCCGAGACCGAGCTGCCGGAAGCCGTCGAGGCGATCCCGGAAGCCGCCCTTTCCCCGGCCGAGCCCATCAAGACCGCCAAGCCGCCGATCTGGAAGCGTCCCGCCTGGCTGATCGGCGCGGCCGCCGCCGTGGTGCTGGCGGTCGTGCTGGTCGCCTCGCTGTTCTGGTCGCTGCCGCTGAGCCGCGCCCTGGAGCCGCTGAACAATTCCGCCATCGTGCTGGTCGCACAGGACGGCTCGCCGATCGCCCGTCGCGGCTCCTACAAGGAAGCCCCGATCGACGTCGCCAAGCTGCCGAAATACGTGCCCGGCGCTTTCATCGCCATCGAGGACCGCCGCTTCTACAGCCACATGGGCGTCGACCCGAAGGCGATCGCGCGGGCCCTGGGCAGGAACGCCCAGGCCGGCGGTGTGTCGGAAGGCGGCTCGACCATCACCCAGCAGTTGGCCAAGAACGCCTTCCTGAGCAGCGACCGCAACCTGCGCCGCAAGGCGCAGGAGGCGTTGATCGCGGTCTATCTGGAGGCCCGCCTCTCCAAGGACGAGATCCTGTCGCGCTATCTGTCGTCGGTCTATTTCGGCGACGGGGCCTTTGGCCTGCGCGCCGCGGCCCGGCACTATTTCGGCAAACAGCCCGAGCAGCTGTCGATCGGCGAGGCCGCCATGCTGGCCGGCCTGGTCAAGGCCCCTTCCCGCCTGGCGCCGACCAACAATATCGAAGGCGCCCGCGAGCGGATGCGCGTGGTGCTGGGCGCCATGGTCGAGACCAAGACCATCACCCAGGCCCAGGCCGATGCGGTCGGCGAGGTCTCGGCCATCGAGAACCCCGATAAGCTGCCGACCGGCTCCTACTTCGCCGACTGGGCCCTGCCCCAGGCCCGCGCCGCGATCGGCGCCCGCTATGGCGAGACCATCGTCAAGACGACGCTGGATCCCGAACTGCAGGAGAAGGCCGAGAAGATCCTCAACGACTTCATCGCCCGCGACGGCAAGGTCCTGAACATCACCCAGGGCGCCCTGGTGGCCATGCGCAAGGACGGCCGCGTCGTGGCCATGGTCGGCGGCCGCGACTATGGCGCCAGCCAGTTCAACCGCGCCGACGGCGCGCGCCAGCCAGGCTCCTCGTTCAAGCTGTTCGTCTACCTGGCCGCCCTGCAGTCGGGCATGACCACCACCAGTCCGATCCTCGACACCCCGGTGCAGGTCAGCGGCTACACGCCCAAGAACCACGAGGGCAAGTACCGCGACCGCGAGATCCCGCTGATCAGCGCCTTCGCCGCCTCGTCGAACGTCGCGGCCGTGCGCCTGGCCCATGACCTGGGTCCGGCCAAGGTGATCAAGGTCGCCCGCCAGCTGGGCGTCACCGAGAAGATCCCCGACGACCTGACCATGGCGCTGGGCACCGGTTCGATGAGCCTGACGCGCCTGACCGCCGCCTACGCCTCGATCGCCGCCGGCGAATATCCGATCGTCCCGCACGCCCTGGAGACCTTCCAGAAGGGCAAGACCACCGCCTACGACCCCAAGGTGCTGGCCGGCATGCGCGACCTGCTGCGCTCGGCCACCCATCGCGGCACGGGCCTGGAGGCGGCCATCGACGGCGCTTTTGGCAAGACCGGCACCACCCAGGACTATCACGACGCCCTGTTCGTCGGTTACGTCGACGACCTGGTGGTCGGGGTCTGGGTCGGCAACGACGACAACAGCTCGATGAACGGCGTGGTCGGCGGCGGCGAGCCCGCCAAGATCTGGAAAGCCTTCATGCTGTCGGCCCTGGGCCGCAACGTCGCCCCCGTGGTCGTCGAGGACCCGCTGGACGACCTGGGCCTGCCGCTGGAAGGCGAGATCGGCCCCGACGGCCTGCCGGTGGCCCCGCTGACGGTCCCCACAGACCCGCTCCCGCTCCCGCCGCCCGTCGCGCCGGTCGCCCCCGTCGCCCCGCCACCACCTGAGCCGCGTCCCTAGGCATGGTCCTCCAGGAGACCGACATGTCCGACCATCTGGCGCGTGATGACCTGTCGGCCCTCGCCGAGGCCCACGCCGGCCCCTTCCACGCCCGCGCCGAGGCCCGCGCCACCCGCGCCGGCCTGGTCACCTTCGGCGTGGTGGTGAGCGGCGTCCTGCTGTCGGCGGCGCTTCTGGTCTGGACGGTGCGCCGGCCGGTTCGTCAGGCCGCGAGATAGGCGCGGCTTAGCCGCACCAACTCGTCCTCGAACTCTCGGCTCTCCAGGAAATCGACGCCTTCCAGCACCGCCGCGCGCATCGCGCCGTGGATGGCGCGCGACAGCACGAAGGCCTGGACTCGGGTCAGCGGACGGCCGTGGGCGTCGGTCAAGCCCTCCTCCGCCGCCGCGAACTTCGCCGCCAGCTCGGCGTGATCGGCCTGGGCCAGCAGCGCGGAGGCCGCGATCCGCCGGGCCCGGTTGCGTCCGGAGAAGGCCTGGACGAAAGCGCGGATCATCGCCCGGTCCCGCGCTACGCCCTGACCGTCCTCCAGCGCCGCCATCACCCGTCCCCGGTGCGCCTCGGTCTCGCGAAGAGCCAGGGCCAGCAGGATCGCCTGCTTGTCGGGGAAATAGCGGTAGAGCGTGCCGATGCTGACCCCCGCCCGCTCAGCCACGGCGTTGGTGTTGAATCCGGCCTCGCCCGAGGCCTCCAGAACCTGAGCAGCCGCCTCCAACACGACATCGACCGACGCCAGAGCACGGCCCTGGCGTGGGATTTTCCGCGTGTTTTCAACGCCCCCCATCACGTCTCTCCCTCGCTTGAAAAGTCGAGTAACAGAGCCGCCGCTGCTCCCCTAGCCTTCCGTTGGATCATATGAAGGCGGCGACATGACCTGGGCGACCGAACGTCTCGACGCGCTGAAGGCCGGAACGGCGACGCCGCCGCCAATTGTCGAGACCCTGAGGCTGGGCCTGCTCGACGACTGGGGCGAAGGCTGGGTGAAGAAGTCCTGGCGGCCGTCGCCGGAACTGGCGACCGCCGATGGCTCGCTGTTTGGCGGCTATCTGGCGGCCCTGGCCGACCAGGTGTTGGCGTTCGCGGCCATGACCGTCGTTCCGCACGACAGGCTGTATCGGACGGTGAACCTTCAGCTCAATTTCCTAAGGGTCGCTCGCGATGGTCCACTATCGATCGAGGCGAAGGTCGTGGCACGGACCCGGCAGCTGATCACCGTGCACGCCGAATTCCGCCGCGAGGACGGCGCGCTGATCGCCGACGCCACGGCGCAGCAGATCGTCATGGCGTTCGAGCACTGGCCGGCCGAACGCGATGCGGTGGACGGGTTAAGACAAGCGGGACCGAAACCTCGTCCTTCGACAAGCTCAGGATGAGGTTTCTACTGAGCCGACCATGATCCTCATCCTGAGCCTGTCGAAGGACGAGGATCACGCGCTCAATCCCCCACCAGCTTTCCCGCCGGCGGGACGCGCACGATGAAATGCCCCTTCACGCCCTCCGGCCACTGGCGGTACGGCACCACGCCCTCGTCGCTGGCCGCGTAGGCCACGGCGTAGTCGACGATCGCTCGCGCGGCCTCGGGCGTCGGTTCGAACCGGCCAAGCACGTAGCCGATCTTGCCCGGCGCCCGCAGGTGGATAGAGCAGTGCTGGGCGCAGTTGAACAGGCAGGCCATCTCCTGGATCGCCACGCCGGAGCCGTCCGCCGCCTCGCGTAAGGCGGCGGCCAGCAGCGCCCCGCCGCGCACGCCTTCGGGCGTCTCGCGCTCTTCGGTCGAGACGCGGCAGGTGTTGCAGACCACCACGGCCGGACCGTCGTCGGCCGCGCGCAGCACGGTCAAAACTCGATCCCCGCCTGGGCCTTCACGCCGGCGCGGAACGGGTGCTTGACCTGGGCCATCTCGGTGACCAGGTCGGCGGCCTCGATCAGGGCGTCGGGCGCGTTGCGGCCGGTGACGACCACGTGCTTGCCCTCCGGCCGACCGACCAGGACCTCCAGCACCTCATCGAGCGGCAGGTACTCGTAGCGCAGGATGATGTTCAGCTCGTCGGCGACGACCATATCCCAGTCGGGATCGGCGATGCGGCTCTTGATGGCTTCCCAGGCCTCGCGCGCCACGGCGATGTCGCGGGCGCGGTCCTGGGTGTCCCAGGTGAAGCCCTCCCCCATCGGCCGGAACTCGACCTGGTCCGGGAAGGCGTCGAACACGACCTTCTCGCCGGTCTGCATCGCGCCCTTGATGAACTGGATGACGCTGACCCTCTGGCCGTGGCCGATGGCGCGGCAGACCATGCCCAGGGCCGCCGTCGTCTTGCCCTTGCCCGCCCCGGTATGGACGATCAGCAGGCCCTTCTCGATCTGGCGCTCGGCCATCATCTTGGCCCGCGCCGCCTGGATCACCTTCATCCTGGCGTTGTGGCGCGCGTTCTTCGCGGCCTCTTGGGCCGCCTCTTGGGCGGCCTCGCCGTCCGGGAGTTCTTCGTTCATCACCCTGCCCTCGCCGGACACCCCGCCGGCCGCGTTGATATGACGAAGGCCGGTCTCCTGGCTTACGCCCTCCCGTCGCGGCGCCTTCCCAGGATCACTCCCAGTGGCGCGTGCCGCGACGATCGACGGACGATCACAGTTGCGGGGGCAGCCGCGGATTGGTCACCGCGTTCCCGGAGGTCTCGCGACCTCCATGCCTTCGCCGTCCGGGGTAGGCGCGCCCGCCCAGGGGGTCAAGCTTACTTCGGCAGGGACAGGCGGTAGACCAGCACCAGGTTGTCGTTGTCGCCGGTCCCGGTGTCGCCATGCAGCGAGGCGTCGAAGTCCTGGCCGTTCACGTGGCCCTTGGCCGTGGCGAAGTCGTTGTCCGACCCGACCAGCAGGAAGACGTCGCCAGTCTTGTCGAAGGCCGAGCCGATGGCCATGGCCTCGATCTTCTCGGGCAGGCTGGTCCGGGTCGAGGGCGCGACCGACAGATTGATCCCGAACCTGGCGAGCTGGACGGGGTTGAGGATGTTGACCAGCTCGGCCTGGGCGGCCGGCTTGATGTCGGGGTTCAGCACGCCGTCCCTGGCGATCGGCTTGCCGTCCTGCTCGTAGGGCGTGCCGGCCAGGTTGGTGGCGCCGGCGAGATCGACCAGCAGGATGCTCTTGTAGACCGGCGCGTTGGGCGCGCCCTTGCCGCGTCCATTACCGTCGCGGGCCAGGACCAGCAGGCGGGTGTCGCTGAGCGCCACGGCCTCGGATTGGGCCGCGGTGACGTCGGCGCTCTGGCCGTCGCCGTTCTCGCGCACGGTCGGCAGCTGCAGCGCGTAGTGGCCGATCGGCGTCTTGGGCAGCCGGGTCTGGCTGATGTCGTAGACCAGCACGCGGGTGTTGTTGCGGGTGGCGTTGTTCGACGTCGAGTCCTGCATGGTCGCGCTCTGCAGCACGGCGATCAGGCGCTTGCCGTCGGGGCTGATGGTCAGGGCCTCCAGGCCCTGGTTGTTGCGGCGGCCTTGGTCAGGCGCCTTCTCGGCCCCGAAGTTCAACTGGCCCTTCTTGATCGGCAGCAGCGCCGGGACGGTCTGGATCGCGCCGGTCAGCGTGCCGGCCTTGTCGAACAGATAGACGCCCGCCGCGTACTCGTCCGAGACGTAGAAGCTGCCGTCCGGCAGATAGGCGATCGCCTCGCTGTCCAGGCTGAGCTTGCCCGCCCCCTCGCCGTTGGCCGGCGACGGATAGCGCACGCCGCCCCGCTCGACGACTTTGGCGCCCGGGTCCATGCCGGTGAACGGCTGGCCGGTCTGGTCCTTCAACAGGAAGCCGCCCGTTGGCGTGATGGTCAGGCCCTTGCCGGGAACCAGCTTGATCGCGTGCTCGTGGACGCGGTTGGCGTAGTCGGTCGTGCTCTTGAACGGTCCGACATTGTTGGGACCCCGGTCCGGCAGGGTGCGCAAGGTCCCGGTATAGGACCCGTCGGCGGCCTTCTTCCAGTTCGACAGCGCCATGCTGGAGAAAGAGCCCAGGGTCTCGCCGTTGAAGTCGCGCGTCGCCGCGGGCAGCCAGCCCACGGCCACCAGGCCGTGATTGACATAGGTCTTGCCGCCGAACGGGACGGTGACGTCGCCGGGGGTATTGTCCCAATGCGGCGTGACATAGGTGCGCGACTGAGCGCCGGCGCCAGCCGCCAAGGCCAGGGCGGCGAGACCCACGAGGGTTCCGACAAGGCGATGGCGCGACATCGAGAGCTCCTGAAAAGGATGCGAGGCGTTCGGTGAACCTGGCGCGCTCTTAGGGAGGGTGTGCATCGGTTTTGTGACGCACGCTGTCATCCAGACGCAGCAGAACCGTCATCAACCTGTGGAATAGACGCGGCGCTCAACCAATCGGCGCCATAGACGGAAATCCGCGTGGCGCGCGATATCGAGGGGATATCCGAAATGCTGCTCCGATCCGCTAGCGTGGTGGCTATCGCCGCCTGCCTCATGTTCGCCACCCAGGCGCAAGCCGCTGAGGTTCTGGCCGCCGACGCCCCCGCCGCGAAGGCCGCCGATGCGGTCGCGGGCGCCCCCGCCGACACCAACGAGATCGACGCGGTCGTCATCGTCGGCAGCGGTCAGACCCGCTCGGTCAACACCCTGACGCCGTCCAGCCTGGAGGTCCTTCCCCCGGGCACGAGCATTCAGAAGGCCCTGAACTTCCTGCCGGGCGTCAGCGCCCAGTCGATCGACGCCCTGGGCGTCAACGAGCAGTCGCTGTCGCTGCAGGTGCGCGGCTTCAACACCACCCACCTGGGCTACTCGCTGGACGGCATGCCGCTGGGCGACGGCGCCTACAACAACTACAACGGCCTGACCATCAGCCGCGCCCTGATCTCGGAAAACCTGGGCCGGGCCGACCTGGCGACCGGCATCGCCGGCCTGTCCATCCCCTCGACCAGCAACCTGGGCGGCGCGCTGATCTACACGTCCAGCGATCCGAAGAAGGACATGGGCTTTTCGATCAACGGGACCGTGGGCAGCGAGGACACCGCCCGCACCTTCATGCGCTTCGACACCGGCGAGCACGGCGGCTTCTCGGCCTATGTCTCGGGCCACTACGCCCAGCAGGACCTGTTCGTGAACCAGGGCGCCTACAACAAGTCGACCGGCAAGCAGCTGAACGCCAAGGCCCAGTACCGCTTCGGCGATAACGTCATCACCGCCTTCGCGGACGTGTCGCGCACCAACCAGGCTGACGACACCTATCTCTCCAAGGACATGCGCTCGCGCCTGGGCTGGGACTGGGCCGGCTACGCGCCGAACTGGGACGCCTATGTCGGCCGCGCCGCCTGCTCGGTGGCCTCGCTGGCGGCCAAGTGCGTCCCCTCGACCGCGCCCGAGAAGCTGGCCGATGTCACCTTCACCAACGGCCAGATCCTGCGCAACGACGAGGTCTACTACCTGTCGGGCGACTTCAAGATCCGCGAGAACATCACCAGCCACGTGCAGGTCTATCGCCACACCGACAAGGGCGCGGGCAACAACTTCATCACCGGCCTGTCGAACCAGGGCACGACCTCGACCGCCGACGACCTGCCGGTCCGGATCCGCGACACCCGCTACACCATCGACCGCGACGGCGTGGTGGCGAACGTGGGTTGGACGCTGGGCTTCAACCACATCCAGGCCGGCCTCTGGCTGGAAGACAACACCAGCAGCGCCGCCCGCTACATCTGGACCAATGTCACCGGCCCGTTCAGCCTGGCGAAGTTCCTGAAGGGCCAGCCCGACACCGCCCAGTGGGTGCAGCAGACCAACTGGACCACCCAGCAGTTCTACGTCCAGGACACGATGACCCTCCTGGACGACGCCCTGAGCATCGACTTCGGCTTCAAGAGCACCCACGCCAAGTCCGCCGCCGAAGCGCTTCGCGGCATCGCCAAGGCCCCGGTGACGGCGTCCAGCCAGTTCGCCAGCGGCACGCTGTACGCCAAGGATGACTTCCTGCCGGAAATCGGCGCGCGCTACCGCATCGCCCCGGGCCACGAGGTGTTCGCCAGCTACGCCGAGAACATGGCCATGTTCCAGGGCGGCTTCAAACTCGGCCCGCAATCGGTGTCGCAAGCGGTGTGGGACGCCCAGGGCAAGTATCTGAAGCCGGAAACCTCCAAGAGCTTCGACGCCGGCTACCGCTATGTCGGCGACAATCTCCAGGTCTCGATCGCGGCCTATGACGTGAAGTTCGAGAACCGCCTGCTGCAGTACAACCCCTGCCCGACCAACCAGCAGCAGAACCCGGGCTGCGGCAACTCCTTCCACAACGCCGGCGGCGTCACCAGCAAGGGCGCCGAGATCGGCGTGCTGTGGAAGGCGACGTCGTGGCTGAACTGGTACAATTCGGCCTCGTACAACAAGTCGACCTACGACGAAGACCTGAACTGGTGCACGACCACCTGCGTGATCAAGCAGACGGCCGGCAAACAGCAGGTCGATACGCCGAAGGAAATGCTCGCCAGCGTGCTGACCGTGAAGCAAGGCGGCTTCTCGGCCTCGCTGCAGGGCAAGTACACCGGCCGCCGCTACTATACCTACACCAACGACCAGAGCTTCGCCGGCGTCACCACCTTCGACCTGGGCGTCAGCTACAGGTTCAGCCCGGTCGGTTTCATGAAGGGCGCCAAGGCGTCGCTGAACGTCACCAACCTGACGAACAAGCGCTACGCGTCGAACTTCGACAGCAGCGTGTTCGCCCCGGACGACGCGGCGGGCAGCATCCTGGTGTTCCACGCCTCGGCCCCGCGCCAGGTGTTCGGCACGATCGGCTTCGAGTTCTAGGCCCCGCGCAACGCCGCGATAAATCAGGCTCTTCCCCAGCGATGGGGGAGAGCCTTTTACTTTGCCCCCTTCACCTGGGCCGGCTCCATCAGCGCCCGCGTCACGCCATTGGTCCAGCCGAAGCCGTCCTGGGTGGGATACTCCCCGCCCCCGCCGGCCTTGGCCTCCTCGACGTCGTACTTCTCCAGCATCTTGCCGCTGGCCTGGTACTCGCGCTCCACCGTGGCCAGCCAGCGCTTGGAAATCTCGGCGGCCAGGGCGTCCTCGCCGTAGCGGCGCAGGCCCGAGACGGCCACCCACTGCAGCGGGGCCCAGCCGTTGGGGGTGTCCCACTGCTGGCCGGTGCGGACGGTGGTGGTCCGCAGGCCGCCGGGGGCCAGCAGCACATCCCAGGCCTTCTGGGCGACGGTGTGGGCCTGCCGCTCGTCCGTCGCGCCCGTGAACAGCGGGTAGAAGGTCGCCGCGCTGAGATCGTCCAGGCGCCGGCCGGTCTTCCACTGGTAGTCGACATAGCCGCCCTTGGCGTTGTCCCAGAGATAGAAGTCGATGGCCTCGCCCCGGTCCTGGGCGCGACGGTCGAAGTCGCGCTCGCAGGCGGTGTCGGCCAGCTGGCCACAGCCCTTGGCGATCGCCTTCTCCAGGCCGAACATCAGGCTGTTGAGGTCGACCGGGACGATCGAGGTGGTCTGGATCGTCGCCAGGCTCTTACCGTCGGCCATCCAGCGCGAGGAATAGTCCCAACCGCTCTCGGCCCCGGCCCGCAGGTCGCGAAACACCTCGGCCGGCGCACGGCCGCTCTTGAGCGCGGTCTCGAGATCCTCGCGATAGGACTCGTCCCGCGGCGTGTCGCGGTCGTCCCAGTAGCGGTTGAGGACGACGCCCTTGGCCAAGGCCACCACGCGGCGGTGGGCCTGGCCGGGCTGGAGGTCCTTTTCACCGTCCATCCAGAAGGCGTGCTCGCGGCGCATCAGGTCGACGCGGGTCTTGAGCACCTTGGGGTCGGTCGCGCTGGACAACCCGACCATGGCGAAGAAGAACGGCGGCTGCGAGCGGCTGAGATAATAGGTCCGCGCGCCATTGGGGATATGTCCGTAAGCCGTTATCAGGCCGCCGAAATCGTCGATCATGCTCTCGACCAGATCGTCGCGGCCGTCGGCCTTCAGGCCCAGCATCGTGAAGTAGCTGTCCCAGTAGTAGATCTCGCGGAAGCGCCCGCCCGGCACGACGAACGGCTTGTCCATGGCCAGGGCCGAACCGCCGGCCACGGGCTTGACCGGCGGCCGGGTCAGGTGCGGCCAGAGCGCGGCGATGTGATCCTTGAGCGGCGGCCGCGCGGCGCTGGGCTTGGGCGCGGCGGCCGCTTGCGGGACCACGAAGTTGGCGGTGACAAAGCGCTTCAGCTCGGCGTCGCTGAGCCTTGAATGGGCTCGATAATCGGCCAGGATCTTCGCCGGAGCGCGCCTGGGGACCGCGTCGACGAAGGTCTTGCCGTCCGGGAAGATTCGCCGCGTCTGAACCTGGTGGAACAGCTCCTGGTAAGTGTCCGCCGGCGTTGGGATTTTCGCGGTGCCTTGGGCTTGGGCTGTCGAGGCCAAGGTCAAGACGGCTAGCGTCGTGGCGATCAGACGGACCATGCAGGACCTCAACTCAAATCAATCAAGCCGTCTCCCCGGCGAAGGCCGGGGTCCAGGTTCGGCCCGAGCGATGGACGATAATCCGAAACGCTCCGACCTGCGATCTGGACCCCGGCCTTCGCCGGGGAGATCGGGGGTGGGGTTACCGTTAAAAGTTATACCCCACCGACAGCCGCACCGACCGACCCAGGATCGGGCGGGCGTTGGCGCCGCTGGTGGAACGCGGATCGCCCTCGGTCAGGCCATGGCTGTCGGTCAGATTGTCGGCGGCCACCTGAACGCTGAAGTCGCCGACGTTGAAGATCGCGCCCAGGTCGACCTTGGTGTAGCCCTTGAGCTTCTGGGTGTTGGCGTTGTCGCCCCAGCGATCGTCCACCGCGCTGACCGTGCCGTAGAGCGTGGTCGCCACCGACCCCAGCTGGACGTCGTAGCTGGGCGTGAAGCGGATCTGCCAGTCGGGCTGGCGCTGGGCGCTCTTGCCCTGGTTGCCGGGGATCGAGGACTTCTTGATCTCGGTCTTCTGCAGCGTGCCGTTCAGCGCCAGCGACAGGCCGAAGTCCGAGCGCCAGCGGCCGTCCAGCTCCAGGCCGTGGGCCTTGTTGGAGTTGGTCTCCAGCGTGCCGCCGACATCGGCGAACTTGGCCCCGTCGAAGGTGTTGGCGAAGCCCGTGGCGTAGAGCTCGAACGGGCCCGAGCGCAGCTTGTAGCCCAGCTCGTACTGCTTGACGCTCAGGGTGTCGGTCAGGTTTTCGCGGAAGTTGTCGAAGCTAGGGAACTTGTAGCCCTTGGAGTAACGGGCGAACACGCCGGACATTTCGTTGAGGTCGTAGTTCAGGCCGACCGTGTACGAGGTCTTGGACTGGTCGTAGTCGACGGTGCGAATGGCCAGGCCGTCCGGATAGCCGTTGCCGTCGTCGACGACATAGTCGGTCTCGAACTTCTCGCGGCGCACGCCGACGTCCAGGCGCAGGGGCTCGGCGATCCGCCAGCTGTCGGCCAGGTAGACGGCGTTGACCTTGCCGTCGCCGTTCGACAGCAGGCCATAGGCCCAGCAGCCCGAACCGCTGCCCGCCGTCGCCAGATTGGCGCACGAGACGTTGGCGGCCAGGTAGTCGCCATTGGCCTTCACCTGCATCGGCTTGAAGTTGCCGATGGTCCAGAAGTCGTCCGACGAGAAGCTGGAGGCGTAGTAGCCGGCCGAGATCGAGTGGTCGCCGACCTTCTTGTTGAGGCTGAAGTCGTTGGTCAGGGCCTGGATCTGCTTCTCGACGATCCAGGCGCCCCAGTTCTGGACGTAGTCGCCGGTCCCCAGGGCCGTCCCGCCGCGCGTGCGGACCGGGCCGCCGATCACGGTCGCCACCGAGGCGGCCGTCACCGCCCCGCCGTCGGGCACAAGGCCATAGGTGTTGGCGTCGCCCTTGGTGAAGCTGAAGCGGTCGCGCACCGTCCAGCCGTCGCCGAAGTCGTGCTCGAAGCTGCCGCCGGCCACATAGCCCTTCCAGCCCCGGCCATCGGCCAGGTCGAAGCTTCGGGTCGCGCCATTGGCGTGGACCTGCAGGGTCTGCTGGCGCGAAAGCTCGCCCAGCTGGGTGTATTCGCCCTTGTCGATGCCGGGCACATTGATCGCGAACGGCAGGTACCAGGCGCCGTGGTCGTCGGTGAAGCGGGCGTAGAGATTGACCTTGCCGTGCTCCAGCCGCTTGGTCAGGTTGACCGTGAACTGCTGGCCCTTCTCGTTGTCGAACTGGGTGTCGCGCACGCCCGGCGAGCGGGTCACGTAGCCGCCGGCCATGAAATAGAGGTCATCGGCCAGCTTGCCGCTCATCACCCCGTCGATGCGGCGCAGGCCGTAGTCGGAGGTCGTGGCCTTGACGAGGCCCTTGGTCTCCTCGCCGCCTTCCTTGAGCATGAAGTTGGTGGTCAGGCCCGGCTGGCCGTTCGAGAAGATCGGGTTGGGACCGCCGCGCAGGGCTTCCATGCGCGAGATCGTCTCGTCGACGCGGAAGATCGACGAGTTCTCCAGGAACGACAGGGTCGAGGGCGGATAGATCGGCGCGCCCTGCAGCTGGATGGTCAGGAACTCGGCGTCGCCGGTGGCGGGAAAGCCGCGCACGAAGACATTGGCCCCGGCCACGCCGCCCGAGGTCTCGACCCAGACGCCGGGCACCAGGCTCAGCAGCTCGGCGCTGCTCTTGGGCGAGGCCTTGAGGATGTCCTGGGCGCTGACCGTGGTGACCGCGAAACTGGCCGACAGCTTGTCGATACCGGCGCCGCCGGGGGTGCCGACAACGATCACTTCGTCGACCTGGGCGGGCTCTTCCGGACGGCTTTGTTCTACGGCGGCGGCCGGCGCGGCCGATTGGCCGGCGGCGCTGGCCGAGACCAGCAGCGGCCGCTCGCGGATGGCGTAGACGCCACTGGCGGTGGGCTGGGCCACCAGGTTCGAGCCGGCCAGCAGGCGGGTCAGGCCCTCGTCGGCCGAATAGGCGCCCTTCAGCTTCGGCGCGCGCTTGCCTCGCGTCAGGTTCTCGTCGAAGGCCAGTTGCTTGCCCGAGGCCCGGCCGAAGGCGCGCAGGGCGCCGGACAGGTCCTGGGCCGGAATGTCGAAAGTCCGCTCCGGGGCCTGTTCAGCGCGGGCCTGCGCCGCGACCGGCGCGGCCAGGGCCATCAGCACGGCCGCCGAAGCGCCCAGCAGCCAGCGTTGCTCGAAAGACTTGCTCATACGTCCCTCCCTCGCGCCGCTTGTTCTGTGTATCGGCGCTTTTGGTCAGTTAGACGCCTCACTCCACGGAGGACTCACCACCGACGGTGAAGTTTTTTGGCTGGCGCTGGAACGCGCGCAATACGGTCTCGCCGCCCTGGCCGCTGACGGCGCGCACGGGCAGCACCGCGGTGACGCCGTCGACGAAGGCGCGGGTGTCGCCCGAGGTGAAGACGCCGCTGATCCGTAAGGCGGCCACGCTGGGATCGCCGATCCGCAGCTTCTCGCGGGCATAGCGATTGACCCGCTCGACGGCGAGGCTCATCGGCTCGTCCTGGAAGACCAGTTGGCCGCTCTCCCACGCGGCCGCGCGGTTCGGATCGGCCGGCGTGACCGAGGCGGCCTCGGAATTGACCTGGGCGACCAGCTCGTGATCGGGCGTCAGCGACTTCTCGGTCGGCGCGCCATTGACCCTCAGCAGCGGCGGCGGACGCCCCTTCGCGCCCTCCCCGTCCAGCACCGCGACGTGGCCCTCGTAGAGCACCACCCGCATCTGGTCGGCGACGCGTTCGACGCTGAAGGTGGTGCCGGTGGCGACCACCAGCTTGCCGCCGGCCGCGACCGAGAAGGGCCGCAGCGGGTCCTTGGCCACCGCGAACTTCGCCCGCCCCTGCTCCAGCCACAGCCGGCGGCGGTCGCCGTCATAGCGGACCTTCAGCACCGTGGCGGCGTCCAGGGTGACGCGCGAGCCGTCGGCCAGCTCGACGATGCGCCGCTCGCCCTCGGTGGTGCGATAGACGTCCGGCAGGCTCGAACGCCAAGCCAGGCCTCCGCCCAGGGCGACGGCCGCGACCAACGCCGCGGCGGCGCTCCAGATCGCGACGCGCGGGCCGGGCTTCCTGGCCCACTCGTGAGCCCATTGGCGGCGCTGGGCGCGGCGCAGGTCGTTCAGCGCCTCGCCGCGCAGGGCGATCATGCCGGGGTGCGAAGCCTGCTCGTCCACCGCCCGCCAGGCGGCGACGGCGTCGTCCAGCAGCGCGCGATGGTCCGGATCGGCGGCGAACCAGGCGTCCAGCGCCAGTTGCTCGGCCGGCGTCAGTTCGCCCTCCGACAGGCGCACGCACCACTCGGCGGCCTGATCCAGGGAAAGGTTCAACGCCAGGTTCATCTTGTCGTCGTCCATGGGGGTGCTCATTCGCCCGCCCTCAGCTTGCGCGTCAGGTGGCCCATGGCCTTGAGGATGTGTTTCTGAACCCCGCTGGTGGTCATGCCGTACAGCGTGGCGAGTTCGGCCTGCTTCATGCCTTCCAGGCGATAGAGCAGGAAGATGGCGCGGGTCCGGTCGGGCAACTCGCGCAGGGCCCGCGACACCGCGCCCAGGTCCTCGCGGCCCTGCAGGATGCGGGCGGGGTCCAGCGGCTCCTGGTCGAAGGTCTCGCCCGCGACGGCGGCGCGATAGCTGGCCCGCACCCGCTCGCGCCGCTGGCGGTCGCGCAGCAGGTTGGCGGCCATCTGGAAGATATAGGCGTCGGCGTTCTCCATGGCCGGGTCCTCGACCCGCGCCAGCTTGGCGAACAGCTCTTGGGTCATGTCCTCGGCGTCGCTGTGCGTGGCGGCGCGGCGCATGAAGAACGCCATCAGCGCTGGCCTGTAGCGCCGATCCAACCCTCGAAGATCGTGTGGCGCGACCTGCCGCACGGCGAAACCCTCATGACTGCTCACGACAGTCATGACGCACAAGGCCCCCGAACGCACACCGGTCCCGCGAAAGTTTTTCGCGCGGCCGGGCTGAACCCCGCTCCATGGCGCGGTCCGGCGGCCGCTCACGCCCGAGGAGCCAATTTTCGCCGAGGCGGCGATGGAATTGTTCAAGCGGCGAGCGCCAAGCGCCCTTTAAGCCGGCCTCATGACCCGGCGTTCGCCTGCCCCGCCCCCCGGCCTCTCGCCCAAGCCGCGCGCGCACGCTACAGCGTGGGCAGCAAGGACGGTGGCATGAGTCATTCCGGTATCGACAGCCTGCAACCGCACGAGCGGCCGATGTTCCCGGGGTCGCCGGCGACGCCCGACTTTTCCCCGCGCGTCCGCATTGGTTATGGCTGCGTCGGGGTGCTGCTGGCCTTCACCAGCGCCATGGGCACGGCGCTGATCACGGTCAACCTGCCCAGCATCCAGGGCGCGCTGGGGCTGGATCCGGCCCAGGTCTCCTGGCTGCCCACCGCCTATGCGATGACCTCGATCTCGATGAACCTGCTGCTGGTCAAGTTCCGCCAGCAGTACGGCCTGCGCCTGTTCGTGCAGCTGGCGCTGGGGACCTATCTGGCCGCGGTCGTGGCCCACCTCTTCGTCAACGACTTCGCCTCGGCCCTGGTCGTGCGCGCGGCCAGCGGCGTCGCCGCCGCGCCCCTGACCACCCTGGCGGTCTTCTACATGCTGCAGGCCTTTCCCCAGCCCCAGCGGCTGGCGGCCTTCGTGCTGGCCTTCGGCCTGCCGCTGGTGGCCACGCCCCTGGCCCGCTGCTTCTCGCCGGATGTCCTGGAGCTGGGCCAGTGGCGCACGCTCTACCTGATCGAACTGGCCCTAGTACTGGCCACCCTGGCCGCCGTGCTGGCGCTGCGCCTGCCGCCGTCGGAGCGGCTGAAGGTGTTCGAGTGGGCCGACTTCGTCACCTATCCGCTGATGGCCGTCGGCCTGGCCCTGATCTGCGGGATACTGGGCCAGGGCCGGCTGGAATGGTGGTTCGCCGCGCCCTGGATCGGCGTGGCCCTGGCCGTCGCGGTCGTGCTGATCATCGCCGCCCTGGCGCTGGAATGGCATCGGACCAATCCGCTGCTCGACCTGCGATGGGCGATCACGCCGGACTTCCTCGGCTTCATCGCCATCGCCTTCCTGACCCGGGTGCTGCTGGTCGAGCAGAACGGCGGCGCCGCGGGTCTCCTGTCCGTGCTCGGCATGGGCCAGGAACAGACCCGAAGCCTGTATTTCGTGATCATGCTGGCCACCCTGGCCGGCGCGATCGTCGGCGCCCTGACGATCACGCCACAGACCGTGCTCTTCCAGATCATGATCGCCGTGGCGCTGATCGGCGCGGCCGCCTATATCGACAGCCATTCCAACGACCTGACCCGCCCGGCCCAGCTGTACGTCAGCCAGTCCATGCTGGGCTTCGCCACGGCCCTCGTCCTGGCCCCCACCCTGCTGATCGGCTTCGTCCAGGTGCTGCAGCGCGGCTGGCGCTCGTTGCCCACCCTGATCGTCTCGTTCAGCATCGCCCAGAACCTGGGCGCCCTGTTCGCCACCGCCCTGTCGCAGACCTTCCAGTACGACCGCATGCGGTTCCACTACGCCCACCTGGTCGGCCAGCTGGACGCCTCGATTCCGTTCGTCGCCGACCGCCTGCGCGCCGGTCCGACCGCCGTCGCCGCCGTGGCCGGCCAGGCCACGCGCGAGGCCGGCATCCTGGCCTATAACGACCTCTTTCTGCTCCTCCTCGTCATCGCCATGCTGACCCTGATCGGCACGGCGATCTTCACGCTCCGCGCCATCGCCAAGATGAAAGCCGCGCAAAGGGCCGCTCAATGACCGACGCCGCCGCTCCCTCGCCCTCGCCCGAAGCGGCCGAGGCTCTGCGCCACCCGCCCCGCATCAGCCCCGGGACCCTGGCCATCGCCGTCACCGCCGCCGTGGCGGCCGTGCTGGTCATCCTGTTCGTCTGGCGGCTGCCGCCCTTCGTCACCACCCTGCAGGTGACCGAGAACGCCTATGTCCGAGGCCAGGTCACGGTGATGGCGCCGCAGGTCAACGGCTATGTCGTCGAGGTCGCCGTGCAGGACTTCGACCACGTCAAGCAGGGCCAGGTGCTGGCCCGCATCGACGACCGCATCTACCGGGCCCGTGTCGAGCAGGCCAGGGCGACCCTGGCCGCCCGCGAAGCCGATCTGGCCAACGCCGATCAAGCCCAGCGGGCCCGCGCCGCCGCGCTCCAAGGCCGCGAGGCCGAGCAGGCCTCTGCCTCGGCCCAGGCCGCCCGGGCCCGCGCGGACCTGGCCCGCATCAACGACCTGGCCTCGGACGGCTCGGTGTCGCTGCGCGAGCGCGACCAGGCCGTGGCCACCCTGCGCCAGACCGAGGCGGCCGTGCGCCAGACCGCCGCCGGCGGCGAGATCGCCCGCCAGGACATCCGCTCGGTCGTCGTCTCCCGCGAGGGCCTGAAGGCCGCCGTCGACGCCGCTCGCGCCGCGCTTCGCCTGGCCCAGATCGATCTGGAAAACACCATCATCCGCGCCCCGCGAGACGGTCAACTGGGCGAGGTCTCGGTGCGGCTGGGCCAATACGTCTCGGCCGGCACGCAGTTGCTGGCCCTGGTTCCCGCCCGCCTGTGGGTGACGGCCAACTACAAGGAAGCCCAGACCGCCCACATGGCCGTCGGCCAGCCGGTGACCTTCACCGTCGACGCCCTGGGCAAGACGACGCTGCGCGGCGTGGTCCAGGACCTGGCCCCGGCCACCGGCTCGGAGTTCGCGGTGCTGAAGCCCGAAAACGCCACCGGCAACTTCGTGAAGGTCTCCCAGCGCATCCCGGTCAAGATCGTCATCAGCCCGAACCAGCCCCTGGCCGCCCGCCTGCGGCCGGGCATGTCGGTGGTGACCAAGGTCGACACCAAGGGCGGCCGCTGATGCGCCGCTCGCTGCCCCTGCTGCTGGTTGGCGCGGCGCTGTCGGCCTGCGCGACCACCGCCGCGCCCGAGCGTCCGGCCTCGCCCGTTCCGCCGCCAGCCGCCTGGCGGACCACGCCGCCAAATTCCCAAGGCGCTCAAGGCGCGCTGACCGCCGATTGGTGGACCCTGCTGGGCGACGCCCAACTCAACGCCCTGGTCGACAAGGCCCTGGCCCGCAACGCCGACATCGCCCTGGCCACGGCCCGGGTCGACGAGGCGCGCGCCCTGTCCCGCGCCGCCCGTTCGGCCCTGCTGCCGACCGTCGACGCCGTGGCCGGCCTGCAGGGCTCGCGCCAGCTGGACGCCTTCGGCAGATCCTACGAGTCGACCGCCGAGCAGGTCGGGCTGCGCGTGGCCTACGAGGTCGACCTGTGGGGCCGGGTGCGCGATCTCGACGCCGCCGGGCGAGCCAGCCTGCAGGCCAGCGCCGCCGCCCGCGACAGCGTCCGCCTGGCCGTCGCCGCCACCGTGGCGCGGGCCTATGTCGGCCTGCTGTCGCTGGACGCCCAGCTGGCCGTCGCCAGGCAGACCATCACCGCCCGCGAGGCTGGGCTGCACGTGATCACGCGCCGCGAAGGGGCCGGCTATTCCACCAAGCTGGAACGCGACCAGGCCCAGGCCGAGTTGGCCGGGGTCCGCCGGCAGGTCCCCGCCCTGGAGCTGGCCATCGCCCGCCTGGAAGCTTCGATCAGCGCCCTGACCGGCGATCCGCCCGGTCCCGTGGCGCGTGGCGGCGACCTCCTGGCGCTGCTGAGGAGGCCGATCCCGGTCGAGGCCCCCGCGAGCCTGCTGGCCCGCCGCCCGGACATCGCCCAGGCCCAGGACAGCCTGATCGCCGCCGACGCCAGCCTGGCCGCCTCGCGCGCCCAGCTGCTGCCGCAGCTGCGCCTGTCGGTCTCGGCCGACCGGGCGTTCACCGACGCCCTGCCCGATCCTGTCGCCCTGTGGAACGTCGGGGCCGGCCTGGCCCAGCCGATCTTCAACGGCGGCCGGCTGAAAGCCCAGGTCCAGGCCTCGGAGGCCCGCAAGGCCCAGGCGGCGGCGAGTTATCGCGGCGTCGTCCTGAACGCCTTCGCCGAGACCGAGACCGCCCTGCGCGCCGTCGACGCCCTGCAACGCCAGGAGAGCGAGATCGCCGCCCAGCGCGCCGCCATCGCCGAGGCCGCCCGCCGCGCCAAGGACCGCTACCGCGCCGGCTATGCCTCGTACCTGGAGCAGATCGACGCCGAACGCGGCCTGCTGGCCGCCGACCAGGCGGTGATCCAGGCCCGCGAGGCCCGCGCGGTCGCCGCCATCGACCTGGCCCGCGCCCTGGGCGGCGGCTGGACGCCGACACCCTGAGACTCGCCCCGGCTCTGCCGGTTCACCCGAAGCACGCGCCGGCAAGCTTCACCAAGGAAGACGGCGAGGTCGTCCAGCGCTGACCCACGCCACCATCGTCCGCCCACGGATACTGTGTCGCAAAACCGTCGTGGAACCGTGACAAAAGACCTTGCATTGCTCCGGCAGGGTCCCACAGTCCCCCCGGACCACATAGGATTTGACGACATGAACAAGCTCCTCGGCGCGGTCGCGACGATCGCTCTGCTCGCGGTGGCCGACCAGGCGCACGCCGCCCGCGACTACGTCTGGGCCGCTGGCTCCTCGACCGTCTTCCCGTTCTCCACCCGCGTCGCCGAAAACTTCTCGAAGAAGACCGGCAAGAAGTCGCCCAAGGTCGAGAGCCTGGGCACCGGCGGCGGCATCAAGATGTTCTGCGGCGGCGCGGGCGAACAGTTCCCCGACATCGCCAACGCTTCGCGTCCGATGAAGAAGTCCGAGTTCCTGGCCTGCCAGAAGGCCGGCGTGAGGGACATCGTCGAGATCAAGGTCGGCTTCGACGGCATCGTCGTGGCCGCCGACAAGAAGTCGCCGGACTACAACTTCAAGCTCGAGCAGCTCTATATGGGCCTGGCCGACCAGGCCGCGAAGGGTAACGCGACCGTCAAGAACCCCTACAAGACCTGGAAGGACGTCAACGGCGCCCTGCCGGCCAACCGCATCCTGGTCTACGGCCCGCCGCCGACCTCGGGCACCCGTGACGCCTTCGTCGAGCTGGCCATGGAAGGCGGCGCGTCGAAGATCCCGTTCCTCGCCGCGCTGAAGAAATCGGACGAGAAGAAGTTCAAGGCCATCGTCTCGCCGACGCGCACCGACGGCGGCTGGGTCGACGCGGGCGAGAACGACAACGCCATCGTCGGCACCATCGAGAAGACCCCGAACGCCCTGGGCGTGTTCGGCTTCTCGTTCCTGGAAGAAAACGCCTCGCGCATCAAGGGCGCGGCCATCAACGGCGTGAAGCCGACGCCGGCCTCGATCGCCAGCGGCCAGTACCCGCTGTCGCGCTCGCTCTACATCTACGTGAAGAAGTCGCGGGTCGGCGTGACGCCGGGCCTGAAGGACTTCGTCGCCGAGTTCGTGTCGGACTCGGCCACGGGCCGCGGCGGCTACCTGCAAGGCCGCGGTCTGATCCCGCTGCCGCCGGCGGCGCACGCCCAGATGAAGAGCAAGGCGGGCGCCATGCCGGCCATGCCGATGCCGAAGGAATAAGGTTCTCTCCGAACCTGAATTTGGGAAAGGCGGTCACTTCGGTGGCCGCCTTTTTCTATTCCGGCTTCTCCCAGGGCGGCCTGTCCGGAAGAAACTCGTCGAAGCTCGGCCGCACGCCCGGATCGTCGTCCAGGCAGCTCGCGGCGATGGCCAGGATCCGGCCGCTGTCAGGATCGCCCAGCGAGGTTCCGCAGCGCTTGCAGAAGCTCCGCGTGAACCGGAACGGCGGCTTCGGGCGGTAGCGGGTCAGGAGCTCCTGCCCCGCCAGCCAGTGGAACGCCTCGGCCCGGACATAGGCGTAGACGCCTGAACCGGCCTTGCGGCACCGCGAGCAGTGGCAGATCCCCATCAGCAGCGGCGGCTCGAACAGCTCGAAGCGGACGCCGCCGCAACAGCAGCTACCCTTGATCGACAATACGCATCTCCTTGATCACCCAATCCTTTGAGTGATCTCGGGAAATTGCGCCTCCCCTGCCGCCAGCTGTGTGTCAGCAGGGTGATTGGGCGGGTGAGTCAGGTTGTCGCGGTTCTGTCAGCCCGCGCCATGAGAGTTTCGATCCGAAACCCCAAAAGCGATTGGTTTGAAGTTCGGGGAGCGGTGAAGAACAGATTTTCCGGAACAGCTGCGCGAACGATGGCTTTGCGAATGATCAATGCGATCTTGGCGAAGACCCCCATTTTCAGCGCCACACATGTCAGCTCGAAACCCAGATGATATCCGAGGTCTTCGCGACACAAATGAACGGACTAGATGGTCATGGGAACGACACAACTGCATCGTGGCCGGCTCATCGATCACATCCAATTGGTCGTCCAAGATCTCAAGGCTAGTCGGGAATTCTACACGGCTGTTCTGAATGTTCTGGAGATTCCCGTCGTCGATAAGGCCGACGGTTATTTCTGGGCTGATGAGCTCGTCGTGTCCTCGCCAGAAAGCGCGGCGAGCCAGGGCGTCCTGACAGGCCGGCACCACCTGGCCTTTCAGGTCAAGGATCGCGCGACAGTCGACGCTTTCTATCGGGCGGCGCTGGCCCATGGCGCACGCGACAATGGCGCGCCGGGCGAGCGGACCTATCATCCGGGCTATTACGCCGCTTTCGTGCTCGATCCCGACGGCAACAACATCGAAGCCGTGCACCATGGCGAGGCGCGGCGCAGCGCGCCGTCGGTGGTGATCGACTTCTAAGGGTCTCGCGGAGGTCTCTAGCGCGTCCGCGAGGTCATGCCGGCCGCCGCCGCGTCGTCCGCCACCTGCGGGTCCAGGGTCGGCGCGGGGCCGGTCTGGCGTTCGGAGGGCGTGGCGGTCACGGGAGCGTCGACGACCGGGGCCGAGGTCTCGACCTTGTGCGGCGCGGGCTGGGAGGCGGTCGACTTGGCGGCCATGGCGGCCGCGGCCGCGTCATCGGCGGCGGTGCGCGTCTCGGACGGGCCGTCCTCGTAGCCGCCGTCGCTGGAGGTCAGGAACAGGATCGCGCCGAACGTCGCCAGGACGCCGATGATGAAGCCGAGGATCACCCAACCAAAGGGATTGCTGCGACGCTCACTCATCTGACTGGGATTCCCTGACGCCGATACCGCCGGCCAACATGCTCTAAACGCTTCAACTAGAGCTTGGTTACCCGTTTCGGCCCCCAGGTGAAAAGGGGCGGGCGAAAGATGGCGTCAGGTTCCGGACCACTTGCGGACCGGGCCGACATCGACGTGCACGAAGTTGCTGGTCGGATAATAGCCCACGCCGCCGCGCCCGAGCTCCAGGGCCGCCGCCCGTACGTAGCGCAGGTCGACGTCTTCCAGGAAGACGTCCATGGCCTTGCCGTCCATATGCAGGCTGCGCTTGGCGACCTCGCCGCTGCGTTTGGACAGCATCTTGTTGGTGGCCGGCGAGCGGTAGCCGGAGATGATCTGGAACGGCGACTTGCTCTGGGTCTTGGCCCGGATCTGGTCGAGGATGTCGTAGAGACCCGGAGCCATCGGATGGGTCTCGTCGTTGCGATAGTCGCGCAGCACCTTGTTCAGGGCCTGGACGGCGTCAGGAACGTACTCGCCGTTCTCCCAGTAGACCGCTTCCAGCTTCTCGTCGGTGTGGATGTTGCGCAGATGGACCCAGCGCGGCTCGACCACCGCCTTGGCGGCGAACGTCTCGACCGGCGTGGGTCGCAGGCCCACGGGCGGAACCGAAGCGGCCGGAGGGACTTTTCCTTCCAGGATCTGGCCGATGATATCGTCATCGGCGCGGGCGTCCGCGACCGGCAGCAGGCCGGCGCCGAGCACGCCGAGCCCCATTCGAAGCAGCTTACGTCGATCCATAGGTACGCCTTACCCGACACCAATGCCGGGAGGACATCCCAAAAATTTCAGGAAATCAAGCTGGGCCAGAACGAAGTGCGGCGATACGCTGCACCAGCTCGCGATCCCAGCCGTAGGGATCGTCGCGGAAGTTGACCTGCCCGTCCGGGGTCACATAGGCCGTCCAGTACAGCAGGAAGACCGCGATCTGCTGCGGCAGCTTGGCCCGCACGGTCTCGCCAGAGGCCAGGGTCGCGTCGATCTTTTCCGGCGTCCAGGTCATGTCGCCGGCCAGCAGCGCCTTGGCCAGCTCGATCGGCTTTTGCAAGCGCACGCAGCCGTGACTGGCCAGCCGGCTGAAGCTGTCGAACTTCGATCGGCTGGGCGTGTCGTGCAGATAGACTCCGTAGGGGTTGTTGAAGTCGAACTTCACCTGGCCCAGGGCCGCCTTGGGCCCGGCTTTCTGCTGCAGGCGCGAGCCGCCGTCGCCGGTCGGGATGACGATGAAGTCATTGCGGCGCAGATAGCCCGGACTCTTGCGCTCCTTGGGCCACAGCTCCTTGGAGGCGATCGAGGACGGCACGTTCCACGGCGGGTTCAGGACGATCGAATGGATCATCGACGAGAGCATCGGCGTCTCGTCGCCCGGACGACCGGTGACCGCGCGCATGGTCAGGGTCGGGGTGTCGTGACTGAACATCGACAGGATGGCGGCGGCGACGTTCACCTGGATCCGGTCGGCCGGCAACACCTGCGGCAGCCAGCGCCAGCGCTCCATGTTGGCGGTGATCTGATCCAGGCGACGTTCGACCGGGATGTTCAGGGCGACCAGCGTGGCCTTGTTGAGGGTCCCGGTCGGATTGAGGCCGAAGCGCTTCTGGGCGCGCTGCACGGCCTGGGTCAGGGCGGCGTCGAAGATCGGCGCCGCGTCGACCGCGATCGTCGGGTCCTCGACGGCCAGGCGGGCTTCCAGCGCGACCACCCGCGGCCCGGTCGCGCCTTCCTTCAGCTCAGGACCGGCGACCAGCGGCGCCCAGCCGCCCTTGGCGGCGATGTCGCGATAGGTGACCAGGCCCTTCTGCAGGGTCTGGTAGCCGGTATAGGGCGGCGGCAGCGTCCCCAGCCACGCGGCCAGGCGGTCCTGCTGGACGGCGGCGTAGAATTCGGGCGCGGGATCATAGGCGGCGGGACGCAGGCCCCACTCATTCTTGAAGCCGCTGACCGGCAGGCGCCCCGAGCGCACGGCGCGGGCATAGGCCAGGGTCAGGCTTACCAACTGCGCTTGGCCAGCGATGCGGGCCATCGCGTCGCGCGACTGCAGCTGGGCGATCGCCTGGTCCGGCGAAAAGGCGCCCGGCTCGAAGCCGTGCAGATAGGCGTCGCCCAGCACCTGGCGCAGCAGGTCGATCTGCTCGGGCCGCAACTCGACGCTGGAATAGTCCGGCTGGATCACCGGCGTCCGGGGAGCCTGGACTTGCGGGACGGCCTGCGGGGCCATTTGCGGGGCGCGGCCACCGGCCAAGGGCGGGCGCTGCGACTGGGCTATCAAAGGTTGAGCTTGGGCCGCCTCCAGGGACAGCAGCATTGTCGCCGCCGCCAGGACGCCGCAGGATCTCGAAACTCGCATCACCGTCGAACAGCCCGCCCGCGCACTCGCGGCCCAGCCGCATTAAGGTTTCCAGATGGCCGGCGTCGGCCCTCCGCGTCAACGAAGGTAGCGCGAAAGGCGAGCCTTCCCCCCATCTCCTGAAGACGTTTTCCGACAACAGGAACCCGCAAGCCACACCGTCGGTTTCATTCATAATGGGGCGCGCCGGATAACCGGCCGATAATGGCGATGGACAAGGCTTTGCATCAGAAGACTCTCGACCTCTATCCGATCGGCAATTGCGCCGTCAGCGCATTGATCGACACCCACGGCCGCTTCGTCTGGGGCTGCGCCCCGCGCGTCGATTCCGATCCCGTGTTCAGCGCCCTGCTCGACGACACCGATATCGAGGGCGCCGACGCCAAGGGCGTCTGGGACGTGCAGGTCGAACGCCGGGCCGAGACCCGCCAGGGCTATCTGCGCAACACGCCGATCCTGCGCACCGAGATCGCCGACGAGGACGGAGCGCGGTTCGAGATCCTCGACTTCGCCCCCCGCTACCAGCAGTTCGGCCGCGCCTTCCGCCCCACCGCCTTTATCCGTCTGATCCGGCCGATCATCGGGGTGGCGCGCATCACCCTGCGCCTGCGGCCCACCGCCGGCTGGGGCGCCAAGGTGGCCGAGCACACCTCGGGCTCGAACCACATCCGCTATCTGTGCTCGGACATGACCCTGCGCCTGAGCACCGACGCGCCGGTCTCGCATATCCTGGAGGAGCGCACGTTCCGGCTGGAGCGGCCGATCGCCATGTATCTGGGCGCCGACGAGGGTTTCGACGCCCCGATCGGCGCGACGTGCGAGCGGATGCTGCGCGAGACCGACAACTACTGGAAACAGTGGGTCCGCGGCCTGGCCATCCCGCTGGACTGGCAGACCGCGGTGATCCGCGCCGCCATCACCCTGAAGCTCTGCATGCACGAGGAGACGGGCGCGATCGTCGCGGCCCTGACCACATCGATCCCCGAGCACGCCGACAGCGGCCGCAACTGGGACTACCGCTACTGCTGGCTGCGCGACGCCTATTACGTGGTCCAGGCCCTGAATCGGCTGGGCGCGGTCGACATCCTGGAGAACTATCTGGGCTATCTGCGCAACATCGTCGATCGGGCCGGCGGCGGCCACATCCAGCCGCTGTTCGGGGTGGGCTTCGAGGAGGTGCTGACCGAGCGCTTCGCCCCCGATCTGCCCGGCTATCGCGGCATGGGCCCGGTCCGCGTCGGCAACCAGGCCTATGAGCACATCCAGAACGACGTCTACGGCCAGATCGTCCTGTCGACGGTCCAGGCCTTCTTCGACGAGCGCCTGCTGCGGCCGGCCACGGTCGAGGATTTCGAGGCGCTGGAGCCGGTCGGCGAGCGGGCCTTCCAGCTGCACGACCAGCCCGACGCCAGCCTGTGGGAGTTCCGGGGTCGGGCCAATGTCCACACCTATTCCTCGGCCATGTGCTGGGCGGCCTGCGACCGCCTGGGCAACGCCGCCGAGAAGCTGGGACTGACCGACAAGGCAGTCCTGTGGAACGGCCGCGCCGCCCAGGTGCGCAAGGTCATCGAGGACCGCGCCTGGAACGACAAGCTGGGCCGCTTCGCCGCCACCTTCGAGGGCGACGAGCTGGACGCGTCCCTCCTCCAACTCGTGGACCTGCGCTTCCACAAGCCCGACGACCCGCGCAACGTCGCCACGCTGCAAGCGATCGAGGACGGCCTGCGGCGCGGGGCCTATCTGCTGCGCTACGCCATCCCCGACGATTTCGGCTCGCCGCAGACGGCGTTCAACATCTGCACTTTCTGGCTGATCGAAGCCCTGCACCTGTCCGGCCGTTCGGACGAGGCGCGCGCGTTGTTCGAGGACATGCTGTCGCGCCGCACGAGCGCGGGCCTGCTCTCCGAGGACATCGGCTTCGCGGACGGGGAGTTGTGGGGCAACTACCCGCAGACCTATTCCCTGGTCGGCCTGATCAATTGCGCGGTGCTGCTAAGCCGGCCCTGGACATCGGTGCGGTAGACCTCGAAGACCTTTCAGGTGCGCGATATTGCGGCGCGGGAAGATTCTGAAATCCTCGTGTCACATCGTGCGGGCAACGGCGACGTTGGGACGCTCGAAAATCGGAGAAGCTCTTTGGTGAGCCGCAAACTGGCCTTGGCCGGCGTCCCCCTGCTGGGCATCTGGGGCTGTGTCGCGACGAGCGCCTACGCCCAGGCGACCAAGCCCGCTGTCCCGGCCTCCGCCGAGCAGGCCCCCAGGCCCGCCGCGGAGAAACCGGTCACGCCCGATGACCTCGACACCGAGGTCGAGGCCATCACCATCACCGCCAGCGGCAAGCCCTATGGCGCGGTGATGGGCGACATCCCGCCGGAAGAGACCTTCAGCGCCGCCGACGTGCGTTCGTTCGGGGTCTCGTCGATCACCGACCTGCTGACCGAACTGACGCCCCAGACCACCAGCGGCCTTGGCGGCGATCCGGTCGTGCTGCTGAACGGCCGCCGCATCTCCGGCATGGGCGAGATCCGCGACATCCCGACCGAGGCCATCCAGCGCGTCGAGATCCTGCCCGAGGAAGTGGCCCTGAAGTACGGCTACTCGGCTGACCAGAAGGTCGTGAACGTGGTGCTGCGCCAGCGCTTCCGCGCCGCCACGGTCGAGGGCCAGGTCGGCGGCTCCACGGCCGGCGGCCAGCTGAGCGAAATGGCCAACTACAGCCGCCTGCGGCTTAGCCGCGACGGCCGCACCAACATCGCGGTCAAGATCCAGAACAGCGACCGGCTGCTGGAAAGCGACCGCGACCTGATCAGCCGCAACGACAGCGGCCTCTATGACCTGATCGGTAATATCGGCCCCGCCCTGCCCGGCGCGACGCAGATCGACCCGGCGTTCAGCGCCCTGGTCGGAACGCCCGTCACCGTGGCCGGCGTCCCGGGCTCGGCGGCCAGCGGTCGCCCGGCCCTGTCGGCCTTCGCGCCCAATGTCGCCAACACCAGCGACCTCTCCGACAGCCGCACCCTGCTGCCCGAGAACCAGCAGCTGAGCATCAACAGCGTCACCAACCGCTACATCCTCGACCGCGTTTCGGCGACCCTGAACCTGGGGCTGACCGCCTCGCGGAACAATTCGCTGCTGGGCCCGGCGCGGGCGCGCTTGCTGATCCCCGGCGGCGACCCGTTCTCGCCGTTCAGCCAGACCGTGGCGCTCTATCGCTATCTGGGCGAGCTAGCCCCGCTGGAGCAGACCAGCCGCAACCTCGCGGGCCACGCCGGCTTCACCCTGACCAAGGACACGGAAGACCTGCGCCTGTCGCTGACCGGCGCCTACGACCACGCGATCAGCAAGACCCAGACCGACCGGAGCGTCGACCTGGCCGGCGTCCAGACCCGCCTGACGGCGCTGGATCCGACCCTGAACCCGTTCGCGCCGCTGTCGGGCCTGTCCCTGACGCGGGACCGCGCCCGCTCGACCACCGACACGGCCGACCTGCAGTTCGTGGCCAACGGCGCCCTGGCCAAGTTCAAGGCCGGGGATCTGTCGACCACCTTCAAGCTGGGCGTCAGCGGCACGAAGCTGGACGCCAGGTCGTTCCGGGGCGGCGTCGAGGCCGACAGCGACCAGTCGCGCGGCGATCTCAACACCCAGGTCAGCTTCGACCTGCCGCTGGCCAGCCGCCGCAAGGGGGTGCGGGCCGGGATCGGCGACCTGTCGGCCAACCTGAACCTGGCCGCCCGCCATGTCTCGGACTTCGGGACCCTGACCACCATCGGCGGCGGCCTGAACTGGTCGCCGCTTAAGCCGGTCAGCTTCATCGTCTCGGCAACCCGTCAGGAGAACGCCCCCAGCATCGCCCAGTTGGGCAATCCGCTGGTCACCACGCCGGACGCGCGGGTGTTCGACTATGTGCGCGGCGCGACCGTCGATGTCACCCGCGTCAGCGGCGGCAATCCGAACCTGCGGGCCGAGGAGCGCAACGTCCTGAAGTTCGGCGTCAATTTCCGGCCGGAGAAGATCCAGGGCCTGACCCTGAACGCCAACTACACCCGCATCCGCATCGACAATCCGGTCGCCGGCTTCCCGGCCGCGACGGGGGCGGTCGAGGCGGCCTTCCCCGATCGCTTCACGCGCGACGCCGACGGCGATCTGACCCGCATCGACAGCCGACCGGTCAACTTCGCCAAGCGCGAGAGCGAGCAGATCCGCTGGGGCCTGAACTTCTCCCGTCAGATCGGCAAGACTCCCCCGCCGCCTCCGGGCGGATGGCGCGGGCGCCAGGGCGTCGGCGGTCAGCGGCAGGACGGCGCGAGCATCCCTGGCGGCGAGCCGGGCCGCGCGCCGCGGCCCGGCGATCAGGCCCAGAACCCGCAGAGCCAGCCCGCCCAGACCGGCGAGGAGCCGCCGCGTCCGAACTTCGGCGACCGCGGCGGCGGCGGCGAGGGTCCCCGTTTCGCCGGCGGTGGCGGACGCGGTGGCGGCGGCTTCGGCGGTAGAGGCGGCGGCGGCAATCCCCGCGCCACGCGGCTGCAGCTGGCCCTCTTCCACACCCTCCACCTGCGCGAGCGGGTCATGATCGCCGATGGCGTTCCGGCGCTCGATCTGCTGGACGGCGACGTCCTGGGCTCGGGCGGCGGCCAGCCGCGCCACGAGGTCGAGGCCCAGGCGGGGATCACCCGCTATGGCCTGGGCGCGCGCGTCTCGGCCAACTGGCAGAGCGCCACCCATGTCCGCGCCGGCCTCGGCGGAGCGTCGACCGACCTCGACTTCTCGGACCTGGCGACGATCAACCTGCGCCTGTTCGCCGATCTGGGCGTGCGGCGCGAACTGGTCCAGGCCCATCCGATCCTGCGGGGCATGCGCCTGACCTTCTCGGTCAACAACCTGTTCGACCAGCAGCAGACCGTGCGCGACGCCACCGGCGCGGTCCCGCTGACCTACCAGCCGGACTACCTGGACCCGCGCGGCCGGGTGGTGTCGTTCAACGTCCGTAAGCTGCTGTTCTAGTCACGTCCAAGTTCGAGGCCTCCGCGCAAAATCCCGTCAGCTTCACCGCCTCGCGGGATCGAACCGTGCCGTTCGGCGTTCTTGGCGGATGTTGCTTATTGATGAGGGGGTTCTCGCATGACCGCGGCTCAAACGGTCTCGCGCCTGGAATCTGTCGATCTCGCGCCCCCACCCGTCGAGTTGCCGCGCCGTTCGGCGCTGTTTCTCGACCTCGACGGCACGCTGGCGCCGATCATGCCGCGTCCCGACGATGTGGGTCCTGATCCGCGCCGCGCGCGGGTGCTGGCGCGCCTGCGCGACGCGTTGGAAGACCGCGTGGCCGTGGTCAGCGGCCGGGCCCTGACCAATCTCGACTACATCCTGGACGGCGCCGTTCCGGCGATCGGCGCCGTGCATGGCCTGGTGCGCCGCAGCGCGGACGGCCAGATGATCGAGCGCGAGCCCCACGCGGGCCTTGCCGACGCCCGCCGCATCCTGGTCGAGCTGGCACACTGCGAGCGCGGCCTGTTGTTCGAGGACAAGGGCCTGTCGGTCGCCCTGCACTACCGCAGCGCCCCCGGCTGCGCGGAGGCGGTGATCGAGGCCGCCGAACGCCTCTCGCAATCCACCGGCCTCGTCCTGCAGCTGGGCGACATGGTCGCCGAGCTGCGCACGCCCGGCGCCGACAAGGGCGCGGCCGTGACCGCCTTCCTGCGCGAGGCCCCGTTCCTGGGCGCGACGCCCGTGTTCGTCGGCGACGACCTGACCGACGAGGACGGCTTCTCCGCCGCCAACCGGCTGGGCGGCTTCGGCGTCCTGGTCGGCGAGCCCCGCCCGACCGAGGCGCGCTATCGCCTGCCCGACACCGAGGCGGTCTTCCGCTGGCTGGAGGGCCTCAGCGCGCCCCAGAGTGTCCTTGGGGTCCCGGCATGAGCCGGCTGATCGTCGTCTCCAACCGCGTCAATCCGCCGAATCCGGCGGAAGGCGGCGAAGGCAGCGTCGGGGGCCTGGCCATGGCCCTGGCCGCGGCCCTGCGGGAATATTCCGGAATCTGGTTCGGCTGGAGCGGCAAGACCATCCCGGAGTTCACCGGCCAGCTGAACATGCAGCGGATCGAGGGCGTCACCGTCGCCACCGTCGATCTCGAGGAAACCGACTACCAAGAATACTACAACGGCTACGCCAACAAGACTCTGTGGCCGCTGTTCCACTACCGCGTCGACCTGACCGCCTATGACCGCTCGTTCGGCGAGGGCTATGACCGGGTCAACAAGCGCTTCGCCGAGACCCTGCTGCCGCTGATCGAGCCGGACGACATCGTCTGGGTCCACGACTACCACCTGATCCCGGTCGCCCGCGAGCTGCGGCGGATGGGCGTGACCAACCGGATCGGCTTCTTCCTGCACATCCCCTGGCCGGCCCATCAGCTGGTCACCACCCTGCCCCGCCACAAGGCGCTGGTGGAAGCGCTGTTCCACTACGACCTGATCGGCTTCCAGACCGAGGAGTCGCTGCAGGCCTTCGAGGGCTACGTGTTCTCGGAAGTGAGCGGCCGCAAGAACGAGCGCGGCGAGCTGGTCGCGTTCGGCCAGCGCACCTGCGCCGCCGCCTTCCCGATCGGCGTCGACGCGGCGGACTTCGCCCAGATCGTCCAGGGCGAGAACGCGCGCAAGGTCTACGACCGGATGATGGCCCACAGCGTTTTCCGCAAGATGATCGTCGGCGTCGATCGACTCGATTATTCCAAGGGCCTGGAAGAGCGGCTGATCGGCTTCGAGCGTTTCCTGGCGGACCATCCGGACATGGTGCGCGACGTCATGCTGCTGCAGATCGCTCCGATCTCGCGCGACGAGGTCGAGGCCTATCAGGACCTGCGCGCGCGGCTGGACGGCCTGATCGGCCGGATCAACGGCGCCTATGCCGAGATGGACTTCACGCCGATCCGCTACGTCAACCGCTCCTACCGCCGCGACGAGCTGGCCGGGATCTATCGCGCCAGCCGCGCGGCCCTGGTCACGCCCCTGCGCGACGGCATGAACCTGGTCGCCAAGGAATATGTCGCCGCCCAGAACCCCGACGATCCCGGCGTGCTGATCCTGTCGCGCTTCGCCGGCGCGGCCCGGCAGATGAAGGACGCCCTGATCATCAACCCCAACAGCCCGGAGGAGATCTCCGACGCGCTGGAGCGGGCCCTGTCCATGGAGCTGCCCGAACGCCGGCGGCGCTGGCAGGCGCTGTTCGACAATGTCAGCCGCGAGGACGTCACCGCCTGGCGCGACGACTTCGTCACCGCCTTGCGCGCGCGGCCCGGGCCGGATGGCGACGAACCGGTGAAAGTGCGGACGCTGGATGTCGCGGCCAAGGCGCTGAAGGCCGGGCCTGAAGCCAAGGCGATGCGGGCTTAGGCGTTAGGTCTTCGCGCTCATCCCAAAAACCGATCTCCCCGGCGAAGGCCGGGGCCCAGATTCAGCCTGAGCGGTTTGGGATGATCCGAGATACGCCCCATTTGCCTATCGAGCGCTCGTGGGTTCGATCTGGGCCCCGGCCTTCGCCGGGGAAACGGAGTTTGGACGCTACTTCTCCGCCATCCCGTCGATCAGCTTCTTGAGCTTCTCCACCTCATCGGCCCGCAGCGGGCGGTGCTGGGCGAAGTGGCTGATCAGCGGGGCCAGCTGGCCTTCGAACAGGCGGTCCAGCAGGCCCTGGCTCTCGGAGTGGACATAGGCGCTGCGGTCGATCAGCGGGCGGTAGCCGTGCTTGCCATCGGCGCGCTCGGACTTGATCGCCTTCTTTTTCAGCAGGCGGTTGATCAGCGTCTTGACCGTGGCCTCGCCCCACTGCTGGGACGCGCCGACCTCGGCCACCAGATCGTCGGCCGACATCGGCTGGCGGCGCCAGAGGGCTTCCATGACATGCGCTTCGGCGGCGGTGATGTGCATGACACTTACATCCGTAATTCATCGGGGACGCTATACCCGCTATTACGCGTGTCAAGCCGCGTCTGGTTCATCGCCTGTCGATGGCCGCGAGCAGAGTCTGGCCGCGCCGGCCGCTTACGGCTCATTGTCAATGACACCGGTTTCCACTAGAGACTCCCCAAACCTGTGACCATGGCCCGCCAAGCGGGACCTGTGCTGAATATTCGAGGGAGGATTAGCGGCGTGACCGTTTCTGAGGCCGACAGCGAGGTTTTCGCCCCCGCGGCCATTGCTCCCCAATTCGTCAAGGCCCGTCAGGAGGGCGTCAGCGTCCCCGGCTATCCCGGCGGCGTGATTCCCGCGACCATGGCCGAAGGCTACGCCGTTCAGGATCTGGCCATCGCCGCCTGGCCGGACGAACTGGTCGGCTGGAAGGTCGGCCTGGTGCCGCCGCAGCATCGCGAGCGCCTGGGCGTCGACCGCCTGGCCGGCTGTATCTTCAAGTCCAAGGTCCAGGACGCCTCGACCGACGGCCAGCCCAATAAATTCCGCGCCATCGAAGGCGGCTTCTGCGCCGTCGAGGCCGAGTTCATCGTCCGCCTGGGTCAGGACGCCCCGGCCGACAAGACCGAGTGGACCGCCGAAGAGGCGGCCGACTATGTCGGCGAACTGCTGGTCGGCGTCGAGATCGCCGGCAGCCCGCTGGCCACCATCAACGCGCTGGGCCCGACGGTCGTGGCGTCTGACTTCGGCAATAACGATGGTCAGATCATTGGTCAGGCCATTTCCAACTGGCGCGACATCGCCTGGGAGGATATGCCGGTCGAGACCTTCCTCAACGGCAAGTCGCTGGGCAAGGCCACGGCCGCGACCATCCCGGGCTCTCCGCTGGCCGCCCTGGCCTTCCTGCTCGGAACCGTCGCCGCGCGCGGCAAGCCGCTGAAGAAGGGCATGATCGTCACCACCGGCGCCACCACGGGCATTCACGACGTGGTCGCCGGCGATGTCGCCCATGTGAGCTTCGGCCCGTACGGAACCGTGGACTGCGTCGCCGTCCCGGCCAAATAAGAAGACCATAAGGGGAAGGACGCGTGTCCATGGACTTTTCGAAAGCGCCCGCCCCGTCCGAGAAGATCGGACGGTACCGTTGGGTGATCGTCAGCCTGCTGTTCGCGGCGATGGTCATCAACTACGTCGATCGCCAGACGATCGGCCTGCTGAAAGCGGACCTGTCGAAGGAATTCGGCTGGGACGAGACCCACTACGCCGACCTCGTGTTCTATTTCCAGATGGCGTACGCGATCGCGTACCTGGCCTGGGGCAAGATCATGGACAAGATCGGGGCTCGCTGGGGCTTCGGCGTCGCGTTCGCGATCTGGCAGATCGCCCACATCGCCCACGCGGCGGCGGCCGGCTTCGGCGGTTTCGTGGCCGCGCGCATGGGCCTGGGCATCGGTGAGGCCGGCGGCTTCCCCGGCGGCATCAAGGCCGTGGCCGAGTGGTTCCCCAAGAAGGAGCGCGCCTTCGCCACCGGCCTGTTCAACGCCGGCACCAATATCGGCGCCATCGTCACGCCCCTGGTCGTGCCGGGCATCGTGCTGGCCTTCGGCTGGCAGATGGCCTTCATCGTCACCGGCGTCGCCGGCCTGGTCTGGCTGCCGATCTGGCTGCTGGTCTATCGCACCCCGCGCGAGCAGAAGCGCCTGGGCGCGGCCGAACTGGCCTATATCGAGCAGGATCCGGCCGACCCCGTCGAGAAGATCGGCTGGACCAAGCTGCTGACCAAGAGGGAAACCTGGGCCTTCGCCCTGGGCAAATTCCTGATCGACCCGATCTGGTGGATGTTCCTGTTCTGGCTGCCGGACTTCCTGGGCAAGCGCTACGGCCTGGACCTGAAGTCGTTCGGCCCGCCGCTGATCGCCATCTATCTGCTGAGCGACGTCGGTTCGGTCGCCGGCGGCTGGATGTCCTCGACCCTGATGAAGAACGGCGCCAGCATCAACAAGGCCCGCAAGCTGACCATGCTGGTCTGCGCCCTGCTGGCCGTGCCGGTGATGTTCGCCGCCAAGGCCGACAGCGTCTGGCTGGCCGTGCTGATCATCGGCGTCGCCACCGCCGCCCACCAGGGCTTCTCGGCCAACCTCTACACCCTGCCGTCGGACGTGTTCCCGCGCGCCGCGGTCGGCTCGGTCGTCGGCATCGGCGGCATGCTGGGCGCCTTCGGGGGCATGGTCTTCTCGAAGTATATCGGCAAGGTCCTGGACCAGATCGGCAGCTACACCCCGATCTTCATCGTCGCCGGCAGCGCCTATCTGATCGCCCTGCTGGTCATCCACCTGCTGACGCCCAAGATGGAGCCGGTGAAGATCTGACCGGTCGACACCGCACTGGATAACGAAGGCCGGGGAGCAATCCCCGGCCTTTTCCATGGGACACGCCATCCCCGGTAGCCCCCGCCGCGAAAACCCGCTTAACCTGCCGGCCATGCGCGCTTCCCTGATCACCGCCTCCGCCGCCCTCGCCGCCGCCCTGGCCGCCTGTGGTCCCGCTCCCGCCCAGCCTCAAGCCGGGGCGCCCGTCGAGAGCCGCCCGGCCAATGCGCCCGATCAGAAACCGGCCTTCGCGGGCCAGACCCGCGCGCCGGGCCTGAACTCGAACACGATCGGCCAGTACACGACCCTGGCCAGCGGCCTCTCCCACCCGTGGGGCATGGCCTTCCTGCCCACCGGCGACATCCTGCTGACCGAGCGGGCCGGCCGCCTGCGCATCTTCGGCAAGGACGGCAAGCTCTCGCCGGCCGTAGAGGGCCTGCCGGCGGTGTTCGCGCAGGGCCAGGGCGGCCTGCTGGGCGTGGCGCTGGATCCCGCCTACGCCCAGAACGGCCTGGTCTATTGGGCTTACGCCGAAGCAGACGGCGGCGTGAACGGCACGGCCGTGGCGCGCGGCAAGCTCGTCTTAAGCGCCCCTGGGGGCCCCGCTCCCAGGCTGGAGAACGTCCAGGTCCTGTGGCGCCAGGCGCCGAAGATGGACAGCGCCCTGCACTTCGGCGGCCGCCTGGTCTTCGCCAAGGACGGCACGCTGTTCATCACCACCGGCGAGCGCTCGATCCTGGAGGGCCGCGTCCAGGCCCAGCATCTGGACGCCACCCTGGGCAAGGTTGTCCGCATCAACGCCGACGGCTCGATCCCCAAGGACAACCCCTTCGTCGGCAAGGCCGGCGCCAAGCCGGAGATCTGGTCGCTGGGCCACCGCAACCTGCAGGCCGCCGCCCTCGACCCCAGCGGCAAGCTGTGGACCGTCGAGCACGGCGCGCGCGGCGGCGACGAGCTTAACCATCCCGAGGCCGGCAAGAACTACGGCTGGGCCGCCATCACCTATGGCGAGGAATATTCCGGCAAGCCGATCGGCGATGGCCTCACGTCGAAGACCGGGATGGAGCAGCCGGTCTACTACTGGGATCCGGTGATCGCCCCCTCGGGCATGGCCTTCTATGAGGCCAGCCTGTTCCCGGCCCTGAAAGGCAGCGTGCTGATCGGCTCGCTGCGGGAAAAGCACGTCGACCGCCTGGTCCTCAAGGACGGCAAGGTCGTCGGCGAGGAGCGCCTGTTCACCGACATCGGCGCCCGCGTCCGCGACGTCGCGGTCGGCCCGGACGGCGCCATCTACGTCCTGACCGACGAGGAAGACGGCAAGCTGATCAAGGTGACGCCGAAGGGGTGAGGCGTCGCCCGGTCCGCCATGGGCTGGCGTCCCGGGCGATGCGAAGGATCGCGCCTGACTACTCCGGGATCAGGTGGGCGTCGCGCAGCAGGTCGCCGACCTCGGTGGCGTCGATCTTGCTGAGCAGCAGCTCGCGTAGGAACGCCGGCCCCGGCACGTCGAAGGGCTTGCCGTCGCGAACATGCCCCATCGCGGCGAGCAGCTTGCGCACGTCATAGGTCGAGTTGAAGACCTCCGGGACGCCCCGCTCGACATTCAGCAGCGTATAGACCGCCTCCATCGGCGTACGGACGGAATACTCCGTGGTGAAGATGCAGTCGCGTTCGCCGGACTCGGCGAACTGGCCGATGAAGGCGAAATTGACCGCGCCCTTGGGCACGACGTCCGGCCTGTCCCCCGCCTGGCGCGGCATGAAGAAGGCGGTGATGTAGGGCATCATCACCGGCACGGCCTTGGCGCCCGTCGCGGCCAGCTCGGCGATCTCCTCGACCGGAACGCCCATGTGGTAGAGCCACTCCTGGGTGATCTCCTCGCCCGTGCAGTCCTGCATCGGCTTCTTGACGAAGTCGCCGGGCTTGTCGACGAACAGCGAATAGACCCAGACGATGACCTGGTCCTTCGGCTGCTGCCGGAAATGCGGCTGGCGGCTGACCGTCCAGCTCATCAGCCAGCTGGAGTCCTTGACGGTGACGATGCCGCCGGTGACCACCGTGCCGCTGAACGGGTCGCGCTTGGCGACCTTCTGGATGTAGGGCGGAATTCGCGCGTCCAGGGTGGTGATCGTCGCCGACTCCCACTTGGTCTCGGGAATATGCGCGCCGAAGACGTCGGGCCGCCCGAACACCGGATCCTTCGCCGCGATGTTGCGCCAGAGGTCCCAGGCGGGCGCGGGCCCCTCGTTGAGCTTCGCGGGCGTATGGTGGTCGCCGTTGTCGGAGTTCTCGGTCAGCGATCCGATGGTCATGAACACCAGATCGTCGGGACCCAGATCGACGCCGCCGTCGACGCCGTCCTGCCGCCAGTGGATGCGCGTGGCCTGCTTGCGTTCGGCGGTGATGTCGAAGTCGACATCGGTGACCTCGACGCCGTAGCGGAAAGTGACGCCGCGATCGGTCAACCACTTGTACAGCGGCAGCACCAGCGACTCGTACTGGTTGCGGCGCGTGAACTTCAGGGCGCTGAAGTCGGCCAGGCCGCCGATATGGTGGATGAAGCGATGGACGTAGAGCTTCATCTCCAGCGCCGAGTGCCATTCCTCGAAGGCGAACATGGTGCGCCAGTAGAGCCAGAAGTTGCTCTTCAGGAAGTCCTCGCCGACCACTTCGTTGATCCGCTTGTTCTCCATCTCCTCGCGGGTCGCCAGGAAGAGCGAGATCAGGTCCTTCTGGGCCTTGCCGTTCAGGGTCAGGCGTTCCACGTCCTCGATGGGCTCACCCCGGTTCTGGGTCGCCCTTTGCAGGGAGAAGTTCGGGTCGTCCTTGTCCAGCCAGTAGAACTCGTCGAGCACGCTGGCGTCCTCGACCTCGAGCGACGGGATCGAGCGGTAGAGATCCCAGAGACATTCGAAATGCTCTTCCATTTCGCGGCCGCCGCGGATCACGAAGCCCTTTTCGGGATCCTTGATACCGTCCAGGGCGCCGCCCGGAAGCGCCAGCCGTTCGAGGATGGTGATCTTCTCGCCCGACATGTGTCCGTCCCGGATCAGAAAGGCCGCCCCGGCCAGGCTGGCCAGCCCCGAGCCGACGAAGAACGCCGTCTTGTTCTCCACGCCCGCTGGTTTGCGGGGCCGGGCGAAGGCTTCGTAATTTCCGCTGCTGTAGTACATGGCGAGTTCCTTTTCGAACGCTGGAAGCTCAGGGGACACTTGGGAGGGCACGGCGCATCGCTCGCGGCCAAACCGGCGAAACAGCCGGCCGCGATCTGGCCTGTCCGGGCGCGCGGGTCGGTCATGGGATCATGTCGGGACGCGCGCCGGTGGAGTGTCCTAATGGATGAGTGTGCTCATCCATTGAGTGTGATCACCCCGCCAGGAGGCCACAATCGGGGTTATCCCGTAGGGCGAACCGCCGATGCTGGATGACACCAGCGCGTTCCGTCGAACTTCCCTCCCCCGCCCCGAACTCTGCTATCAATCCGCCATGCGGCGCAGGCGAAGCATCCTCATCGTGGGCGGCGGGACGGCGGGGTGGCTGACGGCAGCCTACCTGGCCAAGGCCCTGCGCGTGGCCGAGCAGGACGACCTGACGATCACCCTGCTGGAATCGCCCGACATCGGCATCGTCGGCGTCGGCGAGGCCACCTTCCCCACCATCCGCAACACCCTGCGGTTCCTGGGCGTCGACGAGGCCCGGTTCATTCGCGAGACCTCGGCGACGTTCAAGCAGGGCATCCGCTTCGTCGACTGGGCGGAGACGCCGGCGGACGGTCGCCATCACAGCTTCTTCCACCCGTTCGAGGCGCCGTTCTCGACCGAGGGAGCTTCGCTGGCGCCCTACTGGCTGCTGCAGGACAAGGCCGGCCGCGCGCCGTTCGCCGAGGCGGTGACCATCCAGGCCCGCGTCGCCGACGCGGCCCGCGCGCCCAAGCGGCCGCACGAGAGCGATTTCGCCGGACCGCTGAACTACGCCTACCACTTCGACGCCGCCAAGCTGGCCCAGGTGCTGGCCGAGCGGGCCGGCGAGCTGGGCGTGCGCCACCTGCGGGGAAACCTGTCCGAGACGATCCTGGACGAGACGGGAGCCATCGCGCGCGTCGTCAGTCCCGAGCACGGCGACCTGACGGCCGACCTCTATGTCGACTGCTCGGGCTTCCGGGCCGAGCTGATCGGCAAGGCCCTGGGCTCGCCGTTCAAGTCGGCCAGGCCGATCCTGTTCGCCGACCGGGCGCTGGCCTGCCACACGCCCTATGACCGCCCGGACGCGCCGATCCAGAGCTACACCATCGCCACCGCCCACGAGGCCGGCTGGACCTGGGACATCGGCCTGGCGGGCGGGCGCGGCGTCGGCTGCGTCTATTCCAGCGACCACATGGACGACGCCCGCGCCGAGGCGGTGCTGCGCGACTATCTGGGCGGGGTCGAGGCGGAGACGCGCAAGATCAGCTTCGACGCCGGCTATCGCCAGAAGCAGTGGATCGGCAACTGCGTCGCGGTGGGCCTGTCGGCCGGCTTCCTGGAGCCGCTGGAGTCCACCGGCGTGGTGCTGATCGAGGCGGCCGTGGCGATGATCGCCGAGCTCTTCCCGCGCAACGGCCCGGTCAGCGCCCCGGCCCGCCGCTTCAACGAGCTGATGGCCGCGCGCTACGACAACATCATCGTGTTCCTCAAGCTGCACTACGCCCTGAGCCGCCGCCAGGAGCCGTTCTGGCGCCAGAACACCGATCCGGCCTCGATCCCCGAGCGGCTAGCCGAGCTCCTGGAGCAGTGGCGCTATCGCCCGCCGGCGCGGTTCGACTTCATCCTGGATCTCGAGACCTTCGCCTTCTTCAACTACCAGTACATCCTGTACGGCATGGGCTTCAAAACCGACCTGGCCGCCGGCGCGGGCGAGTTCCCGGACGTGGCCGGCGCGGCCAAGCTGTTCGCCAAGATCCGCGGCTTCGCCGATCGCGCGACCCAGGACCTGCCCAGCCACCGCGACCTGATCGCGCGGATCAATGCATCGGGGTTCGAGACCGAGCCCGCCTGATTGAATTAAATCTAAGATTGTATTTTTACCTCATCGCCCATAGACTTCATACAGCCTGTGGTCGTGCTTCGAACGACCGATGCGCGGATGGTGGAGAGTGCAGCTTGGTTCCATCCCGATCGGCCGCGGAAACGCGGAGCGTGCCGCCAGGCTCCACGGGCGCGGACGCTCACCTCGCCTATGTCTTCCTGCGGCAGGCCTTGATGGACGGGCGGGTGCGTCCGGGCGCCCGCCTCAACCCGGACCTGCTGGCCGATCCGCTGCGGGTCAGCCGGACCCCGATCCGCGAGGCGCTGATCCGCCTTGAGGCCGAGGGCCTTATCGCCGCGCGCCGCTATCACGGCTTCTTCGCCAAGATGCTGGACGCCAAGGAGCTCGACGACCTGTACGACGTCGTGAAGGTCGTCTTCGTGCAGGCCCTGGCCGGGCGGAGCCTGATCTCCCGCCGTGTCGAGGATCACGACGCCCCGGAGGTCGAGCATCTGATCCGCGCGGCCAGCACCGCGCTGGGCAATGCCGAGGCGACGGTGATCGCCGACCGTTTCCTGGTCCGCACCCATTTCGTCCGGTCGATCCATCTGGAGCGGCGGCCCCGATTCATTCCCCATGGCCTGCGGCCCGTCGCGCGCGGCGGCGAATGGGCCAGTGAGCGCGTCTCGCGCCGCCTGACCCGGCTCCTGACGGTGGAACGCCGGCGCCTGCCGGACCTGGTCCGGATCGCCAACGCGCGGGCGTCGGCGTCCGAGCTGCCCTGAACGGACGGCGGGAAAGGAAAGGAGCGGCGCGCCGCCCCCTTCCCCTGGTCTGTCGGAAACCTCTAGACCAGAAGGTAGAAGTTGCCGTCGTTCGGCACGATCGCCACCAGGTCAGTACCGGCGATCAGCGCGTCCGTGACGCCGATCACCTCGATGAAACCCTGGCCTTGGGTGAAGAAGTCCTCGACCGTGACGTAGGAATTGAACTGATTGTCGTTGACGAAGTCCGCCACGTTGCTCAGCAGCAGATCATCACCGGACCGGGCGACCGCGAGGCTGGCCAGGTTCGTGTTCACCAGATCGATGAAGTCGTTGGCGCCGCCGCCGGAGCCCGGCGTCCAGGTCGCCGACATGTCGTCGTTGATGATGTCGCCGCGGCCGTCGTCGACGAGCGCGACGAGGTAGGTGTCATCGCCCGTCCCACCGGCCATCCGGTCGTTGTTGCCGGAGTCGCCGGCCAGTTGGTCGTTGCCGGCGCCGCCGATCAGCAGGTCCGTGCCGGAGCCGCCGAACATCACATCATCGCCGGTTCCGCCCAGCAGCGCGTCATCGCCCGCCTGGGCGATGAGAAGGTCGTCACCGGCCCCGCCATCGAGCGTCGAGCCGATATAGGCGCCGCCGATCAGGCCCTTGTTGCCGCCGATGATGGTGTCGTTGCCCCCGAGCCCGGACAGGCTGTGTCCGGTCTCGTTGAAGGCCAGACCGTGGGAACTCCAGTCAATGGTGTTGTCGTTCGCATCGCCAAACCAGCTCGCCATACTTCCCTCCAGCACTAGAATATATTCCGCGATCTTCTTGACTTCCGCCACAAGATCGGCCCGGTCACATCGATATGCTCGACTCCAGGTAGAAATATCTAGACATACGAAGACTACGGCGGCCAGCCCGAGGAAAAGTATATTCTCTCAAGGCTAAAAATCTTATTTCTCGTTTACGCTATATTTGTCAGGCCCGAATGTCGCTGAGGCGCGCGCGTCCATTGAAGAAGTTGGAGAACCCGTTGGCCGCCCCCCACTCCATGAGCCCTAAGGTGGGCTTGTTGTTGGCCTGCCGGGCGCCCCAGACCTCCTGGGTCTCGGCCGTGTCCAGGCTGGCGAACGCCCCGCCCGTCGCCTTCAAGATTTGTTCGGCGCGCCATTTGGCCAGTTCGGGGCCCTTCATGCCGGGCGGATGCTCCCCGTCGATCTGGGTCGCGCCCGGACCGCTCATCACGCCACTGTTGTAGACCGTGGCGATCACCTCGCCGTTCTTGGTGACCTGGCCATAAGGCTGGTCGTTCTGGGCGGCGGCGGCGTCCTTTGCGGCATTACCCCAGCCTTCCAGCATCTCGTGCCAGGCCTTGGCGCGCGCCTCCATCTCCGGCCGCTGCTGCTCCAGCAGCGCCATGCGCGCCTGGATCTCGCCGCTGGTCAGCGGCGCCACGCTCAGGGGGGGCTTGGGGGCGAGCTTCGGCCTTTCGGTCGGCGCCGCATCCGGTTCCAGGGTGAAGGCCGAAGCCGGCGACGCCGCCGCCTGGGTCGGGGGCGCGTAGACCGACTGCTGGGACGAAACCGCATTGATCGACATGGGAAGGTCAGGCTCGGATATCGTGCGCGCGTTCGTTGTAGACGTCCGCGAATCCGTTGGCCGCGCCCCAATCCATGAGCTTCATGATCGGCGCGTTCTTGGCCTGCCGGGCGACCCAGGCGTCCTGGGTCTCGGCCGTGTCCAGGCCGACGAACGTCCCGCCCGTCGCCTTCGAGATTTGCTCGGCGCGCCACTGGGCCAAGTCTGGACCGGTCATGCCGGGCGGCTGGTTCCAATCGATCTGGGTAGAGCCCGGGCCGCTCATCGCACCGCTGTTGTAGACCGTGGCGACGACCTCGCCGTTCCTGGTGACCTGGCCGTAGGGCTGGTCGTTCCGGGCGGCGACCTGGCTCTTCACGTAGTCGACATACCCATCGACCTGCGATCGCCAAGCCTTTGAGCGGGCCTCCATCTCAGGCCGGACCGCCTCCCAACGAGCGTGCAGCGCCTCCACGTCGAGGCTCGACATCGCCACCACCCCGAGCGGTTTGGTGACGGGCCTCGCCGTCCCCGCCGGCGTCACGTCAGGTTCGAGGGTGAGGGCCGGGGCCGACGACGACTCCGCCTGGGTCGGGGGCGTGTAGACGGACTGCTGGGACGAAACCGCATTGATCGACATGGGGGCTCCTGCGGGTAAACGGGGCGACTTCGCAGGAAGCAGCAGCAAGCGTCGTGCCAGACGCTTGCCGCCTCTTTTCAATCACTTAGCAGACCAAAACTCGCGAGAAACGCTACTTTCGGCAAATGCTGCCGACTAAAGGTTGCACAACTCCCGATCGAGATCAGGCCCGCGCGGCGTCCGGCAGAGCCTCCAGTTCGCCGCTCTCGCGAGCCTTGCGGCCGTAGACGGCCTCGAACAGTGGGGTGGCCATCACGGTGGTGACGATCGCCATCAGCACCAGCATGGCGAACAGGGTCGGACCGATGACGCCCTTCTGCAGGCCGATATTGATGATGATCAGCTCCATCAGGCCGCGCGAGTTCATCAGGGCGCCGATGCCCATGGCCGTGCTGTGCTGCTCGCCCGACAGACGGGCGGCGACGTAGCAGGCCACGCCCTTGGCCAGGATCGAGGCCGCCAGCACGCCCACCGCGATCAGCAGCAGGGTCGGCGAATTGACCATGTCCAGGCGCGTGTTCAGGCCCGAATAGGTGAAGAACATCGGCAGCAGCAGCACGACGGCGACCGGCTCGACTTTCTTCTTCAGTTCCTCGACGAACAGGCCGCGCGGCATGACCGCGCCCAGCATGAAGCCGCCGAAGATGGCGTGGATGCCGACGGCGTCCATCAGAAAGGCCGACAGGCAGAACAGCATCAGGGTGATGGCCATGACCGTCGGGGTCATCTCGCCGGCCTTGTCGACCATGCGGCCCAGCGGGGCCAGCAGCTTGCGGCCGAAGACGGTCAGGAACAGGGCGTAGGTCACGCCGCCGCCGATCGCCAGCACCGCCACCCCCGGCCCGCCGCCGAACGTCGCCAGCACGATGGCCAGCACGCACCAAGAGCAGGCGTCGTCGAAGGCCCCGGCCGTCAGGGACAGGGTGCCCAGCGAGGTGTTCTGCAGGCCGCGCTCGTTGATGATCCGGGCCAGCATCGGGAAGGCGGTCAGGGCGATGCAGGCGCCCATGAACAGCGTGGCGTTGGCGACGCTGATGGTGGGCGCGAACAGGCCCGGGACCTTCAGCAGCAACGGGGTGATGGCCCAGGCCACCAGGAACGGCGTGACGATCCCGGCCAGCGACACGCTGAACGCGCTCCTGACCTTGGCCCGGAAATGCTCGACCTTGAAGGTCGTGCCGACCAGGAACATGTACAGCCCCACGCCCAGCTGCGAGCCGACATAGAGGATGTTCTTGGTTTCCTTGGGAAACAGGGCCAGCTGGAAGTCGGGAAACAGCAGGCCCAGCAGAGACGGGCCCAGGACCACGCCGGCGATCATCTCGCCCACCACCTGCGGCTGGGCCAGGAACTTCTGCCCCAGCCAGCCGACCACCCGGCAGGCCAGCAGGATCACGGCCAGTTGCAGGAAGAAGTGCACCGAAAAGTCGCCCGGCGCGTAGCTGTGAGCGGCGGCCTTGGCGGCCGGACCGTGCGGCGACAGGACGTCGGCCAAGGTGGCGAGCGTGCTCGCGAGGATGTCTGACACGTCTAGTCGCCCCCGAAATGGATCGTCTTGGCTTTGCGCCTTGACCCCATGCAAGGCGAAGATCGGCGCGGAGCGCAATCCGGAACCCACGTTTTTGACACGGCTGTCAGTCGATTGTTTTCGTTGCCCATTTTTTGTTGCTGGAACGCCACTATGTAGTAACGTGCCTACAGACAGCCTTGTCATTTTCGAGCGGTAGGCGAGCGATGAAGGTCCTGACGAGCCGCGAATTCAACCAGGATGTCAGCCAGGCCAAGCGCGCGGCGCGACTCGAGCCGGTGTTCGTCACCGATCGCGGCCGCCCCACCCACGTGCTGATGAGCGTCGAGACCTATCGCCGGCTGACCGGCCAGACCGAGACCATCGTCGACCTGCTGGCCATGCCCGGCCTGGCGCCGGTCGACCCGCCGCGCTCGACCGAGACCTGGAGCCGCCAGACCTGGGACGGGAAGGACGGCGACTGATGCATCTGCTGGACACCGACGTCGTCTTCGAGCTGCGCAACGCCAAGGCCGGCGCCGCCGCTCCGGGCCTGGCCGCCTGGGCCGGCGCGGCGTCGCGCTCCAGCCTGTTCATCTCGGCCCTCACCCTGCTGGAACTGGAGACCGCGACGGTCCGCGCCGAGCGCAAGGACAAGGTCCAGGGTTCGCGACTGCGCGAATGGCTGGACAGCCGCGTCCTCCCCGCCTTCGACGGCCGCGTGCTGGCGATCGACGCCGCCGTGGTCCGCCGCCGGGCTCACGTGCCGCTGACCGACAGCCGCGACGCCCTGCTGGCCGCCACGGCCCTCGAACACGGCCTGACCCTGGCCACCCGCGACGCGGCGGCCTTCGCCAGGGTTCCCCGGCTGAAGCTGTTCAATCCCTGGGGCTACAAACCCGAGGAACAGGAAGAAGACTGGGGCGAAGCCGCCAAGGCCGGCGCCCAGTGGCTGCGCAACATCTTCGTCCGGGGCTGAGGCTTAACGGACGCCCGCCACGTCCGTCGCCGCGGCGACGCGCACCGTCATCGAGAACGGCGCGAGCGGCGCGTCGACGCGCGGCGTCGGGGCCGGCGGCTCGGCCGCGACCAGCACCGGAACGGGCTCGGCAGCGACCAGCACCGGCGGCGGCGCGGGCTTGGCGACCACGGACACCAGGCGGTCTCCCTTGCAGGTCCCGGCGTTGTAGAGCCCCTTCAGATAGCCGCGCCGCACGAAGCCGGCCTTGATGGCGTCGCGGACCATCTGGTCGTGGCGCTCGGCCCCGGTCAGGCGGCGAACCCAGCCGCGCATCGGGATGACGTCGGTGATCGTGCTGGCGACAACCCCCAGGACCGGCCTGGCCATGCCGCCCTGCCCGCTCTCGGCGTCATCGCCGCGATCATCGTAGTCGTCGCCCAGCACCGCGTCGAACCGGTCGATCTCGGCCTTCAGCGGCGCGCAGCCGGGAGCCGGCGGGGCATAGGGATCGGTCTGGGCCATCTTGAGCAGGTCGGGGATCTCGGAGCGCACGAGATTGATGTCGCGCAAGGGCGCGGCGACGGCCGAGCCGAGGCTGTCGGTATTGGCCTCGGCGGAGGTCTTAGGCATTTCCTGGGGCGCCGTCTGCCGCTCGCCGGCCAGAGCGGTATCCGCCGCTCCTGCCCCAAGGCACAGCGCCAGCAAGGCCACGCCGCATCGGCGCGCCGCGCCGACCGTTCGGGTGGATCCGAGGACTGGCGACGTCATGTCCATGAGCTCGCACGATTAAACCACGCCCCATCAACCCGGGAATCGCCCCGGCCGTTCCGCGGGGCGCGCGAACGTGATCGGCGGAGGCATGAGCGCCATGGCGGCGCGGCGCCAGACCGGACGTCGGCAACCGGACCTGTTCAGAGTCAGCGATGGGTGGAGGCTGTGTGAAAACGTCGATTTAGGCTATGATTCTCGGAGGTTAATCTCCGGGGGCTTAGATGAAGCGCTTCGTTGAGAGTGAAGATCGCCGGCAGGGTGTCCTGCTTCCCGAATATCTCGAAGACTACGTGTCGGAGAACAATCCGGTCCGGGTGATCGACGTCTTTGTCGATGAACTGGATCTGGGTCAGTTGGGCTTCGAGGGTGTCGTGCCCGAGGCGACGGGGCGGCCTGGCTATCATCCCGGGGTGATGCTGAAGATCTACGTCTACGGCTATATCAACCAGG
>NZ_JBXAKU010000008.1:0-274650 GCF_058798735.1 Caulobacter sp. GW822-FHT07D08
GGGGTGGAGCAGCCCGGTAGCTCGTCAGGCTCATAACCTGAAGGTCACAGGTTCAAATCCTGTCCCCGCACCCAAGGCCCTAGACCGTAACACCCACCCTGTCCGCGCGCGGTCAGGGCTTTTTTGTACCTCTGCGTGCAATCCAGAGTGGCATTCCGGCAACGCTCGAAGCCGGAAGCGCGAATTTTTATGGCCTTGGCCGCCTTACAGCCGATTTTCTCCATTCAAAGCCCATAGCGCATGGCGCGGTTTTGCGTCATGACTTCCGTTGGAAGGACGCGGGCCGACTATCAGCCCGTCGATTGAGGTGTTTGAGGATAATATGGCGAACGGTGTCGTTAAGTGGTTCAACCCGGCCAAGGGCTTTGGTTTCATTCAGCCCGAGGACGGCGGCCAGGACGTGTTCGTCCACATCGCCGCGGTTGAACGTTCGGGCCTGGCTGGCCTGAATGAAGGTGACCTGGTCAATTACGAGCTGGAAGAAGATCGTCGCTCGGGCAAGACCTCGGCCGGCAACCTGCGCGTCACGGGCCAAGGCGCCGTGCCGGCCGGTGGCGGCGCCCGCGGTGGCCCCGGTGGCGCTCGTCCGCCGCGCAGCTTCGACGCCCCGCGTGGCGGCGGCTACGGTGGTGGTGGCGGTGGCGGCGGTGAAGCCGGCACGGGCGTCGTGAAGTGGTTCAACACCACCAAGGGCTTTGGCTTCATCCAGCCGGACAACGGCGGTGGCGACATTTTCGTGCACATCTCGGCCGTGGAACGCGCCGGCCTGCGCGGCCTGAACGAAGGCCAGCAAGTCGGTTACGAGCTTGAACAGGACCGCCGCTCGGGCAAGACCTCGGCCGGCAACCTGCGCATCCTCTAAGGGTGCGAATTCGAAAAGGCCGCCCGGACGGAGGGCCTTTTCAGAGACTTTTGAGGGGCCCCGCCGACGTGCGAACGTCGGACGGGGCCTTTCGGCGTTCTGGACAAGCTTTACCGGTGGCCGCTTTGGCGCTCCCGGCGGGCCGGCTCGGGCCACCCGGCGATGAAAAAGGCCGCCCGGCATGGGGCGGCCTTTCACCATTCTGGATGGGGGCGAGGCTGACCGTCAGGTCCCCTAAAGGGCCCGTTCCGAAGCCGCCTGATTCACGCTGAGCGCCGTCAGGTTGACGATGCCGCGCGCCGTGACACTGGGCACGAGCACGTGCAGCGGCTTGCTCATGCCCAGCAGGACCGGGCCGACCAGCAGGGACTCCGTGGCGGCGCTGAGCAGGGTCAGGGCGATATTGGCCGCGTCGAGCGTCGGCATGACCAACAGGTTGGCCGAGCCTTTCAGCGGGCTGTCGGCGACCATGCGCTCGCGCAGGTGCTGGCTGAGGGCGGCGTCGGCGTGCATCTCGCCGTCGACCTCGAGCTCCGGCGCCTGCTCGCGCAGGATCGCCAGGGCCTCGCGCATCTTGCGGGCGGTCGGCGAATTGCTGGCGCCGAACGAGGAGTGCGAGAGCAGGGCGGCCTTGGGCGTCAGGCCGAAACGCCGCACGGCCTCGGCGGCCAGCTGGGTGCACTCGGCGACCTGTTCGGCGGTCGGGTCGACGTTCACGTGGGTGTCGCAGAAGAACAGCGTGCCGTTGTCGAGGATCAGGGTCGACAGGGCGTAGACCCGGCTGACGCTCTCCCGGCGCGGGATGATCGGCAGGGCGTAGGTCATGTGCTGCCACCAGTCGCCGCTGCCGCCGACCAGGGCGGCCTCGACATAGCCCGACGACAGCAGCATCGAGGCGGCCACGGTGCGACGGCCCTCGACGCGACGCTCGGCGGCGGTCGGCGGCACGCCGCGGCGACCCACCAGCTTCTGATAGTCGGCGACCAGCGGCCCGAACAGGTCCTTGTCGGTATAGGGGTCGACGATCTCGACCTTACCGCCCAGGTCCAGGCGCAGGCCCATCTCGGCGACCTTGGCCTTGATCACTTCGCGACGGCCGACCAGCACGGGATGGGCCAGGCCTTCATCGACCACGGTCTGGACGGCGCGCAGCACGCGTTCGTCCTCGCCCTCGGCATAGGCCACCTTGACCGGGGCCTTGCGCGCGCGCTCGAACACCGGGCGCATCAGCTGGCCCGAGCGGTAGACGAAGAGCTCCAACTCCGCCTGGTAGGCGTCGAAGTCGGTGATCGGCCGGGTGGCCACGCCGCTGTCCATGGCCGCCTTGGCGACGGCCGGCGCGATCTGCAGGATCAGGCGCGGGTCGAACGGCTTGGGGATGATGTATTGCGCGCCGAACACCGGGGCGACGCCGCCATAGGCCGAGGCGACGACTTCGGAGGCCTCGGCGCGGGCCAGTTCGGCGATCGCCTCGACGGCCGCGACCTTCATCGCCTCGTTGATCTCGCTGGCCCCGACGTCCAGGGCGCCCCGGAAGATGAAGGGGAAGCAGAGGACGTTGTTGACCTGATTGGCGTAGTCGCTGCGGCCGGTGGCCATGATGGCGTCGGGACGGGCGGCGTAGACCAGCTCGGGCAGGATCTCCGGCTCCGGGTTGGCCATGGCGAGGATCAGCGGGTTCGGCGCCAGCAGCGGCAGCCACTCGGCCTTGAACACCCGCGGAGCCGACAGGCCCAGGAAGATGTCGGCGCCGGCGATGACCTCCGACAGGGTGCGAGCGTCGGTCTGGCGCGCATAGCGGGCCATGTTGTCGAGCATGTCGTCGTCGCGACCGGCGTACACGACGCCCTTGATGTCGGTCAGGGTGACGTTCTCGACCGGCAGGCCCATCGAGACCAGCAGGTCGACGCAGGCCAGGGCCGCCGCGCCGGCGCCCGAGGTGACCAGCTTGACGTCCTTGAGGCTCTTGCCCTGGACCAGCAGGGCGTTGCGGACGGCCGCGGCGCAGACGATGGCGGTGCCGTGCTGGTCGTCGTGGAAGACCGGGATGTTCATCCGCTCGCGCAGGGTGCGCTCTATGATGAAGCACTCGGGGGCCTTGATGTCCTCGAGATTGATGCCGCCGAAGGTGGGCTCCAGCGCCGCCACCACCTCGATGAAGCGGTCGGGGTCGTTGGCGTCGACCTCGATATCGAAGACGTCGATGCCTGCGAACTTCTTGAACAGGACGGCCTTGCCCTCCATCACCGGCTTGCTGGCCAGCGGGCCGATATTGCCCAGGCCCAGCACGGCGGTGCCGTTGGAGATCACGGCCACCAGATTACCGCGCGCGGTGTAGTCGCGGGCCTTGTCAGGATCGGCGGCGATGGCTTCGCAAGGCGCGGCGACACCGGGGGAATAGGCCAGGCCCAGGTCGCGCTGGGTGGCCATCCGCTTGGTGGCCTCGATGGCCAGTTTCCCGGGCCGCGGCAGACGGTGGTAATCCAGCGCCGCCTTACGGAAATCCTCGTCCATCGGTGTCCCTCTTGAAGCATCTGCGCGCACGCGGCGCGGCCCGTCTCTGTCGCGAGCCGTCACGGGTCAAGCTATAGGGGTCTAGCTACCGGGGATGGCCCGGTTTTCCAACCCTGCGCGCGCCTTTGGCGTCGCGTGCGATGATGACGTCATCGAAAAGGGCCTCGTCAAATCGCTCCGCTAAGTAATAAATCTATTATATAATGCCTCTGCTTCGGGCGCCCGCCGCCCCGTTCCTCGGCGCTGTTCCTTCCCGCGCCGCCTCGAGGGGCATGGTGCTGGACAGGGCGCCCGGAGCGACCGAGCATCGACTCGGCAATGAGATCCGAGGGCGGAGCATGAGCGGACTGACGACACACATCCTCGACCAGGCGGCCGGAAAGCCGGCGGCCGGCGTGACGGTTCGGGTGTCGCGGCGCGAGGGTTCGCACGTCTCGCTGCTGGCGGAATACCGCACGGACGCCGACGGTCGTGCGCGGCTTGTCGCCGGCGAGGACCTGGAGGTCGGCGCCTATCGCCTGGAATTCGCGATCGGCGCGCATTTCGCGGCGTCCGGCCTGCCGGTCACCGCCCCGCCGTTCCTGGACGTGGTGGTCATCGATTTCGCCGTCTCGAACGTCGACCAGCACTGGCACGTGCCGCTGCTGGTTTCGCCGTACGGCTATTCCACGTACCGGGGCAGCTGATGGGCGAGACGATCCGCTTTCTGTTGGACGGTGAGGTCCGAGAAGTCCGTGGGGCGAACCCGACGACGACCCTGCTGGAGCACCTGCGCGGGCCAATGCGCCGGACCGGGACCAAGGAGGGCTGCGCCGAGGGCGACTGTGGGTCTTGCACCGTGCTGGTGGGCGAGGCGGACGGCGAGGCCGTGGCCTGGCGTGCGGTCAATAGCTGCATCCAGTTCCTGCCCATGCTGCACGGCAAGGCGCTGCTGACGGTCGAGAGCCTGGCCAAAGGGGGCGCGCTGCATCCGGTGCAGCAGGCGATGGTCGACAAGCACGGCTCGCAGTGCGGCTTCTGCACGCCGGGCATCGTCATGTCGCTGTACGGTCGCGCGATCGCGGCCAAGGGCGCGGCCGCGCCGGTCGGCGAGGTGCTGGCTGGGAACCTGTGCCGCTGCACCGGCTATGGCCCGATCCTCGAGGTGGCCAAGGGCGTGGAGGCGGAGGCGGCGCCGGCGGTCGATCTGTCGACGGTGCGCGACGAGACGATGCTGAGCCTCAGTTACGAGGACGAGATTCACGGCGTCACCCGCACGTGGCTGTCGCCGCGCACCGTCGATGAACTTGCTCAGGCCTATCTGGAACATCCCGACGCGACGATCGTGGCCGGCGCGACCGATGTCGGCCTGTGGGTCACCAAGCAGCGGCGTCCGCTGCCGACCCTGATCAGCGTGTCCGAGGTCGTCGAACTGAAGGCTCTGGAGGAGACGGTCGAGGGTCTGCGCATCGGCGCCGGCGTTCGCTATGTCGACGCCATCGAGGCGGTGGCGAAGCTCTATCCGGACCTTGGCGCGATGATGCGGCGGCTGGGCTCCACCCAGGTGCGCAATAGCGGCACGATCGGCGGCAACATCGCCAACGGCTCGCCGATCGGCGACATGCCGCCGGCGCTGATCGCGGCGGGGGCGACCCTGGTGCTGCGCCGGGGAGGCGAGCGGCGCGAGCTGGCGCTGGAAGACTTCTTCCTCGACTACGGCAAGCAGGACCGCCGGCCCGGCGAGTTCGTCGAGGCGGTGATCACGCCGAAGCTGGACGCCGGCCGGATCTTCAAGGTCTTCAAGCTGTCCAAGCGCTTCGACCAGGACATCTCGGCGGTATGCGGGGCGTTCTCGCTGGCGATCGAGGGCGGCGTCGTCACCGACGCCCGCATCGCGTTCGGCGGCATGGCCGGCACGCCCAAGCGAGCCAAGGGCTGCGAGGCGGCGCTGATGGGCCAGCCGTGGACGGAGGCGACCGTCGCGGCCGCCATGGCCGCGCTCGACACCGACTACGCGCCGATGAGCGACATGCGCGCCTCGGCCGCCTACCGGTCACTGACCGCGCGGAACATGCTGCGCAAGGTGTTTCTGGAAACCGAGGACACAGCCGCGGAAACGCGCGTCATTCCGGAAAGTGTCGGGCCGGAGAGGGCTCATGGCTGATTCCGCCGCGACCGCGTCCGTCCAGAACGCCGCCTTCCAGGGCGTCTCCGCGCCGCTGCCGCATGACAGCGCCGCGCGGCATGTCGCGGGCTCGGCGATCTATATCGACGACATGCCCGAGCCAGCCGGCCTGCTGCACGTGGCCTTCGGGATGAGCGCCAAGGCGCACGCCAGGATCACCAGGATGGATCTGTCGGCCGTCCGCGCCGCGCCCGGGGTGGTGCTGGTGCTGTCGGCCGAGGACATTCCCGGCGAGAACGATGTCAGTCCGGTCCTTCACGACGACAAGCTGTTCGCTGATGGCGAGGTTTATTGCGTCGGCCAGAGCCTGTTCGCCGTGGCCGCCACCTCGATCGCCGCCGCTCGCGCCGCCGTCGGCAAGGCCGTCGTCGACTACGAAGACCTGCCTGTCGCCGTCGACATCGCCGCCGCGCGCGAGATGGACCTGAAGCTCGAGGCCAGCCAGCGCATGGCGCGGGGCGACGCCCAAGCCGCGCTGGCGACGGCGCCGCGCCGCGTCCAGGGCAGGTTCGCGATCGGCGGTCAGGACCACTTCTATCTCGAAGGCCAGGTGGCGCTGGCGACGCCGGGCGAAGACGGCGATGTCCACATCTGGTCCTCGACCCAGCACCCCAGCGAGGTCCAGCATCTGGTCGCCCGCGTGCTGGATCGTCCGCACACCGCCGTCACCGTCGAGGTCCGCCGCATGGGCGGAGGCTTCGGCGGCAAGGAGACGCAAGCCTCGCTGTTCGCCGCCGCCGCCGCCCTGGTCGCGGTCAAGACCGGGCGCGCCGCCAAGTGCCGTCCGGACCGCGACGAGGACATGGTCATGACCGGCAAGCGGCATGACTTCGAAGTCGCCTACGATGTCGGCTTCGACCATGACGGCCGGCTGACCGGCCTGTCGCTGGACCTGGCCTCGCGCTGCGGAGCGACGACCGACCTGTCGATGGCGATCAACGATCGGGCGATGTTCCACGCCGACAACACCTACTACCTGCCGGCGGTCGAGATCCTGTCGCACCGGTTCAAGACCCACACGGTCTCGAACACCGCCTTCCGAGGTTTCGGCGGACCGCAAGGGATGCTGGCCATCGAGCGGGTGATGGACGCGGTCGCCGCCGAGGTCGGGATCGATCCGCTGGAGGTGCGCCGCCGCAACCTCTATGGCGGCGAGGGTCGCAACCTGACGCCCTACCACCAGGTGGTGGAAGACAATGTCGCGCCGCAGCTGATCGACGAGCTCTCGGCCTCCTGCGCCTATGAGGACCGCCGTCGCGAGATCGAGGCGTTCAACAAGACTAGCCCGGTGCTTAAGAAGGGCATCGCCCTGACGCCCGTGAAGTTCGGCATCTCGTTCACCACCACCCACCTGAACCAGGCCGGGGCGCTGATCCACCTCTATGCCGACGGCTCGATCATGCTGAACCACGGCGGGACCGAGATGGGGCAGGGGCTGAACATCAAGATCGCCCAGATCGTCGCCAACGCCTTCCAGGTCGAGATCGGCCGCGTGAAGATCACCGCGACCGTCACCGACAAGGTGCCCAACACCTCGGCGACCGCCGCCTCGTCGGGCGCTGACCTGAACGGCATGGCGGCCCTCAACGCGGCCGAGACCATCAAGGCGCGGCTGGTGGCGTTCGCGGCCGGGAAGTGGGGCGTGGATCCCACCGAGGTGGCGTTCACGCCGGACGGCGTCCGCGTCGGGGCCGAGACCTTTGAGTTCGGCTGGTTCGCGCGCCAGGCCTATCTGGCGCGGACCTCGCTGTCGGCGACCGGCTACTACGCCACGCCCAAGATCCACTATGACCGCGCCACCCATACGGGCCGGCCGTTCTATTACTTCGCCTATGGCGCGGCCTGCAGCGAGGTGCTGATCGACACCCTGACCGGCGAGATGAAGGTGACCCGCGCCGACATTCTGCACGACGTCGGCAAGTCGCTGAATCCCGCCATCGACCTCGGCCAGATCGAGGGCGGCTTCATCCAGGGCATGGGCTGGCTGACGACGGAGGAGCTGGTCTACGACGCGCAAGGCCGCCTGCGGACCCATGCGCCGTCGACCTACAAGATCCCGACCATCGGCGACCGCCCGGCGCACCTGGACGTTCGCCTGTGGAAGGCCGGCCGCAATGTCGAGGCCACGGTGCACCGCTCCAAGGCCGTGGGCGAGCCGCCGCTGATGCTGGCGATCTCGGTCTACTGCGCGATCAACCACGCGGTGGCCAGCGTCGGGGACTACAAGCTCCTGCCGCAGCTGGACGCGCCGGCGACGCCCGAGACCATCCTGATGGCCTGCGAGGACGTGCGGGTGAGGGCCATGAATGCCTGAGTTTCTTTCTCCCGTTCTCCCCGGCGAAGGCCGGGGCCCAGATCGAACCCACGAGCGGGCGCACTTGTGGTCTCGGCCGTGGGCGCGAGCGCACCACCCCATCCGGATGAATCTGGGCCCCGGCCTTCGCCGGGGAAATCGGATTCTTGGGGTAGTCGCATGAGCCGGAACTGGGCGCGTGCGGCCTTGGCCAGGCTGGACGCCCACGACGAGGCCGCCCTGGTCACCGTGCTGGCCACCGAGGGCTCGGCCCCGCGCGAGGCCGGGACCAAGATGGTCGTCTGGCGCGACGGGCAGTCCGGCACGATCGGCGGCGGCAATCTGGAATACCGTGTCGCTGACCAGGCGCGACGGATGCTGGACGGCGGCCAGGCCCATTTCGCGATCCAGGACTACCCGTTGGGCCCGCTGCTGGCCCAGTGCTGCGGCGGCCGCGTGCGCCTGTTCCTGGAGCGTCTGAACGACAACAGCCGCGACTGGCTGACCGAGGCCGCAAGGCGGATGGACGCCGCCCAGCCGTTCGAGGTCCGCACCCGCTTCGATCCCGGCCTGCTGACCAAGGTGGTCGCGCCGATCATGGCCACCGATGGCGACGGCCCGGCGGTCTCCTTCGGCGAGGTCCAGGCCGCCGCGCGCGGCGCGCGGCCAGAGCTCGGCGATGTGATGGTCGAGCGCGCCGACGCCCCGCGTCCGCCGCTGTTGCTGTTCGGCGCCGGCCATGTCGGCCAGGCCATCGCCAGGGCCTTCGAGCCGCTGCCCTTCCGCCTCTTCTGGTACGACACCCGTCCCGAAACCGCCGACATCCCCGGCGTCACGGTGCTGGCGCCCGCCGAGGTCGCCGCCAAGGCCATGGGCGCAAGCCCCGACGCCTACGGTCTGGTTCTCACCCACGACCACGCGCTCGACTACGCGCTGGTCTCGGCCGGCTTGGCAGGCGGCGGATTTTGTTTCTTCGGCGTCATAGGTTCGAAGACCAAGCGGGCTAGGTTCATGAGCCGGCTGCGCGACGACGGGTTCTCGGAGGCGGTGCTGACCCGTCTGACCAGTCCCATCGGCCTGCCGCAGCTGAAGAGCAAGGCGCCCGAGGTGATCGCGGTCTCGGTGGCGGCCGACCTCCTGATGCGCCAGGAAGCGGCGCGCATTCGAAACGACGAGAGCGCCAGTGCAAGCTTATAGGGCGTCGATCCTCCACCTCGTGGATGATCCGACCAAGAACGCGGAAGCCGTGGCCTTCCACGAGGATGGCCTGCTGCTGGTCGAGGACGGCCGCGTCGCGGGCTGCGGCGCCTATGCCGAGCTGTCGCCGTGGCTGGGTGACGCCGAGCTGCACGACCTGACCGGCCATCTGATCACGCCGGGCTTCATCGACACCCACATCCACTTGCCGCAGGTCGACGTCATCGCCGCCCACGGCAAGCAGCTTCTGGACTGGCTGGAGCAGCACACCTTCCCGGCCGAGGCGGCCTTCGCCGATCCCAAGCACGCGGCCGACACGGCGGCGTTTTTCATCGACGAGCTGCTGCGCAACGGCACCACCACGGCGCTGGTGTTCGGCTCGGTGCACAAGGTCTCGGTCGACGCCCTGTTCGCCGAGGCCTATGAGCGCGACATGCGGCTGATCGCCGGTAAGGCGCTGATGGACCGCAATGCGCCGGACGGCCTGACCGACACGGTCGAGAGCAGTCGCGCCGACATGGAGCAACTGATCGCCGACTGGCACGGCAAGGGCCGCCTTGGCTACGCCGTCACCCCGCGCTTCGCGATCAGCTGCAGCGACGCACAGCTGGCCATGGCCGGTGAAGTCCTGGCCGCGCATCCCGACGTCTGGATGCAGACCCACCTGTCGGAGAATATCCACGAGATCAAGGAGACGGCGCGCCTGTTCCCCGCGGCTAAGGACTATCTCGACGTCTACGACCGCTTCGGCCTGCTGCGCGAACGATCCGTCTTCGCCCACTGCGTCCACCTGAAGGGCGACGCGTTCCGGCGGCTGGCGGCCAAGGGCGGGGCGGTGGCTTTCTGCCCGACCTCGAACCTGTTCCTGGGGTCTGGCCTGTTCCCGCTGGAGGAGGCCTGTTCGCACGGGGTCAAGGTCGGCATGGGCACCGACGTCGGGGCGGGCACGACCTTCTCGATCCTGCATACGCTGGGCGAGGCCTACAAGGTCGGCCAACTGCGGGGCGACGCGCTGGATCCGTTCCAGGCGCTGTACCTGGCGACCCTGGGCGGGGCGCGGGCGCTGGATCTCGGCGACAAGATCGGCAATCTCGAGCCGGGCAAGGAAGCCGACTTCGTGGTGCTGGACCTGGCCGCGACGCCGCTGATGGCGCGGCGGCTGGCCGGGGCGAAGAGCCTGGAGAACAAGCTCTTCGCGCTGACCGTGCTGGGGGATGATCGGGTCGTGGCCCGGACCTATCTGGCGGGCGTGGAGCGGTACAGGCGCTAGGCCCCCATCGTCTCCGCATAGAGCTTCAGCAACCGGGCCCCGTCCACCGCCACGGTCGCGGCCTGGATCGGCTGGTCGTCCCAGGCTGAGGGGCCGAACAGCTCGCCCTCGGGGCTCTGGCAGGTCTGGCCGAGCGTGATGCCCTCGGTCACCACGCGCACCGGACCCCGGCGCACGGCGAACAGCGTCGGATCGATCACGAAGGCCACCGCCGCGGCGTCGTGCACGCAGCAGCCGACGATGCCGTCGCGGCCGCCGTAGAACGCCGCATAGGGCTTGGAGATCGCGTTCAGGAACCCGCCGGCGTCACTGCCCGTGGCGGCCAACGCCTCCATGTAGTCTGGCGACATCACCACCTGGGTGGTCACGTCCAGGCTGACGGCGGTCAGGTTCCAGGGAGCGGTGAACACCTGGTCGGCGGCTTCCGGGTCGTTCCAGATATTAGCCTCGGCCACCGGGGTGACATTGCCCGGCTTGCCGGCCACGCCGAACGCGCCGCCCATGATCACCACGGACTTCAGCAGGGTGGCGACCTCGGGATCGGCCTTCAACGCCAAAGCGAGGTTGGTCAGCGGACCGACGGCGCAGAGGACCACCTCGCCCGGATACTGGCGGGCCAGGTCGATGATCGCCTGGTGGGCCGGTTTGGCCTCGGGCTCGGCGGGAACCAGGCCGGTCAGCTCGACATCGCCAAGGCCGTTCTCGCCATGCACGAAGGTCGGCGAGGGGTTGCGCGGCCGGGTCAGGGGCTTCTCCGCGCCCTTGTAGACCGGCGCCGTCAGGCCGAAGCGGGCCTTCAGGTAAAGCGCGTTGCGCGTCGTGGTCTCGATGTCGGAATTGCCGAAGACAGTTGTCACCGCGATCAGCTCGAGGGCGGGGCTCGCCTCGATGAACAGCAGCGCCATGGCGTCGTCGATGCCGGGATCGGTGTCGAAGATGATCTTGGTCGTCATTCGCAGGCTCTAGCGCTTTTCTTCGTTCGAGGCGAGGCGCTGGTCGGCCCCGCCCTGCATCAGGGACACGTGGGCCGAGACGACCTTCCAGCCGGCCTCGGTGCGGATCCAGGTCTGGCTCTGGCGGCCGATCTTGCCGCTGTCCTCGCGGCGGAATTCGACATGGGCGACGGCGAAGTCGGTCCCGAAGGTGGTGATCTCCGTCCGCAGCCGCGTGCGCGGCGGCGAACCGCCGGTCCGGCCGACACGGAAGGCGGCGATCTCGTCGAAGCTCCACAGGTTCTCGGCCACGCCCAGCCGCACCGTGTGGGCCGAGTTCCAGAACGCGCCGTCCAGGGCCTCGACATCGTTGCTCATCAGCGCCGCCTCATAGGCGTCGACCAGGGCCGTCACCTCGGCCAGCACGGCGGGATCGTTGACGATCATAGAGCGCCCTTCGGGGGATGGGCGGCCACGACACCCTCGCGCTGCAGCCTTACGGCGGCGGAGAAGGCCAGGTCCTCACGCCAGGCCGGGGCGATGATCTGCACGCCGATCGGCAACTGGCCCGGACGGTTCACGGGCGCGGCCACCACCGGCAGGCCGATATAGCTGATCGGCTGGGTGAAGGCGCCGAGGTTCTTGCGCACCGAGACGGGGACGCCGTCCATCTCCATCGTCGCCTGGCCGATCGGCGGAGCGGGGCAGACGGACGACGGGGCCAAGAGGACATCGTAGCGCTGGAAGGCCTCGCGGACCTCGTCGCGGAAGATCGTGCGGAAGCGCTGGGCGGCCTTGTGTACGCCCTCGGGCAAAAGGGCGCCGGCCAGCAGGCGGTCGCGGACGGCCGGGTCGTAGTCCATGGCGCGTTTGGCCAGGTCGTCGTGATGCAGCTCGCCGCCCTCGAAGGCGGTCAGGCAGAAGGCCGCGGCGCGGGCGGCGACCGCGTTCGGCAAGGTGACGAGGTCGTCGGCCTTCAGCGCCGAGCCGACGCGGCCGAGGGCTTCGAGCACTTCGGGGAAGGCGCCCTGCTGGAACCAGCCGCCCAGCACGCCGACCCGCAAGGGACGCTCGGCCAGTGTGTCGAGGCGATCGGCCAGAGGCTCGGCGTCGCGCACGCAGATCGCGTCGCCTTGGGGATCGGGACCCTGCAGGACGTCGTACGCAAGGGCCAGATCTTCGACCGACCGCGCGAACGGACCGACATGGTCCAGGCTCTCGACGAACGGGAACACGCCCTGGCGCGACAGGCGGCCGTAGGTGGGCTTGAGGCCGAACACGCCGCACAGGCTGGCCGGGATGCGGATCGAGCCATTGGTGTCCGAGCCCAGGGTCAGAGGAACCAGCCCCGCCGCCACGGCCGCCGCCGAGCCGCCCGACGAGCCGCCGGCGATCCGGCTGGGGTCGTGCGGATTGTGGACCGGCCCGTCGTGGGCGTTCTCGGTGACGAAGCCGTAGGCGAACTCGTCCATGTTCAACGCTCCGACCAGGATCGCCCCTGCGGCGGTCAGGCGTCGGACCAGGGTCGCGTCGTGGGCCGGCGGGGCGGCGTCGCGGCGGATCCTCGAGCCGGCCAAGGTCGCCAGACCCTCGATGTCGAACAGGTTCTTCACCGCCACCGGCACGCCGGCCAGCGGACCGACCGGACGGCCGGCGGCGAGGTCGGCGTCGACCGCCTCGGCGGCGGCCAGGGCGCGCTCGGCGGTGACGGCCGTGAAGGCGTTGATCCCGCCGTTCAGGCGCTGGATGCGCGAGAGGGTGGCCTCGGTCACGGCTCGGGCGGTGACGCGGCCCGCGCGGACCTCGCCGGCGATCTCGACGACGCTGCAGAAGCTCACGGCTGGAACGTCTCCGGCGGTTCGCCGGCGAGGTCACCCCCAGCTGTCTCTTGGAGCGCTGACACGAACAGGGACGCCTGGGTGCGCAGCAGGGCGACGTTGTCGATCACAGTCGGCAGGACGTCCGGTGACAGGGTCAGGTCGCGCGCGGCGGCGCGGGCGGCCGTCCACGGCGCGATCTCGTGGTCCTTCAGGTCCAGAAAGGCCTTCGTCTCCGCGTCCAGCGCCATGCGGTCTCCCTGAAGCTCTGCAAGTAAGAAAAAACTTCATACACCCGCGTTCGTGGGAATCGCCAGCCCCGGCGCCGCTGGAAGGGCGCAGCGCCCAAGCCCGCGCCATCCTGGCCGCCGATCGCCCGCGTCGCGAGCAGGGAAGGGCGATCGTCACTCCGGCCCTCCGCCAGGCCTAGGCGCTGAGCCAGCGTAAGCGCGAGATACGCTTGTAAGAAGGAACTTACTTGATGGCGCATCACCGGCTGGCTTCCACCCCCGACACCATCCGCTTCGGCATGTTCGACGCGGCTTTCGATCCCGTGCTGACGGTGAACTCCGGCGACAGCGTCACCTTCGAGTGCGTCTCGGGCGGCGTCGAGGTCATGCCGCCGCCGGGTTCGCCCCTCGTTGTGCCGCCCGCGCTGAGGGCGATCCATGACAGCAATCCGCCGAGGATCGGTCCGCACATCCTGACCGGCCCCGTCGCCATCGCCGGCGCCGAGCCGGGCGACACGCTGGAGGTGCGGATCGAGACGATCGAGCCCAATAACGACTGGGGCTATTGCGCCGTTCGGCCCCTGGCCGGCACCCTGCCGGAAGACTTCCCCGAGCGCTATGTCAGCCACATCGCCGTCGACCGCGCGGCCGGGACCTGCAAGCCGGAATGGGGCCCGGAGCTGCCGTTGGCGCCGTTCTTCGGCACCATGGGCGTCGCCCCGCCGGCCAGCTACGGTCGCCTCTCCAGCCGCGAGCCCCGGGAGCACGGCGGCAACATGGACAACAAGGAGCTGGTCGCCGGCTCGACCCTCTACCTGCCGGTCTGGGTTCCTGGCGCGAACTTCTCGGTCGGCGACGGCCACGGCCGCCAAGGGGACGGTGAGGTTTGCGTCAACGCGCTGGAGATGGGCCTGACCGGGACCTTCACCTTCGCGCTGCACAAGGGGGGCGAGCCCTTCAAGTGGCCGCGCGCCGAGACGCCGACCCACTACATCCTGATGGGCTTCAACGAGGATCTCGACCTAGCCATGAAGCTGGCCCTGCGCCAGACGATCGACTTCATCATCGCGCGCTCGGCCCTGACCCGCGTCCAGGCCTACCAGTTCTGCTCCCTGGCCGTGGATTTCCGGGTGACCCAGACCGTCAACGGCGAGAAGGGGGTCCACGCGCTGCTGGCCAAGGGGCTGTTGTTCTAGCGATACTACTTCTGAGCGTGGCGAAGATCGCGTGCGAACCCACGCGTCGCGTGCGGGCGTCGAAGAGGCTCGCGCTTCATGCGATCGACGCAAATCCCAATCCCGTAAAGGGTTGGTTGTTCCAGAACGACACGCGCGCCCCGTTTCGGCACAGGATTTATCCTTAATATTCCCGCGAACGCTGAAAGCGCTCCGGCCCACGTCTTGCACTCGCTAGGTCACGCTGAGGTTGCAGCTTGTTGCGAGGGGTTGAGGCGATGGATTTTCGGGGCACGGAAGGCGCGGACGTTCTGAACGGCGGCGCGGGTGACGATGTCATCTACGGGTTCGGCGGCAATGACACCCTGAAGGGTGGCGCGGGCAACGACGTCCTGGCCGGCAACGACGGCGCCGACATCCTGCAAGGCGGCGACGGCGACGACTATATCCTGGGCGGCGCGGGCGCCGACACCATCGACGGCGGCGCGGGCAATGACTGGGCGGCCTACGAGGACGCCACGGCCGGCGTGAAGATCGACCTGAACCTCGCCGGCGCGCAGAACACCGGCGGCTCCGGGACCGACAAGCTGACCGGCATCGAGAACGTCTACGGCTCGGCCTTCAACGACACCCTGACCGGCGACGCCAAGGACAACATGATGGTCGGCGCCGCCGGCAATGACACGATCAGCGGCGGCAAGGGCAATGACACCCTGTGGGGCGACGCTGGCGCGGACGTCCTGGATGGCGGCGACGGCGACGACTACATCGTCGGCGGCGCGGGCGACGACATCATCAAGGGCGGCGCGGGCGACGACTGGTCCTCGTACGAAAACGCCACGGCCGGCGTGACGGTCGACCTGACCAAGACCGGCGCCCAGGACACGGTTGGCGCCGGCAAGGACACCCTGACCGGCATTGAACTGCTCTACGGTTCGAAGTTCGACGACGTCCTGACCGGCGACGCCAAGGACAACTACCTCTGGGGCAGCGACGGCAACGACAGACTGTACGGCGGGGCGGGCGACGACCACCTGTCGGGCGGCAACGGCGTCAACCTGATCGATGGCGGCGAGGGCTTCGACACGGTCGACTATGCGTTCAGCGACAAGGGGGTGACGATCAACCTGTCGGGCGGTCCGGCGCCGCAGATCCCGATCCCGGACGGCTTCGACGCGATCCGCTCGGTCGAGGCGGCGATGGGCTCGGCCTATAGCGACGCCATCGTTGGCAACGACGCCGAGAACTACCTGTTCGGCGACGCCGGCGACGACGTCATCTTCGGCATCGGCGGCCACGACACCCTGGACGGCGGCGATGGCAACGACGTCCTGCGCGGCAGCTTCTACAAGCCCGGCGACATGCTGCTGGGCGGCGCGGGCAACGATCAGATCATCGTCTGGGCGGGTCCGGGCAGCGAAGGCGACGCGACCACCGTCGATGGCGGCTCGGGCGTAGATGATCTGATCTTCTCGACGGCCGCCGACATCACCCTGAATCTGGCGAACGCCGGTGACCAAGTGATCTCGCCGGGCGTCCACATGATCGTCTCGAACATCGAAAACGTCATGGGCAGCTACGGCAACGATCGGATCACCGGCGACGCGGGCGCCAACGTGATCATCGGCGGCCAGGGCAACGACGTCCTCGACGGCGGCGCGGGCTTCGACATCGCGTCCTATGAGGGCGACCAGGCCGTCCGGGTGGACCTGTCCAAGACCGGCCCGCAGAACACCGGCGGCGCGGGCGTTGACACCCTGAGCAACTTCGAAGGCCTCAGGGGTTCGCTCCGGGCCGACATCCTGATCGGCGACGCCAAGGACAACACGCTCGAAGGCAATTCGGGCGACGACATCCTGGATGGTGGCGCGGGTGCCGACACGGCGGTCTACTGGGCGAGCTCCTCGAACTACACTTGGGCCCTGAACGCCAACGGAACTTGGACGGTGAAGGGCCTGGAAGGCACGGACACCCTGCTGAACATCGAGAAGCTGCAGTTCAGCGACAAGACGGTGGCGCTTTCGCCGTCGACCACGACGGTGACGGTGGATGAGTTGCTGTCGCCGAAGGTGCTGCTGACCTCGACCGAAGGCTTCAAGGACGCCATTCTGTCGGCCGACGGCCGCAAAGCCTATGTCGCGACGATCGACGGCAATGTGGCCGGCATCGACACCGTCACGGGCGACCGTCTGGCCAGCATCAAGGTCGGTACGGACCTGGGCGGCATGTCCCTATCCGGGGATGGCCGCTATCTCGTGGTGACCGAAGCCAAGCTCCAGGATCGCTCGTCGCCGGGCGGCGCGCCGATGAAGATGGCGGTCGTCCACGTGCTGGACCTGCAGACGGGGACGGTGAAGGATTATTCGACGATCACGGCCGACCACGGCTTCGTCGATGCGGCGTTCATGAGCGACGGCAAGATCATCCTCACCCAGGACGTCTATGTGGGCGGCGTCGCGCCGCTCACGACGCTGGATCTGGCGACGGGCCAGTTCACGCAAGGCGACGCGAACCGCTACGGGGGCGCTGGGACGCTGCTGTCGACCGACGACCAGAAAAAGGTCCTGATGGCGCCGATCATGTACCCCTATGGGCCCCTCTATACGATCGAGGTGGGCAAGGGCGAGACGGCGTCGCACAATCACGGCGGCGTCCAGGATGGCGTTTCGACGAGCAACTTCGGCATCATCGCGATGTCGGGCGACGGCTCGATGATCGCCCAGCTATCCTATCCGAACGTCATCTACATCTACGACGGCGCGCTGGACTACAAGGTCGACCTGTCCCAGTTCGACCAGAACGTCTCCTACGTGCATGGGATGACCTTCAGCGCCGACGGCAAGCACCTGTATGTCGTCGACGCCGTCGAGGACCGCATCCTCGACTACTCGACCGCGACCTGGTCGTTGAACGAGGTCTACGAGATCGGTGCGGACATCGTTTATCAGGACTACGTCTTCAATGCCGGAGCCATCTATGGCGACCGGGTTTCGCTGAGCGACGACGGCCAGCGCATGCTAATCCTCGACGCCAACAAGGTCGTCTCGCTGAACATGAGCCTGCTGAAGCCGGCGGGCGGCACGGAGGGGGCCGACCTGATCGAAGGCTTCAACAACGTGGACTATTTGCGTGGGTTCGGCGGCGACGACACGATCAGGGGCGGCGGCGGCGATGACACCCTGATCGGCGGCAAAGGCGCCGACAAGCTGACCGGCGGCGGCGGCGCGGACACCTTCGTCTTCGCCAAGGGTGACACCACTTGGTCGCCCAACGGCGATTCCGGCGTCGACGTGATCACCGACTGGGAGGCCACTGACAGGCTGTCGTTCGGTCCGCACAGCGAGTTCATCCACTACGCCGAGCAGACCTCGAGCAGCTGGCTCGCGGCCGCGACCACCGCGCCGCAGATCATGGGCTCACAGCACCTGTCGTACCTAGCCATGCAGGTCGGCCCCGACGTCTACGTGTTCGCCGCCGCCAGCGGCGCGCAGAACGGCGCGGTCGAGAACGTCGTCAAGCTGGCCAACACCACGCTGGACAAGATCAGCGCCGACAACTTCGTGCCGGTCGGCGACGACAGCGCCAACATCCTGGTGGGCGGGGCGCTGAACGATAAGATCTATGGCTACAGCGGCAATGACACCATCAAGGGCGGTCAAGGGGCAGACGTCCTGTTCGGGGGCGCGGGCGCCGATACCTTCGTCTTCGAGGTGGGCGATACGACCCTGACGACTTCCAACAATACCGGCATCGACGTGATCATGGACTGGGAGGTCGGCGACAAGCTGTCGTTCACGTCGCTTGGCGGAGGCTTCGAGCTGCGCAAGGGGACGGCAAGCATTTGGCAAGAGGCCGTGTCCGACGCCGCGCAGTCCATTGGAGCCGGGAACCCAGCTTACCTAGCCTACCAGGTCGGAAACGACGTCTATGTGTTCTACAAGCCGAACGGCTTGTCGGGAACTATCGAGAACACGGTTCGGTTGGCGAACACCACGCTCGACAAGATCGATGAGAAGACCTTTAGCCCCGCCGCGACAGTCCCCATAAGAGGCGACGACAGCGCCAACATCCTGACGGGCAGCGCGCAGGACGACCTGATCTACGCCTATGGCGGGAACGACATCATCACGGGCGGCAAGGGCAACGATGTCATGGCCGGCGGTCCGGGCACGGACGTGTTCAAGTTCCTGGCCGGCGAAGGCCTATTCAATCCGACGCTTCAGAATTTCGACACGATCACGGACTTCGGCTCAGGTGACAAACTGGCTTTTAGCAATGCACCGACGGTAGTGACGGGAAACGACGTCCTGCACTTCAACGCGTTCATGAACCCGGACGGCACGATGAGTACTTCCTCCCAGCTGACGATCGAGGCTTACAACAACGGAGCCCTGAACGGCATCTATAGCCAAAAATACCTGGTCGTTGGCGCTGGCGCGGACACCTATATCGTCGCCAATACCGACGGCGTCGCAGGGTTCGACCAAGTCGTCCTCCTTAAGAACGTCTCCTCATCGCTCGTGACGGCCGACATGTTCATGGCCGCCTAAGGCGCCCGACCTCCCGCAACCTCTGTCGGGTCCCCTACGTTGACGTTGCGTCGGCGTAGGGGCCTGTTGCTCCGGCTGGACGCCCGGCGTGAAGATCGGGCCCTTGGAGGGAAGCGTATGAGATCGATCCTGCCCGTGGTCGCGCTGCTCGCGGTGGCCGCCTGTTCGCCCCAGCCCGCCGCCGACAAGAAGGCCGACGCGCCCGTCGTCGCCGCGCCGCCGGCCGCCGCGCTGAAGCCGCCGAAGGCTGATATCCCGGCCGGCGACTACACGCTGGACAAGCATCACGCGACGTTGGTGTTCAGCGTCAGCCACCTGGGCTTCTCGAACTACACGGCCGCGTTCGCCGACTTCGACGCCAAGCTGCATTTCGACCAGAACAACGCCGCGGCCAGCACGCTGGAGGCGACGATCAATCCGATGTCGCTGACCCTGCCGGTCCCGCCGGAGGGATTCCTGGCCGAGCTGACCGGGCCGCAGTGGCTGAACGCGGCGACCTATCCGGCCATCACCTTCAAGTCGACCAAGGTCGAGACCACCGGTCCCGACACCGGCAAGGTCACCGGCGACCTGACCCTGCACGGCGTCACCAAGCCGGTCGTGCTGGATGTGACCTATAATGGCGGTTATCCGGGCCATCCGATGGATCCGCACGCCCGTATCGGCTTCTCGGCCAAGGGCGCGTTCAAGCGCTCGGACTTCGGCATCGCCTACGGCGTCCCGGCGCCGGGCACGACCATGGGCGTCAGCGACGAGGTCCAGGTGGCGATCGAGGCCGAGTTCAGCGGTCCGCCGCTGGCGACGGCTCCGACCGCCGCCGCGCCAAAACCTTAGCGCGCGCCGCGCGTCAGATAGCCTTCGAGCAGCGCCAGGGCGTGGTCCAGCCGCGCTTTGCGCCACTCGGGAGCGCTCATGTCGGTGTCCAGCGTCGCCGACAGCGAATAGCCGTTGGCCAGGTGGAAGCGGCTCATGGCCGCGATGGTCACGTAGATCTGCACCGGGTCGAGGTTTGGACCAAAGATCCCCTGGCGCTGGCCGCTCTCGATCAGCTTCTCGATCGTGCGGCGCAGCGGGAAGGCGGTCTCGGTGACCACGCGCGACTGGGCGGCGAACTTGCCGTGCTGCAGGTTCTCGTTGCGCAGCAGGCCCTCGAAGCGGGGGTTCTTCTCGAAATAGTCGAAGGTGAAGCGCTGCAGCTCAAGGAAGCCGTCGAGCGGCTTGTCGAAGTCGATCTTCAGCTCGGCCTCGCGAGTGCGCAGGTCCATGTAGGCGCTCTCTAGGACGGCCATGTACAGGCCCTTCTTGTCCCCGAAGTAGTGGTACAGCATCCGGATGTTGCACTTGGCGGCCTTGACGATCCGCTCGATGCGCGCGCCGGCGAAGCCCGCCTGGGCGAATTCCTTCAAGGCCGCGGCGAGGATCGCCTTGCGCGTGCGCTCGGCGTTGCGCTTGCGCGGGGTGTTCTCGGTCTCGGTCTTGGTGGTCGCGTCCAGGACGGCGTCGGTCACGGGATCTTGGCTCCTTGATGGATCCAGGCGCCCAGCTGGGCGCGCTCCTCTACAGTCATGCTTGTCTCGTTGCCAAGGGGCATGCTGGTCGAGAGCACGGCGCGCTCGCGGATTTTCGGGGCGTAGGTCCGGATATGCTCAGGCGTGTCGAAGGTCGCGCCCAAGGGCGGGGCGGAAAAGCCCGGGTGCGTCGGCGTGGCGCCGTGGCACATGACGCAGTGCTTCTGGATGATGGCCTGGGCGGTTGAGAACGGGACCGGGGTTGAGATCTCGACCTTGTCCTTGGGCTTCATGCTGGCGACGACCGTGGCGGCGAAGATCAGCATCGCGCCGTAGAACAGGAAATCATGGCGGATCTTGCCGTGGTGCTTGAGCAGGAAGAACTGCCGGATCGAGATCCCGCCGGCGCTGATCATGGCCAGCAGCAACCAGCTCAGCGGATGGCCGGTGACCATCGGATAGTGGTTGCTGATCATGATGAAGATGACCGGCAGGGTCATGTAGGTGTTGTGCACCGACCGCTGCTTGCCCATCGCGCCCAGGCGCGGGTCGACCGGCCGACCGGCCAGCATGTCGGCGACGATCCTGCGCTGGTTGGGGATGATCACCAGGAAGACGTTGGCGACCATGGCCGTGCCAATGATCGCGCCCACGTGGATGAAGGCGCCGCGGTCGCTGAACAGCTTGGACAGGGCATAGGCCGCCGCCGTCAGCGCGCCGAACCACACGATGCCGAACCACAGGCCGCGCTGGCCCAGCGGCGAGCGACACAGGGCCTCGTAGACCGCCAGCCCGCCGAAGATGAAGGCCAGGCCCGCGCCGATCGCCGCCGGCTGGCTGAACGCGTGCTTGGCGGTGTCGATCAGATAGACCGGCGCCTGCCAGTAGTAGAGCACGATCAGCAGGGCGAAGCCCGACAGCCAGGTGGTGTAGGCTTCCCATTTGAACCAGTGCAGGTGGTCGGGCATGTGCGCCGGGGCCACCATGTACTTCTGCGAATGATAGAAGCCGCCGCCGTGCACGGCCCACAGCTCGCCCTTCACGCCGTCTTTCTCAGGGACGGGCGCGCGCAGATTGTTGTCCAGCCAGACGAAATAGAACGAGGCCCCGATCCAGGCGACGCCGGCGATCACGTGCAGCCAGCGCAGCGAGAGGTTCAGCCAGCCGGGAAGGTCGTAGTCCATCCTATTGCGCCACCGCGTCGAGCAGCCGGAGTTTGGAGATCAGGCCGATCTGCAGAATCGCCTCGGCGATCTCCTCGGCCTCGTCGTTGGCGAGGCGCGCCTGCATGGCGGCCAGGATCGAGCTCTTGTCGTTCAGCCGCACCGCGATGATGAACGGGAAGCCGAAGCGCTCGCCGTAGGCGGTGTTCAGGTCATGGAAACGCGCGAACTCGTCCGGCGTCAGCCTGTCGAGGCCCGCGCTGGCCTGTTCGGCGTTGCTCTCGGCGGTCAGCGACTTGGCGATCGCGGCCTTGCCGGCCAGTTCGGGGTGGGCGCGGATCAGCGCGAGCTTGTCGGCGGTGGTCGCGGCGTCCAGCACGGCCATCATCGCGCCGTGCAGGGCCTCGACGCTGGCGAACGGCCGCTCATTGAAGGCGCGTTCGACGACCCAGGGTGACAGCTCGAAGGCGAAGCCCAGGGCGGTGGTGAAGCCGGTCTGGTTCATGCTGTTCAGCCGAGCCAGGGTCAGGGGCGGTGCGCCGCTCATTGTAAGGCTCCTCTCCCTTCCCCCTCGATGGGGGAAGGGGCGGGGATGGGGGTGAGTGCAGGGCTTTTCGGAGCGGGCGCGAGAGGCGCGAAAGGGGCGGTGGTCAGAGCGCGGGCTGACGCCGTGATCACCCCCATCCCAACCCTTCCCCCATCAAGGGGGAAGGGCTCTGAAAGCACGCTCATGCCGTTTCTCCCGCGTAGGGGTGGGTCGCGATCCAGTGGCGGGCGATGTCGATGCGCCTGGCCACCCAGACGCGGTCGTGCCGAGTGATGTGTTCCAGGAAGCGCCGCAGGGCGCCGATGCGGCCAGGCTTGCCGACCACGCGGCAGTGCAGGCCGACGCTCATCATCTTGGGCGCGGTCTCGCCTTCCAGATAGAGCGCGTCGAAGGCGTCGCGCAGATAGGTGAAGAACTGTTCGCCGGTGTTGAAGCCCTGGGCCGCGGTGAAGCGCATGTCGTTGGCTTCCAGCGTGTAGGGCACGATCAACTGGGCGCGGCCGTGCTGGTCGTCCCAGTACGGAAGATCGTCGGCATAGCTGTCGGCGTCGTAGACGAAGCCGCCTTCCTGCGCGACCAGACGGGCGGTGTTGGGGCTGGTGCGCCCCTGGTACCAGCCCAGCGGCCGCTCGCCGGTCAGTCGCGTCTGGATCTCGATGGCGCGATGAATGTGCTCCAGCTCCTGCTCGGGCGTGAAGTGCTGGTAGTCGATCCAGCGATAGCCGTGGCTGGCGATCTCCCAGCCGGACTTCATCATCGCCTCGACGGCGTCTGGGTGGCGCTCCATGGCCTGGGCGACGCCGAACACCGTCAGGGGCAGTTGGTGCTCCTCGAACAGTCGCCGGATGCGCCAGAAGCCGGCGCGCGAGCCGTATTCGTAGAGGCTCTCCATCGACATGTTGCGCATGCCTTCGATGGGCTGGGCGCCGACCATTTCCGACAGGAAGAACTCGCTGACCGGATCGCCGTGCAGGATGGAGCGCTCGGCGCCTTCCTCGTAGTTCAGCACGAACTGCACGGCCACGCGGGCGCCGTTCGGCCAATTAGCCTGGGGTGGGTGTTCGCCGTACCCGATCAGGTCTCTCGGATAGCTCATGCGAAGACCTTCGCCGCCGCGTCGACGCCCGCGCCGGCCGGGGCGCTGAAGCCCTCCCAGCGCAGCACGGCCTCGAACGCCGCCAGCGTCTGCAGCACCGCGTGTTTCCGCGCGTTCACGCCCATGGTCCCGATCCGCCAGATCTGGCCGGCCAGAGGTCCGAAGGCCGCGCCGATCTCGATCTCGAACTCGGTGCGCATGCGGGTCTTCACCCGGTCGTAGTCGACGCCGCTGGGCGCGATCACGCCGGTGACGTTGGTCATCTTGTGAGCCTGGTCGCCATAGACCTCAAGGCCCAGCGCCTCGATGCCCGCGACCATGGCCGCGCCGGCCTGCTTGTGGCGGGCGAAGCGCGCGTCGAGGCCTTCCTCCAGCACGATCCGCGCGCATTCCCGCGAGGCGAACAGCATGTTGGCCGCCTCGGTGTGGTGGTTCAGGCGCTTGTCGGACCAGTAGTCCATGATCATCGCCAGGTCGAAGTAGTTGGAGGCGATCCGGCGACCCTGGCCCGAGGCGGCGCCCGCCGTGGCGATGCCGCGCTCGACATGTTTGCGACTGGCGATGTGCTCTGCGGCGCGGTCGCTGATGGTGATCGGGGCCGAGCCCGAGGGCCCCCCCAGGCACTTTTGCAAACCGGCGGTGACAATGTCGGCCTGCCAGGCGTCGACCGGGACGTTCATGCCGGCCAGCGTCGCGGTCGCGTCGACATAGAGCAGGGCGTCGTGGCGGCGGCAGATCTCGCCGATGGCCTCGATCGGCTGGGCGATGGTGGTCGAGGTGTCGCCATGGACGCAGGCGACCAGGCGCGGTTTGACGCGGGCCACGGCGTCCTCGACCGCCTGCGGGTCCACGATCGTACCCCATTCGCCTTCGACGAAGGTGACCTTGGCGTCGCAACGCTCGGCGATCTCGGCCAGCAGCAGGCCGAAACGTCCGGCGTTGACCACCACGACGTCGTCGCCCGGCGAAAGCGTCGAGACCAGGGCCGCCTCGATGCCGGCGCGCGAGGTGCCGTCGATCAGGAAGGTCCATCGGTTCGTGGTCTGGAAGACGCCGCGATACAGCGCCATGACCTCGTTCATATAGCCGGTGAACTCGGGGTCGAACTGGCCCAGCAGTTGCACCGACATGGCCCGCAGCACGCGCGGATGCACGTTGATCGGGCCGGGCCCCATCAGCAGGCGGGCGGGGTGGTCGAGCTCGCGGAATGTGTCGGTCATCGTGTCTTTGTTCTTGGGCCACCCTCGTCCTTCGACAGGCTCAGGATGAGGGTTACTGTTGGGTCGTCGCGGCGGATCATTCGTAGTCCTCACCCTGAGCCTGTCGAAGGGCGAGGATTACGCGCCGCCAGCTTCTCGACAAACCCGAGCATGGCTTGGGCCGCCAGGGCGCAGTCGGCCTCGGTGACGGCTTCGGCCGGGTTGTGGCTGATCCCGCCCTCGCAGCGGATGAACAGCATGGCGACCGGACACAGGTCGGCCATCACCATGGCGTCGTGACCCGCGCCCGACGGCAGGCGACGCACGGGCAAGGAAAGGTCAGCCAGCGCTCCATCCAGCAGGCCCATCAGCGATGGGGCGCAGGGGCTCTCGGCCAGGGCCTGCATCAGGGTGACGGTCGCCGACAGGCCGCGCTTGGCGGCGATGGCGTGGATCTCGGCGCCGATGGTGATCACCGCCTCGTCGCGCGTCGCCGAGGTCTCGGCGCGGATGTCCATCGAGAACTCGATCGCGCCGGGAATGACGTTGAAGGCGCCGGGCAGGGCGGTCATGCGGCCGACCGTGCCGACTAGGCCATCGGTCCCCGCGCGGCAGATCCGCTCCAGGGCCAGGATCGCCTCGGCGGCGGCCGGACCAGGGTCCTTGCGCAGGTTCATCGGCGTGGTGCCGGCGTGGCCGGCAGTCCCCTCGATGCGGACCATCAGCCGCTTCTGGGCGGCGATGGCGGTGACGACGCCCAGGGCCAGGCCCTCGACCTCCAGCACCGGACCCTGTTCAATGTGCGCTTCGAGGAAGGCCAGCACCTGCTCGGGCTTGCGCGCCGCGCTCGCGATAGCGTCCGGATCGCCGCCGAACGCCTTCAACGCCTCCGCGACCGACACGCCCTCGGCGTCCTTCATCTCCAGCGCCGAGGCGTCCAGCGTCCCGGCGATCGCCCGGCTGCAGCTCATCGAGGCCGGGAAGCGCGAGCCTTCCTCGTCGCCGAACGCCACGACCTCGATCGCGAACGGCAGGCGGCGGCCGGCGCGGTTCAAGGCCTCGACCACATCGATCCCAAGCATGATCCCCAGCGGCCCGTCATAGCGCCCGCCATTGCGGACGCTGTCGATGTGCGACCCGATGATCAGGGCCTTCGCGTCAGGGAACTCGCCCTCGTAGCGGCCGATCAGATTGGCGGCGGCGTCGCGGCGTACGCTCGTGCCGGCTTCCAGCATCCAGCCGCTCACGGCGGTCAGAGCGGCCTCATGCGCCGGAGTCAGGAACCGTCGCGTCAGCTGCCCCTCGACCTCGCTGTAGGGCGCGAGGCCCAGCAGGTCGCAACGCGCCTTGGCTCTGGCCCCGATGTCGAACGCTTCCGCCACTCCCGATTCGACCCCGCTCTACTCGCCGTCGAGGCCCCAGCGATAGCAGGAGAGACCCGCGAAGCCCCGTTCCGCAACCGTCGCCGCGTGCTCATCACGCGCGGGCGCCTCGACACGCGCCATCCATCGAGGGGCGGCGCCTGTTGCTAAGTCATAAACGACTTACTTGGCGACGGCGAGAGCGGCTATTCCGTCTGGGCCACGAACTTGCCGGCCGCGCGCACCTGCCCGGTCGCGACGCCGGTGGGCGCGCCGCCGGGCGGTTCGTCGGTGATGGCCAGTAGGGCGGTATAGGTCCCCGCGCCGGTCAGGCCGGCGGGCAGGGCGATGGCCTTGGGCGCGTCGCTGGGAACAATGCCCAGGGAGATGGCTTTCTGGCCCTCGGGGATGATCCACAGTTCGGCCTCGCGGCCGGCCGGCATCTTCATCGAGACGGGCGTCAGGATCAGCTTGCCGGCGGCGTGATCGAGGGTCGCGACCAGGGCGGGCTGCTTGGTGGCCGGATCGGCGATCAGCGCCACCTCGGCGACGGCCGGCGGCGGCTTGGCCGGGGCGACGGCCGGCGGCGAGGCCGGACGCGGGGTCACGACGAGGGCGACGATGCTGGCCGCCGCCAGCGCCAGGGCGCCAGCCGAAGCGCCTTGCCACAGGCGGACATTGTTCCAGGCCGAGGGTTTCCGCGTCGCGGCGCCGATCAGATTGGCGATGCGCGGCCAGATGGAGGCCGGGGGCTCGACCGGCGGGATGCGTTCGGCCAGATGGGCCAGGCGACCTTCCCACCATTCGACGGCGCGGGCGAAGGCCGGTTCGGCGGCGATCCGGCGTTGCGCTTCCGCGCGCTCATCGGCGTCGAGGACGCCCAGAGCGTATTCGCCGGCCAGCGGGCGGTCTTCACCTTCGGGGGGCAGGGCGTCGGTCATGCTTCGAGGCACGCGCGCAGGCTGATCAGGCTGCGCCGGATCCAGCTCTTCATCGTACCCAGAGGCACGCTTAGCATGTTGGCCAGGGCCTCGTAGGTGACGCCCTCGAAGAAGGCGGTGCGCACCGCGCCGGCGTGTTTCGGGTCCAACTGATCCAGGCAGCCTTCGAGGCGGCGGCGGTCGTCCTCGTCCTCGATCAGGGTCGAGGCCAGGGGAGCGCCGTCGGGCAGGGCCTCGGCCTCCTCGACTCCGGCGGTCACGGCGCTTCCCCCCCTGGCGCCCCGGGCGCGCAGGCGGTCGATCGAGCGGTTGCGCGCCAGACTGACCAGCCAGGTGATCGGGCTGGCCTTCTCGGCGTCGAACCTGTCGGCCTTGTTCCAGACGGTGAGGTACACATCCTGAAGCACGTCTTCCGCCTCCTCGCGGTCGTTCAAGATACGGAGGCAGACGCCGAACAGTTTCGCGGATGTGTGACGATAGACGTATTTCAGCGCGTCTGAGTCGCGGTTGGCCACGCGCGCGATGGCGCGCGACAGCAAGGCGCGGCTGGTGTCGGCGTCCATCAAGCGTCCCCGCGAGCTCCCAAGGGCCGGGACGCTCGCACGGTCAATTCGGTCTGGCAACGTGACTATTTCCCCATCCAGCGCATCACGGCGTATCCGGTCGAGGCGGCGGCGGTGGTGACCAGGGTTCCCCAGGCCATGTCGACCAGCGTGATCGTGGTCGACCAGGTCTTCAACGTCGCCTGGTTGGTGAGGTCGTAGGTGGCGTAGGCGACGAGGCCGAAGACGACCGCATGGGTCAGCAGGCGTCGCCACCCGCCCTCACGCAAGGCCGGCTGGATGGCCAGCACGACGATGGCGGCGACGTACAGAAAGTAGAAGACGACGGCCGGCGGCAGCGACGGCTTGTCGGCCAGCAACTCGCCGATACGCGGCTTGTAGAGGCGCGGCGTGGCCAGGGTCAGCCAGACCCCGTCCAGGACCAGCATGGTCAGGGCGGTGGTCGCGTAGCCGGCGGCGAGGCGGATCATCGGGCGGTCTCCAGAACCGGACGCATACGATAGTGGCTGACGCCCCATTCCTCGCCGCCGCGATGGCCGAAGAGGCCGGCCGTGGCCAGGAAGAACAGTCGCCAGCGCCGCCGCCAGACGGCCGCGTCCTTGCCGTAGACCTCGGTCAGCACCGGATCGAGCTTGGCGCGGTTGGCGTCCATGTTGGCCAGCCACTGGCGGGCGGTGCGGGCGTAGTGCTCGCCGCTCCAGCGCCAGTCGGCCTCGACGGTGAACAGGTCCGGGAACTGCCGCGCCAGGTCGTGGCTGGGCATGACGCCGCCGGCGAAGAAGTACTGGGCGATCCAGTCGGCGGGATCGTTTGTCTCGAACCGGTAGGGCGTCGCGCGGTGGGTGAAGACGTGCAGGAACAGCAGTCCGTCCGGCTTCAGCCAACCGCGGACCCGCGCCAGCAGCGCGCGCCAGTTGGACATGTGCTCGAACATCTCGACCGAGACCACGCGGTCGAAGCGGCGGTCCGTGCTGAAGTCGTTCATGTCCGCGGTGACGACGGTCAGGTTGCTCAGGCCGCGTTCGGCCGCGCGACCCTCGATGAAGGCGCGCTGCGAGGCGGCGTTGGAGACGCTGACGATCCGAGAGTTCGGAAAGCGCTGGGCCATCCACAACGACAGCGAACCCCAGCCGCAGCCCAGCTCCAGCACGTCCTGGCCGTCGCGCAGGTTGGCATGGGCGGCGGTCTCGCGCAGGGCCTCGGCCTCGGCATGCTCCAGCTTGGTCGCGCCGGGCGGATAGAGGCCGCTGGAATATTTCAGGTTCGGACCCAGCACGGTCTCGAAGAAGGCGGCGGGCAGTTCGTAGTGCTGGGCGTTGGCGTCTTCGGTGTGGGTGGCGATCGGATGGCGGTCCATGTCGCGGGCGAAGAGGGCGGTCGCGTCGGCCGGGGCGTAGGAGAGCCGGCGGCGCACGTCGCCGACCAGCATGTCGATCACCCTGCGCGACAAGACGTCGGGCGCCGGCGCATCCTCGAACGCGCGGATCGCCGCCTTCACCAAGCTCATGGGCCGTCCTCTCCCCTGTTCCGGGTATAGTTACGCGCGGAACCACGGATAGGATGCGTCCGTTTATCTCGACGACCCGTAGCTGCTCCCGAAGTGTCGCTCGGACGCTCTTGGGAGATAGCTTTGGCCACCGTCGTTCCTCGTCTGTCCGTCGCCGTGATCGGCGCCGGGATCTCGGGACTTTCCGCCGCCTGGCTGCTGTCGCGCGGCCATGACGTGACGTTGTACGAGGCCGACGACCGGCTCGGCGGTCACGCCCATACGGTGCGCGTGGACGGCACGGCGATCGACACCGGCTTCATCGTCTACAACGAGCCGAACTATCCGAACCTGACGGCGCTGTTCCAGCATCTGGGCGTCGAGACGGCGGCGACCGACATGTCGTTCGGCGTGTCTCTGGACAACGGAGCGCTGGAATATTCCAGCACCAACATCCTGGCCCAGAAGCGCAACGCGCTGAACCCGCGCTTCATCAAGATGCTGCTGGACGTCATGCGGTTCTATCGCGAGGGCCGCCGCATCCCGCCGGATCTGGAGAGCGGCGGTCTGTGCCGGCTCGACGAATATCTGCGCCAGCAGGGTTTCGGGCGGGCGTTCCAGGAAGACCACCTGCTGCCGCAGGCGGCGGCGATCTGGTCGACCTCGATGAGCGATATCCGCGAGTTTCCGGCGGCCGCCCTGCTGCGGTTCTTCGACAATCACGGGCTGATGCTGCCGGTCGACAAGCGGCCGATCTGGCGCACCGTGGCCGGCGGCAGCGCCCGCTATGTGGAGAAGCTGGCCGCCGGGATCTCGGGCGACATCCTTACGAGCCGGCCCGTGAAGGCGATCCATCGTCAGCCGGACGGGGTCTCGATCGAGGACGCGGCCGGTCAGATGCGGACCTACGACCAGGTGGTCATCGCCGCCCACGCCGACCAGGCGCTGGCCATGCTGGCCTCGCCGACGGCGGAGGAGCGCGCGCTGCTGGGCGCCTTCCGCTATAGCCGCAACCGGGCGGTGCTGCACCGCGACGTCGGCCAGATGCCGCGCCGGCGGGCGGCCTGGGCCAGCTGGAACCATGTCGGCCGGCGCGGCGAGGACGGTGGGGTGACCTACTGGATGAACCGCCTACAGCCGATCGGCGAGGCGCCGGTGTTCCTGTCGCTGAACCCCGACAAGACGCCGGGCGAGCTGCTGCACGACCAGGTCTACGAGCACCCGCTGTTCGACAGTCCGGCCATGCTGGCCCAGCGACGGTTGTGGTCGCTGCAAGGCCGCTGCCGGACGTGGTTCTGCGGCGCCTATTTCGGCTCGGGCTTCCACGAGGACGGCCTGCAGGCGGGCCTCGCCGTCGCCGAGCAACTGGGCGGTGTCCATCGTCCGTGGATGACGCCGGATCCGTCGGGGCGCATCTTCCTCAAGTCTCCCGCGGTCGAGGCCGAGCGGGCGCGGGTCGCATGACGTTCCGCTCGGCGCTTTACAGCGGTCATGTCCTCCACGAGCGCATGCGACCCAAGCGCCATCGGCTGCGCTATCGGGTGTTCATGCTGCTGCTGGATCTCGACGAGATCGACGCGCTGGACCGGTCGCTCAAGCGGTTCTCGCGCGGGCGCTGGAACCTGATCGGCTTCCACGATCGCGACCATCTCGACGAGCCCGAGACGTCGTTGAAGGAGACCGTGCTGGCCAAGCTGGCGGCGCTGAGCCTGGCGCCGGAGGGCGCGCGGATCAGCGTACTGGCCATGCCGCGCATCCTGGGCAAGGGCTTCAACCCGCTGAGCGTGTTCTTCTGCCACGACGCCGACGGCAAGCTGGTCGCCACGGTCCACGCCGTTCGCAACACCTTCGGCCAGCGCCACGACTACGTGCTTCCGGTCCGGCGGACGGTGGGCGGGTGGATCGAGCAGGACGCGCGCAAGGCGTTCTACGTCTCACCGTTCCTGCCGATGGACCTGCGCTACGGCTTCGAGATCGCGCCGCCGGGCGAGACCGTCCATGTCGGCGTCGACGTGCTGGACGCGGAGGGCCTGGTGCTGGCCGCGACTTTTTCGGGTGAGCGGCGCGATCTGACCGATGGCGCGATCTGGAAGGCGCTCGCTAGCCATCCCTGGCAGGTCGCGGGCATCCTGGCGGCGATCCATTGGGAAGCGCTGAAGCTGGTCGCGAAGGGCTTCAGGATCTTCCCGCAGGATCGCGCCACGCGCGGCCTCAGGCGGCCGGCGTCGCCGCTTCCGCCCACGCCTCCAGAGCCTTCAGAGCACGCAGGCTCATCAGCCGCTTCTTGGCCCGGCCACGCTCCTTGAGCGGGATCTTCTTGCCGTCCTCGTCGACCTTGGGCGCTTCCAGCGGCGGCAGCAGGCCGTAGTTGATGTTCATCGGCTGGAAGCTGCCGGGGCCATTGCCGGCCTCCAGGTGGCCGCCGGTGATGTGCTCGACCAGAGCGCCCAGCGCCGTCGTCGGCGGCGGGGCGTCGATCGGCGCGCCCTTGCGGTCGGCGGCGGCGAAGCGACCGGTCAGCAAGCCCATGGCGGCGCTCTCGACATAGCCCTCGACACCCGTGACCTGGCCGGCGAAGCGCAGGCGCGGCTGGACCTTCAGGCGCAGCGACCTGTCCAGCAGCTTGGGCGAGTTGATGAAGGTGTTGCGGTGCAGGCCGCCCAGCCGGGCGAACTGGGCGTTCTCCAGGCCCGGGATCATCCGGAAGGTCTCGGCCTGGACGCCGTGCTTCAGTTTGGTCTGGAAGCCGACCATGTTCCACAACGTGCCCAGGGCGTTGTCCTGGCGCAGCTGGACGATGGCGTAGGCCTTGACCAAGGGATCGCGCGGGTTGGTCAGGCCGACCGGCTTCATCGGGCCATGGCGCAGGGTCTCGCGGCCGCGCTCGGCCATCACCTCGATCGGCAGGCAGCCGTCGAAATAGGGGACGTTTTCCCACTCCTTGAACTCGGACTTCGGACCGGCCAGCAGGGCGTCGATGAAGGCCTCGTACTGCTCTTTGTTCATCGGGCAGTTGATGTAGGCGGCCGCGTCGCCGCCGGGGCCTTCCTTGTCGTAGCGCGACTGGCGCCAGGCCTTGTCCATGTCGATCGAGTCGAAGTGGATGATCGGCGCGATGGCGTCGAAGAAGCTGAGCTGGCCTTCGCCGGTCACGTCCAGGATCGCCTGGGCCAGGGCGGGCGAGGTGAGCGGGCCGGTGGCGACGATGACATTGTCCCACGCTTCCGGCGGCAGGCCGGCGATCTCCTCGCGGACGATGGTGACCAGCGGATGGGCTTCCAGGCGGCGGGTGACTTCGCCCGAGAAGCCGTCGCGGTCGACGGCCAGGGCGCCGCCGGCCGGCACCTGGTGCTGGTCGGCGCAGGCCATGATCAGGCTGTCCAGCTTGCGCATCTCGGCGTGCAGCAGGCCCACGGCGTTGAACTGCCAGTCGTCCGAGCGGAACGAGTTGGAGCAGACCATCTCGGCCAGGCCGTCGGTATTGTGGGCGTCGGTGCGAATCTTTTTTACTTGCCCCAGCGCTTTGCTGCTTGAGGGCGCGCCGGTCGCCTCGTCCCTGCGCATCTCGTGCAGGACGACGGGCACGCCGCCCTGGGCGATCTGCCAGGCGGCTTCGGAGCCGGCGAGGCCGCCGCCGACGACGTGGACGGGCTTATGGGTAGAATTCGTGGTCATGGGGCGGGCCTATACCCCCGGCTGTCGCTCGGCGAAACCTGCTGTTAGTGTCGCGTGACTGGGCGGGGCCCTTCGCGCCTGGCGAGCATGGGTGGGAACATGGCGAGCTTTTCCGTGGGCGAGGCCGCGACGGCCGGCTTTGGCTTGGTCGGTCGCAAGCCCCTGGCGGTGGTCGGATGGGCGATCGCCGTCGTGGCGGCGCTGATCGTCCCGGCCGTCCTGTGCGTCCTGGCGATGGGGCCGGCTTTCGCCCAGATCCTCCAACTGGCCATGACCCAGCGGGGCGGCGATCCCAGCCCCGAGATGATGCAGCGGATGCTCCAGGCCCAGTCGGGCATGACGGCCTTCAACCTGCTCTACTGGCTGTGGTCGTCGTTCGTGAGGGCGGTGTTCTGCGCGGCGGTGTTCCGGGCGGTGCTGACGCCTGAGCAGTCGGCCTGGGCCTATCTTCGGGTCGGCTCACGCGAGCTGTGGCTGACTCTGCTGCTGCTGGTCGAGCAGGTGCTGGCGATGATCGCCATCTTCGTCATCGTCCTGGTCGTGGTGGTGATCGTGGCGATCGTCGCGGTCGGCGGCGGCGAGAGCGGCCACATGGCGGCGATCGCGACGGCCGTTGTCGGCTGTTTCGTGGCGGGAGGTCTTATCCTGTGGGTGGCGCTGCGCCTGTCGATGGCCGCGCCAATGACCTTCGTCGACAACCAGTTCCGCCTGTTCGAGTCGTGGAGCCTGACCAAGGGCCAGGGCTGGCGGCTGCTGGGCGTGGCCCTGCTGCTGGTGATCTTCGTGCTGGGACTGGAGATCCTGGTCGGCGCGGTGATGGTGGGCCTGCTGATCGCCGCCGGCGGTTCGCTGACGGCGCTGCACGGATCGGGCGCGATCGAGACCTTCATGGCCCGCCCGCCGCTGGAGATCCTGCGCGACGTCTGGCCCTGGCTTACGGGACTGGGCGTGCTCGGCGCCCTGTTCAGCGCGGTGGTCCAGGCGGTGTTCTTCGCGCCCTGGGCGGTCATCCACCGGGCGTTGACGCGCGAGCCGTAGCGGCGAGCGCGGCGAGGCCATAGATTGCGCGGATCGCGGCGACTCGGCGCGCAAGAGGACTTGGAAGGATGACGGACGGATCGGCGACGATCAGCGCGACCTTGCGCGCGGGCCTTTCCGATGTGGTCAGCGCCGTTCGCGACTGCTGGGCGGCCCTGGCCGTCGCGGCGGTGGTCAGCGTCGCCGCCGATGTCCTGCCACCGGGTTTGAAGACCATCGGCGCCGTGCTGCCCATCGTCATCGCTCAGGGCGCGCTGTTCCGACGCGCGTTCGGTCGCGAGATGGGTCTGAAGGGTCTGCGGTGGGGCCGCGACGAGTGGCGGCTGCTGGCCGCTCAACTGATGGTCCTGGCCCTGCTGTGCCTGATCGGCGCGATCCTGATGGTCATTGTCGGCGGCGTCGCCCTGGGCGTGGCCCGCACCGCCGCGCCGAACTTCGACCCCGGCACGATCGACGGCTGGAAGGGCGCCTTCGCCAGCGCCGGCCCGGCCGGCTTCGTGCTCAGCCTGGTCCCGTTGGCCAGCCTGGCGATCCTGATCTGGCTGAGCCTTCGCCTGTCGCTGTCGGCCCCGGCCACGGTCGAGCAGTCGGGCGTGCGGGTCCTGAGCGCCTTTCCGCTGACCAAGGGCCGCGTGCCGACCCTGTTCGTCGTCGGCCTGGCGATCGCCGCCCCGCTATTCGTGCTTAGCGCGCTGCTGGCCCTCGCGCCTGGCCAGGGGCTGGTCATCGCGGCGATCCTGGCGGCGAGTTCCTATTTCTACGCCATGCCGGCCTGGGCCGGTTCGCTGGCCCATTTCTACCGCGTCAGCGCGGTCACGCAGGAAGCCTAGATGTCCGTCCGCCCCGTCGACGCCGCGCTCGAAGGCCTCCAGACCATGCGGCGCAAGCCGCTGGCGGTGCTGGCCTGGGCGACCTTTTCGCTGGTCATGCTGCCGATCCTGGGCCTGTTCGCCAAGATCGTGCTGGGCGACGAAGGTCGGGCGGCCCTGGCGGGGCGCGCCGGCTCGGCCGACCCGCGCGAGATCCTCGACCTGATCACGCACCTGGGCGGGGTGATGGTGATCCTGATCGCGGTGGCCCTGTTCCTGGCCTCGGTGCTGCAGGCGGCGGTCATCCGCTCGGTGGTGGAGCCCAACAATGATCGCTTCGCCTATCTGCGCCTGGGCAAGGAAGAGCTGCAGTTGCTGATCGTGTCGCTGATCACCTGGGCCGCGGCTCTGGGGGTGACGGTGATCCCGTCCGGGGCAGTGGTGCTGGGCGCGTCACTGCTGTCGGGCGCGGCGGCCGGCTGGTTCGCGACCCTGGGCGCCCTGGCGGTGATCGGCCTGTCGCTATGGGTGGCCGTTCGCCTGTCCTTGCTGGGCCCGCACGCCTTCTCGCATCACCACATCGACATCCGCGAGGCCTGGGTGCAGACCCACGGCCAGTTCCTGCGCCTGCTGGGCATGTACGTCCTGGCCATCGTCCTGGCGGCCGTGGTCTCGATCATCGGGACGACGGTGTCGTCGATCATCGGCAACGTGCTGGGCGGCGGCGTCGACGCTGGCGCGGGCGACGTGGTGGCCAGCCACCCGCGCCTGATCCTGATGCTGCTGGCCAACCTGCTGCTGGCCCCGATCTTCCTGACCCTGCAGACCGTGATCCTGGTCGCCGCCCCGGCTCGCGCCTTCGCCCAGCTGAACCAGGACGAGATCGACGCGGGCCTGCACGGCTGAGGGATCGAAACCTCGTCCTTCGACAGGCTCAGGATGAGGTTTCTACTTCGGCCTCGGCAATGGTCCTCATCCTGAGCTTGTCGAAGGACGAGGATCACGCGCCCGCGCTGGGCCTCGCCGCCATCCGCTCGCGCCAGGCCAGGACGTGCTTGGCCTCGGCCGGCGTGTGCAATCCCGTGAAGTCCGCGAAGTCCAGCGTCGTCTGTCCCGCGATATCGGCGATCGTATAGGCGTCGCCGGCCAGGTAGGGGCGGCCGTCGGCCAACTCGCGGTCCAGCCACAGCTGGGCTTTTTCCACGACCTCGCGGTTCGACTCCCCGAACTCGACGTTCTGCTTCAGCAGCCGCGCGGTCAGCGGATGGGCGTGGCGCCAGAACAGGCCGACGGGGACCATGAGGCGGAACTCGATCCGCCGCGTCCACATCTCGACCGTCGCCTGCTCAAGGGCCGAGACGCCGAACAGCGGCGGGTTCGGGTGCAGCACCTCGAAATAGCGGCAGATGGCGACGGTCTCGCTGATCGTCGTTCCGTCGTCGAGCTCCAGCACCGGCACCTGGCCCAGGCTGTTGCGCGCCAGATGCTCGGGGCTGCGGTGGCCGCCCTGGCGCAGGCCGATCTGGATCTCCGGGACCTCGACGCCCTTCTCGGCCAGGAAAATCCGCACGCGCCGCGGATTGGGCGCGGGCATGGCCTCGCCGTAGAGCTTCATGGTGTCCTCCCTGATTTTAAACGGATGTTAGAGGCGCCCGTCGACGGACCGCAAGCCCGCGCGAATAAAGCCAGCCTCGGCCCTGTCGAAGCGGCGCGAACCTGTTTAGCCTTGGGGCGTCCATCCTTCGAAGAGCACGACATGTCCAAGTTCTCCGCCTCCGACGCGGCCTTCTCCGGTTTCCGGCTCGTGCGGGAGAACCTGAAGACCGTCGCCATCTGGGGCGGACTGCTGACGGTCGCCTCGTTCCTCTACAACGTCGTGTCGATCCATTTCTTCGGACCGCAGATGCACGCCCTGTCCGAATATTTCGCCAGCAATACCGACAATCCCGACGTGGAGGAGTTCGGCCGTCGGGTCGCGGACCTGACCCCGATGATGCTCTGGACGCTGCCCTACAGCCTGGTGCTGAACGGGGTGCTGTTCGCGGGGATCAATCGGCTGGTGCTGCGGCCCGAGGAGAAGGGCTTCGCCCACCTGGGCTTTGGCTTGACCGAGGCGCGGCAGGCGGCGGTCTGGCTGTCGATCAACGTCGCGATCTGCGGGGTGGTCGGCGTCGGCCTCGGTCTGGCGGAGTTCATGGGCGCGCTGGGCGGTCCCACCGGCGCGTTGCTGGCGCTGGCGATCACGCTGGCGACCCTCGGCGCGCTCTTCTATCTGCCCGTGCGCCTGTCCATGGCCTCGGCGACGACCTTCGACACCGGCAAGCTCACCGTCGTGCGCTCCCTGCCCCTGACCAAGGGTCTCTTCTGGTCGCTGCTGGGCGCCTATTTCCTGGCGGTGGTGATGTGCGTGATCGTCTTCCTGCTGCTGATGGTCATCCTTTCGGCCGCCACCGCGCTGCTGACCGGTGATATCGGCGCCGGCGGTCGGGTGCTGCACGCCGACAGCACCTCGCTGAAGGCCTATCTGACGCCGCTGGGCATGGTGCAGACCGTGATCTCGACGGCGATGTCGCTGTTGATCAGCCTGATCGTCTTCTCGCCGCCGCCGACCATCTACAGGATCCTGCGCGAGCAGGGCGCCGACCGCGACAGCACCGGCGGCTGGTAGGCGGGCCTGAAAGACAAAACGCCCCGGAGAGCGATCTCCGGGGCTTCGGCTTTTCTAGGCCCGCTTGGCCTTCTTCAGTTCGGCCACCCGGGCCTTGCGGCGGTCCTCGTGGCGGTCCAGCAGTTCCTTGAGGTAGCGGCCGGTCCAGCTGGCCTCGACCGTGGCCACGTCCTGCGGCGAGCCGGTGGCGACGATCTCGCCGCCGCCGTCGCCACCCTCGGGGCCGAAGTCGATCAGCCAGTCGGCGGTCTTCACCACGTCCAGGTTATGCTCGATGACGACCACGGTGTTGCCCTGGTCGGCCAGTTCGTGCAGCACCTCGAGCAGCTTCTTGGTGTCCTCGAAGTGCAGGCCGGTGGTCGGCTCGTCGAGGATGTATAGCGTCCGGCCGGTGGCGCGGCGCGACAGCTCCTTGGACAGCTTCACGCGCTGGGCTTCGCCGCCCGACAGGGTCGTGGCCTGCTGGCCGACCTTGATGTAGCTGAGGCCGACGCGCTTGAGCGTCTCCATCTTGTCGCGGATCGGCGGCACGGCCTTGAAGAAGTCGGCGGCCTCTTCGACGGTCATGTCGAGGACGTCCGCGATCGTCTTGCCCTTGAACAGCACGTCCAGGGTCTCGCGATTGTAGCGCTTGCCCTTGCAAATATCGCAGGTGACGTACACGTCCGGCAGGAAGTGCATCTCGATCTTGATGACACCGTCGCCCTGGCAGGCCTCGCAGCGACCGCCCTTGACGTTGAAGCTGAAGCGACCCGGGCCGTAGCCGCGCGCCTTGCTCTCCGGCAGGCCGGCGAACCAGTCGCGGATCGGGCCGAAGGCGCCGGTGTAGGTCGCCGGGTTCGAGCGCGGGGTGCGGCCGATCGGGCTTTGGTCGATGTCGATGACCTTGTCGAACTGCTCCAGGCCCTCGATCCGCTCGTGCGGGGCGGGGGCGTCGCTGGCGTTGTTCAGGCGGCGCGCGGCGGCCTTGTACAGGGTCTCGATCGTGAAGGTCGACTTGCCACCGCCCGACACGCCGGTGACGCAGGTGAAGGTCCCCACGGGGATCTCGGCGGTGACGTTCTTCAGGTTGTTGCCGGTGGCGCCGATAACCTTCAGCACCTTCTTCTTGTTGATCGGCCGGCGCTGTTCGGGGACCTCGATCTCGCGCGCGCCGGTCAGGTACTGGCCGGTGATGCTTTTCGGGTTGGCCATGATGTCGGCCGGCTTGCCCTCGGCGATGATCTCGCCGCCGTGGACGCCGGCGGCCGGACCCATGTCGATCACGTAGTCGGCGGTGAGGATGGCCTCCTCGTCGTGCTCGACCACCAGCACCGAATTACCCAGGTCCCGCAGACCCTGCAGCGAGGTCAGCAGGCGGGTATTGTCGCGCTGGTGCAGGCCGATCGACGGCTCGTCCAGCACGTACAGCACGCCGGTCAGGCCCGAGCCGATCTGGCTGGCCAGGCGGATGCGCTGGCTCTCGCCGCCCGACAGGGTGCCCGAGCCGCGCGAGAGATTCAGGTAGTCGAGGCCGACATCGACCAGGAACCGCAGGCGATCGTTGATCTCCTTCAGGATCCGCCGGGCGATCTCCATCTGCTTGTCGGTCAGCTTGCCTTCCAGGCTGGCGAACCAGTCGCGCGCCGGACGGATGGCCAGCATCGACACCTCGGCGATGTCCATGGCGTCGATCTTGACGGCCAGGGCTTCGGGTTTCAGGCGCTTGCCGTGGCAGGTCTCGCACGGAGTGTCGGACTGGTAGCGGCCCAGCTCCTCGCGCACCCAGCTCGAGTCCGTTTCACGCCAGCGGCGCTCCAGGTTCGGCAGCACGCCCTCGAAGGGCTTCTCGACCTCGTACTTGCGGGCGTTGTCGTCGTAGATGAACTTGATCTTGGTCCCCTTGGACCCGTTCAGCACCACGTCACGCGCGTCGGGCGACAGCTTGTACCAGGCCTCGTCCATCGAGAAGCCGTAGTGGCGCGCCAGGGCCTGCAGGGTCTGGGTGTAGAGCGGCGAGGGTCCCTTGGCCCACGGGGCCACGGCGCCCTTGTGCAGGCTCTTGTCCTTGTCGGGGATCACCAGGTCGGCGTCGAAGGCCAGCTTGGCGCCCAGGCCATCGCAGACCGGGCAGGCGCCCGCCGGATTGTTGAACGAGAACAGGCGCGGCTCGATCTCGGCGATCGTGAAGCCGCTGACCGGACAGGCGAAGCGTTCCGAGAACAGGATGCGCCGCGGCTCCTTCTCGCCGTCCTCCATATTGGCGAACTCGGCAACCGCGAGACCATCGGCGAGCCGCAGGGCCTGCTCGATGGAGTCGGCCAGGCGCTGCTCCATGTCGGGCTTGGTCACCACGCGGTCCACGACCACGTCGATGTCGTGCTTGAACTTCTTGTCGAGGACCGGGGCGTCCTCGATCGGATAGTATTCGCCGTCGATCTTCAGCCGCTGGAAGCCGGCCTTCTGCCACTCAGCGATCTCCTTGCGGTACTCGCCCTTGCGGTCGCGGACGACCGGGGCCAGCAGGTAGAGACGCGTGCCTTCGGGCAGGGCGGTGATCTTGTCGACCATCTGGCTGATGGTCTGGCTCTCGATCGGCAGGCCGGTGGCGGGCGAGTACGGCACCCCGACCCGCGCCCACAGCAGGCGCATGTAGTCGTGGATCTCGGTCACCGTGCCGACGGTCGAGCGCGGGTTGCGGCTGGTGGTCTTCTGTTCGATCGAGATCGCGGGCGACAGGCCCTCGATCAGATCGACGTCGGGCTTGCTCATCAGCTCCAGGAACTGACGGGCGTAGGCCGACAGGCTTTCCACATAGCGACGCTGGCCCTCGGCATAGATCGTGTCGAAGGCCAGGGACGACTTGCCCGAGCCCGACAGGCCGGTCAGCACGACCAGCTCGCCGCGCGGGATATCGACGCTGACGTTCTTCAGATTGTGCTCACGGGCGCCGCGAACGCGGATGAAGTTCAGTTGCTCAGCCATGTTTTCCGGAACGTTGGGCCGCGACATTGGTCGCGGCGCAGCGGCTATATGTAGGGCTCGACGCGCGAATTAACACAAGAACAACATGCGAACAAATGTCGCGCACGCGCGGGGGCGCTTCTGCTGACAGTGGATGTCAGCAGCGAGAGGCGGGAGAGACGCAGGAGGCGCAACCTCTCCTCAACCCTGTTTGGAAGCGGGTTCTTCAGTCCACGCATGATTAAAAGCGCAGGTTCGAGCCGAAGCTCGACCTTGCGAAGGAATGAGCCATGGCCAAGAAAGAGGCCGGGAACGCCAAGCTGGACGCCAAGCAGGAGGCGTTCAACGCGCTGAAGGCGCCCAAGCCGCGCTCGATCGTCATCGACATGATGGTCTTCTGCGCCGGGATCGGCTCGCTGGTCTGGGTCCTGCGCGAGATGGCGCCGACCTAGAACCTGGCCTCAGGCCCGGTCTATCCGCGCCGCGTAGCAACCCCACTTGGCGTAGTGGGCGTGCAGATAGGCGATCCGCGGATCCTCGAACATCCTTTCGATCAGGCCTTGCGCCTGGGCGCCCTCGACGATGTCGGCGGCGATCATCATGCCGTCGGCGTCGAAGGCCCGCAGCGACAGCAGGCGGCGGCGCAGGGCGGGGGGCATTTCGTCGATCGCGGCGACGGGTTCGACTCCCTCGCGCACGAAGATGGCGTGACTGGCGCGGAACGGCGTCGAGGCGCTCTGGTGCTCGTAATTGACCAGGATCAGGGTTTCGCCCGGCTCCGCGTCATCCAGGCTGACCCGGCAGGGAAAGCCCAGCGGCGCATCGGCGACGACGCGACGGGCGCCGCGCGAGGCCAAGGCTTCGTCGTCCATCGCGAACAGCGGGGCGAACGGTTCGGCGGGCAGGCTGGTGACGGTGTAGGCCATGGGTAACTCCTAGGGTTGTCCGCGTTGTCGCGTCAGCCGCCGAGGAACGACACCCGATCCTTGCGACGGCGATCCAGCTTGCCGAACTTCGTTCGCGGGCGTAAAAGCCGCCCCTTCCCATCCGATGGAGGCTCCCATGATCAGCAAGACGGAAGACCGCTTCGTCCTTCCCGTTTCCCTGACCGTGGGTTCGCATGTCCTTCGTCACTCTGGACGCCGTTTCCGCCGCCACGCCTGACGGCCGGCTTCTTTTCGAAAATCTGAACCTGGCGATCGGGGCCGAGCGGATCGGTCTCGTCGGGCGCAACGGCGTCGGCAAGAGCACCTTGCTGGCGTTGATCGCCGGCGCACGCGCGCCGCTGACTGGGACGGTCACGCGGGCGGGGACCGTCGCGACCCTCGATCAGACGCCAGACGTCTCGCCGGGGGCGCGACTGGCCGACCTGCTGGGCGTCGGCGAGGCCTGGGATCGCCTGTCGCGCATCGAGCGCGGGGAGGGCGACGAGGTCGACCTGGCCGAAGCGGACTGGGATCTGCCGGCGCGGCTGGATCAGGCGCTGGCCGATGTCGGCCTGGCGGGCTTCGACCCCGAGCGACCGGCGACGGCGCTGTCGGGTGGGCAGGCGACGCGCGCCGGCCTCGCGCGGCTGCTGATCGCCCGGCCCGACGTTCTCTTGCTTGATGAGCCGACCAACAATCTCGACACCGAGGCGCGGGGGATCGTCGGCAAGGTGCTGGCCCGCTGGCGCGGCGGGGCGGTGGTGGTCAGCCACGACCGCGGCCTGCTGCGCGGCATGGACCGGATCGTTGAGCTGTCGTCGCTGGGCGCGCGGTCTTACGGCGGCGGCTGGGACCTCTATGTCGAACGCAAGGCCGAGGCGGCGCAGGCCGCCCAGCGCGACCTCGACCACGCCGAGAAGGAGGTCCGCCGCGTCGCCCGCGAGGCCCAAGTGGCCTGCGAGCGCAAGGAGCGCCGGGACGCCGCCGGCCGCAAGTTCGCGGACCGGGGCGGGACGCCGAAAATCGTGCTGGGCATGATGGCCGAGCGGGCCGAGAACAGCGGCGCGCGCGAGGGTAAGCTCGCCGACAAGCTGACGGCCGAGGCGGCCCAGGCCAAGGTCTCGGCCGAGGCCCGCGTCGAGCGCGCCCGGACCCTGGGCTTCGACCTGCCGTCGTCAGGCCTGGCGGAAGGGCGCGGCGTGCTGGCTTTCGAGGCGGTGACCTTCGGCTGGCCGGACGGAACGCCGGTGATCGAAGACCTGTCGTTTCGCATCGCCGGGCCCGAGCGGGTGGCGATCTCCGGACCGAACGGGACGGGCAAGACGACCCTGATCCGGCTGGCCACCGGCGCGTTGGCCCCGACGGCGGGGGCGGTGAAGCTGTCCGTCCCGTTCGCCCTGCTCGATCAGCGGGCGGCGCTGCTGGCCGACGACGAGACCATCCTGGAGAACTTCCGCCGCCTGAACCCGACCGCGTCCCAGAACGACGCCCATGCGGCCTTGGCGCGGTTCCTGTTCCGTAACACTGCGGCGCATCAGGTCGCGGGGACCCTGAGCGGCGGCGAGCGCCTGCGGGCGGCTCTGGCCTGCGTGCTCTGCGCCGCCGTCCCGCCGCAACTGCTGATCCTGGACGAGCCGACCAACCACCTGGACCTGGCCTCGATCGAAGCCGTCGAGGCGGCGCTGTCGGGCTATGACGGGGCGCTGCTGGTGGTCAGCCACGACGCCGATTTCCTGGATGCGATCGGCGTCGAGAGAACGATAAGCTTGGGCGGCGAGCCATGACGACCGATCTCGAAGCCTTCATCCTGGATCGTCTGCCGCTGGAGCCCGCGCCAGGCGTCCCGGAGATCCGCCTGCATCGCGCGGGGCCGCGCAGCGGCCTGATGCGGCTGGCCGAGGCCGATCCGGGTTTCGGCTCGCCCTACTGGGCGCGGCCGTGGGGCGGTGGCCTGGCTTTGGCGCGACACGTCCTCGATCATCCGGAGATCGTCGCCGGCAAGCGCGTGCTGGACCTCGGCGCGGGCTCGGGCCTGGTGGCCATCGCCGCCGCCCTGGCGGGCGCGGGCGCGGTGAGGGCGGTCGACATCGATCCCTATGCCGCGACCGCCACGCGCCTGAACGCCGCCGCCAACGGCGTGGCGGTCGAGGTCACGCGGTCCGACATCACCGGCGGGGATCCGCCTGAGGTCGACCTGATGCTGGTGGGGGATCTCTTCTACGACCCTGACCTGGCCGGGCGGGTCACGGCCTATCTGGAGCGCTGCGCCGCGTCCGGAATCGCGGTGCTGATCGGCGATCCCTTCCGGGCCTTCCTGCCCACCGAACGCTTGCGCGTCGTGGCCGAGTATCCGGTCGCCGACTACGGCGACGCCCAGGGGGCGATGCGAGCGGCGGCGGTGTTCGAATTCATCGGTTAGGCAGAGTGTGATCCTCGTCCTTCGACGGGCTCAGGATGAGGATCAGTGCTGGCGTTCGGTGGAAACCTCATCCTGAGCCTGTCGAAGGACGAGGTTTCTGTTCCTAGGCCTTGCGGTTCAGGGTGATCGCCGCGCCGTGCTGCGGGCGGTCGGTGACCATGCCGCCGGCGCCGTAGGTGGCGGCCGGGGCGGCGCGCTGGCTGGCGATCTCCTGGGCCACGGCGTGGACCAGGCCCTCGGTGACCGTCTTGGCGGCGTTCACGGCGCGCGCCTGGCGGGCGAGAACCGCGTCGAAAGCCTCGGTGGCGCGGATCAGCCTCTGGCGCAGCTCGGGACGGGCGCTTTCGAGCAGGGCGGGGTTGTGGCGCACCCGCATCGACTCGTGCCGGTAGACATTGGCCAACTTGGCCGTCTCTTCGACATACTGCGCCGCCTCGTGCGGGCGGTGGCTTTCGAAGGCCGAGGCCTCCCGGGCGATCAGGTCGGTCAGGCGCTCGGTCAACAGGGTCAGCTGGTGGACGCGATCGTCGGCGTCGATGGCGGCGATGGCCATGGGGTTACTCCTTCAGACCTTGCATCTTCAGCATTTCGCGTTGGATCGTGGCGGCCAGGCCGATGCCGCCGGCCTTGGTCACTTCCTTCGACATCGCGTCGGTCAGGACCGACTTGAACATCTCCTCGCCGTTGCCGCCGCCGAACGGTTCGGAGGTTTTCACGCCCTCGAACATCTGCTGCATCATCACGGACATGAACGAGGACTCGAAGGTCTTGGCCGTGTCGGCGATCTTGGCGCGCCGGGCGGCCTCCTTGGCCGCGCTGGCGGCGTCCTGAACCGCGCCCTGGGCCGTGCTCGCGGCGCTCTGCACCGCCTTGGCGGCGGTCTTGATCGTGGCGGCGGTCGCGCCGAACTGCGGGACGAAGGTGGAGATGGTCGACAGCGTGCTCATCACATCACCTCGATGTCGGCTTGCAGGGCGCCCGCGGCCTTCACGGCCTGCAGGATCGAGATCATGTCGCGGGGCGTGACGCCCAGCGCGTTGAGGCCGCCGACCAGGCTCTTGAGCGACGGCGAGCCGCCCAGGGTGAGCAGTTTCTTGCCCTTCTCCTCGTCGACATTCACCGTCGATTGCGGGACCACGGCCGTCTGGCCTTGGCTGAAAGGCGCCGGCTGGCTGACGGCGGGGTTTTCCTGGACCGAGATGGTCAGGTTGCCCTGGGCGATGGCCACCTTGCTGATGCGGACGTCGTCGCCCATGACGATGACGCCGGCCACTTCGTCGATCACCACCTTGGCCGGACCGTCGGGCTCGACCATCAGGTTCTCGATGTTGGTCATGAAGGTGATCATGTCCATGCCGGGAGGGGCGCGGGTGGCGATGATCGTGGGGTTCTGGGCCTGGGCGCAGCCGGGGAACTTGGCGTTGATGGCGTCGGCGACGCGGCGGGCGGTGGTGAAGTCCGGATTGCGCAGGGTCAGGCGCATGATGTCCATATTGACCATCTGGAAGCCGGTCTCGCGCTCGATGACGCCGCCGCTGGCGATGCGGCCGGCGGTCGGAACGCCCTTGGTGACCGAGCTGCCCGAGGCGCCGCCCGCCGAGACCGAGCCGGTCTGGACCGTGCCTTGCGCCACGGCATAGGTCTGGCCGTCCGCGCCTTGCAGGCTGGTGACGAGCAGGGTGCCGCCCAGCAGGCTTTTGGCGTCGCCCAGGGTCGAGACCGTCACGTCGACCTTCGAGCCGGCCGCCGAGAAGGGGGGCAGGGCGGCCGTGACCATGACGGCGGCGGTGTTCTTGGTGTTAAGATTGCCGTCGCGGACGTTGACGCCCTGGCGTTCCAGCATGGCCTCGAGGCTCTGCTTGGTCATCGGCGCGTTGCGCAGGCTGTCGCCGGTGCCGTTCAAGCCGACGACGATGCCGTAGCCGATCAGCTGGTTCTCGCGAACGCCTTCGAAGGCGACGATGTCCTTGATCCGCGACTTGGCGAACGCCGGGGCGGCGACCAGCGCCGAAGCGGCGACCAGGGCGGTCAGCAGGATGCGAAAGAATGAACGCGGCATGGCAATCTCGTCGTGGGGAACCGTCCCCGCGCCGCTCCATGCCAGAAGCGGGCCAGTTTCCTGATCGTGCTCAGGGCCTTGTGACTCAACGGATTCGGGATTCGGCGGTGGTCCGCAGGGCGCCTCGCGGCAGAATCTGCCCGGCATTAACCATACTTCAAGCGCCCAGGCGGATTATGTTGAGATCGCGGGATAAGTGACTCGCGCCATGAGCTTTTTGGAGCTGTCGGATGAAGGTTTCCAGCACGGGGGGCGTAGGTGCGAGCGGCGCGTCGCGGGCCAAGCCGGCCGGCGGGTCGACGGGCTTTTCGCTGCCATCCGTGAACGCCGCCAGCGGCGCCGCGAGCACCGCCTCGGTCGGCGGCCTGTCCGGCGTCGGCTCGGTCGACGCCCTGCTGGCGCTTCAAGAGATGGGCGCGGTCGGCAATCCGCTGGAGCGCAAGCGCCGCGCGGTGCGCCGCGCCGAGCACATCCTCGACCTGCTGGGCGATGTGCGGGTCGGGCTGATCGACGGCGACATCTCATCCGACACCCTGGACCGCCTGACGCGCGCCATCCGCGAGCAGCGGGACAATACCGACGATCCCAACCTGGAAGGGATCCTCAACGACATCGAGACGCGCGCCGCCGTCGAGCTGGCCAAGCTTCAGGCGCGTAGCTGAGATGGCCGGGGCGGGGACTTCAAAATCGGCGTTTCCCTGCCACGCCAGTCTTTCTTGCGCGTTCTATACGCGTCGTCGCCGTGTTCACGGCCCTTTTGCGGGAGGCGCGCGACCTGAACGCGCCGCTCACGCGAGGTTCATTGAACCCGGCTCACCTTTTGCTATAAGCACGCAGCCCTTAAGGGCTGAGTTCATTGGGGCGTGAGGCGTTGATGCAAACGGCCACTGTTCTTGTCGAAAAGTCTGACTATCGTCCTTCCGAGGACGAGCCTTTCATGAATGAGCGGCAGCTTGAGTATTTCAAGGACAAGCTGCTAGCCTGGAAAGAGGAGATCCTTCGCGAATCTCGCGAAACGGTCGCTCATCTCCAGAAAGAAACCGAGAATCACGCCGATCTCGCTGATCGCGCGTCCTCGGAAACCGACCGGGCTCTTGAGCTCCGTACCCGCGATCGTCAACGGAAGCTGATCTCCAAGATCGACCAGGCCCTGCGCCGCGTCGAGGACGGCTCCTACGGCTATTGTGAGGAGACGGGCGAGCCCATCGGCCTGGCTCGACTGGATGCTCGCCCTACGGCGACCATGAGCGTCGAAGCCCAGGAACGCCACGAGCGCCGCGAACGCGTCCATCGCGACGACTAAGCGCTGCTCTCCAAGGGAACTTGGGGCGACTCAATGTGTTTCAAGCGGCCTTGGGTGGGGAGCCCAGGGCCGCTTTTGTTTTGAGATCAGGTGCGTAAGGTCGTGCGCGGACCCGGAGACACCGCTTGAGCTTTTTCGAGAGCCTGCTCGTCCTGCTGGCCGCCGCCGTCCTGCTGCTGCAGGTTTCGCGTCGGCTGAACGCGCCCTATCCGGCCCTGCTGGCCGCGGCCGGCGTGTGCTTCGCCCTTGTCCCCGGCCTGCCGAAGATCTCGATCGAGCCGCATACGGCCCTGGCCCTGTTCCTGGCCCCGGTGCTGGTCGACGCGGCCTTCGACTTCCCGGTCGCTGATGTGCGCAAAATGTGGCGGCCGTTGTTCGCCCTGGCCATCGTGGCGGTGATCCTCAGCGCCGGCGCGGTGGCGTGGCTGGGCGTGACCATGGTCGGCCTGCCGATCGCCGCGGCCCTGGCCCTGGGCGCGATCGTCGCTCCGCCGGACGCGGCGGCCGCCACCGCCATCCTCACCACCGTGCGCCTGCCGCGCGGCTCGGTCGCGGTGCTGAAGGGCGAGAGCCTGCTGAACGACGCCTCGGCCCTGCTGCTGTTCTCGGCGGCGCTGGCTTTCCAGGCCCAGGGCGGCATCGACACCGCCCTGGCCGTGAAGCTGACGCTTGCGGCGCCCGGCGGGGTGATCCTGGGGATCGTCCTGGCGCGCGTGCTGCGCTTCATGAACCCTTTCGTGACCGGCACGCTGGGCGGCAACATGGCGGAGTTCGTCGCGTGTTTTGGAGCCTGGATCATCGCCGAGCGCCTGGGGCTGTCGGCGGTGCTTTGCCTGGTGGCCTTCGCCATGACCATCGCCAGAACGGCCAGCCTGCGCACGCCGCCGCGCATGCGCATCCACAGCTTCGCGGTCTGGACCTCGTCGGTGTTCCTGCTGAACGTCCTGGCCTTCCTGTTGATGGGCCTGCAGGCGCGCACCATCGTCGCCAGCATGCCGCGCGAGCGCCTGATGGAGGCGGCCGTTTTCGCCGCCGCGGTGGTCGGCTGCCTGGTCGCGGTGCGGATGGTCTGGGTGCTGACCTATATCCGGCTGTCGCAGATCCTCCCCGGCCTGCGAGGCGACGCCTATCCGACCCCCAGCCTGCGCCACGGCGTGCTGGTCGGCTGGTGCGGCATGCGCGGCCTCGTGACCCTGGCGACCGCCTTCGCCCTGCCGGGCGACTTCCCGCAACGCGACCTGATCGTGCTGACCGCCTTCGCCGTCGTGCTGGCCACCCTGGTGCTGCAGGGCCTGACCCTGTCGCCGTTGGTCCGTCTGCTGCGCTTGGACGGCGAGAACGGCCTCGACGCGGAATTGGTCCGTATCCGGGCCGACATGGCCGGCGTCGCCCTCAAGGCGCTGGAGGGCAAGACGAGCGCGGCCGCAGACCACTGGCGCTACCGTTTCGCCGCGGTGCCGACCACCTTCCCGACGCGGACCGGTGAGCTGGAAGCGCGGAGGGCCCTGGGCCTCAAGGCCATCCGCCGCCAGCGTGAGCGGCTGGAGGAATTGCGCGACGGCCAGGCTGTCGGCGCCGACGCCTTTCTGGTCCTGCAGGAGGAGCTGGATTTCGAGGAGGTCTCGATCAGCCGCGAGGACGAACGCCAAATCGAGGAAAGCTGATCATCACCACATCGTCTTCGCCGCGCGACCCGGCCATTCGCGGTCGTAGGCCTCGCCGCCGACCTCGCCGGCGGTGACGGCGGCCAGCATGGCGCCGGGCGTGGGCAGGGACTTCGGGTCGACCTGGCTTTCCGGCTTCCAGAGGCCCGAGCGGACGATGGCGCGGGCGCATTGGAAGTAGGCTTCGACGACCGTGACCACCATGGCCGTGCGCGGCGGCTTGCCGTCGACGGCGAAGCTGTCCAGCAGGTCGGGATCGACGCTCAGCATCGCCCGGCCGTTGACGCGGAAGGTTGTGCCTGAGCCGGGGATCAGGAACAGCAGCGCCACGCGCGGGTCGCGGACGACATTGCGCAACGAATCGATTCGGTTATTGCCGCGCCGGTCGGGCAGGATCAGCGTCCGGGGATCGGCGATGCGGACGAAGCCGGGCAGGTCGCCGCGCGGGCTGCAGTCCAGGCCTTCGGGGCCGACGGTGGCCAGGGCCACGAACGGGGAGGCCTGGATCAAGGCCGCGTAGTGCGGGGTGATGTGGTCGGTGACCTTGACGGTCGAGGCGGGGGCCGGCTGGGGCTGATACAGCGCCTCAAGAGCCTCGAGGGTGGTGATCTCGTGCATCGCATCCTCCCGTGGCCCTGCTTCTAGAGCCTTGGCGGACGGCGGACAATCTCAGGACAGGGCGGCGCGGACGCAGGCCTCGCGCAGGCGGCGAGCCGAGATCGGCTTGTCGACGATCGGGGTGAGGCGACCCTGCAGTTGGTCGGCGTTGCCGGTGACATAGACGACGGGGATGCGGCCCAGCTTCCGCTGGATGGCCTCGACGGCCTCCTCGCCGGTGCCGCCGACGATCCGATAGTCGGCGGTAATCAGATCTGGCGGATTCGCCAAGGCCAAGGCCAAGGCGTCCGACAGGCTGTCGGCGATATCAAAACTCGTGAAGCCCTGCTCCGCCAGAAGGGCTTCGACCTCGAACGCGACGAGGATTTCATCCTCGATAATCAACACGTGTCGGGCCTTCGCGTGCTCGGTCATTCGCCGCAGCCTTCGTGATCGTCCCTATGTCCAGTCAATGTCGCCGCGCGTCGCCGCGCCAGTCGCGTTTTCGTGATCTTCATAAGCGTAAAGGTTGTGTGTGCCTGTTCGGCTGCGCAGCGTGGGAAAGCAGGCTATGGAAGGAAAAAACAGAATTCGCAGGAGCGCCCAGCCTTGTCCCTGATCCTTACCGAGAAGCGCGGCCACGTCGCCATCCTCACCCTGAACCGTCCGGAGACGATGAACGCCCTCGGCGCGCCGGGCGACGGCGACCAGGTGGTCGCCGCTTGCGAGGCGATCAACGACGATCAGGAGATCCGCTGCGTGATCCTGACCGGCGCGGGAAAGGCCTTCTCGGCCGGCGGCGATGTCAAGGCGATGAAGGCGCGCGAGGGCGCGTTCGGCGGCAACGGCGTGGCCGTGCGCGACGGCTACCGCAAGAACATCCACCGAATCGTCCGGGCCATCTACGGCCTTGAGGTCCCGTCGATCGCGGCGGTGAACGGGGCGGCGATCGGCCTGGGCTGCGACGTGGCCTGCATGACCGACATCCGCATCGCCGCCGACACGGCCCGGTTCGGCGTCACCTTCCTGAAGCTGGGTCTGATTCCCGGCGACGGCGGCGCCTGGCTGATGCCGCGCACGATCGGCATGAGCCGCGCGGCGGAACTGCTGTTCACCGGCGACGTCATCGACGCGGCCAAGGCCGCCGACTGGGGTCTGATCAGCAAGGCCGTGCCGGCCGAGACGCTGATGGACGAGGCCCTGACGCTCGCCAACCGCATCGCCCAGCAGCCGCCGTACGCCCTGCGCATGGCCAAGAGCCTGCTCAAGCACGGCCAGACGGCCAGCTACGACACCCTGATGGAGATGAGCGCGGCCGCCCAGGCCATCGCCCACCACACCGAGGACCACATGGAAGGCGTCGACGCGATCCTCGAAAAGCGCGCGCCCGTGTTCAAGGGCGCCTGAGATCATGGGCAAGGAAGCGAGCGGCGTCTGGGGTCAGCTGTCGGACGGCGACAGCGAGGGCAAGCTGCTGTGGGAGCCGCCGAAGCTGATCTTCCGCGGGGCCTATCGCGGCATCTACCAGGGCCACGCGCTGAAGAACCTGCGGACCGAGGGCGATGACCTGGTGCTGAGCGACGGCACGCGGTTCACCCTGGAGCCGGGCCAGGCCGACAAGTGGCTGCACGCCATCCAGAACCCGCCCTCGCGCCTGGACAAGCTTGGCGTCAAGCCGGGCATGACCGTGGTCATCGACGGCGTCGAGGACGCGGCGTTCCTGGCCGAGCTGTCTACCCGCGTCGAGCCGGTCGACGCCGATGAGGCCGACGGCGTCGATATCCTGTTCCTGGCCGCCGACGACCTGGCCGACCTCGACCGGCTGGAGGACCTGATGTGGATCCTGGCCGACAAGGGCGCGATCTGGATCGTCTCCCAGAAGGGCAAGGGCGCGCCGCTGAAGGACACCGACGTGCTGACCGCCGCGCGCGGCTTTGGCCTGTCCGACACCAAGGTCTGCGCCTTCTCCAAGAGCCACACGGCGCTGCGGTTCGTGAAACGCAAGACGCCGAAGGCCGCGCCGGCGACAGCTCCTGTCGCGGATGACGAAGGGTTCGACGAGGAGGCGTAGAGCTATCGCCGATACCGCTCATTCCGCGAAGGCGGGGAGGAGATGGCGATAGGGAAGCCTCGTCAGGCCGCTTCCATCGCCTTCACGGGCTGGGCCTTCACCCCGGTCTTGCGGCCAAACTGCATGACTCCGTCCTCAACCTTGCCCAGGCGCAGGGCCGCCAGGTCCAGAGCGTAGTTCTGGTGCACCTTCCACGGCTTGCGCAGGCCCTGCTTGGGGAACTGGCCGATCGCGCGGGTGACGTAGCCGGACGAGAAGTCGAGCCATGGCGCGACCTCCATCTCGCCGTCGACGCGCGGCACGCAGAAGTCGGTTCGCGTGCGGTCCATGTGGTTCAGCAGGCGGCAGACATATTCGGAGGTCAGGTCCGCCTTCAGCGTCCAGCTGGCGTTGGTATAGCCGAACGCGGAGGCCAGGTTCGGCACGTCGCTGAACATCATGCCCTTGTAGCTCATCGACTGGGACAGGTCGGCGACCTTGCCGTCGACCACGACCTCCATGCCGCTGAGCAGCTGCATCTGCAGGCCGGTGGCCGTGACGACGACGTCGGCGTCCAGGGTCTTGCCGGACTTCAGCTGGAGACCGGTCTCGGTGAAGGTCTCGATGTGGTCGGTGACCACCGAGCTGGCGCCCGACTTGATCGAGTCGAACAGGTCGGCGTCCGGCACCAGGCACAGGCGCTGATCCCAGGGATTGTAGCGCGGCGTGAAGTGGGTCTCGATATCGTAGTCCGGGCCCAGGTGCTCGCGGACCATGCCCAGCAGGCGCTCCTTGACCTTCTCTGGCTTCTTGCGGGCCATGTTGAAGAACAGCATCTGGAAGAGGACGTTCTTCCAGCGGGTGAGGCCATAGGCGGTCATGGCCGGCAGCTTGGAGCGCAGCCAGTTGGCGATCCCGTCCTCGGCCGGGCGTGAGACCACATAGGTCGGCGAGCGCTGCAGCATGACCACGTGCTCGGCCGTCTTGGCCATCTCTGGCACCAGGGTCACGGCGGTGGCGCCGCTGCCGATCACCACGACCTTCTTGCCGGTGTAATCGAGGGCTTCGGGCCAGTGCTGCGGGTGGACGATCGCCCCCCTGAAGCGCTCGGTCCCCGCGAACTCGGGCGTGTAGCCGGCCGAATAGCGGTAATAGCCGGCGCACATATAGAGGAAGCCGCAGGTGAAGGTGACGGTCTGACCGTCATGCTCGGCCTCGACCGTCCAGGTCGCCGTCTGCGTCGACCAGCTGGCGCGCTTGACCATGTGCTTGAAGCGGATGTGACGGTCAACGTCGTGCTCACGCGCCGTTTCGCGGACGTAGTTCAGGATCGACGGGCCGTCGGCGATGGCCTTGGCGGCTTTCCACGGCTTGAAGCTGTAGCCCAGGGTGTACATGTCGCTGTCGGAGCGGATGCCCGGATAGCGGAACAGGTCCCAGGTGCCGCCGATCGCCTCGCGCCCCTCCAGGATCGCATAGGTCTTGCCGGGGCAGTGCTTCTTCAGGTGATAGGCCGCGCCGATCCCTGAAAGCCCCGCGCCCACGATCAGGACGTCGACATGTTCGATGGTCATCCGCTTCCGCCCGTTTGCTCCGCCCGCCGGTTGACCCGGTGTGGTCGTATGTGAACAGTGTTCACCAACAAACGACCGTTTTGACCGAACGTCAACCGCGGCCTATCGGATAGTTCATGTCTCTTCGCGACTTCGGCCTGCTGGTCCTGATCTGTCTGGTCTGGGCCAGCAACAACATCATCTCCAAGATCGTGGTCGCCCATTGGGGCGTGCCGCCGCTGTTCTACGCGGCGGTGCGCTTCTCGCTGGTGGCCTTGGCGACCCTGCCGTGGCTGCTGCCCGCGCCCAAGCCGACGTGGCGGATCGTGGTGGTGGCGCTGCTGATGGGAGCGGGGAACTTCGCCCTGCTGTTCATGGGCTTCAAGACCGCCTCGCCGTCGGCGGCGTCGGTGGTGATCCAGCTGGGCGTGCCGTTCACGACCCTGCTGTCGATGCTGATGCTGGGCGAGACGATCCGCTGGCGGCGGGGGCTTGGCATCGCCCTGACCCTGGCCGGGGCGGTGACGGTGATGTGGAGCCCGCAGGGCTTCGTGCTGTCGCCGGGGCTCTGGCTGATCGTGGCGGCCGCCTTCGCCGGCTCGCTGGGCGCGGTGATGATGAAGCAGGTCGAGGGCGTGCGGCCCTTGCAGTTCCAGGCCTGGGTCGGCTTCTCGTCGATCTGGCCGCTGGCTGCGATGAGCGCGGCGATCGAGCCCGGACAGGTCGCGGCGGGGATCGCGGCGGGCTGGCCGTTCGTGGCGGCGGTGGTGTTCTCGGCCCTGGTGGTTTCGGTCGTGGCCCATACGGCCTATTACGGGCTGATCCAGCGCTACGAGGCCAATCTGATCGCTCCGCTCACCCTGCTGACGCCGCTCTTCACCATCCTGCTGGGCGTGCTGGTCACCCACGATCATTTCGACCTGCGGATGGGCGTGGGAGCCGGCCTGGCCCTGACCGGCGTCTTGATCATCGCGCTTCGGCGGAATCAGGTCATGCCGTTGCTGATGTCGATCCGGAACCGCGCCCAATGAGTCTGAGCCTTATCGAGGCCCCGTCGCCCAATTTCGACGCCCGCAAGGCCGTGCCCGACACGATCGTGCTGCACTACACGGGCATGGAGACCGGCGAGGCCGCGATCGAGCGCCTGCGCGACCCCGAGGCCAAGGTGTCGGCGCACTACTGCGTCGAAGAAGACGGCCGCATCTTCCGCCTCGTGCCCGAGGAGCGCCGCGCCTGGCACGCCGGGGCGGCCTTCTGGAAGGGCGTCAAGGACATCAACTCGGCCTCGGTCGGCATCGAGATCGTCAATCCCGGCCACGAGTTCGGCTACCGCCCGTTCCCCGAGGCCCAGATCGCCTCCGTGATCAATCTGCTGGCCGACGTGCGCTCGCGCTGGATGATCCCAGACAGCCGCATCCTCGGCCACTCCGACATCGCGCCGGGCCGCAAGGTCGATCCGGGCGAGCTCTTCCCGTGGAAGCGTCTCGCCGAAAGCGGCCACGGCCTCTGGATCGAGCCCGCGCCGTCGCCCGGCGCGCCGCTGGGCCAGGGCGAGGAGGGGACCGGCGTCTTCGCCCTGCAAGCTGGCCTGACCCGCCTTGGCTTCGACTGCGCCCCCACCGGCAAGTACGACGAGTGGACCACGACGGTGGTCGGCGCCTTCCAGCGCCACTGGCTGCAGAGCCGCTTCGACGGCATCGCCGACGGCGAGACCCGGGCGCGGCTGGTGGGCCTGCTGCGCGCGGCGGCGGACTGATGCACCCGGACGGCCGCTTCCACGTCGAGGATCGCGCGGTCCTGCTGGACTTCATCCGCGCCCACCCGTTCGTGACGATCGCCGCGTCCGTCGGTGGCCGGCCATTCGTGGCCCAGTCGCCGGTGGTGATCCGCGACCTGGACGGCGAGATCGCCCTCGACTTCCACCTGTCACGCGGCAACGTCCTGGCGCCGCACCTGACCCAGGGCTTCCGGGCGGTGGTGCTGGCCACGGGTCTGGACGCCTATGTCAGCCCGGACTGGTACGAGAGCGCTGACCAGGTACCGACCTGGAACTACCAATCCGTCGAAGCCGAGGGCTCGGTCGCGCCGCTGGACGAGGCCGAACTGGTGGCCCTGCTGGACGACCTGTCGGCCCAGGAAGAGGCGCGGCTTCTCCCCAAGAAGCCCTGGACCCGCGACAAGATGAAGGCCGGCAAGTTCGAGGCCTTGCTGCGCGGGATCATGGGCGGCCGGCTGTTCGTCGAGCGGCTGGACGGGACCTTCAAGCTCTCGCAGAACAAGAACGACGCCGATCGGTTGGGCGCTGCCCGGGGGCTGGGCGAGCATCCGATCGCGCGCCTGATGCGAGAGCTTTGACGCTGGAGCGTTGACGTTTGGGCTCCGCCCCGTCAAACACCGTCCCGGACCAGATGATCGGGCGGTCGCGTCGTCTTCGGACGCCGAGGAAAGTCCGGGCTCCACGGTGACAAGGCGGTGGGTAACGCCCACCGGGAGCGATCCCAGGGATAGCGCCACAGAAAGCAAACCTCCTCCCTACGGGGCGGGAAGGGTGAAAGGGTGGGGTAAGAGCCCACCGCGGACCTGGCGACAGGGACGGCATGGCAAGCCCCGCCTGGAGCAAGACCGAATAGGGACCCCGCGCCGGCCTCGCGTCGGATAGGCCGTCACTGGCCGAGAGGGTCCGGGTAGGTCGCGAGAGCCGTCCAGCAATGGCCGGCCTAGAGGAATGATCGTCGCCGTCGCTTTCGAGCGGCGGAACAGAACCCGGCTTACAGATCATCTGGTCCCCATCCTCCCCGTCTGGCGGGGAGGCGACAGAGCGCGTTCACGCGCGGCGCATCCGAGTCTTCCTACGCGCGGGGAAAGGCCACGGCGCCTGAAGTTCACATCCAATGGGACGAACTGCGACGGCCCAAGGCGTTTGTGTGGTGAGTTCTGTGTATGTTCTGTTGATTAACTTCCGTGCTCCGTGAAGAAGGCGTGCGACATCTTTGAATTGTCGATGAAATGGCAGTTGGTGTCATTGTCTCCCAGTTCATCCCATGTTAACCCAATTCGCGTCGGGGCGAGGTGGTGGCAGCTCGCCGACCGGCTTGGGCTTGGGCGGGGTTGGCTTCAGTGTTTCTCTCGACGTTCGAGAAACAGCTCGACAGCAAGCGGCGCATCGTTGTGCCGCAGGAATTCCGCGCGGCCGTCTCCGGCCTGTTCGACGGCATCTTCTGCTTCCCCTCGATCGAGGCCGATTGCCTGGAAGCTGGCGGAAAAGCCTTGTTCGATCGTTACTTGGCGGTGATCGAGGAGATGCCGTTCGGAGATCCGACCCGCACCGCGCTGGAGACCAGCGTCCTGGGCGGCATGGCCAAACTGTCTTTTGATACAGCTGGTCGCATTACGCTCCCCGACCAGCTGTGCGAAATGTGCGGCCTCACGGATTGGGTAGCCGTCGTCGGTATGGGTGAGCGTTTTCAGATCTGGTCGCGCGAGGCCTTCCAGGCCCATCGCGCGACGCAGCGTGACTTGGCCAAGGAAGGTCTGGCGGCCCTGCGCGCCCAACAGCGCGTCGCCAAGTTCGGGGCTGCGTCGTGAGCGAAGCGCCGCACATCTCCGTCCTGCTGAATGAAGTGGTCGAGGCCCTGGGCGCGGGTCCGGGCGAGACCATCATCGACGGCACCTTCGGGGCCGGCGGCTATACCCGCGCGATCCTGGCCACGGGCGCGACCGTCGTCGGCTTTGACCGCGACCCGACCGTCCAGAAGTTCACCGAAGGCCTGCCGGCGGATCGCTTCCGCCTGATCCAGGACCGCTTTTCCCGGATGGCCGAGCATTTCGAGCCGCAGTCGGTCGACGGCGTGGTGCTGGATATCGGTGTGTCGTCCATGCAGCTGGACGAGGCCGAGCGCGGCTTTTCGTTCATGCGCGACGGCCCGCTGGACATGCGGATGAGCGATACGGGTCCGACCGCCGCCGACCTCGTCAACGAGCTCGACCACACCGAGCTGGCCCGCATCCTCTATGTCTATGGCGAGGAGCACGCCTCGCGCCGCATCGCCAGCTTCATCGTCAAGCGTCGCGAGGAGCGTCCGTTCGAGCGCACCCTGGACCTGGCGCACGTCATCGAACGCGCCCTGGGCGGCCGCAAGGGCGCCAAGGTCCACCCGGCCACGCGCTCGTTCCAGGGGCTGCGCATCGCGGTCAACGAGGAACTGGCCGAGCTGGAGGCGGGGCTCGCCGCCGCCGAGCGGATCCTGAAGCCGGGCGGCCGGCTGGCGGTGGTGACCTTCCACTCGCTGGAAGACCGCATCGTCAAGAATTACCTAGCCGAGCGGGCCGGGCGCACGCCGGGCGGCTCGCGCCACCTGCCGCAGGCGCCGACCGGCGCGCCGGCCAGCTTCCAACTGATCGCCAACAAGGCCATCGCACCGGGCGAGGCCGAGCTGGCCGTCAATCCGCGCGCGCGCTCGTCGAAGCTGCGCGCCGCCGTGCGCACGGCGGCTCCCGTTTGGGAGGCTTCCGCGTGACCAGCGTCGGCCTGTTCGATCGCCGAATCCGGGGCTTCCGCATCGTCGAGGTCGCGGGCATGGGCGTCCTGCTGACCCTGGTGACCAGCGTCTATCTGGCCAAGACCTTCGCGGGTCGCGAGCGCCAGGAGATCAGCCGCATCGAGCAGGAGATCGTCGACGAGGGCGTCCGCAAGCGTCTGCTGGAAGCCGAGGTCGCCCATCTGGAGCAGCCCCGCCGCATCGAGCAACTGGCGCAGATGATGCAGCTGAAGCCGATCGCGCCGGACCACGAGATCACCGAGGACGCCCTGATCGACGTCGCGCGCCGCCGCGAGCTGCCGCGCGCGCCGATCTCGGCCGCGCCGGTCGCACCCGAGGCCCTGGCCGCCGACGCGCCGGAAGCCGTGCCCGACGACATCCCGCCGCCCCCTCAAGCTGAAGGGGTCCAGCGATGAGCCTCTCCAATCTTGGTCCCGGCGGCTTCCAGTCGCCGCTGTGGCGGTGGCTGATCGAGCGCGTATGGCGGCTGGAGCACGCCTTCGAGCGCTCGCGCGCCGCGGCCAAGCCCGAGGATGACACGCGCATCCGCATCTTCCTGGTCATGGGCTTCTTCAGCCTGTGCTTCGTCGGCGTCGGCCTGGGCGCCGGCTGGGCGGCGCTGTTCTCGCACGCGGGGCAGGGTAACGGCTACGCCCAGGGCGCCGACGGCGCGCGCGGCGATGTGGTCGACCGCAACGGCAAGCTGCTGGCCGTCGACCTGGCTCACTACGCCCTCTATGTCGATCCGCGCGAGGTCTGGGACGCCAAGGAAGTGCGCCGCGCCCTGGGCAAGGCCCTGCCGCAGGTCCCGGCCAAGCGCCTGGACAAGGCCGTGTTCGGCGATCACCGCGCCTTCGTCCTGGGCGGCCTGACACCCGACGAAAAGGACGCCATCTTCAATCTGGGCCTGCCCGGCATCTCGTTCGAGGAGCAGGAGCGGCGGATGTACCCTCTGGGTCCGACGGCCGCGCACCTGATCGGCTTCGTCGACAGCGGCGGCAAGGGCCTGGCCGGCGCCGAGCGCGCCCTGGACGATCCGATCCGCAAGGCCGCCGGCGGGCAGGGCGGCCCGACCCAGCTGTCGATCGACATCCGCGTCCAGGCCGCGCTCGAGGACGAGCTGCGCAAGGCCGCCGCCGAGTTCACGCCCAAGGGCGCGGTGGGCCTGGTCACCAACGTCCACACCGGCGAGATCCTGGGCCTGGCCAGCCTGCCCGACTTCGACCCCAACAAGCCGGGCGAGGCGACCGACGAGCAGCGCCTGAACCGCGCCGCCGCCTCGGTCTACGAGATGGGATCGACCTTCAAGGCGTTCACGGTGGCCATCGGCCTGGATACCGGCGTGGCGACGCCCGCCTCGACCTTCGACGCGCGCGAGCCCTACAAGCTGGGCTATCGCACGATCCACGACTATCACGCCGCCAAGGCGATCCTGACCCTGGTCGAGGTGTTCAAGCACTCGTCGAACATCGGCACCGCCATACTGGCCGAGCGGATCGGCGGCGCGCGGCTCAGCCAGTATTTCACCAACCTGGGCCTCACCAAGCCGGCCAAGGTCGAGCTGATGGAGTCGGCCAGGCCGCTCACGCCGCGCAAGTGGGACGTGGACGCGGTGGCGTCCACCTCGTTCGGCCATGGTATGAACATCAGTCCGCTGGCCCTGGCCCAGGCGATGAACGCCTTGCTGAACGGCGGCGAAATGAGGCCCCTGACCATCCGCAAGCTGCCGTTGGGCGTGCGCCCGGAGGGCAAACGGGTGATCTCGGAAAACACCTCGGCCGAGATGCTGAAGATCATGCGGGCGAACGTCCTTCCCGGCGGCAGCGGCGGCAAGGCCGACGTGCCGGGCCTTTCGGTCGGCGGCAAGACCGGCACCGGCGAGAAATACGACCCCTCGATCCGCGGCTACAACCACCAGCGCCAGGTCTCGTCGTTCGCGGCGGTGTTCCCGACCGATGGCCCGCTGGAGGCGGACCGCTACTTCGTGCTGATCCTGATGGACGAGCCGCACGGTAACGCCAAGTCGTTCGGTTTCTCGACCGGCGGCTGGGTCGGCGCGCCGGCGGCCGGCAAGGTGATCGAACGCATCGCGCCGTTCCTGGGCGTGCAACGCAAGACCGAGCTGGTGACCATCGCCAGCCCCCAGAAGAGCGCCACACCGGAGGCGGGGCTATGACCAGACATCTGTCGGAACTGTTCAACCGTCCGTTCGCCAGTGACCCGGTGATCGCCGGCGTCACCGCCGACAGCCGCAAGGTCACGGCCGGCTGGCTGTTCGCCGCGCTGCCGGGGACCAAGGTCGATGGCCGCGACTTCGCGCCGGGCGCGGTGTCCAAGGGCGCCGCCGCCATCCTGGCGCCCGAAGACGGGCTGGAAGGCCTGGGCGTGCCGGTGGTCCGTTCCGAGGACGCCCGGCGCGCCTACGCCCTGGCCTCGTCCGCCTTCTGGGGTAAGCAGCCGGCCATGTGCGTGGCCGTCACCGGCACCAATGGCAAGACCTCGGTCGCCGGCTTCTGTCGCCAGATCTTCGCCAAGCTGGGCCACAAGGCCGCCAGCATGGGCACCCTGGGCGTCGTCGTGAGTGAAGCGGGCCAACCGGATCAGCAACTGACCCCGCCGGGCCTGACCACGCCGGACGCCGGCGACGTCGCCGAGATGGTCGCGCGTCTGGCCGAGATGGGCGTCACCCACCTGGCCCTGGAGGCCAGCTCGCACGGCGTCGACCAGCGCCGCGTCGACGGCGTCAAGCTGAAGGCCGCCGGCTTCACCAACTTCACCCAGGACCACCTCGACTATCACGGCTCGATGGAAGCCTATCGCGCCGCCAAGCTGCGTCTGTTCGACACGCTTACCCCCGGCGGGGCCATGGCGGTGCTGAACGCCGACAGCGAGGCCTTCCCGAATTTCGCCGCCGCCGCCGTCATCTCGGGCCAGAGCATTTTCTCGGTGGGCGAGGACGGCCAGGGCCTGCGCCTGATCTCGCGCACCCCGACCCCGGCCGGCCAGGACCTGGTGATCGAGGCAGACGACGTCGTCCACCACATCAAGCTGCCGCTGGCCGGCGCCTTCCAGGCCTCGAACGTGCTGGTCGCCGCCGGCCTGTGCGTCGCCGCGGGCGAGGACGTCGCCAAGGTGCTGAAGGCCCTGGAGAGCCTCGAAGGCGCCGCCGGGCGCCTGCAGCGTGTCGGGCGTGGTCCCAAGGGCGGCGAGGCCTATGTCGACTACGCTCACACGCCGGACGGTCTGCAGACCGTGCTGGAAGCCCTGCGCCCGCACACGCGCGGCAAGCTGATCGCCGTGTTCGGCGCGGGCGGCGACCGCGATCGCGGCAAGCGTCCGCTGATGGGCGCGATCGGCGCCAAGCTGGCCGACATCGCCATCGTCACCGATGACAATCCGCGCTCGGAAGACCCGGCCTCGATCCGCGCCGCTATCCTGGAAGCCGCGCCGGGCGCCCGCGAGATCGGCGACCGACGCGCCGCGATCCGCGCCGCCGTCGACCTGATGGGCGATGGCGACGTGCTGGTCATCGCCGGCAAGGGCCACGAGCAGGGCCAGATCGTCGCTGGCGTCGTCCACCCGTTCGACGACGTGGCCGAGGCCCTGGAAGCGTTGGAGGGCGTCGATGCCTGAAGCGCTTTGGACGGCTGACGAGATCGCGCGGGCCGTTGGCGGCGCGGTCGCTGGCGACTTCGCCGTGACCGGCGTCTCGATCGACACCCGCACCGTCGAGGCGGGCGACCTGTTCGTGCCGCTGGTCGGCGCGCGCGACGGCCACGACTTCGTCGCGCAGGCGGTCGCCAACGGCGCGACCGGCGTCCTGGCCGCCAAGGCCGTCGACGCGCCGGCCGTAATGGTCGAAGACACTTTCAAGGCGCTGGAGCGGCTGGGCGTCGCCGCTCGCGAGCGCGCGCCGCAGTGCAAGCGCGGGGCGGTGACCGGCTCGGTCGGCAAGACCAGCGTCACCCGCGCGGTCGAGGCGGGCCTGCGTCTGGCGGGCAAGGCCCACGCGTCGGTGAAGAGCTACAACAACCACATCGGCGTGCCGCTGACCCTGGCCCGGATGCCGCGCGACAGCGAGCGCGCCGTGTTCGAGATCGGCATGAACCACGCCGACGAGATCACGCCCCTGTCGGGCTTTGTCCAGCCGCACGCGGTGGCGATCACCACGGTCGGCCCGGTCCATCTGGAGAACTTCCCCGACGGCGAGCAGGGCGTTGCCCGCGCCAAGGCCGAGATCTTCGCCGGTCTGCGGCCGGGCGGGATCGCGGTTCTGAACGCCGACAACCGCTGGTTCGAGTTTTTGAAGGCCGAGGCCGAGAAGGCCGGCGCGACCGTCTGGAGCTTCGGGTCTTCACCGGACTGCACAGCTCAGCTCGTCTCTTTCTCGTCCGATCTCCCCGGCGAAAGCCGGGGCCCAGATGACAAGGCGACGGGCGCTCCGGATGAATCTGGGTCCCGGCTTTCGCCGGGAAGATCGGTGGCTAAGGCGGTCTTGCGTGGCGAACCCATCGAGATTGCCCTGCTGCAGACCGGGGTCCACTGGGGCCCCAACAGCCTGTGCGTCCTGCTGATGCTGGAAGCCCTTGATGTGCCGCGCGAGACGGCCTTGGCCGCCCTGGCGGCTTTCGCCCCGATCGAAGGTCGCGGGGCCGAGAAGACCGTCCGCATCGACGGCGGGACTTTCACCCTCGTCGACGAGAGCTACAACGCCAATCCGGTCTCGATGCAGGCCGCTCTGAAGACCCTGGGCGCGCGCAAGGTCGCCGGTCGCCGGGTCGTGGCGCTGACCGACATGCTCGAACTGGGCGAGGACAGCGACCGGTTTCACGCCGAGCTTGCAGGCCCGATCGACCATGCAAACGTTGACGTTGTTTTTGTCGCAGGCGTCCACATGAAATCGCTGTGGGAGGCGCTTCCGCCGACTCGGCGAGGCGGCTACGCGGAAGTTACTGAAAAGTTAACGGCGCAGCTGGCGGGGGCGATCCGGCCTGGCGACGTGGTGATGGTGAAGGGGTCGAACGGCTCCAAGGCCGGGGTTCTCGCCCGGGCCCTGGCGGCGCTCGACCTTGGGGAACAGGGCTGATGCTGTACTTCCTGTACGAATGGCTGGCGCGCTCGCAAGAGCATGTCCCGGCGCTGAACCTGTTGAAATACCTGACCTTCCGGTCCGGCATGGCGATGCTGACCGCCTATATCGTCGCCGTGGCCATGGGCTCGCGCTTCATTCGCTGGATGAAGGCCAAGCAGGGCAAGGGCCAGCCGATCCGCACCGATGGCATCGCCCGTCACGTCACCGAGAAGGCCGGCACGCCCACCATGGGCGGCTTCATGATCCTGGCCGGCCTGTTCGTCGGCGCCCTGCTGTGGGCCGACCTGCGCAACATCCACGTCTGGGTCGTGCTGCTGATCACCGGCAGCTACGGCCTGCTGGGCTTCATGGACGACTACGCCAAGGTCACCAAGCAGACCACGGCCGGCCTCTCCAGCGTCCAGAAGCTGGTCGCCCAGTTCGCCGTGGCCATCGTCGCCGCCGTGATCCTGATCCTGTGGGCGCCCAAGTCGCCGATGACACCGGGCATGGAGACCAGCGTGGTCTTCCCGATCTTCAAGGCGCTGGTGATCAATCTGGGCTGGTTCTACGTGGTGTTCGCCGCGGTCACGATCGCCGGCTTCTCCAACGCGGTGAACCTGACCGATGGCCTGGACGGCCTGGCCATCGTGCCGGTGATGTTCGCCGCCTCGACCTTCGGCCTGATCGCCTATCTCGTCGGCAACTACAAGTTCGCGGACTATCTGAACCTGCACTTCGCGCCAGGCGTCGGCGAACTGGCGGTGCTGTGCGGCGCGATCATCGGCGGGGGCATGGGCTTTCTCTGGTACAACGCCCCGCCGGCCAAGATCTTCATGGGCGACACCGGCTCGCTGGCCCTGGGCGGCGCGCTGGGCGCGATCGCTGTCTGCGCCAAGCACGAACTGGTCCTGGGCATTGTCGGCGGCCTGTTCGTGGCCGAGGCGCTGAGCGTCATGATCCAGGTCGCCTACTTCAAGAAGACCGGCAAGCGCGTCTTCCTGATGGCGCCGATCCACCACCATTTCGAGAAGCTGGGCTGGGCTGAATCCACCGTCGTGATCCGGTTCTGGATCGTGGCGATGATGCTGTCCTTCGTCGGCCTCGCCACGCTGAAACTGCGTTAGGGAGCCCGAGTATGATCCCCGTCCGCGGATTCGAGGACAAGACCGTCGCGGTGTTCGGCCTGGGCCGAACCGGACTGACGGCCGCGCGCGCCTTGATCGCGGGTGGGGCGAAGGTCGCCCTCTGGGACGAGAAGCCGGAGAGCCGCGAAGCCGCGGCCGCCGAGGGTTTCCCCGTCGTCGACCTGCAGGCCGCCGACTGGAGCCAGTTCGCCGCCCTGATGCTGTCGCCGGGCGTGCCGCTGACCCATCCCAAGCCGCACTGGACCGTCGGCAAGGCCAAGGCCGCCGGCGTCGAGATCCTGGGTGACGTCGAGCTCTTCGCCCGGACGGTCAACGCCGCGCCAGCGCACAAGCGCCCGAAGATCATCGCCATCACCGGCACCAACGGCAAGTCGACCACCACCGCCCTGATCGGCCATCTGTGCGCCTCGGCCGGCCGCGACACGCGGGTCGGCGGCAATATCGGCCTGGGGGTTCTCGGCCTGGAGGACATGCACGGCGGCGCGGTCTACGTACTGGAGCTGTCGTCCTATCAGCTGGACCTGACCTCGAGCCTGAAGCCCGACGCGGTGGTGCTGCTGAACATCTCGCCCGACCACCTGGATCGCCACGGCGGCATGGACGGCTATATCGCCGCCAAGCGCCGGATCTTCCTGAACCAGGGCAAGGGCGACACCGCGATCATCGGCGTCGACGATCCCTGGTGCCAGCAGATCTGCACCGAGATCACCGCCGCCAACCGCCGCACCATCTGGCCGATCAGCGCCGGCAAGGCGATGGGCCGGGGCGTCTACGCCCTGCAGGGCGTGCTCTACGACGCCACCGGCGAACGCGTGGTCGAGATGGCCGACCTCCTTCGGGCAAGAAGCTTGCCGGGCCGCCACAACTGGCAGAACGCCGCGGCCGCCTACGCCGCCGCCCGCGCCATCGGCATCCCCGCGCACGACGCGGTGGAGGGTCTGATGACCTTCCCGGGCCTGGCGCACCGGATGGAGACCGTCGGCAAGATCGGCAGGGTCCGCTTCGTCAACGACAGCAAGGCCACCAACGCCGACGCCGCCCGCCAGGCGATGTCCAGCTATCCGAAGTTCTACTGGATCGCCGGCGGCGTCGCCAAGGCCGGCGGCATCGACGACCTGAAGGACCTCTTCCCGCGCATCGCCAAGGCCTATCTGATCGGCGAGGCGGCCAACGTCTTCGCCGTGACCCTGGCCGGCAAGGCCGACGTGAAGATGAGCGGCACGCTGGAGAAGGCCGTGCAACAGGCCTATGCCGACGCCGCCGCCAGCGGCGAGGACGCCGTCGTCCTGCTCTCGCCGGCCTGCGCCTCGTTCGACCAGTTCAGCGACTTCGAGGCCCGGGGCGAAGCGTTCCGCGCCGCGGTCAACGGCCTGACGGCGAGCGGCGACAAGTCAGCGGTGGCGTGAAGGCCATCTGGCCGCAAGGCCGCGACTGACGCTCCACGATCTTCACGAGTCGCTCTCAATTCCATCGGGCTTGCCAACGCCCCTCGCCGCCGTCCGCGTGTCGGGCGCGGCGCGGCTGAACTTAGCCGTGCCTTCGGCGTTGAACCGTTCATGCGCCGCTAAGGGAGGTGGCGCGTCGTCTACGGAGCGAGCATGTCTGAAGCCAGGGTCGAGAGAGAAGGCGCCCGTGTCAGCACGGGGGTGTCTGGGCTCGACGACATCCTGGGCGGCGGTCTGACGCGCGATCGCATCTACCTGGTCGAGGGCACGCCGGGTTCCGGCAAGACCACCCTGGCATTGCAGTTCCTGCTGAAGGGGCGCGAACTGGGGGAGACCGGGCTCTACATCACGCTCTCGGAAACCGAGCAGGAACTCAAGGCGGCCGCCGCCAGCCATGGCTGGTCGCTGGACGGAATAGACCTGTTCGAGCTGGTCAGCGAAGAGGGGCTGGACCCCGACAGCGAGCAGTCGGTGCTGCATCCGTCCGATGTCGAGCTTGGCGAGACCACGCGCGGGGTGATGAGGCAGGTCGAGCAGACCAAGCCGCTCCGCGTGGTCTTCGACAGCCTGTCGGAGATGCGGCTGCTGGCCCAGAATCCGCTGCGCCACCGCCGGCAGATCCTGGCGCTGAAGCACTTCTTCGCCGCCCGCCGGTGCACGGTCCTGCTGCTGGACGACCAGACCGCCGAGGATGGCGACCTGCAACTGCACAGCATCGCTCACGGGGTGATCAGCCTACGGCGGATGACCCAGGAATACGGCGCGCAGCGTCGACAACTCGAGGTCGTCAAGATGCGGGGCATCAAGTTCCGAGGCGGCTTTCACGACTTCTCGCTCGACACCGGCGGCATCCAGGTCTTCGAGCGCCTGGTCGCCGCCGACCATCCCGCCACGTTCGTCCAGGAGATGGTGTCCACGGGCGCGCCAGGCCTCGACGCGCTGATGGGCGGCGGGCTGACGCGCGGCGCCAACACCCTGATCAGCGGGCCTTCAGGCGTGGGCAAGACCACCACCTCGGTGCGCTGCGCCCTGACCGCGCTCGAGCGAGGCGAGACGGTCGCCTACTATCTGTTCGATGAGGGCCTGACGACCCTGCTGACGCGCTCGAAGGCGCTGGGCATGGATCTGAAGCCCCATATCGACAACGGCCGATTGATCGTCCGCGCCATCGATCCGGCCGAGCTGTCGCCAGGGGAGTTCGCGTTCCACGTCCGAGACGCGGTGGAGCGCCAGGGCGCGCGGACCATCGTCATCGACAGCCTCAACGCCTATCTGCAGGCCATGCCGGGGCAGAAGTTCCTGCTGCTGCAGATGCACGAACTGCTGACCTATCTCAACCAACAGGGCGTGGTGACTCTGCTGATCCTGGGCCAGCATGGCTTCATCGGCGAAGTTCGCAGCGACATCGATCTCAGCTACCTCAGCGATGGCATCCTGCTATTCCGCTTTTTCGAGGCCGCCGGTTCGGTGCTGACGGCGGTCTCGGCGGTCAAGAGCCGCACGGCCGCGCACGAGAAAACCATCCGCGAGATCCGTCTGACCGGACACGGCATCGAGGTGGGGCAGGCGCTGACCGACTTCCAGGGCGTGATGTCCGGCCTGCCCTCGTACCAGGGCAAGATCGACATGCTGGGCGAGGAGAAGAGTCGGCTGGCGGATGCCTAAGCCGATCCTCATCTTGGCGCCACGAGGGCGGGACGCGGCGGTCATCGCCGAAACCCTGAGCCATGTCGGTCACGCCTCGCAGATCTGTGGCGACCTGGGCGAGCTGAGCCAGGCGCTGGGCGACGAGGCCGGCGCGGCGATCCTGACCGAGGAGGCGCTGGCCCAGGGGGCCTCGGACGCCCTTACGGACTGGCTGGCCCATCAGCCGACCTGGTCGGACTTTCCGTTCATCGTGCTGGTCACCAAACAGCCGGGCAAACGGACCCAGGCCGACGCCGAACGTCTCAAGGGCATCGGCAACATCGTGCTGCTGGAGCGGCCGATCAACGCCGAGACGCTGATCAGCGCGGCGCACTCGGCGATCCGCGCCCGTCATCGCCAATATCTCGCCCGCGATCACCTGCACGCCCAGACCAGGGCCGAGGAGCAGCTTCGCTTCGCCCTTGAAGCCGGCAAGCTGGGCGCCTGGGACCTGGATCTGGACAGCGGCGCGCTGACCACGTCCGCCGCGACGCGCGGCCACTTCGGCCATGCCGCTGACCAGCCGCTGACGCTGGCCGGCGTCGAGGCGGCCGTCCACCCGGAGGACGAGGCGCTGCGCGCCGCCGCGCTGAACGCCTCGATCGGGTGCGCCGAGGACTACGACGTCGAGTACCGGATCTTCTGGCCGGACGGCTCCCTGCACTGGGTGCAGGTGCGTGGGCGGCTCAACCGGATTCGGCCCGACGAGCCGCGAAGGATGTCGGGGATCAGCCTCGACATCACCGGGCGCAAAACGGCCGAGGCGGAACTGCGCCTGCTCAACGAGACGCTTGAACAGCGCATCGCCGACAGCGTCCGTGAGTTGCAGCGCGCCAACGAGCGCCTGCTGACCGAGATCAGCGAGCGCGAGCAGGCCCAGGCCGCCCTGGTCCAGGCTCAGAAGATGGACGCCATCGGCCAACTGACCGGCGGCATCGCCCACGACTTCAACAACCTGCTGACCGCCATCGTCGGCAATATCGACATGATCGAGCGGCGCAGCGACGACGAGCGCGTCAAGCGCATGGCCGCCAACGCCCGCGAGGGTGTCGAGCGCGCCACCAAGCTGACCGCGCAGCTTCTGGCCTTCTCGCGCAGCCAGCAGCTGGATCTGCAGCCCGTGGAGGTCGACGCGTTGATCACCGGCATGGACGACCTGCTGACCCGGACCTTGGGCCACACGGTAGAGGTCCGCATGGCGCTGGCCGCCGGCGCGGCGCGGGCCAAGGCCGACGCCAACCAGTTGGAACTGGCGATGCTAAACCTGGCCATCAACGCCCGCGACGCCATGGGCGATGGCGGCGTGGTGACCATCTCGAGCCGGATTTCCGACGAATGGCGCGAAGGCCTGCAGCCCGGCGACCACGTCGTGATCGCGGTCAGCGATACCGGCCACGGGATTCCCAAGGATCTGCTGCAAAAGGTGTTCGACCCGTTCTTCACGACCAAGAGTGTGGGCAAGGGGACGGGGCTGGGCCTCAGTCAGGTCTATGGCATCGCCACCCAGTCGGGCGGCACGGTGCGGATCGACAGCACCGTCGGCGTCGGGACGACGGTCGAGATCTGGCTGCCGATCACCGAGGCCGGTGATCGCATCCGGCCCAGCGACATTGCGCCGAACGAAACTCCGCTCAGCGAAGGCGAACGCGTCCTGGTGATCGACGACGACCCCAGCGTCCGCCGGTTTCTGGTCCAGTGCCTGCGCTCGCTGGGTTACCGCGTCACCGAGGCGTCGGGCGGGCAGGAGGGGTTGGCGCGCCTGGCCGAGGATCGCCCCGACCTGATGGTCGTCGACTTCGCCATGCCGGGCATGGACGGCGCCCAGGTCGCCAGGCGAGCGCGTCAGGTCATTCCCCAGCTGGGCATGTTGCTGATCACCGGCTACGCCGACGCTGGCGCGATCCGGGAACTGGTCAATTCCGAGGCCGTCCTGCGCAAGCCGTTCAAGGTCAGCGACCTGGCCGTCGCCGTCCGCAAGGCGTTGGGCGAGCGCGCCGCCGCCGTCGGATAGGGAAGCGTCGCCGCTCACTCCAGCGGCATGAAGGCGTCCACCTTGTCCAGCGCCGCCAGTGGCGAGCGGATCGAGCAGCGCAGGCCGTCGGCGCGGTAGTCCAGCGCCACCAGGCCGCCCAGTTCGTTGGGCAAGGCCGTTTCGACGATGCGAGAGCCGAACCCCCGCCGCTCCGGCGGTCGCACCGTGGGGCCGCCGCGTTCGGCCCATTCGATGATCAGCTGGTCGTTCGGATCGACCGACCAGCGGACGTCCACATGGCCGTCGGGGGTGGAGAGGGCGCCGTATTTCAGCGCGTTGATCGCCAACTCGTGGAAGGCCAGGGCCATGACCACGGCCGGTTTTGGCGAAACCTTCAGGTCCTGGCCCGTGATGGTCAGCTGGCCGGGCCTGGCGCTGTAGGGCGTCACCGAGCCGTCGACGATCTGGCGCAGATTGGCCGCCGACCAGTTCTGGTCGGTCAGTACGTTGTGGGTGGCGGCGATGGCCATCAGCCGGCCTTCCAGGGCGTCGCGCACCGTGGCCTCGACGCCGGCGTTGCGCAGCGACTGGTTGGTGATCGATTGGATCGTGGCGAGGGTGTTCTTGACCCGGTGGTTAAGCTCGTTGACCAGCAACTGGCGGTGCGCCTCCGCCCTCCGCTCGCCGGTGACGTCGCGCGAGGTGGCCAGCACACGGATCACCCGGCCGTGCTCCAGGATCGGCGAGACGGTGGTGTCCCACCAGCGCGGCGCGCCCCGCGCCGTGGGGCAGAAGGCGCGGAAGGCGACGGCGTGGCCGCCGAGGGCGGCGCGCAGAGACTGCTCGACGGTTTCGCGGCTTTCCGGCGGCCACAGGTCGGGCCAGTAGCGCTGGCGATTGCGACCGTCGAAATCGTCAATCTCGAACAGCGACTGACCCTGGGCGTTCATGTACTCGACACGGCCGTCGGCGCTGATCACGCGGATGCAGTCCGGGCTGGCCTCGACCACGCTGAGGAAATAAGCCCCGGCGCCTTCCAGAACGGCCTTATCGGATCCTTCGTCGGCCACGCGTCGCCCCTGCCATACGGTCCATGATCACTGGCTGACGGGCGAATTCAAGCAAAGCCTGTGCGACTCGGCGGACCTTCGCGCGTCTTGCGCACAGCGGAGCGTCCAACCATCTGAATTTACTTGAGTGCGCCCGGATGGAACGGCCACGCTTTTCGTGGCTGTTCCGACGTCAGGGCTTGAAGGAGTTTCGATGTCTCAGGTCGTCTGCGTCGCCTGCGGAGCCGGCAATCGCCTTCCGGAGGATCGCGATCCGCTCTCGGCCAAGTGCGGTCGCTGCAAGTCGTTGTTGTTCACCGGCGGTCCGACGGCCGTGACCGGCGCGGAACTGGATCGTCATCGCCGCATGACGAAAGGGACGGCCCTGCTGCTGGATGTCTGGGCGCCTTGGTGCGGGCCGTGCCGGAGCATGGCGCCGGCCTTCGCGGCCGCCGCGCGCCAGCTGGAGCCGGCCGTAAGGTTGCTGAAGCTCGATTCCGAAGCCGAACCTGCCGCCGCGGGCGCGCTGAACGTCAGCAGCATCCCGACCCTGGTGCTCTACAGGGACGGTCAGGTCGTCGCCCGGCAGGCCGGAGCCATGACCGCGCCACAGATCGTCGACTGGACGCGGCGCGCTTTGGTCTAGACTTCGTTCGACGGAGACGGGTCGTCCGAAGCGGGACGCTTGGCGGCGGCTTTCTCGGCGGCCTTGGCCGCCTTCTGGCGCTCGCGTTCCTTGCGCTCGAAATCGTAGTTGGGTTTGCGGGCCACCGGTCTAGTTCCGGGCCTTGCGGGCCGCGTAGCGCTGGTCGCGCTTGGCCTTGGCGTCGGCGGCGGACAGCGCCTTGCGTTCCTTGCGCTCACCGCGCTTGGCGGTCAGGGCCTCGGCGTCCAGAGCGGCTTGCGCCTCGATCCGCGCGGCTTCGGCGTCGGCGGTGGCTTGCTTGACGGCGGCCTTGGCGTCGGCGCGCAGCTTGCGGACCTGTGTCAGTTCCTGGGCGCGCAGCGTTTCACGCTGGGCGAACAACGGGTCGATGCTGGCGGCGCGCGGCTTGAACTTGGCCAGCAGCGCGGCCTTGGCGTCGGCGGCCGTCTTGAGGCGGTCCGAATGGCGGATGTCTAATGGATTCATGGTCGCTTTCGTATCCGGACGCGAAGTCGCGAGCCGGCGGGAAGATGAACGGACGACAGGCCCGGATGATCCATCCGGGCCTGTCTGAATCCTTAGGCGGCGGTCAGCTGACCAGCCGACATCTTGCCGCTGCGCTGGTCGCGCTCGAGTTCGAAGTTGACCTTCTGGCCTTCGTCGAGCGAGCCGAGGCCCGAGCGTTCGACGGCCGAGATGTGGACGAACACGTCAGCGCCGCCGTCGTTGGGTTGAATGAAGCCAAAGCCCTTGGTGGAGTTGAACCACTTCACGGTGCCGGTGGTCATGGATGTATTCCTTGCATGATAGGACGCGCGCGACTCGAGACGAGCCATGCGATCAAATTTTCGGAGAGGATTTGGAGAGGCTCGGGGCTCGATCCGAAGAGCAAGCATGGAGAGCGGCCGAACCAGTTCGATATTCGATGAAATATACCATGCGCCGACAGGCGAAATTCCGCAAGCGGTTTCTGAATATTATTCTACATCAGCCGGTTTCATTCTGTAATAATAGGGCATGTTTTTCAGTCTCATGCTTCGTATTCGATGCCAGTAACCAAGCTCCAGAAGCTTCCTCGCACCGGAAACGGCGTGCTGACGGTCACCCGCCAGGACAGCGCCGTGGCCTTCTCCCTGCTCGTCGCCAGCGGGCCTGCCGGGCGCAAGAGCGGCAAGGGCAGCCTCACGGGCGAGCCTGACATCCTGCGGCAGGCTTTCCGGGCTGGCGAATGCCGCCTGACCCTCGACGACGGCGAGGCGCTGAACATCGCCGTGGTCGCCCATACCGAGGGCGGCGAGGTGGCGTACTTCGAACTGCGCTGATCGCGACCAGCGGTTCGCACGCGCTTTTCGACGCATGTCCACCGGCGTAGAACGGCGCGGCAAGATTTGATTAACCCTGCGGTCCGACTCTCCGGCCATGGCCTCCAACGCGACACATGCCTTCGCCCGCACCGACCGCACCGCGATCGGCATCTGGTGGTGGACGACCGACCGCTGGCTGCTGGGCGCGACGGCCCTGCTGGCCACGCTCGGCATGCTGCTGTCGTTCGCGTCCAGCCCGGCCGCGGCCCAGCGGATCGGCATCGAGGACCAGTTCCATTTCGCCATCCGCATGTGCTTCTTCGCCAGCGCCTCGTCGGTGCTGATGCTGGCCGTATCGATGCTGTCGCCCAAGGGGATCCGGCGGGCGGCCTTCTTCATCTATATCGGCGCGATCGCGATCATGATCGCCCTGCCGTTTATCGGCCACAACGCCAAGGGCGCCACGCGCTGGCTGCAGTTCGGCGGTTTCACGCTCCAGCCCTCCGAGTTCATGAAACCGGCCCTCATCGTGCTGGTCTCGTGGATGTTCGCCGAGGGCCAGAAGGGCGAGGGGGTGCCGGGCGTCTCGATCGCCTTCTTGCTCTACTTCATCGCCGTGGCCCTGCTGCTGATCCAGCCGGACGTCGGCCAGACGGTGCTGATCACCATCGCCTTCGGAGCCGCCTTCTGGATGGCCGGGGTGCCGATCTCGTGGATCATGGGCCTTGGCGTGGTCGCCTTGGCGGGTCTTGCCTCGACCTACTTCCTGTTCGACCACGTGCATGCCCGGGTGCAAAAGTTCCTCAGTCCCGATCAGGCCGACACCCACCAGATCACCCGCGCCGCCGAGGCCATTCGCGCCGGCGGCTTCTTCGGGCGCGGCCCGGGCGAGGGCGTCATGAAGCGCCACGTGCCCGACCTGCACACCGACTTCATCTATTCGGTGGCCGCCGAGGAGTACGGGCTGATCTTCTCCTGGGCGCTGATCGCGATCTTCGCCTTCCTGGTGGTGCGCGGGCTGTACAAGGCCATGAAGCTGAACGACCCGTTCGAGCAGGTCGCGGCCGCCGGTTTGTTCGTGCTGGTGGGGCAACAGGCCATCATCAATATCGCCGTGAACTTGAACATGATCCCGACCAAGGGCATGACGCTTCCGTTCATCAGTTACGGGGGCTCCTCGATGCTCGCGATGGGTTTGACTCTGGGCATGGCCCTGGCCTTGGTGCGCAAGCGCCCCGGCGCCTATGGGGCGAGCGGCGAGTTCGGCCACGACGGCGCTTTCGCCTGAGATGAGCAAGCTGGCTGTCGTCGCCGCCGGAGGAACCGGCGGCCACATGTTCCCCGCCCAGGCGCTCGCCGAGGCCCTGACCGCGCGCGGCTGGCGTGTCGTGCTGGCCACGGACGATCGCGGCGCGCTGTACGCCGACAAGTTTCCGGCCGAAGAGCGGCTGGCGCTGTCGGCCGCCACGGCCAAGTCCAACGACCCGCTGGGCATGATCAAGGCCGGCTTCACGGTCATGCAGGGCGTGCTGCAGGCCCGCGCCGCCTTCAAGCGCCTGGACCCGGCCGTGGTCGTCGGCTTTGGCGGCTATCCCGCCCTGCCGGCCCTGCTGGGCGCGCTGAGCCAGAAGCGCCCGACGGTGATCCACGAGCAGAACGCGGTTCTGGGCCGCGTGAACCGCTTCCTGGCCCCGCGCGTCGACGAGGTCGCCTGCGCCTTCCCGACGCTGCAGATGGCCAAGCCCGCCGTGAAGGCCCGCGCCCATGTCGTCGGCAATCCCGTGCGCCCGCCGGTGCGCGCGCTCTACGACGTGCCCTACATCCCTCCCGAGGTGCAGCTGCGGATCCTGGTGACCGGCGGCAGCCAGGGCGCGCGCCTGCTGTCCGAGCTGATCCCCGAGGCGGTGGCCAAGCTGCCCGAGGACATGCGCTCGCGCCTCAAGGTCTTCCAGCAGGCCCGCGCCGAGAGCATGGAAAACGCCCGCAAGATCTATCGCAACGCCATGGTCGACTGCGAGGTCGCGCCGTTCTTCCGCGACATGGCCGGCTATCTGCGGCAGGCGCACCTGGTGATCGGCCGCTCGGGCGCCTCGACCTGCACCGAGCTGGCGGTCGCCGGCCGGCCGTCGATCCTGATCCCGCTGAAGATCGCCGCCGACGACCATCAGCGCTTCAACGCCAAGCTCCTGGAAGAGGCGGGCGGCGCGGCTGTGTGCCTGGAGGACGAGCTGACGGTCGACGCCATGGCCGGGGCCCTCAACGCCCTGCTCAAGAACCCGGAGCGTCTGGCGCGGATGGCCGAGGGCGCGCGCTCGGTGGCCAAGCCGAACGCGGCTGAGGAACTGGCGGATCTTGTGGAGCGCACGGCGCGGCGCTGACTTGAGCTTGCGCAAAGCTCTCCTGCGCGGACCGGCCTAAGGCGAACGCGCAGCGGCTGTGACCGCTCGCGCAGAGAAGGTTCGCCCATGTTCAGGACGTTGATTTTCGCCGGCGCCGTCGCGGTCGTCGCGCATGCTGGCTTCGCCTCGGCCGCCGAGCTCACGGTCAAGATGCGCAACCAGGGCGCCGAGGGGCCGATGGTGTTCGAACCCTCGACCGCCAGGCTGAAGGTGGGCGACACCATCCGCTTCATTCCCACCGATCCGGGCCACAACGCCGAGTCGATCCCGGAGCTGCTGCCGGCCGGCGTCGCGCCGGTGAGGGGCGTGATGGGCAAGGAAGTGGTGCTGAAGCTTACCAAGCCGGGCGTTTACGGCGTTAAATGCCTGCCGCACTGGAGCATGGGCATGGTGTTCGTCGCCAAGGTGGGCGACGCCAAGCTCGATCCGGCGACATCGAACAAGGTTCTGGCCTCCGCGCCGCCGCTGACCAAGCGCCGTCTCACCGCGGCGTTCAACGCGATCCGGTAGAGGCCGCGCGGCCCTACGGCTCGGCCCCCGTCTCGATCAGGGGGCGGCCGATCGCGACGGCCGCCTCGACGCTGTTCGCCACAGGAACCTTGGCGAAGGGTTTCCAGCCGTCGCAGACCACCTTGGCCACGGCCTCGTCCGTGCTGCCCGCGGGCAGGGGGGCGGCGGAGCGCAGATCGCCGGTCACCGGACCCTCGCGGCCTCTCGTCCGGATGCTGCCGAACCCGGCGTGGGCGATGGTCCGCGCCTTGCAGTCGATGACCTCGTGACGCCAGCCGCCCCAGAACTCTTCCGCGCCGGCCTTGAAGCCGCCCTCGGTGACCTGCAGCACGCGCAGCTTCGCCGTGCGGCCGCTCCACTGGACGCCGCCCATGTCGACGAAGCTCGCGAACCGACCGACATCGGCCAGGCGCAGTTCAAGCGGAGCGGGCGAGGGCTGCTGAGCGAGCGCAGGCGCTGTCCACACTAAGAGGATCAGGAGGACGTTTCGCGGCGCGCGGAATTGGTCTAATCGGCTTTTCATGATCCAGCGTCGACGTCCCGTCCCCTTCGAACTCGGCCCCGTGCACTTCATCGGCATCGGCGGCATTGGCATGTCCGGCATCGCCGAGATCATGCTGCGTATCGGCTACACCGTTCAGGGCAGCGACGCCAAGGCCAGCGCCAATACCGAGCGGCTGGAAAAGCTGGGCGCGCGCATCTTCATCGGCCACGAGGCCAGCCACGTCGAGGGCGCCTCGGCCATCGTCTATTCCACGGCCGTGAAGGCCGACAATCCCGAGATGGTCGCTGGCCGCGACAAGCGCCTGCCTCTGGTTCGCCGCGCCGAGATGCTGGCCGAGCTGATGCGCCTGCAGTTCTCGGTCGCCGTCGGCGGCACGCACGGCAAGACCACCACCACCTCGATGGTCGCGGCCCTGCTGGACGCGGGGGGCTTGGACCCCACCGTGGTCAATGGCGGCATCATCAACGCCTACGGCACCAACGCCAAGGTCGGCGAGGGCGACTGGATCGTCGTCGAGGCCGACGAGAGCGACGGCTCGTTCCTTCGCCTGAAATCGACGGTGGCCATCGTCACCAATATCGACGCCGAGCACCTGGACCACTGGGGCGACTTCGACGCGGTCAAGAAGGGCTTCCAGGACTTCATCCAGAACATCCCCTTCTACGGCTTCGCGGCGGTCTGCATCGACCATCCCGAAGTCCAGGCCCTGACCTCGCGGATCGAGAACCGCCGGCTCGTCACCTATGGGACCAATCCCCAGGCCGAGGTGCGGGTCTCCAACATCGAGATGGGGCCGGAAGGCGCGACCTTCGACATCATCGTCTCGCCGCGCGACGGCGAGGTCGTCCGCTATGACGGCCTGAAGATGCCGATGGCCGGCCACCACAACGTGCTGAACGCCACCGCCGCCGTGGCCGTGGCCCGCGAGCTCGGCGTCGACGCCGAGTCGATCCGCAAGGGCCTGGCCGGCTTCGGCGGGGTCAAGCGCCGCTTCACCACCACGGGCGTCGCCAACGGCGTCCGCGTCGTCGACGACTACGGCCACCACCCGGTCGAGATCGCCGCCGTGCTGAAGGCCGCCCGCGCGGTCTCGACGGGCAAGGTCATCGCCGTGGTCCAGCCGCACCGCTACACTCGCCTGCGCGACCTGATGACCGAGTTCAGCAGCTGTTTCAACGACGCCGACACGGTGATCGTCGCCGACGTCTACTCGGCCGGCGAGCAGCCGATCGAGGGCGTCGACCGCGACCACCTGGTCGAGGGGCTCAAGAAGTTCGGCCATCGCCGCGCCCTGCCGCTGGAGAGCCCCGCGGCCCTTCCGGCCCTGATCGCGGCCGAGGCGACCAGCGGCGATCTCGTCGTCCTGCTGGGCGCGGGCGACATCACCAGCTGGTCCTACGCTCTTCCGGGGCAGCTGGAAGCTTTGGCGAAGTGAAGATCAACCGCTGGATCGCGACCAAGGCCGCGATCGTCGTCGCGGTGATCGCGTACCTGGCTGGAAGCTGGTGGTTCACCAGGCTGCTGACGACCCAGCGTCCCAAGGCGCCCGACGGTCCATTCGTCGTGGCGCTGAAGCAGCCCGGCGGCGTCACCTATGTCACGCCGTTCGAGCACGGGGCGCATATCGGCCTGATCGTCGTCGGCATCCTGCTGGTCCTGGCCTGGTGGACGGTCGAGCACTTTGAGAAACGATCCAGGACGCGCTAGAGCCCCCGCATGAGCTGGAAAACCAATCTCCCGACCGTCCGCGGCAGGCTGCTGATCGACGAGCCCCTGGCGCCGTTCACCTGGTTCCGGGTCGGCGGTTCGGCCGACGTGGTGTTCCTGCCGGCCGACGAGCAGGACCTGTCCGATTTCCTCAAGGCCCTGGACCCGGCCGCGCCCGTGCTGGCGATTGGCGTGGGCTCGAACCTCCTGGTCCGCGACGGCGGCGTCGAGGGCGTGATCATCCGGCTGGGCAAGGGCTTCAACGGCGTCGAGCCGCTGGGCGGCAACCGCATCAGGGCCGGCTCGGCCGTGCCGGACGCCATCCTGGCCCGCAAGGCGGCCGAGGCGGGGATCGCTGGGCTGGAGTTCTATGCCGGCATCCCGGGCACGATCGGCGGCGCGGTGATCATGAACGCCGGCTGCTATGGCTCGGAAACCGTCAATGTCGTCAAGTCCGTCCGGGTGATGGATCGCGCGGGCGTGGCGCGGGAGCTGGCCGTCGAGGACTTGCGCTACACCTATCGCCATAGCGCCCTGCAGGATGGCGAGACCGTGATCGTGCTGGACGCCGTGTTCGAAGGGACCGCCGACGAGCCCGAGGCGATCAAGGCCCGCATGGCCGAGATCACCAGCCGCCGCGAGACCACCCAGCCGATCCGCGAGAAGACCGGCGGCTCGACCTTCAAGAACCCGCCTGGCCACTCGTCGTGGAAGCTGGTCGATGAGGCCGGCTGGCGCGGCAAGCCGTTCGGCGGGGCGATGTTCTCGCCGCTGCACAGCAACTTCCTGATCAACACCGGCGAGGCGACCGCCGCCGACCTGGAGGGCCTGGGCGAAGCGGTCCGCGCTGACGTCAAGGAAAAGACCGGCGTGCAGCTGGACTGGGAGATCAAGCGGATCGGACGCCCGGCTTAGCGGCGCCCGTTGGCTGTGTGACAGTTCAGCGCAATGCTGACTCCCCCCGGCGTGGAGCGGTGCTATGACTCCCGCGCCTTTGGGGAGAATCCTTGCTCATGTATCGTCGCTTACTGGCCGCCACCGCGGCGCTCGCTCTGCTTTCGGGCGCCGCCCACGCTGAATCTTCCAAGTCGGCCAAGGCCGCGGCCGTCGCGCCGAAGCCCGCCGATCCCGTCGCTACGGCCGAGGCCCTGCGCGACAAGGCGCTGCTGGACCGCACCGCCTGGGACGTCACCGAAGACCTGACCACCACCATCGGCCCGCGCCTCGTCGGCTCGCCGGCCATGGAGCGCGCCAAGGACTGGGGCGTGGCCAAGCTGAAGGCGCTGGGCTTCACCGACGTGAAGGTCGAGCAGTTCGCCAAGCCGTCTTGGACGCGTGGCGAGGAAAGCGCCGAGCTGGTCGGCCCTTATCCGATGAAGCTGTCGATCGTCGGCCTGGGCCGCACGGTCCCGACCCCGCCCGAGGGCATCGAGGCCGACGTCGCCCTGTTCCGAACCTTCGCCGAACTGATGGCCGCGCCGGAAAGCGCCGTGAAGGGCAAGATCGTCGTCATCACCCAGCCGATGGTCCGCACCCAGGACGCCTCGGGCTATGGCGTGGCCGGCATTTCGCGTCGCGCGGGCCCGACCGAAGCCGCCAAGCGCGGCGCCGTGGCCGTGCTGATCCGCTCGATCTCGACCTCGGACTCGACCGTCCCGCACACCGGCGTCACCGCCTTTGGCGACGGCGTCTCGACCGTGCCGTCGGCGGCCCTGGGCGTGCCGGAGGCCGAGCAACTGGAGCGCCTGGCCAAGAAGGGCCCGCTGCGCATCAAGCTGAAGCTGGCCTCGACCACCGATCCGAACGATGTCGCCTGGAACATCTCGGGCGAGATCAAGGGCTCGGAGAAGCCGGACGAGGTCATCGTCATCGGCGGCCACCTGGACAGCTGGGACGTCGGCACCGGCGCTCTGGACGACGCGACGGGCATCGGCATCACCACCGCTGTCGGCAAGCTGATCGGCGACCTGCCCAAGCATCCCAAGCGCACGATCCGCGTCGTGATGTGGGGCTCGGAAGAGAGCGGCGGTTCGTCGGAAGCCTACCTGGCCGCGCACAAGGACGAGGTCGCCAAGATCGTCCTGGCCGGCGAGAGCGACGAGGGCGCGGACAACATCTATTCGCTGAAGTTGCCGGCCGGCGCTCAAGGCACGCCGTTCGCGACCACGGTCGCCAACGTGCTGATGCCGCTCAAGATCATCGTCGCGCGCGAGCCCGCCCGCGGTGGCGGCGCCGACATCTCTGGCCTGGAGTCCGCCGGCGTGCCGTCGGTCGAGATGCGCCAGGACGCCAGCCGCTACTTCGACTACCACCACACGGCCGACGACACCCTGAACAAGGTGCGTCCGAACGAGCTGGCGCAGAACGTCGCCGCCTGGGTCAGCCTCATCTACCTGGTGGCCGAGACGGACGTGGATTTCCGCGCCCTGAAGGCCGCTGCGCCGGCCGCTCCGGCGGGGCGTTAAGCATCTAACTCCGCTCTTCCTTCCCCCTTGATGGGGGAAGGGTAGGGATGGGGGTGTTGGCAGGGCCTTTCCGCCTCTCTAGGAAGGGTTTTCAAGGCGTCTGACGCGGCGCCGCACCCCCACCCAACCCTCCCCCATCGAGGGGGAGGGCTCATAGAGCGCCTCCATGACCCAGCCGACTTCCAACGCCCCTTTGGCCGGCCGCCACATCGCCGTCCTGCTCGGCGGCCCTTCGTCGGAACGTGAGGTCAGCCTGGTGTCGGGCCGCGAATGCGCCGATGCGCTGGAGCGGCTGGGGGCCAAGGTCTCGCGCATTGACCCGGGCGTCGACGTCGCCCAGGTGCTGACAGCCACCAAGCCCGACATGGTCTTCAACGCCCTGCACGGCGAATGGGGCGAGGACGGCTGCGTCCAGGGCGTGCTGGAAACCCTGAAGCTGCCCTACACCCACTCGGGCGTCCTGGCCTCCGCGCTGGCCATGGACAAGGCCAAGGCCAAGGCCGTGCTGGCGGCCGCTGGCGTGATCGTTCCGGGCGGCGGGCTTTACAACCGACACGATGTCGCGCGCGACCATGTGTTGCAGCCCCCCTATGTCGTTAAGCCCAATGCCGAGGGTTCATCGGTCGGGGTGTTCCTGGTGTTCGAGGGCGCGAACCGTCCGCCGGAAGAACTTGCCTCTCCTACGTGGACTTTCGGCGAGGAAGTCATGGTCGAACCCTACATCCAGGGGTTGGAATTGGCCGTCGCGGTGCTCGGTGAGTCAAAAGGTCCCAGGGCGCTGGCGGTGACGGATATCCGTGCATCCACAGGTTTCTACGACTACGAAGCCAAGTACTCGGAAGGCGGTTCAATTCACGTCCTACCGGCCCCAATCCCTGATGGCGTAAGGGATCGCGCGATGCGGATGGCCGAGCTGGCCCATACCGCTCTTGGTTGCCAAGGGGTGACCCGGTCCGACTTCCGTTATGACGACATTAACGACATTCTGGTCCTTCTAGAGGTCAACACGCAGCCCGGCATGACGCCGACCTCGCTCGCTCCCGAGCAGGCCGCCCACGTCGGGATCCCGTTTGATCAGTTAGTTCTATGGATCGTGGAGGACGCCTATGCCCGCTGTAGTGCGGGGGGGACCGCCTAAGCCTAGGCGACCCCGGGCCGAAGCGCCCGCAAGTCCGAGCAAAGGCAAGCCGGCGCCCCGGGGGGCGCAGCCGGCCGCGAAGTTGCACGCCGCCAAGGGCGTGGGTTTGTCGCCCACGGTGGCCCTGAGCGTGGCGGGCGCGGCCTTGGGTCTCGGCCTTGTGATCATGCTGGCGACCGGTCATCGGGCCGAGCGCATCGGCGCGTCCATGGTTCATGGCGTCGACAACAGCTTCGCCTCGGCGGGCTTCAAGCTGAAGACGGTTCACATCCGCGGCGCCTCGGCGACCGCGCAAGGCGATATTCTGGCGGCCTCGGGTCTATACCTGAACCAGCCGACGCTGGGCATGGATCTGAACGATGTCCGCGCCCGGGTGCAGGGCGTCGGCTGGGTCAAGGACGCCAAGGTCGTGCGCATGCTGCCCGACACCGTGCTGATCGCGGTGGAAGAGCGGCCGGCCCTTGCCGTCTGGCAGAACCAGGGCCGCATGAAGGTGATCGACGGCGAGGGCCGGGTGATCAGCGAGGCCGATCCGGCCCGCTTCCCCGCGCTGCCGCTGGTGGTGGGGCAGGGCGCCGACCAGGCGGCCGGCCTGATCCTGCCGGCGGTGGCCTCGCGGCCGCGCCTGCGGGATCGTCTCGAAGCGCTGGTGCGCGTCGACGATCGCCGCTGGGACCTGAGACTGAAGGACGGTTCGCTGATCCAGCTGCCGGCCATTGACGAAGAATCCGCGCTGATTCAATTGGATCAGCTCGACCAACGACAGCGAATCCTCGACATGGGTTTTGCGCGGATCGATCTGCGCGACCCCGAAATGGTGGCTGTGAGACCTCGCGACGCGGCGCTGCCTGGGCAGCCCGTGGCCGGCGGGGCGTAACGAGTGATGACTGAGGTGACGATAGCGATGTCGCGATTGGAGGAACGGAAGCAGGCGCGTGAGGGCCTGAAGGCCACGCTCGTGCGCCAGCCCGCCATCGCGGCCGTCGACCTGGGCGCCTCCAAGGTCACCTGCTTCATCATGAAGGCCGATGGCGTCCACCGCGACAACCGCACCCTGACGACCGCGGGCGTGGGCTACGTCCAGTCGCGCGGCGTGCGCGGCGGTGCGATCGTCAACCTGGACGAGGCCGCCCAGGCGATCGCCCAGGCCGTGGAGCGCGCCGAGACCGTGGCCGGCGTCAACGTCCAGGGCGTGTCTGTCTGCACGGCCGGCGGCCAGCTGGGCAGCAACCGCGTCCACACCCAGGTTTCGCTGGGCGCCCGTCCGATCGGCGACGCCGACCTGTCGCGCGCCATCGCCGCGGCCCTGGCGCAGGTCCGTATTCCCGGCCGCAAGCCGATCCACCTTCTGCCGATCGCCTGGTCGGTCGACGGCCAGCGCGGCATCCGCGATCCGCGCGCCATGTTCGGCCGCTCGCTTGGCCTGGAGCTGCTGGTGGTCTCGGTCAACGAGAACATCTTCCACACCCTGGCCCACTGCGTCGAACGCGCTCACCTGTCCTTCGAGGGCGTGGTCGCCGCGCCGTTCGCCTCGGCCCTGGCGGCTCTGGAAGAGGACGAGATGGACCTGGGCGCGGTCTGCATCGACATGGGCGGCGGCTCGACCTCGGTGGCTGTGTTCAACAACGGCGCCCTGTGCCACGTCGACAGCCTGGCCGTCGGCGGCGGACACGTGACGCAGGACATCGCCCGCGGCCTGCAGACCTCGGTGGTCGGCGCCGAGCGCATCAAGACCCTGCACGGTTCGGCGATCGCCTCGGCCAACGAGGACCGCGAGATGATCGAGGCTCCGCCGCGCGGCGACGATCCGGGCGCGGGTCCGGTGATCGCCCCGCGCAGCCTGCTCAAGGGCATCATCCAGCCGCGCGTCGAAGAGACCCTGGAACTGCTGCGCGAGCGCCTGAAGGCCTCGGGCGCGCCGGTCGAGCCGGGCGCGGGCATCGTCCTGACGGGCGGCGCCAGCCAGCTGGCCGGCGTTCGTGAAGTCGCCGTGCGTGTGTTCGACCGTCCGGTCCGCCTGGGTCGTCCGCGCCGGGTGCCGCACCTGGCCGACGCCGCTTCCGGCCCCGCCTTCTGCGCCGCGGCCGGCACGCTGCACCGCACCGCCTTCGGCCCGCGCGAAGCGGTGTCCAGCAAGGCCCTGGCCGGCAACGTGTCGCGCAAGCGACCCCTGGACCCCAACGCCAGCCCGATGGCCAAGGCGGCCGCCTGGCTGAGGGACAACCTCTAACGGCGCCGCTGTTCCGACGCTCGAAGTTTAAAGCGTGAGTAACTCTACAGTTTAACTCTTTGGGCCCGGTCGAATGTCTCGACCGGGCCTTTTGCTTCCCGGCCGCGCCTATATTCGCCAGAATTGTCGTTCAGCGTCGTTCGGTCGCACGCGCCTGTGGATCCCCGGCGGAACCCTTGGTTCGCCAAGAGATTCTGTTGATAGACCACAATTTATCCCACGGTCGCGCTCGACCAGATCACGACTCAGATTATGCAGTTAACTGCCGATTAACGATGGTGGTTGTTCTGTTAACACGATCGTCGAGGCAATCCTGGGCGATCGGGTGTCGCCGAGGTCTAGTTCGACGATTTCGGCGTTAAGGACGCGAGGGTCCCATGGCTATTTCTCTTTCCGCGCCGCGTACGACTGAGCTGAAGCCGCGTATCGTGGTGTTTGGTGTCGGCGGCGCTGGCGGCAACGCTGTGAACAACATGATCGAGGCGGGCCTCGAAGGTGTCGAGTTCGTGGTGGCCAACACCGACGCGCAGCAGCTGCAGTTCGCCAAGACGGACCGTCGCATCCAGCTGGGCGTGCAGATCACCCAGGGCCTGGGCGCCGGCGCGCATCCAGAAGTCGGCATGAGCGCCGCCGAAGAGAGCTTCCCGGAAATCGGCGAGCACCTCGATGGCGCCCACATGGTCTTCATCACCGCCGGCATGGGCGGCGGCACCGGCACCGGCGCGGCGCCGATCATCGCCAAGTGCGCCCGTGAGCGCGGCATCCTGACCGTCGGCGTCGTGACCAAGCCCTTCCACTTCGAAGGTCGTCACCGCATGCGCCTGGCCGACAGCGGCATCCAGGAGCTGCAACGCTACGTCGACACCCTGATCGTCATTCCGAACCAGAACCTGTTCCGCGTCGCCAACGAACGCACGACCTTCGCCGAAGCCTTCGGCATGGCTGACCAGGTGCTGCACTCGGGCGTGCGCTCGATCACCGACCTGATGGTTCTGCCAGGCCTGATCAACCTCGACTTCGCCGACGTCCGCACGGTCATGACCGAGATGGGCAAGGCGATGATGGGCACCGGCGAGGGCGCTGGCGAAGACCGCGCCCTGATGGCCGCTCAGAACGCCATCGCCAACCCGCTGCTGGACGAAGTCTCGCTGAAGGGGGCCAAGGCCGTTCTGGTCAACGTGACCGGCGGTATGGACATGACCCTGCTGGAAGTCGACGAGGCCGCCAACGCGATCTCGGACCAGGTCGATCCTGAAGCCAATATCATCTTCGGCGCGGCCTTCGACCCGTCGCTGGAAGGCGTGATCCGCGTGTCGGTGGTCGCCACCGGCATGGACGGCGCCTCGATCGCCCAGATCGAGCCCAAGCCGGTCTCGCGCAACACCACGACCCAGCCGCTGATCGCCGACACCGCGCGCGCCCCGGCGCCGCAACCGGAACCGGCTCGTCCGACCGCTCGCTACGAAGCCGCCCGCCCGGCCGAGCGTCCGTCGTCGGCCTTCGCGCCCGAGCCCGCTCAGGAGCCTGAGGTCGTGATGTCCTCGCCTCAGGAGCCGGAAGCCGAGCTTTACTACGACGAACCCCGTGTAGCTGAAGAGCCGCGTATCGCCGCGCCCGCGGCCCGGACGGTGACCCGCATCGTCGACCCCATGGTCGATGACGTCGCCGCCGAGGAGCCGCTGTTCCCGGAGAACAACTACTACGAAGAGCGTCGCCCCCAGAAGCAGGGCGGCGGGTTCTTCTCGATGTTCGGCGGTGGCCGTCAGCGCTACGAGCAGCAGGCTTCGTCGGCTCCCCAGCCGCAGGCCCGTTCGGCCCAGAGCGCCCGCCCGCAGCTGCAGCCGATCGAGGCGCCGCAGGTTGACGACGGCGAGGACCTGGAAATCCCGTCCTTCCTGCGCCGACTGGCAAACTGAAAGGCGGCCCCAACAGGGGGACGCAAGACGTGATCGAGAGACGCCCCGGGTCATCCCCGGGGCGTTTTGCTTTAGGAATTTGGCGCACAGCAGAAGGCCGCCCATGACCCAGCGCATGAAGGAGATCGCCGACCAGATTGTCGGCCTCCAGGCGGAGCTCGACCGGGAAATCGAACGCCGCCGCAAGGTGCTGGGCTGGGCGCTCACCAATAAGATCGGCGAGTTTGAAATGGGCGTGGCGGCCGAGCATCGTCGGCTGCGATTGAACCTGGTCAAGTTCTTCGGTCGCACGTCGCCGGCCGTCGTCCTGACCGCGCCGGTGATCTATTCGCTGATCATCCCGCTGGTGATCGTCGACGCCTGGGTGAGCGCCTATCAGGCGATCTGCTTCCGGGCTTACGGCATTCCGCGGGTCCAGCGTCGCGACTACATCGCGTTCGACCGCGGTCGGCTGGGCTATCTCAATGTCATCGAACGTCTCAACTGCGCCTTTTGCGGCTACGCCAACGGGCTGGTCGCCTATGTGCGCGAGGTCTCCAGCAGAACCGAGCAATACTGGTGCCCGATCAAACACGCCGTGAAGGTCTCCGACCCGCACCGGCGCTACTACGAGTTCCTGGAATTCGGCGACGCCGAAGGCTATCGCGCTCGACTGGACGAATTCCGCGCGCGACTGCGCTCGGACCCTCCGACCACCTAGCATCGAGGGCTGCTCGGCGCCGTGAAATTCAGCTATATTGGCGCAATCTGCCAGTCTGAAGCTCGATCAGGTCACGATGAAGCTCACCCGCGCCGATCGGAAGATCCTGCAGATCCTGCAGGAAGACGGAAAGATCTCGAACGTCGATCTGGCTGAACGGGTGGGGCTGTCGCCCAGTCCGTGCCTGCGGCGGGTCAAGCAGCTGGAGGCGTCGGGGCTGATCAGCGGCTATGTCGCGCTGCTGGACCGGCGCAAGGCCCAGCTGGGCGTGCTGGCCTATGTCGAGGTGCAGGTCGACCACACCGAAGGCGCGGCCGAAGCGTTCAAGCAGGCGGTGCTGCGCGAGCCCGAGGTCGTCGGCTGCTACGTGATGACCGGCAGCTACGATTATCTGTTGCGGGTGGTGGCGCCGAACCTCGACGCCTATGGCGATCTGATGATGCAACGCCTGCTGAAGATGCCGGCGGTGAAGGACGTGCGCTCGGCGTTCGTTCTGGACACGGTCAAGGATTCCACGGCCCTGCCGCTGGACTATCTGGGCTGATCACATCTGGCCCGGTAGGGCGATTGGTTGGCATGATGTGACCGAATTGATGTTCATCAAGGTCATCATCGCCACGTTCTGACTTCAGCCTCGCGATAAGCTGCTTTCCGTCGTCCATCCGGAAAGCGCCATGACCTACTCCGTATTCACCGGCCTGACGCCCCAGGCCCCGGACTCCCTGCTGTCGCTGATCGGCCTGTATCGCCGCGATCCGCGCCCCGGGAAGATCGATCTGGGCGTCGGCGTATTCCGCGACGACCACGGCGCGACGCCGGTGCTGGAATGCGTCAAGGCCGCCGAACGGATCCTGCTGAACACGCAAGCCACCAAGTCCTACCTCGGTCCGGAGGGCGACATCGGCTTTCTGGACCTGCTGAAGCCGATCATCTTCGGTGATGCGGTCGACCACGAGGTGTTCGGCGTGCAGACGCCCGGCGGCACCGGCGCGGTGCGCCTGGCCTGCGAACTGCTGAAGGCGGCCAAGCCGGACATCCGCATGTTCATCGGCGCGGCGAGCTGGCCCAACCACACCCAGATCCTGGACCAGCTGGGCGTCGAGACCGTCACCTTCCGCCACTACGACCAGCGCGCCCAGCGCATCGGCTTCGACGACATGATGGCGGCGCTGGAGACGGCGAGGGCCGGCGACGCGGTGCTGCTGCACGCCTGCTGTCACAACCCGTCGGGCGCCGACTACAGCCTGGAGCAATGGGCGGCGATCGCCGAACTGGTGGCGCGCAAGGGGATCGTGCCGCTGATCGACCTGGCCTATCAGGGCCTGGGCCTTGGGCTCGAGGAAGACGCGGCGGGCATGCGCCTCGTTCTGGCGGCGGCCGAGGATGGCCTTCTGGCCTATTCCTGCGACAAGAATTTCGGCCTCTATCGCGAGCGGGTCGGCGCGCTCTACACGCTCACCCGCGATGCGGCGACCCTGGATCTGGCCGCCAGCAACATCCGGGCCCTGGCGCGCACCAACTGGTCGATGCCGCCGGATCATGGCGCCGCCACGGTGCGTATCATCTTGGAATCCGAGGCGCTGACCACGCTCTGGAGGTCCGAACTGGACGCCATGCGTGCCCGCGTCGCCGACCTGCGCCAGCGTCTGGCGACGGCGGTTCCGCTGCTGGCACCGCTGGCCGGACAGCACGGCCTGTTCGCCCTGCTGCCGCTGTCGCCGGCCCAGGTGGCCAGCTTGCGCGAGGACCACGCGATCTACATGGCGAGTTCGGGCCGCATCAATCTGGCCGGCCTGACCGTTGACACCATCGACACATTCGCGCGGGCGCTGAACGCCTGCCTGCAGGGAGAACCGGCATGACCGTGACCCAAGACAATCCCCTGGGCCTGGACGGCTTCGTCTTCGTCGAGTTCACCAGCCCCGAACCGGCCGCCATGAAGCGCCTGTTCGAGCAGATGGGCTTCGTCGCCGCCTCGACCCACCCGACCAAGGCCGTGACCCGCTACAAGCAGGGCCGCATCAACCTGCTGGTCAATGACGAGGCGACCGGCCAGGTGGCCGCGTTCCGCGCCGCCCACGGCCCGTCGGCCAACGGCATGGCGTTCGGCGTCGCCGATGTCGAGCAGGCCTATGCCGAGGCCCTGAAGCGCGGCGCCGTGGCGGCCTACGCCTCGGCCACGGTGCTGGGCGAGGGCGCGCGGGTGTTGGAAGGCATCGGCGGCTCGATGCTGTACCTGGTCGAAGGCGCGGACGCGGTGTTCGCTAGCTGGACCCCGGTGGCCGGCGCGGCGGAAGCGGAAAGCGCCAATAATGTCGGCCTCGACCTGCTCGACCACCTGACACACAACGTCAAGCGCGGCCAGATGCGAACCTGGTCGACCTTCTATCGCGACGTCTTCGGCTTCGAGGAGCAGAAGTATTTCGACATCAAGGGCCAGGCCACGGGTCTGTTCAGCCAGGCGATGATCGCGCCCGACAAGGCCATCCGCATCCCGCTGAACGAGAGCCAGGACGACAAGAGCCAGATCGAGGAGTTCATCCGCCAGTACAATGGCGAGGGCATCCAGCACCTGGCGCTGACCACGGACAATATCTACGACACCGTCGAGAAGCTGCGCGCCCGGGGCGTCAAGCTGCAGGACACCATCGAGACCTATTACGAGCTGGTCGACAAACGCGTGCCCGGCCACGGCGAGGATCTGGAGCGCCTGAAGAAGAACCGTATTCTGCTGGACGGCAATGTCGGCGAGGAAGGCTTGCTGCTGCAGATCTTCACCGAGAACCTGTTTGGCCCGATCTTCTTCGAGATCATCCAGCGCAAGGGCAACCAAGGCTTCGGCAACGGCAACTTCCAGGCCCTGTTCGAGAGCATCGAGCTGGACCAGATCCGCCGTGGGGTGATCACGGTCGACGCTTGAGCCTAGGGCTCGAAATTACCCTTCGTTGTCATCCCGGCCGAAGCGTAGCGTAGAGCCGGGACCCAGGGGCGACCGCAGTGCGCCAGCCCCTGGGTCCCGGATCGCCCTTTCAGGGCGTCCGGGATGACAAGAAAATTGGGTTCGGAACGCACATGGACCTCCGCTACCAAACCGGCTTCGGCGCCCACTTCGCCACCGAGGCCGTGGCCGGCGCGCTGCCGGTAGGCCAGAACTCGCCGCAACGCGTGCCATTCGGGCTCTATGCCGAGCAGTTGTCCGGCACGGCCTTCACCGCGCCGCGCCACGAGAACCGTCGCAGCTGGCTCTACCGTCTGAGGCCTAGCGCCGGGCACGGCCCGTACGCGCCCTACGCCCAGGACAAGCTGGTCTCGGCCTTCCATGGCCCGGTGACGCCCAACCGCCTGCGCTGGGATCCGCTGGAGATCTCCGCCGCGCCGACCGACTTCGTCGATGGCCTGGTCACCCTGGCCGGCAACGCCGACGCGGCGACGTTGAACGGCATCGGCGTTCACCTCTATCTGGCCAACGCGTCGATGAAGAACCGCGTGTTCTACGACGCCGACGGCGAGCTCTTGATCGTGCCGCAGCAGGGCGTGCTGACCCTGGTCACCGAGATGGGCGTGCTGACGGCGGGGCCGGGCCACATCGCGGTGATCCCGCGCGGCGTGCGGTTCCGCGTCGAGGTCGACGGCCCCTCGCGCGGCTATGTCTGCGAGAACTACGGCGCGGCCTTCAAGCTGCCGGACCTGGGGCCGATCGGCTCCAACTGCCTGGCCAATCCACGCGACTTCGAGACGCCCGTGGCGGCGTTCGAGGACGTCGACGAACCGACCCTGGTGATCCAGAAGTTCCAGGGATCGCTGTGGGCCGCCGAGTGGGACCACAGCCCACTGGACGTCGTGGCCTGGCACGGCAATCTCGCGCCCTACCGCTACGACCTGTCGCGCTTCAACACGATCAACACCGTCAGCTTCGACCATCCCGATCCGTCGATCTTCACGGTCCTGACCTCGCCCAGCGACACGCCGGGGACGGCCAATTGCGACTTCGTGATCTTCCCGCCGCGCTGGATGGTGGCCGAGCACACGTTCCGCCCGCCCTGGTTCCACCGCAACGTGATGAGCGAGTTCATGGGCCTTGTCCACGGCGCCTATGACGCCAAGGAGGGCGGCTTCTCGCCTGGCGGTTCGTCCTTGCACAACTGCATGAGCGATCACGGGCCCGACGTCGCCAGCCACAGCAAGGCGACCGAGGCCGAGCTGGGGCCGCACAAGATCGACGGGACCATGGCCTTCATGTTCGAAAGCCGCTGGGTGATCCGGCCGACGAAGTTCGCTCTGGAGACTTCCGCGCTTCAGGGTGACTATGACGCCTGCTGGACGGGCTTCCCCAAGGCCAAGCTGCCTTAGGAACGATGCCTGTCGTAACTAGAAGAAACAAGGAAGCGCCCATGAAGCTCGCGTCTCTCAAGGGCGGCCGTGACGGCCGGCTTGTGGTGGTCTCCAACGACCTGGCCTGGTTCACGGACGCCGGGACCATCGCGCCGACCCTGCAGGCCGCGCTGGACGACTGGGCGCGTTGCGGGCCGATGTTGCAGGGGCTGGCCGATAGCCTCGAGCACGGTTCGGTGCCGAAGGAGCGTTTCCACGAGCACGAAGCGCTGAGCCCGCTGCCGCGCGCGTTCCAGTGGGTCGACGGCTCGGCCTATGTGAACCACGTGCAGCTGGTGCGCCAGGCGCGCGGCGCGGAGATGCCCGAGAGCTTCTGGACCGATCCCCTGATGTACCAGGGCGCGTCGGACGGCTTCCTGGCCCCGCGCGACACCATCCCCCTGGCCGACGCCAGCTGGGGCTGCGACCTGGAAGGCGAGATCGCGGTGATCGTCGACGATGTGCCGCTGGGCGCGACCCGCGAGGAGGCCCTGGCCGCCATCCGCCTGGTCATGCTCTGCAACGACGTCTCGCTACGCAACCTGATCCCGGCCGAACTGGCCAAGGGTTTCGGCTTCGTGCAGTCCAAGCCCGCCAGCGCCTTCTCGCCGGTGGCGGTGTCGCCCGACGCGCTGGGCGAGGCCTGGAAGGACGGCAAGCTGCATGGCGCCCTGCTGGTCGAGCTGGACGGCAAGGACTTTGGCCGCGCCGACGCCGGCGTCGACATGACCTTCGACTTCGGGACCCTGGTCGCCCACGCGGCCAAGACCCGGTCGTTGAGCGCCGGCACGATCGTCGGCTCGGGCACCGTGTCGAACCGTGGCGAGGACGGCGGTCCCGGCAAGCCGATCAGCGAGGGCGGCCTGGGCTATTCGTGCCTCGCCGAACTGCGCACGGTCGAGACCATCCTGACCGGCGCGGCCAAGACGCCGTTCCTGCTGGGCGACGACACCATCCGTATCGAGATGAAGGACGCCAAGGGCCACTCGATCTTCGGCGCCATCGAGCAGACGGTCGAGCGGGTTTGAACGAAGAGACGGCCGCCGCGCCCGTAGGCCGGATCTGGGAAACGCGGGCCGGGATCGATCTCGGCCCGCTGGACCTGATCGCCGATGGGGCGGCGCGAAACTATGTGCTGCAAATTGGCGACAAGCGCTTCCACGGCTTCGTGGTGCGCCGAGGCGAGGCGGTGTTCGGCTATGTCGACCGCTGCCCGCACGCCGGCCTGCCGTTGGCTCAGGCGTTGGACCGCTACCTGACGCCCGGCGGAGACCTGATTATGTGCTCCTGGCACGGGGCGATGTTCACGGTGGAGGAGGGGGCTTGCGTCGGCGGTCCCTGCGTGGGGGCCAAGCTATCGCCCTGGCCGGTCGAAGCGCGCGAGGGACGGATCGTCACGGCCTGAGGGTTAACCCTGTTTGGTCAGGTCCGCTTAAGGCTTGCCGACCAGATTGCCTTCGATCCCGAAAGGAACTCGACGTGCAGGTTTCCGCCACCAACACCGCCCAGTACACGCCGCGTCCGGCGGCTTCGAGCGAAGCCGCCGCGGCGATCGTCGACCTGACCCAGCTGGCGGTGGCGCAGACCAACGCCAAGGCGACCGCTGCGGCCGGCGCGGCGCTGGGCCAGGCCACCGGCGAACTGACGGGCGTGCTGGTCAACATCTCGGCCTGAACCGAGCTTCAGACAAAAGAACGGCCGCCTTCCAGGAGAAGAAGGCGGCCGAGTCATTGGGAGGAAACGCCCGAAAGGGCTGATTTCCATATAGCCGTTTGAAACGCGCTTGACAACGTTGTCACGAAATTAATTTCGCGTAGCGATGAAATTGAAGCGCTCGGCTGGCCCTACTTCTTCTTGGCCGCCTGGACCTCGATCTCGACCAGCATGCCGTCGGCGACCAGCGAGGTGATCTGGCTGGTGATGCGCGAGGGCTTGTTGGGCTGGGTCGCGGTGCCGAAGTAGGTCTTGTAGCCCTCCATCATGCCGGCGAAGTCCATCTTGCCGCCCTTGGCCGGATCGCCGACCAGCAGGACCCGCATCATCACGACGTCGGCCATGGTCGCGCCCTGGGTCTTCAGCGCGGCCTCGATGCGGCCCAGCACGCCCAGGGTCTGGGTCTTGGTGTCGCCGAACTTGGCCACGCCCGTGGCTTTCTCGTCGATGACCGGGGGGGTCATGCCGCTGACATAGATGGTGTCGTAGCCGGCCGGAACGGTGACGACGCTGGCGATGGCCGATTTGGGATCGCCGCCACGGACGATCTCCTGGGCGTGGGCGGCGCCGGCGAGCGCGGCAATGCCGGCGGCGAGGGCGATGAGGCGTTTCATGAGGTCTTCTCCCTGTGGAATTCAAACATTGACGCGTGACGGGCGCCGAAACCGGTACCCACTTTCGGCTGTTACGCTTCGGCTAGTGAGCCTGCAGGCCGCGCGCCTTGGCGGCGGCCTTGGCGGCGTTGCGGGCGGCCACGACCTCGGCGGGCTTGATGGCCGAGGCCTTGTTGCCCCACGAACCGCGGACATAGGTCAGGATGGCCGCCAGGTCGGCGTCTGTCAGGTCGTCCTTGAAGGCCGGCATGCCCGCGCGGCCATTTAGCACCGTGGTTATGACGATCTTCGGATCGCCCTGCACCAGCGGCGAGCCGGCCAGGGCCGGGAAGGCGCCCTTGACGCCCTTGCCGGTCGCCTGGTGGCAGGCCGAGCAGTTGTCCATGAACTGCGATTGCGGCGTGGCGGCCGAGGCGAACGCCGGCGCGGCGATCGTCGCGACCAGCGCCAGGGCGGCGAAGCGGGAAGCTTTGGTCATCATCTTTTCTGGTCTCAGGCTTGCGACACGCGGGCGTGGATCTTGCCGATCTGCTGCCAGGCGGACTCGATGGCCCCGGCCTGCCAACCGCCCAGATAGCTGAGGTGCTCACCGGCCAGGTACAGGCGGCCGTCCGGTTCGCACAACGTCGGATAGCTGTTCTTGCGGCCGCCTTCGCCCCATTCGGCCCAGCCGCCCAGATTGTACTCGGCCAGGTGCCAGCTGAAGGAGAAGGCGTTGTCGAAGTTCTCGGCGTATTCCGGGAAGATCTTCTGGCCGGCCGCCACGGCGAAGGCGGCGCGCTCGGCCGGGGTCTTGGCGCTGATCCGCGCCGCCTCGCCGCCGAAGGCGTAGTAGCCCAGCAGCACGCCCTTCTGCCCCTGCCAGCCGTAGGAGGGCAGGGTGATCGAGTTGATCCCGGCGATGTCGTTGTAGATGTGACCGCCGTAGATGTGGTGGTTGTCCTCCCAGAAGCGGCTCTTCATCTGCAGGCCGATCTTGTTGACCGGCGCATAGGCCACGCCCTCCATCGCCGCCTTGAACGGGGCCGAGGCGTCCAGGTCGATCTGCTTCAGCACGCTGAGCGGGATGGTGCACAGGCAGTAGTCGGCGGTGACCTCGGCCTTCTTGCCGTCGGCGCCCTTGTACGAGACCGTGACGCCGGTGGGCGACTGCTTGATCTTCTCGACGACCGCCCCGTAGCGGATCATCGACCCGACCTGCTTCTCGAAGGCCTTGGCGATCTGGTCCATGCCGCCGATCGGTTGCAGCATGGTGCGCTGCTGCTCGTAGCCAGTGACCGAGCTCAGCACCCGCCAGGCGTTGCTGTCGAGCACATCCTTGAAGGCGAAGGGCGGCAATTCCTTGCCGGGGCCGGGATCGACGCCGGCGCCGGGATGGACGGAGAAGCCGCGCCCTTCGGTGCCCTTGTAGGCGAGGTCCTTGGACAGCCGGCCTTCGGTGACGAGGTAGGAGACGAACTTCTCGCGATCGATGCCGGTCAGCGGCGCGTCGAGCTGGCCCTGGCTTGCGGCCTTGGCGACCAGTTCGGCGGTGTAGCCGCGGATATCGGCGGCGATCTCACCCTTGCGCACCGGCTTGCCGGCCAGAGGCCCCGACGCCTTCTCGAAATAGACATAGGACGCGTCGTTGTCGTTGACGAAGCTCTCCAGCGGCACCCCGAATTTCTTGGTGTAGTGCAGGGTCGAGCGGTGGTGGTACGGGATCCGCCACGGGCCGTGGTTGATATACTGGCCCTCGTCGAACTCGCAGGTCTGCTCGTGACCGATCAGGTCGGTATGTTTGAAACCCTTGCGCGCCGTCTGGCAGCGGCCGCCGGCAAAAGATCGCGCCTCCAGAACCTGCACCTGATAGCCGGCCTTGCTCAGTTCGTAGGCGGCGGTCATGCCCGCCAGGCCCGCGCCCAGGATGACGATCTTGGTGTTCTTGGCCCCGCCGGTCAGCTCGGGCGGCAGCTCAGTGGCCGAGGCCATGCCGTAGCCCAGCGCCTCCATGCCCGATAGAACCAGCGACATGCCGCCGACCGCGGCCAGGCTTTCGAAGAACCGACGACGTGTAAGCACGCCACCCGACGAAGACGCGTCCAATCCACTCATAAACCAACCCCGCCCGTTCGTTATCGGTCGGCGCCCTGGGGCGTCGAACTCGAGGCCGGCGGGCCCTGCCGCGCCGGAACGCCGCCATCTCGAAATTACCGCCTCGCTGGCGCAATCCGTTTTCAGTCGAGACGGAGACTGACATGTTAGTCGCCTCGCCATTGGGCGCCTGAGGCGGTCGATGAGCGATCGGTGGGCGAGGGAACAACATTGTCCGACGTCATGCCGAATCCCTGTTTTCCGAGACCCCGGCCGCGCCGTGATGGAGACGTTATGAATTCGTCCAAACCTAGCCTTCGCCTGCGCCTGGCGCGTCCCGAGGACATGCCGGTCATGTCGGCCCTGATGGACCGCGCGATCGGCGAACTGCTGGGGGCGTTCCTGCCGCCGGAGGGTGTGAAAGCCTCGTTCGAGATCATGGGCCTGGACACCCAGCTGATCGCCGACGGCGCCTATTTCGTCGTGGAGGATGGCGACGCGATCGCCGGTTGCGGCGGCTGGAGCCGGCGCGCCACCCTGTTCGGCGGCGACCACTCGGCGGGGCGCGACGCGGCCTTTCTGGATCCGAAGACCGACGCGGCGCGGGTGCGGGCGATGTACACCCACCCTGACCATACGCGCAAAGGCGTCGGTCGGCTGATCCTTGACGCCTGCGAGGCCGCCGCCCGCGCCGAGGGCTTCAGCCGTGTGGAGATGGCCGCGACCCTGGGCGGCGCGCCCCTGTACCGTGCGTGCGGCTACCATGAGATCGAGCCGTTCGAGGCGGTGACCTCGAACGGCTACCGGGTGCCGCTGATCCGGATGGGGAAGGCGCTGTAGCCTCCCAGGGGTAGGAAAAGCAAAAGGGGCGGACCTCGCGGCCCGCCCCTCGCTTTTCAGTCCTGGCCCCAGCCTTAGAAGGCGTAGGTCAGTCGGCCGTAGTAGTAGCCGCCGTTGATGCCGTAGGGCGAGAAGCCGGGGTACTGGGTCACGCAGCCGCCGCCCGAAGCGATACAGGCGGTCTGGAACGCGGCCGTGAGCTTGTCCGGATACTTGTTGAACAGGTTGTTGGCCCCGATCGCGGCGGTGACGCCGACCGGGAACTTGTACGAGAGCTCGGCGTCGGTGATCGCCGCGCTGCTGGCCACGGTGTTCAGCAGCGGACCGGTGCCCGGGTCGGACAGGGCCGAGGCCTTGCCATAGAAGGTCTCGGTCAGCGACAGCGACAGCTTGCCGAAGGTGTAGAGACCGTTGAGGCCGATCTTGTACTTCGGCGCGGCCTTTTCGAGCAGCGAGGCGGCGTTGCCGGCGAACAGGACCTGGCCCGTCGGGAAGGCGGTGCTGGTGGTCGCCAGGGCGGTCGGGGCGGCCTTGACCTTGGTGATCTTGGTCTTGTTGAAGTTACCCGACAGCGTCCAGTCGATGCGGCCCATGCCGCCCAGGTCGGTCGGATAGGCGACCACGAAGTCGAGGCCCCGGGTGCGGGTGTCCAGACCGTTCGAGAAGATGTTGATGCCGGTGCTGGCCACCGTGCTGTCCAGCACGTTGCCGTTGGCGGCGATCGCGGCGTTGACGTTGGCGTTGACCACGACGCCGTTGCGCAGGCCGTAGACCGAGCTGGAACCGAAGATGCGGTTCTTCAGGTTGATCTGATAGGCGTCGATGGTCGCCGTCATCTTCGGGATCGGGTGAGCCACGATGCCGAGGCTGTAGTTCTTCGACTTCTCGGGCTTCAGCGCGTCGATACCCAGCAGGCGCGCGGCCGCCGAGTTCGGCGCCAGTTGCACGAAGGCGCTGGTCGGCGAGACGTTGGTGGCCGAGTAGTAGGATTCCGCCAGGGTCGGGGCGCGGAAACCGGTCGAGACCGTGCCGCGGATGGCGAACATCTCGCTGAAGTCGTAGCGGCTGGTCAGCTTGGCGACGGTGGTGTCGCCAAAGTCGCTGAACTTCTCGTAGCGGACGGCCGCGTCGATCTTCCACTCCGGAACCGGGGTGGCGGCGACGTCGCCGTACAGCGCCCAGCTGGTGCGGGCGTGGCCGCCGGCGTCGGTCTTCTGGAAGCCCGGATAGGACTGCGAGCCTTCCTTGTAGGTCGAGGCGGCGTCGCCCTGGCCGATGCGGTAGGTGTCGCGACGCTGCTCGTAACCGACGGCGACGTCCACCGGCGCCGACAGGCCGACGTCGAAGCCGCGACGCAGGTCGATGTTGTTGGTCCACTGGGTGGTGCGCCAGCTGCCGGCGTGGAACGAGGTCGGGCTGAAGCCCTTGGTCGTGGCGGTCGAGGTGTCGACATAGAGGCTGGCGTTGGCCGAATCCTCGACGCGAACCTCGATGTCGTCCTTGCCGTAGGTCGACGAGACGTCGAGGTCCCAGCCGGCCAGTTTGCCCGATACGCCCAGGGTCAGGGCGTAGTCGTCCTCGATGATCCGTTCACGCGGGCTGAAACCGTTGGGGAACGGCATGTCGAGGGCCGCGCCCATCTTGCCGATGATGCGGTTGTAGCGGCGGTAGTTCTCGTAGGCCGAGGCGTCCTTGTGGCCGAGGGTGCCGAACGAGTAGATCTCGAAATCGGCCGGCAGCTCGACGCCCGCGTTGAAGGCCAGGTTGTTCAGGCGGTACTCGGCGTCGCCCGAGATCAGGTTCAGGTTCGGATAGCCGGCGATCTTGCTCTCGACGGCGTTGTGGGCGGCCGAATAGCTGGGGCTGGCCGGGTTGGACACGCGCTGATCGGCCAGGCCGCGGTTGGAGAAGCCGTGGTATTTGCTCTCGACCGTCAGGTTCAGATAGCTGTTCTCGGTCGGCGCCATGCCGATATTGATCGAGCCACCGGCCGTCTTACCGCCGCCGTCGAAATATTCGCCGCCCGTGGCCGAGATCGAGCCGCCGCCTGGGTTCTTCTTCAGGATGATGTTGACGACGCCAGCGATGGCGTCGGTGCCGTACTGGGCTGCGGCGCCGTCCGTCAGCACCTCGATGCGGCCGATGCCGGCCATTGGGATGAAGCCCAGGTCCGCCGCGGCGGCGCCTTGATAGACGCCCGACAGAACGGCGAGGTTGCCGGTGGTGTGGCGGCGCTTGCCATTGACCAGCACCAGGGCCTGGTTAGGCGAAAGGCCGCGCAGACGGGCCGAGAGGGTCAGGTTGGCGGTGTCGCCGCCGAACGCCTGGGCGTTGAACGACGGAACCAGATTGGCGAGGCCAAGACGCAGGTCGACCGCGCCGGTGCGCTCCAGCGTGCTGGTGTCGACCACCTGGACGGGGGCGGGACTGTCGATGACGCGCAGGCCCGTCTGGCGCGTGCCGGTGACGATGATGGTGTCGATTTCAGTCTGGTCCGGCGCCTTGTCGGCCGCGTCAGCGGCATATGCCGTTATAGAGTAACCCAAAGTAACCGATAGCGCAGAAATACCCGCCAACAAGGCAGGTTTGAAACGCAGAGTCATTAATAGCCCCCTCTTTGTCTTTATGGACGCGTGATGAATCCCTTCTCCACGACGTTTTTCTCCCCGTTTTTATGATTTTTGACGCGGGTACTAAAAATATATCGGGTACTATCCGATCTATTCATGGGGATCCAAGTTGATGATTTCGGCAATGGCGCGCCGAAATAAATCGGCAACACAAAGGCCGGCGCCCTGTGGGCGCCGTTTTGCGCGGCGGCGGATCACGGATTTTGAGCAGATGGGCGCCGTTTTTCCGCACGCGGAGGCGGTGGAGGGGGCGGACGGCGCGGTCTGGTTCAGGCGACGAGGCGCATCGGCTCGGCCATTTCGTCGGTCTCTTCGGTCTCGAACAGGTCGAAAGCCTCTTCCCAGGCGGACATCCGAGAATCGCGCAGCTCTGCGTCGTCGGTAATGCGGACGATCTGATCCTCGCGATCGTTCCACACCAGGCCGATGTCAGTGACCCGCTCGGCGTCGCGGCCCAGCAGCAGGAAGATGTCGGCCCGCGCCGCGCGCTCATGGCTGATCCGGCGCAGGGTGCGGCCGCCGCCCAGGTCGCGATGGATGTCGGCGAAGTCGAGCACGGCCGAGATCATGGCCTGGTTCACGGGCGCGACGGTCCAAGGGGAGCAAGTAAAGCGCGACATACGAGGTTCCTTTGGGGCTTCTCCAGTCTCGACATCCGCAGAATGTGCGGGCATTGCGACAGAAACGGTCGTAAGTTGCGCGTCTGTTCGAGGAACGCATGAGACACGAAAAAGCGACCCGTCTGCTGGATCTGGCCCGCATGTTGGCGGGCTCGGCCGAGGGGCTGACTCTGGACGAGATGGCCCAGGCGCTGGATGTCGGGCGCCGAACCGCCGAGCGGATGCGCGACGCCGTCTGGGCCGCCTTCCCGCAGATGGAGGCGATCGACGATCCGCCGACCAAGCGCTTTCGCATCCCCTCGGGCCTGGACAGCCTGTTCCAGACTCCGACCGCCGAGGAGTTGGCGGCCCTGCGCACGGCGGCGGACTCATTGCGCGCCTCGGGCGCCGACAGCCGCGCGGCCTCGCTCTACGCCTTGGAGGCCAAGCTGCTGTCGGCCCTGCGCGGCTCGGCCCGCCGGCGGGTGGCCCCCGATGTCGAGGCTCTGGTCCAGGCCGAGATGATCGCGGTCCACGCCGGCCCGCGTCCTTTCGAGGAAGGGTCGGTGCTGGCGACCATCCGCACGGCGATCAAGGGTCTGTCGGCCCTGTCGTTCCGCTACGAGGGCGGCAGCACGCCGGGGCGGACCCGGGAGGTGACGCCGCTGGGCGTCCTGTTCGGCCGCAGCAACTACTTGGTGGCGCTTGAGGGCAAGGGCGGCAAGCCGCGCTCGTGGCGTCTGGACCGGATGAGCGACCTGAAGGCGCTGGACAAGCCCGCTCCGCCGCCCGAGGGCTTCTCCCTGCAGGCCTTCGCCGACGAGAGCTTCGGCATCTATCACGACGAGATCCAGGACGTGGTCCTGCGCATCACGCCAAAGGGGGCCGAGGACGCCCTGCGCTGGCGCTTTCACCCAACGCAGAAGGTGAGCCAGGAAGCGGACGGCTCGGTGACGGTCACCTTCCGCGCCGGCGGCATGCGCGAGCTGGCCTGGCACCTCTTTACCTGGGGCGACACCGTGGAGATCGTCGCGCCGCAGGTGCTGAAGGATAAGATGCTCGAAGAGCTTCGCGAGGCTGGTCGCGCCCACGGGGCGTGGTAGGGACGGGGCCATGAACTACCGCCACGCCTTCCACGCCGGCAACTTCGCCGACCTGCACAAGCACGCGATCCTGCTGGCCATGCTCTCGGCCCTGCAGGGGGAGAGCGAGGTGCTGACGGTGATCGACACCCACGCCGGGGCGGGGGGCTACGACCTCGGCGGCGAGATGGCGCGCCGCTCGGGCGAGGCGCAGGCGGGGATCTTCCGGCTGAAGGCGGCGAGCGACGCCCCGGCGGTGTTCGGCTCCCTGCTGAAGGCGGTCGCGCTCATGAACGGCGGATGCGATGGCGATCTCTATCCCGGCTCGCCGCTGCTGATGGCCCGCGCCCTGCGCAAGGCCGACCGCTATGTCGGCTGCGAGCTGCGGCCCGACGACGTGGCGCTACTGCGCGAGAGCTTGGCGCCCTATGCCAACGCCCAGGCCCTGGAGGCCGATGGCTACGCCGCCGCCGTGAACCAGACCGGCAAGGGCGGGCGCGCCTTCGTGGTCATCGATCCGCCGTTCGAGCGGCCGGACGATTACCAGCGGATCGTGGCGACGACTCGCGACGTCCTGGCTCGCGCCCCCGACGCGGCCCTGGCCATCTGGCTGCCGATCAAGGATTTGGAGACCTTTGACGCCTTCCTGCGCGGGATGGAAACTGTCACGCCAAAAACTGTCATGGGCGACCTGCTAGTGGCGGAACTCCGCCTGCGGCCGCTGACGGATCCCATGAAGATGAACGGCTGCGCGATGGTGATGGTCGGCGCGCCAGTCAGTGTCGAGGGCGCGGCCGGCGAGGCCGGCGACTGGATCGCCGCGCGGCTGGGCGAGGCCGGCGGCCGTTCGCGCGTCTGGCGGACGTGACGCGTAGCCAACCCAGCTTCGCCGAGGCCGTCCGTGTCTGGCTGAAGGTCGGGCTGCTGGGCTTCGGCGGTCCCGCCGGCCAGATCGCTCTGCTGCATCGGGAAGTCGTCGAAACCCGCGACTGGATCGACGACGACGAGTTCGCGCGCGCCTTGAGCTTCTGCATGCTGCTGCCCGGCCCCGAGGCCCAGCAGCTGGCCACCTGGCTGGGCTGGCGGATGCACGGGATTCGCGGCGGCGTGGCGGCGGGCCTGCTGTTCGTGCTGCCCGGACTGGCGGTCATGCTGGGTCTTTCGGCGCTCTATGTCGTCCATGGCCGCTCGGACTGGGCCGGGCCGGTGCTGCTGGGCCTGAAGGCGGCGGTGGTCGCCCTCGTTCTGCAAGCCCTGCTGAAGATCGGCCGGCGCACGATCAAGGACCGCGCCGCCGCCGCCGTCGCCGTCGCGGCCTTCGCGATGATGGCCTTCACGACCCTGCCGTTCCCGCTGGTGATCATCTGCGCCGGCGCCCTGGGCTGGCTGACGGCCAAGGGCGGGGAGGGGGCGGTTCCGCCGCCCGCCGCGCCGCCGAAGGGCCAGGCAAGGACGGCGTTGGCGTGCCTGGCGCTGTGGCTGGCCCCGATCGCTCTGGCTTGGTTGATCGCGCCGGGCTCCGTGCTGGCCTGGATGGGGCTGACCTTTGGCGGCCTGGCGGCGATCAGCTTCGGCGGCGCCTATGCGGCCTTGGCCTATATTGGTCAGACGGCCTCGGCGCTGGGCTGGCTGTCGGCGCCGCAGATGCTGGACGGCCTGGGCCTGGCCGAGACCACGCCGGGACCGCTGATCCTGGTCTTCGTATTCGTCGGCTTCGTCGGCGCCTTCCAGACCGCGCCGGTCGAGTGGGCCTGGGTCCTGGCCGTGCTGGGCGGACTGATGGCCGCCTGGACCACCTTCGCGCCGTCGTTCCTTTGGATCTTCGCCGGCGGGCCCCTGTTCGAGCGCTGGGGCCGGCGGCCCAGGCCCTCCCGCGCGCTCGCCATGATCTCGGCCGCCGCCGTCGGCGTGATCGGCCAGCTGGCCCTGTGGTTCGCCATCCACCTGCTGTTCCGCGGCGGCCAGACCATGGAGGTCGCGGGCCTGCTCAGCGTGATGCTGCCTGATCTCGGGAGCCTGAACGTCGCGGCCGTGGGTCTGACCGTCCTGGCCTTGGCGCTGACCTTCGCCACGCGCCTGCCGATGCTGGCTATGATCGCGGTCATGATCGTGGCGGGCGTGCTCTTGAAGATGGTTGGAGCAAGTTGACCTAAGGTTAGCATTTTTGCGCTTGCGAACGAATTTTCCGTGTTATGCTGCATTGCAATAGATCGTGATTGCCAGCCCAGCGGAGCGCGCCATGGTTTCGATCTTCAATTTCCTTCCCGACTACACGGCCGACAAGGCCGCGCCCGAGACAGCGCCTCGCCTGATGGTCGGCGCGGCCTCGCCGCTCTGGCTGATGTTCGGCGGCGCGGCCGCGGCCGGCGCCACCTATTGGTGGTGGGCCAATCGCTGGCGCGAAGCGGTCAATCTCGAGTCGCTGATGGCTCTGGCGCCCGAGCCCGTCGCCCCGCCGCTGGAGGCCGCGCCTGACGCGCCGCCTGAACCGGTGCTGGAAGCTATCGCCGAGCCCATCGTCGAGGCTGTCGCCCTGGTCGCCGAGACCGCCGAAACCGTCCTCGACGCCACGCAGGAAATCATCGAGGCCGCCGCCGAGCCGATCGTCGAGGCCACGGTCGCCGCCAACGAGGACACCGCCGAGGCGGTATCTGAGCCGGTCGCCGCGGCCGAACCGCTTGTGGCCGAAGCCGCGGACGCCGTCGCCGAAGCCGTGGAGGCGGCGCCCGACGCCGTCGTGGCCCCTCTCGACGACCTGACCAAGCTTGTCGGTGTAGGGCCCAAGCTGGCGGCCTCCCTGGCTGAGCTGGGCGTGACCAAGTTCAGCCAGATCGCCGCCTGGACGCCGGACGAACTGGCCTCGTACGACCAACTGCTGAACCTGAAGGGCCGCGCCGAACGCGAGGCCTGGATCGCCCAGGCCAAGCGCTTCTCGACGGACGCCTAGAGTCCGAACGCGGCCAGCAGCCGGTCCGCCGCCGCCGAGGCCGGAACCTCGCCGGCGCGCACGGCTGTCTCGAGTGCGGGGACCAGGGCCGCGACGGCCGGGTCGGTCTTGAAGGCGTCTTCCAGCCGGTCGCGGACCATGGCCCACATCCAGCGGGCGTCCTGGTCGGCCCGGCGAGCGGCCCGCGCGCCGTTCGCGGTCATGATGTCGCGATGACGCTGGATCTGCCGCCAGAGCACGTCGAGCCCCAGGCCCGTCAGGCCGGAGGCCGTCAGCACGGGCGGCGTCCAGTCCTGGTGGGCGGGCGTAAGAATGTGCAGGGCGTTGCGATAGTCGCGCGCCGAGCGCTCGGCCCGTTCCGGATCGGCGTCGGCCTTGTTGATCAGCAACAGGTCGGCCAACTCGATCAGGCCCTTCTTGATGCCCTGCAGTTCGTCGCCGCCGCCGGGGATCAGGACGGCCAGGAAGATGTCGACCATGTCGGCCACCACCGTCTCGGATTGTCCGACGCCGACGGTCTCGACGATGACGATATCGAAGCCGGCCGCCTCGCACAGCAGCATGGCCTCGCGGGTCTTGCGCGCCACGCCGCCCAGGGCGCCGCCGGACGGGGAGGGGCGGATATAGGCGTTGGGCTGGACGCTGAGCCGTTCCATCCGGGTCTTGTCGCCGAGGATCGAGCCGCCGTGGCGCCCGGACGACGGATCGACCGCCAGCACCGCCACCTTATGTCCGGCCTCGACGAGGTCGCAGCCGAAGCGCTCGATGGTCGTCGACTTGCCCGCGCCCGGCACGCCCGTGACGCCGATCCGCTGGGCGCGGCCGGTCAGGGGCATCAGGCGCGAGAGCAGGGCGCGCGCGGCGACCTGGTGGTCGGACCGGCGGCTCTCCACCAGCGTGATGGCGCGCGCCAGGGCGGCGCGGTCGCCGGCGACCAGGCGCTGTTCCAGCGTGTCGATGTCGAGCTTGGAGGTCACGTCCCGGGATTAGAGGACGACGGCCGTCCCGGAAACCGAAACCATCATCATCTGGGCGTTGGGGCCGACGGTATTGTAGTCGAGGTCCACCGCCAGGATGGCGTTGGCGCCGACCTTCTCGGCTTCCTTGACGAGGGCCTTCATGGCGTCCTCGCGGGCGCGGGCGAGCACGCGTTCGTACGACTTGGAGTGGCCGCCGATGAAGTCGCGGATGGCCGCCATCAGGTCGAGCACGACGTTCGCGCCCAGGATCGACTGGGCGTAGATCGCGCCCTTGTACTCCTGGACAGGGTGGCCCTCGATGAACGGCGTGGTCGTGATCAGCATCCGGGAATCCTGGCGCATCGTAGGGTTAACTTAGGCGCAAACGCCGCCGTTCGCGAGGGGCTCCCCCGAAAAGCGGTGCTTTCCATCACGCTGTTCGCCCGGTGGGGGAATCTGGCGGGTCAGCCCTTCCTGTGCGGCCGGGCTTCGGGCAGATTGCCCGCGTTTACCGCGTCCGGAGCCGCCTGGTGATCTTCGCGAAATCGCATGTCGAACTGCACAACATCCGCAACAACGTGGAGCGGGTGAGGAAGCTGTCCGACAACGTCGTGGGCGTCGGACCCCTGGGGATCGGCCTGGACGGCCTGCTGACCTGGATCCCGGGAGCGGGCGAACTCTACAGCTTGGGCGCGGGCGGCCTTATCGTTTTCGACGCCGTGCGGGCTCGCGCCGCGCCGATGATCGTCATCCAGATCTGCGCCATCATCCTGATCGACACGGTCGCCGGCTCGATCCCCGTGGCGGGCAAGGCGATCGACGTGCTGTTCACCGGCCACAAGTGGTCGGCCGACATGCTGACCAAACATATGGACGACACGATCTATTTCGAGGGCTCGCGCAAGGACGTGCAGGGCACCCAGGAGTACCGGGACCTGCTGGCCCGCATCCAGGCGGGCAAGGAAAAGCGCCGGGTCGTTTTCCTGGGTTAGAAACTCAACACAACCATTGGCGGGACGGAGCGTTCAGGGAAGCATGACCGACGACATCTCCGTCTCTTCCGCCTATGCGGACAGCCATGCGGGCCGCCGCGCCAAGGCCCATCGCGCCTGGCGATCGGCGGAGAGCATCAAGCGCATCTCCGACCGGCTGATCGGCATCGGCCCCATCGGCCTGGGGCTGGACGGCGTGTTGGCCTGGGTGCCGGGCGCGGGCCTGGTCTACGGCCTGGGGGCGGGCGGCCTGTTGATGTTCCACGCCGTCCAGGGGGGCGCGTCGGCGGGGACCTTGCTACGCATGGGCGCCTATCTGGCGATCGACAACGTTTCGGACACCGTGCCGGGTCTGGGCTGGGCGATCGACACCCTGTTCCCCGGCCACCTGATGGCCGCCAAGGCGCTGCAGAAAGACATCGAGGGCCGCCACGGCCTGCCCGAGGAGATCGCCTTCGAGCGCTCACAGAAGCGGCGCGGATTGTTCGGCCACAAGAAGGGCGGCTAGCGGATCGGCGGCAGGTCGGCCAGGCGCAGAGAGACGCTGGGCAGGACCAGGGAGGTCACCGTATCCTCGGCGACATGACGCGCGACGTCACGATAGACGCCGTCGATCGGATCGCGATGGATGGTGATCGTGTCGGTGTTCACGTCCACGACCCAATAGTCCCGCACACCGTGTTCAGCATAGAGCTCGGCCTTGAACGCGAGATCGCTTCGGATCGACGATTGAGCAACCTCGATGACGAGCCCGACATTCGTTCCATCCACGGCCCGTAGCGGAAGATCAGCGTCGTAGAGATAAAGGTCGGGATCCGGTGCATTGGTTGGCGAAAGCCGCAGCGTTGATTCCACCATCACCTGCACGGCCTCTCCGGCCGACAGAATGAAGCGCCTGGCGATCTGCATTTTTACACGTGAATGCAGGTCACCTTCAGAAGCCATCTCGACCAGAGCTCCATCGATCAACTCGACGCGAGCGCTCTCATCGAGGATGCCGGCCTCCTGCATGCGCAGCACATCGTCCAGCGTGAAGCGGTGCTGTTGCGAGGTCTCCAACGCTCGGACGAGGGCGTTCATGAGAGCTAGCGTACCATGCGGGCGACCACCCGCACAGCACTTCGCTAAGCCGCTTCCTGCGTGTAGCCCAGCTGGCGGTTCAACTTGTCCAGCAGCTCGATCGCCGCCTCGGCGATGACGGTGCCGGGCGGGAAGATCGCCGCCGCTCCCGCGTCGCGGAGGGCCTGGAAGTCCTGGGGCGGGATGACGCCGCCCACGACCATCAGGATGTCGTCGCGGCCCTGCTTGGCCAACTCGGCTTTCAGCTCCGGCGCCAGGGTCAGGTGGCCGGCGGCGAGGGAGCTGGCGCCCACGACGTGGACGTCGTTCTCCACCGCCTGGCGGGCGGCTTCGGCGGGGGTCTGGAAGAGGGGCCCGATGTCGACGTCGAAGCCGAGATCGGCGAAGGCCGTGGCGATGACCTTCTGGCCCCGGTCGTGGCCGTCCTGGCCCATCTTGGCGATCAGGATGCGCGGGCGGCGGCCATCGGCCTGCTCGAAGGCCTCGACCATGGCCTTGGCGCGGGCCGTCGTCGGATCGTTTCCGGCCTCCTTCATATAGACCCCTTGGATCGACTTGATCTCGGCGCGGTGGCGGCCGAACACCTTCTCCATCGCCAGGCTGATTTCGCCGACCGTGGCCTTGGCGCGCGCCGCGTCGACGGCCAGCGCCAGCAGGTTGCCGGTCCCGCGCGCGCCGTCCTCCAGCGCCTTCAGGGCCCGCTCGGTCTCGGCCGGATCGCGCTCGGCCTTCAGGCGGGCCAGCTTCTCCAACTGCTGGGCGCGAACCGAGCCGTTGTCGACCTTCAGCATCGGGATGTCGTCGGCGACCTCGGGCTTGTAGCGGTTGACGCCGACCACGCTCTGGCGATTGGCGTCGATGCGGGCCTGGGTCTTGGCGGCGGCTTCCTCGATGCGCAGCTTGGGAATGCCCTGCTCGATGGCCTTGGCCATGCCGCCGGCGGCCTCGACCTCCTCGATGTGGGCCAGCGCCTTCTGGGCCAGTTCATACGTGAGACGTTCGACGTAATAGCTGCCGCCCCACGGATCGGCGACGCGGGTCGTGCCGCTTTCCATCTGCAGGAAAAGCTGGGTGTTGCGGGCGATGCGGGCCGAGAAGTCGGTCGGCAGGGCCAGGGCCTCGTCCAGGGCGTTGGTGTGCAGGCTCTGGGTCTGGCCGTTCACGGCGGCCATGGCCTCGACGCAGGTGCGCGAGACGTTGTTGAACACGTCCTGCGCCGCCAGCGACCAGCCGGAGGTCTGGCTGTGGGTGCGCAGGGAGAGCGAGCGGTCGTCCTTCGGCTCGAACTCCCGCTTCATCAGTCGGGCCCAGAGCAGGCGCGCGGCCCGCATCTTGGCGACCTCCATGAAGTAGTTCATGCCGATCGCCCAGAAGAACGAGAGGCGTGGCGCGAAGGCGTCGACGGACATTCCAGCGGCGACGCCCGCGCGGACATATTCGACGCCGTCGGCCAGGGTGTAGGCCAGTTCCAGGTCGGCCGTCGCGCCGGCTTCCTGCATGTGATAGCCGCTGATCGAGATCGAGTTGAACTTGGGCATGTTCGCCGAGGTGTAGGCGAAGATGTCCGAGATGATCCGCATCGAGGGCGCGGGCGGATAGATGTAGGTGTTCCGCACCATGAACTCTTTGAGGATGTCGTTCTGGATCGTCCCCGACAGCTTGTCGGGCGAGACGCCCTGTTCCTCGGCCGCGACGATATAGAGCGCCAGGATCGGCAGCACCGCGCCGTTCATGGTCATCGACACGCTCATCTTGTCGAGCGGGATGCCGGAAAACAGCGTCCGCATGTCCAGGATCGAGTCGATGGCGACGCCCGCCATGCCGACATCGCCCTTTACCCGCTCGTGGTCGCTGTCATAGCCGCGGTGGGTGGCCAGGTCGAAGGCCACCGACAGGCCCATCTGACCGGCCGCCAGATTGCGGCGGTAGAAGGCGTTGCTGTCCTCGGCGGTCGAGAAGCCGGCGTACTGCCGCACCGTCCACGGGTTCGTCACGTACATGGTCGGGTAGGGACCGCGCACGTAGGGCGCGACGCCCGGATAGCCGCCCAGGAAGTCGAGGCCCGCCACGTCGTCGGCGTCGAACGCCGGGGCGACCGCGACGCCTTCGGGCGTGTTCCAGGCCGCGCCTTCCGGAGCGGGCGCCGAAGCGACCTCGGCGAAGTCGATCGTGGTGAAGTCCGGGAACTTGCTCATGGCTTACGCACCCTCGAACGCGGCGGCGAAGCGCACCGGCTTCAGGGCCGGGCAGTGGCTGTCTGGGCCGGGCAGGCGGACGTCGGGGCCGGCGACGGCGAAGGCGGCCGGATCGGGCGTCTCGACCTCCGGGACCTTGTCGTCGGCGTTGGGGAAGACCGTGACGCCCAGGATCTTGCGGGACTTATCGGCGAAGGCGGCCTCCTGCGCCGCCCGGGTCTTGGCCACCGCTTCGGCGACGAGGCCGTTCTCCAGCGCCTTGATGATCCCGCCGGCGCCCTCGATGGCCTGGAAATAATCCCAGGCGGCGCGGGCCAACTGGTCGGTCAGGCTGTCCAGGTACCACGCTCCCCCGGCCGGGTCGGCGACACGGCCCAGATTGCTCTCTTCCATCAGCACCAGCTGGGTGTTGCGGGCCTGGCGGCGGGCGAAGGCGGTGGGCAGGCCGATGGCGTCGGTGAAGGCGTCCAGCAGGATCGCGTCGGCCCCGCCGACGGCTCCCGCGAAACCGGCCGAGGTCAGGCGCAGCAGGTTGGTCCAGGCGTCGGCCTTGGCCAGCATCCGGCGCGAGGAGCGGGCCTCGATCCTCGGCGCGACGCTGACGCCACACGCGTCGGCCAGGCGCGCCCACATCGCCTTGGCGGCGCGGACCTTGGCGACGCCGGTGAAATATTCCCCGTCGAGGCTGACGCCCAGCACGATCCGACCGAAGGCGTCCTCCAGGGTCAGACCCGAGCGCACCAGGGCCTTGGCGTAGGCCAGGGCGCTGGCGATCATCACGGCCAGTTCCTCGGTGTTCGAGCCGCCAGCCTCATGCGCGGCGCGGCCGGTGGCCAGGAACAGGCTGGCCTTGGCGTAGGTTCCGGCCAGGCGCGAGGCGACCGTGGCGGCGTTGAAGACGTGGCTCTCGATCGGGCCGGGGCTGACGCCGGCGACCGCGAAGGCGGTCAGGGGATCCAGGTGAAAGGCCAGCGGCGCGTTGGGCGCCGCCTTGGCCAGAGCGCCCAGCCAGTCGGCCGCCTTCGGGCCCAGGAAGCCGGCGTCCAGGGCGACGGGGGCCAGGTCCAGCAGCACGCCCGACAGCGCCTTGGCCAGGTCGTCCGCCGAGCCGACGGCGACGCCGTCCACGCCCGCGGGATCGAGCCGCAGCAGCACCGAGGCCGCGCCGCCCTCGAGGTCGACCATGATGTCCTTGGCCGCGCGGGCCGGGTCGGGGTGAGCGGCGCGGGTGCGCAGGTCCCAGGGGCGTTCGGGATCGCGCGCGCGCAGGTCGCGGGCCACGGCGACGCCGTCCTCGGCGGTGTACAGCGGCTGGATCGTCAGGCCGTCGGGCGTCTTGACGGTCAGGGCGTCGTCGAAACTCTGACCTTTCAAGGTCTTTTCGACCAGGGCCATCCAGCGAGCGCGGGTCGCCGCGTCGCCTTGGGCGCCAAATTCCTCGGCCAGGGGCGTCGTCGCGACGGTCAAAGCGTCTGTCTCCTGCGGTGCAGCATTTCTTGTCTTTTGAACGGTGATGCGCTCCTGCCCTTAGGGCCGTCAAGCCATGCGCCAAGTCTTCTCTTCGCCTTGCATCCGAGCCAAACGCGCGTTTAATCTGATCGGTGATCACATATTCGGCGTCTCAAGCCGAACTCCAAAGGGGAGCCTTTCATGGCCTTGCCGCCTATCCTGCGTGACCGTCTGCGCCTGCCGGTCATCGCCTCGCCGCTGTTCATCATCAGCAATCCGGACCTGGTGATCGCCCAGTGCAAGGCCGGCATCGTGGGCTCGTTCCCGTCGCTGAACGCCCGTCCGATCTCGCAACTGGACGAGTGGCTGCACCGCATCACCGAGGAGCTGGCCGCCCACGACAAGGCCCATCCCGAAGCGCCCAGCGCGCCGTTCGCGGTGAACCAGATCGTCCACAAGACCAACAACAGGCTCGAGGAGGACATCGAGCTGTGCGTGAAGCACAAGGTCCCGGTGGTCATCACCTCGCTGGGCGCGCGTGAGGATCTCAACGCGGCGATCCACTCGTACGGCGGCATCACTCTGCACGACGTCATCACCGACCGCTTCGCCCGCAAGGCCATCGAAAAGGGCGCCGACGGTCTGATCCCGGTCGCGGCGGGCGCGGGCGGCCATGCCGGCACCCTGTCGCCGTTCGCCCTGATCCAGGAAATCCGCCAGTGGTTCGACGGGCCGGTGGCGCTGTCGGGCTCCATCGCCTGCGGTCGCTCGATCCTGGCCGCCCAGGCCATGGGCGCGGACCTGGCCTATATCGGCTCGGCCTTCATCGCGACCGAAGAGGCCAACGCCATTGAGGGCTACAAGCAGGGCATCGTCGAGGGCCGCGCCGACGGCATCGTCTATTCGAACCTGTTCACCGGCGTGCATGGCAACTACCTGCGGGCGTCGATCGTCGCCGCGGGCCTGGATCCCGACAACCTGCCGGTCAGCGATCCGTCCAAGATGAGCTTCGGCTCGGGCGGCAACCAGGAAGCCAAGGCCTGGCGTGACATCTGGGGCTCGGGCCAGGGCATCGGCGCGATCGACAAGGTGCTGCCGGCCGCCGAACTCATCGCGCGCTTCGCCGAAGAGTACGAGCAGGCCAAGGCCGAACTGGCGGCCAAGACGGCGCTGACGTCCGGAATTCACTTGGCTTTCGCCGCCGAATAGGCGGGCGAGGCACGGGGACGGAGCCGCTTCCGTCCCCGGCCTTCGCGACGAGGTGATGCTGGGAGCGACTTCAACTCGCTCTCGGAGCCGCCTCATGCCCGATCCTGTTTTCAGCGACGTCACGCCTCGCCTGGGCCTGCCCTATGTGGTGGCCGCCCAGGCTCAGAAACACATCCCGATCAATGAGAGCCTGGCCCGGCTGGATGGCCTTGTGCAGTTGGCCGTCGAGAGCCGGTCGGTTTCGGCCCAGCCAGCCAGTCCGGTCGCTGGCGGCGTCTGGATCGTGCCGGCCAGCGCCACGGGCGCGGCCTGGGCGAGCCAGCCCTCCGGCGTTCTGCTGCGCTTCGAGGCCGGCGCCTGGGAGCCCCTCGCGCCCGCCGAGGGCGTACTGGCCTGGGTCAAGGACGAGAACCAGATGGTCGCCTTCGATGGCGCGGCCTGGACGCCGCTGTCGGCGACGTTTCGCGGCACGACCGCCGCCCAGACGCCTAACCTCGCCAACACCCGCCTGGAGATCCTGGAGCAGGAAGTGACCTTGTCGGGCGCTTCGACCGCGACGGGCATCGCCATCCCCAACCGCGCCATCGTGCTGGCTGTATCGACCCGCACCACGGTCGCGGTGACCGGGGCGGCCTCGTACAACTGTGGCGTCTCGGGCGATGCGAGCAAGTTCGGCGGCTCGCTGGGCGTCGCCAGGAATTCCAGCAACATCGGCGTGGTCGGGCCGACCGCCTACTACGCCGACACCCCGGTGCTGATCAGCGCGGTCGGCGGCAGCTTCGTCACAGGCAAGGTGCGGGTGGCGATCCATGTCTTGCGCTTCGACCCGCCGGCTTCTGTCTAAGCCCTCCCCAGCGAGGGGGAGGGAAGATTGACCGGCCGTCCTCCCTCCGCTACACGCGCCTTACCTTTGGGGAGTAGCCGCCCGCATCTATCAGCGGGCCCCGCCGTCAACACACTTGCTGCTTCGGGAGCATGGCGCGGGGAATGGAAGCGATTTCGAGCTTCCTTGGCGAGACCAATGGCGCCGATTTTCATCCGGGCCGGGTGGACGTCGACGCTATTGGCATGCGCCCGGCCCGGAGGACTATTTTCAGTGGAAGCCCTGCTCGTCTCGACCCTGGTCGTGGCCATCGCCGAGATCGGCGACAAGACCCAATTGCTGGCCATCATCCTGGCCACGCGGTTCAAGAAGCCTGTCCCGATCATTCTTGGCATCCTGGTCGCCACCCTGGCCAACCACGCCCTGGCCGCTACCGCCGGCTACTGGGTGTCGGACTTCCTGAGCGGCGCCTGGTTCAAGTGGGCCATCGCCATCTCGTTCATCGCCATGGCCGCCTGGGCCCTGATCCCCGACAAGGCCGATGACGAGGAAGGGGCGAGCGCCGGTCGCTACGGCGTCTTCGTGACCACGGCCGTCGCCTTCTTCCTGGTCGAGATGGGCGACAAGACCCAGATCGCCACCGTCGCCCTGGGCGCCAAGTTCCACTCGATCTTCTGGGTCGCCGCCGGCACCACCCTCGGCATGATGCTGGCCAACGTCCCGGCCGTCTATCTGGGCGAGGCGGCGACCAAGATCGTGCCGCTGAAGTACGTGCGGATGGGCGCGGCGCTGATCTTCCTGTTGTTGGGTCTCTGGCAGGTGGCGGAGTTGACGGGCGTGCTCAAATAACCCCTAAACCGACTTCCCCGGCGAAGGCCGGGGCCCAGATCGTAAGGCTCCGCGTCGCCAGGCTTGGCGGATGCTCAGGCTGAACCTGGGTCCCGGCTTTCGCCGGTAGGATCGGATTTTGGGGATGTGGATGACCGCTCGCGACTGGGAATTCTGGATCGACCGCGGCGGCACCTTCACCGACATCGTCGCGCGGCGGCCCGACGGCGCGTTGGTCACCCACAAGTTGCTGTCGGAAAATCCCGAGCACTACGCCGACGCCGCCGTGGCGGGCGTGCGGGCGCTACTGCCGGAAGGCGCGGGCGTCGACGCGGTGAAGATGGGCACCACCGTCGCCACCAACGCCCTGCTCGAGCGTAAGGGCGAGCCGACGGTCCTGGCGATCACGGCGGGTCACGCCGACGCCCTGCGCATCGGATACCAGGCGCGGCCCAAGCTGTTCGAGCGCCACATCGTCAAGCCGGAAGCCCTCTACGACCGCGTGGTCGAGATCGACGAGCGGATGAGCGTCGAGGGACAGGTGTTGCGCCCGCTGGACGAGAGCGCCGCACGGGCGAGCCTGCAAGCGGCTTTCGACGAAGGCTTCCGCGCCATCGCCGTCGTGCTGCTGCACGGCTTCCGCTTCACCGACCACGAGGCGCGGGTCGCCGCGATCGCGCGCGAGATCGGCTTCAGCCAGGTGTCGGTCAGTCACGAGGTCAGCCCGCTGATGAAACTGGTCGGGCGCGGCGACACCACCGTGGTCGACGCCTATCTGTCGCCGATCCTGCGGCGCTATGTGGACCAGGTGGCCGACGCGCTGGGTCGCGACACCCGGCTGCTGTTCATGCAGTCGAACGGCGGCCTGACCGATGCACGGGCCTTCCGGGGCAAGGACGCCATCCTGTCCGGCCCGGCCGGCGGCGTGGTCGGCATGGCGCGGACGGCGGGCGAGGCCGGCTTTGATCGTGTCATAGGCTTCGACATGGGCGGCACCTCGACCGACGTCTGCCACTATGCCGGCCAGTACGAGCGGGCGTTCGAGACGGTGGTGGCTGGGGTGCGGATGCGCGCGCCGATGATGAACATCCATACCGTAGCGGCCGGCGGCGGCTCGATCTGCGGCTTCGACGGCGCGCGGCTGCGGGTGGGGCCGGCCTCGGCGGGCGCGGTCCCGGGGCCGGCGGCCTACCGTCGGGGCGGCCCGCTGACGGTCACCGACTGCAATGTCATGCTGGGCAAGCTGCGGCCTGAGTTCTTCCCCAAGGTGTTCGGCCCGAACGCCGACCAGCCGCTGGACGCCGATGCGGTGGCGGGCGGCTTCAGGGCGGTGTCGGCCCAGATCGAAGCCGCGACCGGCAAGGCCATGACCCCGCAGGACGTGGCCGAAGGCTTCGTCACCATCGCCGTCGAGAACATGGCCAAGGCCGTGCGGCAGATCTCGATCCAGCGCGGCTACGACGTCACCCGCTATGTCCTGGCCTGTTTCGGTGGCGCGGGCGGGCAGCACGCTTGTTTGGTGGCCGACGCCCTGGGCATGACCAAGGTCATGATCCACCCGTTCGCCGGGGTGTTGAGCGCCCATGGCATGGGCCTGGCCGACCTGCGCCTGATCCGCGAGGAGACGGTCGAGCGGCCGCTGGACCAGGCGGGCGACCTGGCCGATCGCGCGAAGGTGCTGGCCGCGGAAGCGGAAGCGGCCTTGCGCGCCCAGGACGTGCCGATGGCCTCGGTCGAGACCGTCGCCAGCCTGCGGGTGAAGTACGCCGGCACCGACACGCCCCTGGTCGTGCCGTTCGGGGATACGGTGCGTGAGGACTTCGAGGCGCTGCATCAACGCCGTTTCGGCTTCACCTCGCCGACGACGCCGCTGGTGGTCGAGACCCTGTCGGTCGAGGCGATCGGCCACTCGGACGCCGGTTCGGAACCGGATTTTGAGTCCGGCGCGTCCAAGGGCGAGCCCGAGCCGCTGGCGACGGTCGAAACCCGGATGGCGGGCGTGAGCCATACGACGCCGGTCTTCGACCGCGAGGCCCTGGCCGTCGGCGTCGAGATCCTCGGCCCGGCCATCATTCGCGAAGCCACCGGCACGACGGTCGTCGAGCCCGGCTGGCGCGCGACCGTGGACGCCCGTCTGAACCTGATCCTCGACCGCGTCGTCGCCCTGCCAGCCCGCAAGGCCATCGGGACCGAGGCCGACCCGGTCATGCTGGAGGTGTTCAACAACCTCTTCATGGCCGTGGCCGAGGAGATGGGTTTCGCCCTCCAGAACACCGCCTACTCGGTCAATATCAAGGAGCGGCTGGACTTCTCCTGCGCGCTATTCAGCCGCGACGGCGACCTGATCGCCAACGCGCCGCACATGCCGGTGCACCTGGGCTCGATGGGGGACAGCGTGCGGGCCATCCGTGAGGCGCGCGAGGGCGACGGCCGCGGCATGAAGCCGGGCGACGCCTATATGCTCAATGCCCCCTACAAGGGCGGCACCCACCTGCCGGACGTCACGGTGGTCATGCCGGTGTTCGACGCGGCGGGCGCCTTGCTGTTCTACGTCGCCGCGCGCGGGCACCAGGGCGACATCGGCGGCATCACGCCGGGCTCGATGCCGCCGACCAGCAAGACGGTCGAGGAAGAGGGCGTCTTGATCGAGAACTTCCTGCTGGTCGAGGGCGGCCGGTTCCTGGAGGGCGAGACCCGCGCCCTGCTGGCCTCGGGCAAGTGGCCGGCGAGAAATCCCGACCAGAACATCGGCGACCTCAAGGCTCAGATCGCCGCCTGCGCGCGCGGCGCCGAGGCCCTGACCTCCATGGTCGCCGAATTCGGCCAGGACGTCGTCGAAGCCTATATGGCCCACGTCCAGGACAATGCCGAAGAGGCCGTCCGTCGCGTACTGGCGAAGATGGAAGGCGGATCGTTCGCCTACGAACTGGACGACGGGGCGGTGGTCCGCGTGGCCATCACGGTCGACCGCCAGGCCCGCACCGCCCGCGTGGACTTCACCGGCACCAGCGACCAGGTCCCGACCAATTTCAACGCCCCGGCCTCGATCTGCCGGGCGGCGGCGCTGTATGTCTTCCGCACGCTCGTGGACGACGAGATCCCGATGAACGACGGCTGCCTGCGGCCGGTCGAGCTGGTCATTCCCGAGGGATCGATGCTGCGGCCGCGCTATCCGGCGGCGGTGGTGGCCGGCAATGTCGAGACTAGCCAGGTGGTGGTCGACGCCCTTTATGGCGCGCTGGGCGTGATGGCCGGGGCCCAGGGGACGATGAACAACTTCACCTTCGGCGACGCGCGGCGCCAGTACTACGAGACCATCTGCGGCGGCTCGGGCGCGGGACCGGACTTCGCCGGGACCGACGCCGTCCAGACCCACATGACCAACAGCCGCCTGACCGATCCCGAGGTGCTGGAGACCCGTTATCCGGTGCTGGTCGAGGCGTTCTCGATCCGGCGCGGTTCGGGCGGGGCGGGCGCGCATCGCGGCGGCGACGGCGTGGTGCGCAGGATCGGCTTCCGCGAGCCGATGACCGCGACCTTGCTGTCCAATCGCCGCCGCGTGCCGCCGTTCGGCCTGCGGGGCGGGGGCGCGGGCCAGGTCGGCAAGGCGTGGGTCGAGCGCGCCGACGGAACGGTCCAGCCCATGGCCGCCACCGATCTCGTGGAGGTCGGCGCGGGCGACGCGATCGTCATCGAGACGCCGGGCGGCGGCGGTTGGGGAGAAGCCTGATGGCCAAGGCCAGCGTACTGTTCGTCTGCATGGGCAACATCTGTCGCTCGCCCCTGGCCGAGGGCGCGTTCCGGGCGGAAGCCGATCGGCTGGGCCTGGAGGTCATGGTCGACAGCGCGGGCACTGGCGGCTGGCACAGGGGCGATCCGCCGGACCCCCGCGCCATCGCGGTGGCGCGGCGTAACGGCGTCGACATCGGCGGCCTGAAGGCGCGCCAGGTGAAGCCTGACGACTTCCGGACCTTCACCCACATCTACGCTCTGGACCACGACAACCTGCGCGGCCTGCTGCAGGTCGCGCCGTCCGATGCGACCGCCGAGGTCGGGCTGTTGCTGGATCTGGTCGAGGGGCATCGGGGGCGGGCCGTGGCCGATCCCTACTACGGCGACGACGCCGGGTTCGACGTGACTTGGAGTGACGTCGTGCAGGCGGCCCAGGCGCTGGCGCGGCGGTTGGTGGATGAGGGCTGGTCTCGGGCCTAGTGCAGCGTCGGTCGCCGCGCGTGCGAAACCATCACCTCCGGCTCATCGAACCGCATCGGCAGCGCCATGCCGTCATTGGCCAGGGCCGTGTTCAGGAACCGCGCCATCACCGTGACGCTCTCGGGGGTGATCACCAGGTCCTCGATCAGGCGGCCGGCGATCTCGGGCGAGGCGGGGCAGACGCCGCAGGCGGTGATCAGGCGCTGTTCGTCGTCCGCATAGCCCTCGCAGCAGGGCGCGGAGACGCAGAGCGGACGGCGGACCTGGCCTTCGATGGCGCTCATCATCAGGATGAAGGCGGTGGCCACGCGGGGCGAGACCAGGGCGCCGGCCTTTTTTGACAGGCGCTGACCTGGCTCTTCGCCCAGGACGCGGGCGGTGACCCATTGGCGGAGCATCCAGAGCAGGATCCGCTCGCCGTCGGCCAGGCCGACAGGGCCGCAATGGTTCAGGTGGGTCTCTGAGAAAGGGTCGGGCCGCACGCCGGAAATCTCCTCGCCAAGCAGGGGGCCGACACCCGCCGTGGCGAACCGATCTCGGTGAGCGGCCCGACGCGTTCTTGCGAACACATCGCAACTAGATGGGATGTCTAGTTGCGAGTCAATTGCAAAAGCGCGTCCGTCCGATCTAGCCGCCGAAACCGCCCTTATAGCTGCCGCTGCTGGCATAGCTGCGACCGCCGCCGAAGCCGCCGCGCGAGACCACGGAAGTGCGGGTCTGGACCTTGGGCGGGGCGTTGCGGATCGCGTCGGGCGGGTCGATGCTCTCGCGGCTGATGACCGTGCGGCCGGTGCTGTAGTCGCGGCCCAGGCGCCCCCCCCAGGTCGAATAGTAGCCGCCGCCATAGCGGTCGTCCTGGCGATAGAGGCCGGTGCCGCGATAGCCGCCGCCGTCCAGCATCCGGCCGATCACGAAGCCGGCCAGCAGGGGCGTGAAGAAGTTGCCGCCGTTGTTGTAGCTGCGCGGCACGCAGTTGCCGGCGCCATAGACCTCCTCGCACGAGGCCCGGGCCTCGTAGCGCGGGGCGTCCTTGGCGTCGTCCTTCTGGGCGGCGGCGTAGGAGGTGTCGCACTGGGCGTCGGAGACCTCGTTGGCCGCCTTGCACTCTTCCAGGGTCTTGTAGCTGAAGGCCTCGACCTGCTCGCCCTTGTTGGGATCCCAGCTGGCCTGGCCGGCGGGATCGTCGCACCCGGACAGGGTCAGGGCCGTGGCGCCGGCCAGCATGGTGGTCAGCTTCAGTGAGCTCGAGCGTTTGCGCGGGGTCATCGCTCAGGTCCTCAAGAGGTCATGCAGGCGGCGTTCAACAGGCCGACCGCGATCGAGATGCCGGCCAGATAGATGCCGATCGAGACCTCGTTGGCCTCGATCCGCGCCTTGACGTCGGGCAGGGCGATCAGGCGCACGCCGGTGAACGCGGCGATCTGGATAATCCCCGCCAAGGTCGCCCAGGCGGCGAGCTCCGGCAGGCTGACCGTGTGGCTCAGGGCCGAAGCCAGCGGCAGGGCGTAACCGATCAGCGCGCCGGCCAGGGCGATGGCCGCCGAGGTGTTGCCCGCCCGGATCAGGCTCTTCTCGTTGTAGGGCGTCACCCACTGGTAGATGTACTTAAAGGCGATCGTGAACAGGCCGGCCACGACGAAGGCCAGCAGGAACGCGGTCGCGCCGTCCTGGAAACTGGTGAAGTCGAACATCTGGGTTTGTCCCCTACCTAGGCCCTGAACTCACCCACCGACAGCGGCAGGCCGATCATCGTCTCGTGGCTGACGTCCTTGCTGTCCTCGGGCTCGAGGGTCAGGGCCAGAAGCAGCTCGCGCCCGTCGCCGCCGGCGAGGTCGCGATTGAACAGCATGGTGGTCTGGAAGAGGCGTCGGTCGGGCCGATCGGCGTCGCGGTTGTAATAGACGTCTTCCCAAAGGGTCACCGGATCCTGCTCCGCGGCCTCTTCGCCGAACCACAGGCGGGTATAGGCGGGCAGGCCCTCGGGCTGGAACGCGCGCCCGCGCAGGCGCTGGGCCCACAGGTCGCGATCGGCCCGGTCGGCCGGATATTCGCTGGTCCACGGCATGAAAACGGTGAAGTCGTTGGCCTTCTGGCCCTCGCGGTCGTCCGACACGACCTGGAACAGGATCTCGTCGTCCGTATAGAAGCGATGCACGAACGCGCCGTCGTTCAGCTGGATCAGGCCCTGGGCGGTGATCTCCAGCGTGTCGCGGTCGAGGGCGAACTTGGTCTCGGCTCCGAACCGGCGCCAGGCCAGCGGATCCAGCACCACGGTCCGGCCGATCGTGACATTGCGGATCACGGGCAGGGCGGGCCTGGCCTCGCCGCCTTTGTTGCCGAAAAGCTTTCCGAACATCGCGGTGCGCGTGCCCTCAAAAACCTGCTCGGGCCGCTTATCTGACAAGCGACGCCGAATTGCCCGACGGCGCGCTTGCCCCGGCCTTGTTCAAGGAACAAGGTCCGATCCAAGCGCACTGAGCGTGGCGAGCCACGCTCGGGGGGTGAACTAACTCGCAGGATGACGCCGAACGACGCCTTGTCAAGCGTACATGTTATGCGTACATGTAACGCATGCCTGCCAAACCGACCCGAAGCGCCCAGGCCGCTGAAAGAACCCGAGCGTGGCGCGAAGCCCGCCGGAACGCCGGCTTCGTGAAGATCGAGGTCTGGGCGCCGGCGGCGTGCAAGCCCGACATCCTTTCGGCCGTGCAGGCGATCGTCGTCGAGTCGGTTCGTGGCCCGAACCTGGCAACCAACCCCCATCCCCCCAAGGGCGTCAGACACATGGACTCCGTTATCGATACCGCCTGGACGATCCACTCGCTGCGCGACGCGCTGGTGGAAAGCGCCCTCGTGCGCGACGAAGAGATGACCGCCATCGTCGTCGAGGGCGTCGAGCCCGTGCTGCAGGTCACGATGCACGAGTTCGGCGATCTGCCGATCTATGTCAGCGGCGGCGAGCTGCAACTGGTCGTCTCGACCCTGTTGTGGCCCTGCGACGAGCAGAACGACCGCGCGGCCTTCAACGAGTTCCTGCTCAAGGCCCAGAAGATCGTGCCGCTGTCGAATTTCGGCATCACCAGCGTCGACGGTCGTGACTATTACGAGCTGATGGGCGAGATCTCGTCCAAGACCACCCTGCAGACGCTGATCATCGAGCTGCGCACCCTGGCCGACAACGCCATCGCCGCCGCCAGCGACCTGCGCGACACCTTCGAAAAAAGCCGCGCGTCGGCCGCCTAAGAATTCGGACCTGGAGACTTACTGATGTCGATCTGGAGCAAGCTCTCGGCCCTGTTCCGTGGGACCGCGCATGACGGCGCGCAGACCATCGTGGACGCCAACGCCCTGAGGATCCTGGACCAGGAAATCCGCGACGCCGACAACGCCCAGGGCAAGGCCCGGGACGAGCTGGCCAAGTTGGTCGCTCGCCGCCGTTCGCTGGAGACCGAGGTCGCCCAGCTGACCGACCAGTCGCGCAAGTACGAGTCCTCGGCCCGCGCGGCGATGAACAAGGGCGACCAGGCCCTGGCCCTGGAAGTCGCCCAGCGCATCGCCGACCTCGAGAAGGACGCCGGCCAGAAGGCCACGCAGATGACCGAGCTGCGCACGGCCGAGGACAAGCTGCGCACGATCATCGCCCAGACCGACACCAAGATCGAAGCCCTGCGCCGCGAGATCGAGATCGTGAAGGTCAACGAGAGCGTCCAGAAGGCTCAGGCCGCCGTGATCTCGCGCTCGGGGTCGGCCAGCGGCGTCGTCGGCTCGGCCGCCGACAGCCTCAAGCGCATCAAGGAGCGCCAGTCGGTCCGCGAGGAGCAATTCAAGCTGCACAACGAGTCCGAGGATCGCAAGACCGGCGCGGATCTCGACGCCAAGCTCGCGGCCGCCGGCATCCTGCCGGGCGGTGGCGGCGCCGAGGACGTGCTGGCCCGCCTGATGGCCCCGAAGGACGAGGCGCTGCCCGCTCCGATGCTGGCCATCGAGGACAAGGTGAAAGCCAACAAGGACGGCTCGGACGCCTGATGCGCCGTCTCACCCTGACGCCTCGACCGGACTGGAAGTCCAAGGCCGAGGCGGTCGGCTTCACCTGGCATCACGCGGACGGTCGTCGCTACTGGGACGAACGGGCCGCCTACGCCTTCACGCTGGAGGAGGTCGAGGGCCATCTGGAGCCCGCGACCGAGGCGCTGCACAAGCTGTGTCTCGATCTGGTCGACGACGCGGTGAAGAGCGACGCCCTGATGGCGCGTCTGCAAATCCCCGAAGCGTCTCGCGATCTGGTCGCCGCCTCGTGGGCGGCGCGCGATCCGTCGCTCTATGGCCGCTTCGACTTCTTCTACGACGGGGCGGGACCGCCCAAGCTCTACGAGTACAACGCCGACACCCCGACCAGCATCTATGAGGCCGGCGTGTTCCAGTGGCTGTGGCTGGAGGACCTGATCCAGCAAGGCCTGCTTCCGGAAACCACGGACCAGTTCAACAGTCTGCACGACCAACTGGCCGAGCGCTTCAAGGCGATCTTCCCGAACGGCGGCTTCGTCCATTTCGCCAGCGATCCGGACTTTGTCGAGGATCGCCAGACCGTGCGGTTCCTGGAGGATATGGCCCGGCTCGCGGGCCTGGAGCCGAAGTTCGTGCCGATGACGGCGATCGGCCTCGACGCCGACGGCCGCTTCGTCGACCAGGACAACTACATCGTCGGGGCGATGTTCAAGCTGTACCCCTGGGAGGACATGCTGCGCGAGCCTTACGCGGCCAACATCGCCAGCTCCAAGACCCTGTTCCTGGAGCCGCCGTGGAAGGCGGTGCTGTCGAACAAGGCGCTGCTGCCGCTGCTGTGGGAGCGCCATCCGGGTCACCCGAACCTGCTCGAGACCTATTTCGACGACGATCCCAAGGTGGAGCGGTTGGGTAATAGCTACGCCCGCAAGCCTCTGTTCAGCCGCGAGGGCGCCAATGTCGAGCTCTGGAAGGACGGCCGCAAGGGCCGGGTGCTGGACCAGGGCTATGGCGAGGAAGGCTGGATCCGCCAGGAACTTAAAGCCCCGCCCAAGTTCGGCGTGAACTATCCCGTGGTAGGTTCGTGGGTCATCGGCGACCAGCCGGCCGGGATCGGCGTGCGCGAGGACAGGGGCCGGGTGACGCGGGACCGCTCGCGGTTCATCCCGCACATCATCGAGGGCTGAGGGGCCGGACCTCGACCTGCGACAAGCTCAGGATGAGGACCAAGCGCGGCGCTCGCCATCTGTTTCAGAGGTCGCGGAGAATCCGCGCCGCTTCCGCGACGGCCGCCTCATCCGTGTCCCGCAGCTCCGGCGGCACGAAGCCCATCTCGCTGAGCTTCGATCCCGGAGCCGCTCCCGGAATCTGACCGCTGAACGAGCCGTGCACCTCGCGCACGCCGGTGCGTTTCACCAGTTCGGCCACGTTCGATGGCCGCACGCCAGCGCCGGCCAGGATGCCGATCCGGCCGTCGGCCTGCTGGACCAGCTCGGCGATCCGCTCCGCGCCCGCTTGCGCCGTCAGGGCGCCGCCCGAGGTCAGCACCCGCTCGAAGCCCAGGGCGATGGCCGCCTCCAGGGCCACGGACTGTTCGGGAACGAGGTCGAACGCGCGGTGCAGGCTCAGGCCCAGCCCCTGGCTATGCTCGACCAGCATTTCCAGCACATCCAGATCCAGCTGGCCGTCAGGGAGGTTGGCCCCGATGACCACGCCCGCGAGGCCGTATTCCCGCACCGCGTCGATGTCCCGCCGCATGTGATCCAGGTCGCCGGCGTCATAGCAGAAGTCACCATTCCGGGGACGGATCATCGGATAGATCGGGATGGGCGCGCTGGCCGCCTGGGCCATCAGGCCGGGGGCGGGGGTCAGGCCCTGTAGCGCCAGCACCGCGCAAAGTTCGATCCGATCCGCGCCGCCGGCGATCGCCGCCGCCAGTCCGGCGGGCGTGTCGACACAGACTTCCAGAAGAATGCGGGTGGCGGTCATGGTCCTGCTCCAGGTCGTGCTAGGGATTCGCGCGATCTTGTTGGAGCACACGAGCATGATGAATCGTAGAGGCCTGATCGGCGCCTCCCTGGTCGGATCGGCGATGCTGGGCGCCAAGGCGTCCGCTGCGGAGATCGTCACCAAGCTGGACGGGCCGTGCGTCATCTCCACCTGGGACTTCGGCGTCGCCGCTAACCAGGCCGCCTGGGCGGTGCTGTCCAAGGGCGGTCGGGCGCTGGACGCCGTCGAGGCCGGCGCGCGCGTGCCCGAGCAGGACCTGAAGAACCACAGCGTCGGTCGCGCCGGCTATCCGGATCGCGACGGCCACGTCTCGCTGGACGCCTGCATCATGGACGAGCTGGGCAACTGCGGCGCGGTCGCGGCCCTGGAGCACATCGCCCATCCGATCTCGGTCGCGCGAAAGGTCATGGAGAAGACCCCGCACGTGATGCTGGTCGGAGCCGGCGCCCTGCAGTTCGCGCTGGAGCAGGGCTTCCCGCGCGAGGAACTGCTGACCCCGGAATCCAGGATCGCCTGGGAGGCCTGGAAGAAGGAGGCCAAGTACCAGCCCACGGCCAACAGCGAGGTCGGCGACTACGGCAAGACCTCCGGCCAGTTGGGCACGCCGGGCGGGGCCAACAACCACGACACCATCGGCATGCTGGCCATCGACGCCAAGGGAAACATCGCCGGCGCCTGCACCACCAGCGGCATGGCCTGGAAGATGCGCGGCCGGGTCGGGGACAGCCCGATCATCGGCGCGGGCCTCTATGTCGACAACGAGGTCGGCGGCGCCACCTCGACCGGGGTCGGCGAGGAGGTGATCCGCAATGTCGGCAGCTTCCTGGTCGTGGAGCTGATGCGCCAGGGCCGCTCGCCCGAGGCCGCCTGCCGCGAGGCCGTCGAGCGCATCCTCAAGAAGAAGCCCAACGCCAAGGAATTCCAGGTCGGCTTCCTGGCCGTCAACAAGCGGGGCGAGGTCGGGGCCTGGGCGATCCAGAGCGGCTTCAGCTACGCCCTGTGCGACGGCAGGAAGCAGGACCTGCTGCTGCCCGGCAAGGCGACCTATCAGTTGGGCGCCTAAAGAGGGCCAGCAAGGCGACCCGTGAGGCGCCTTGGAAAGAGGGTATGCGGCAGGAGAACGCGGTTATAGCGTGCCGCTCCCATCATTCGGAGGAGACCGCCATGTGCGATGACGATATCCACCCAGGCCTCGTTCACGACCCCCGCCTTTCGCGCCGCGCCTTCGGCCTGCTGACAGTCGCGGCCACCGGCGTCGCCACGGTCGCCCGCGCCGACGACACGGTCGAGGAGAAGGACGTCGAGGTGAAGACGCCCGACGGCGTGGCGGACGCGGCGCTGTTCTATCCGAAGGCCAAGGGCAAATACCCGGCGGTGCTGCTGTGGCCCGACGTGATGAGCCTGCGTCCGGTGTTCCGCGACATGGGCCGCCGCCTGGCCGCGGCCGGCTATGTCGTGCTGGTCCCCAACCTCTACTATCGGGTCAAGAAGGCGCCGGTGGTCGAGGGAACGTTCAACTTCGCCAATCCCGACGACCGGGCCAAGCTGACGCCGCTGCGCGCCTCGGTGACCACGGAAGGCACGTTCAGGGACGCATCGGCCTATATCGCCTTCCTCGACGCCCAGTCGAAGACCGACAAGGCCAAGAAGGCCGGCGTGCAGGGCTACTGCATGGGCGGTCCGCTGTCGTTCCGCACGGCCGCCGCGGTCCCGGCCAGGATCGGCGCGGTCGCCAGCTTCCACGGCGGCGGTCTGGTCACGGACAAGGAGGACAGCCCGCACCTGCTGATCCCCAAGACCTACGCCAGCTACCTGATCGAGATCGCCGATAACGACGACAAGCAGGACCCGACCGCCAAGGACAAGCTGAAGGCCGGCTTCGAGGCCGCCAAGCGGCCGGCCCAGGTCGAGGTCTTCGCCGGCGCCGCTCACGGTTGGACCGTCAAGGGCAGCCAAGTCTACAACGAGGCCGCCGCCGAGACCGCCTGGAGCAACCTCCTGGCGCTGTACAAGAAGGCGCTGGGCTAAGGCGCTGGCGCCGCGCCTCTCCCCCTCGCTCCGAATGGGGGAGGCGCGGCGCAGCATCGAAATCGAGCAGCCAAACGGCAAGAACTGCTCCTGCCTGAATCGATTGCTCCATAGAGCGCGTCTTCGATGACGTAGAGCTTCAGCAAATCAGATTTGAAGGTCGATAGCGTCCAGTCATGATCCTACGATTGGAACTCCCGACCGCTGGAACCAAGGCCGTGAGACTACTGGCCGCCGTTCTCGCCGCGTTCGCCCTGGCGGGCGGCGCCCATGCGCAGGCTCCTGTCCCGATCAAGGTTAAGGTCTTCGTCGCCGCCATGTTCGAGATCGGCGAGAACACCGGCGACCGCGCGGGCGAGTTTCAGCCCTGGTACGAGCGCTACTGGCGTCAGAGCGCGCCCAGGACCGTGAGGGGGGCTCTCAAGCCCGTCTACTGCAACCCCGACGGGGTCTGCGGCTCGACCTTGGGCATGGGCAAGGTCAATGCGTCGGCCTCTATGCAGGCCATCCTGCTGGACCCGGCCTACGACTTTTCGCAGGCCTATTTCATCCTCAGCGGCGTCGGCGGGACGCCGCCTTCGCGCGGGACGATCGGCGACGTCTCCTGGGCCAGCTGGCTCGTCGACTATGACCTCGGCCATCGCTGGGCGCCGGCGGAGAACACGCCCGGCGCGCCGACCTTCATGCCGCGGGCCGGCTACGAAGAGTACCGCCGCTTCCAGCTCGACCCGACCCTGGTCGGCTGGGCCGTCCGCCTGTCCAAGGGCGCTCCTATGCAGGACAGCGACGACGCCGGCCGCTACCGTATGCGCTATGCCGACGCCCGTGCGCGCGCGGCCCCCTCGATCATGGTCGGCACGCACATGACCGGCGACACCTTCTTCCATGGCCCGGGCCTGTCGAAGGAGGCCCAATCCATCGCCAAGCTCTACGGCGCCGATGACTATGTGATCACCGAGATGGAGGCCGCCGCACTGGCCCTGGTGATCAAGCGCCAGTGGGGAACGGGGCGCATCCTCAGCCTGCGTGGGGCGGTCAATTTCGATCAGGGCGCGCCGGGGGAAACGACCCTGCAGCACCTCGACCCGGCGCCGGGGCAAACAGCCGGCGGCTTCGCCGAGACTGTCGCCAATATCGGCGCGGTCGGATCGCGCATTGTGGACCACATCGTCGCCGACTGGCCGCGCTGGCGGGACGGCCCGCCGCCTCTCTGAGCCCAACTCGCGACGGCTTCTCGGAATTCCCTGCGGCGCTCTTGCGACGGGATAGGTAGGATGCTATCTAATTTAGATAGGAAGCTACCTATTTAATTGACCTTCGTTCCATGACCGCCATTCGCACCCTCGATGAACGCGCCTTCGCCCAAGGCCTGCTGCGCCTGGCGCGGGTCTATCGGCGTGAGGTCAACCGCGCCCTGGCCGCCCACGGCATCTCGGACGCCAAAGCCATGCCGGTGTTGCACATCGCCCGCGCGGGCGGCGGCATGCGCCAGGGCATGCTGGCCGAGGAGATCGGAGTGGAGGGACCGTCCTTGGTCCGGATTCTCGATCAGTTGAGCCAGGCGGGTCTGGTCGAGCGCCGCGATGATCCTTCCGACAAGCGCGCCAAGACCCTGCATCTGACGACCGACGGTCAGGCGCTGGCCGCGGTGGTCGAGGATGCCGTGCAGGTGGTGCGGGCTCAGCTGCTGGCCGACGTCTGCGACGCAGATCTCGCCGCCGCCGTACGGACCTTCACCGCGTTCGAGGCCGCCTTGAACGCGGCTGCCGGGCAGGGGGCGTAGAGCGCTTCCACCATGTTCCCCAAGTTCGATCGGCATACGCTGCTGTTCTCGGCGAACAGCTTCGCGGCGGCGATGCTGGCCCTCTATATCGGCTTCGCCCTGGGCCTGCCGCGTCCGTACTGGGCGATGACCACGGCCTATATCGTCAGCCAGCCGCTGGCCGGGGCCGTGCGCTCCAAGGCGGTTTACCGCGTGCTGGGCACCGTGCTCGGCGCGGCCGCCGCCGTCGCCCTCGTGCCCAATCTCGTTAACGCGCCGGTGCTGCTGTGCCTGGCCCTTGCCCTGTGGGTGGGCGGTTGCCTGACCATCTCGCTGCTGGATCGCACCCCGCGCAGCTACCTCCTGATGCTGTCCGGCTACACGGCCGCGATCATCGGCTTTCCCAGCGTCAACCAGCCCGGCGCGATCTTCGACGTCGCCGTCTCGCGGGTGATCGAGATCGGCCTGGGCATTCTCTGCGCCACCCTGGTTCATAGCCTGGTCTTTCCGCGTCCGGTCGGAACGGTGCTGAAGCAACGCCTCTCCACCTGGCTGGGCGAGGCCGACCACTGGGCGCTGGACGTGCTGCACGGCGAGAACGGCGAGGCCATCGCCCGCGATCGCCGCCACCTGGCCGCCGCCGCCAGCGAGATCCAGATGCTGGCCGTCCATCTGCCGTTCGACACCTCGCGCCTGCGCGAGACCTCCGGCGTCGTCAGCGCTCTGCACGAGCGCATGCTGCTGCTGATCCCGCTGCTGTCGGGCCTGGCCGACCGCATGGAGGCCCTGCGCGAGGTTCGCGACGACCGCGTTCGCGCCGCCCTGAACGCCGTTACGGCCTGGATCGAGGCCGGCTCGCCCCGCGACCGGGGCCTCGACCTGATCGAGCGCCTGGACAGGCTGGCCGCCCATCGTCGCGGCGCGACGTGGTCGGCCCTGTTGATCGAGAGCCTCCTGGCGCGCCTGTCCGCGACCGTTCGGGCGCTGGCCGAAGGCCACGCCCTGATGGCGCGCCTCGAGGATCCGGACGCGCCGTTGTCGCCGGGCCTGGAAGCCTCGACCCGCGTCAAGGCTCAACGCGCGATGCACGCCGACCTGCCGCTGGCCCTGCTGTCGGGCGGGGCGGCGGCGATCGCCATCCTGCTCTCCTGCGCGACCTGGATCCTGGCCGGTTGGGGCGACGGCGCCGCCGCCCCGGTCATGGCGGCCGTGTTCTGCTGCTTCTTCGCGGCGATGGACGATCCGGTTCCGGCCATCAAGAGCTTCGGCGTCTACACCCTGCTCTCCCTGCCGCTGTCGGCGATCTACATGTTCGCCATCTTGCCCGCGATCGACGGCTTTCCGCTGCTGGTCCTGACCATGGCCCCGCCGCTGCTGTTCCTGGGCCTCTACATCCCCGACCCGCGCCGGGCTGGCGCGGCCCTGGCTGTGTTGATGGGCTTCTTCAACGCCCTGGCCCTGCAGGAGACGTTCAGCGCCGACTTCGCGAGCTTCCTGAACGGCAATCTGGGCCAGTTCGTCGGTCTGCTGTTCGCGATCATCGTCACGGCCGGTCTGCGCTCGATGGGCGTGGACGCCAGCGCCCGGCGCCTGCTGGTCCGCACCTGGAGGGGCCTGGCCCGCCTGGCTCGCGCCCGCCAGGCGCCGGAACCGGCCGCCTTCGCCGCCATCCTGGTCGACCGCCTGGGCATACTGACCCCCAAGCTGGCCGACGCCGGCCGGCGCCACGACTTCGTCGGCGTCGACGCCCTGCGCGACCTGCGGGTCGGCATGAACCTGGTCGCCGTCCAGACCGCCCGGCCGGACCTGCCGCCAGAGGGCAAGGACCGGCTGGACGCCGCGCTTGACGGCGTCGGCGACTATTTCGCCGCCCTGGCGGCCGGAGCCGTCCGGAAGCCCAATGATGACCTGCTGGTCCGCATCGACGCGGCCCTGCGCGGCCTGTTGAGCGTCCCGGCCGCCTCGGCGGTGCAGGGCGTGGCTGGCCTGGTCGGCCTTCGCCGCAACCTGTTCCCGGAGGCTCCCGCCTTCGTTCCGGAGATCGCCCGATGATCGGCGAGTTCGCTATCGACGGGGTCTTCCTGTCCTCCGTCCTGGTCTCGGCCGTGATCGCGCTAGTCGCGTCGTTCGTGCTGCGTCGCGTGCTGTCGAAGGTCGGGGCCTATCGCTTGGTCTGGCACCCGGCGTTGTTCGACACCGCCCTGTTCGTCATCCTCTGGGCCGTCGTCGTGGCGGTCCCTTCGCCCCTGAAATTCTGAAGTTCGGACCGCATGCCTCCGTTGAAGACCATTCTACCGACCACAGCCCGCGCCGCCGTCACCGGCGTCGTCGTCATCGCCGCCCTGGTCGGCGGTAAGGCGCTATGGACCCACTACCAGGTCGATCCCTGGACCCGCGACGGGCGTGTCCGGGCCGATGTCGTGCAGGTAGCTCCCGACGTCTCGGGCCTGGTCACCCGCGTCGACGCCGTCAACGACCAGACGGTCAAGGCCGGCCAGCCGCTGTTCTATGTCGACCGCGATCGCTACGCCCTGGCCCTGCGCCAGGCCGACGCCGCCGTCGACGCTCAGCGTGTGACCCTGGCCCAGGCCCGCCGCGAACTGGCGCGCAACCGAACCCTCGGCGAACTGGTCGCCGGCGAGGTCACCGAGCAGAGCCTGTCCAAGGTCGAGCAGAGCCAGGCGGCCCTGTCCCAGGCCCTGGCGGCCCGCGACGTCGCGGCGCTGAACCTGGAACGCACGGTGGTGTTCGCCCCGACCGACGGCTTCCTCTCGGACCTCACCCTGCGCACGGGCGACTACGTCACCGCCGGCAAGCCGGTTCTGGCGCTGATCGACTCCCGCTCGTTCCGGGTCGAGGGCTATTTCGAGGAGACCAAGCTGTCGTCCTTGCGCATCGGCCAGCCGGTGACCGTCAAGGTGATGGGTGACGAGCGACCGCTGAAGGGCCACATCCAGTCTATCGCCGCAGGCATCGAGGATCGCGACCGCGCCGCCAGCGGCAACCTGCTGCCCAACGTCAACCCCACCTTCAGCTGGGTGCGCCTGGCCCAGCGGGTGCCGGTGCGGGTGGCCTTGGACCAGACCCCGCGCGACCTGCGCCTGATCGCCGGCCGCACCGCCACGGTCGCGGTGGTGGGGGCCGGCCGATGAGCCCGCTCAAGGCCCTGGCGCTCGCCGGTTCGCTGCTGGCCCTGGCCGCCTGCACGGCGGTCGGGCCGAACTACAAGCTGCCCGCCGAGGCCAAGATCAACGCCCCGACGGCGCAGGGGCCGTTCCTGGGCGCGGCCTCGAGGGCGGTTAGCCAGGACCCTGTCCCAGCCGGCTGGTGGAAGCTCTATGACGACCCGGTGCTGAACGGCCTGGTCGAGGAGGCCTTGAGGGCCAACACCGACCTGCGCGTCGCCGCCGCCAACCTGGCGCGGTCCCAGGCCATCGCCGGCGAGGCCGACGACGCGGGCGGCTTCAAGCTCGGCGCCTCGGCGGCCGCCATGCATTCGCGGGAGTCCGGCGAGCAGTACCTCCTGACTAAACAGCTGCCGGTCGAGAACCTGGCCGATGTCGGGGTGAAGGTCTCCTACCAGGTCGACCTGGTGGGCCGGATTAAGCGCGCCGCCGAGGCCGCCCATGCCGACGCCGAGGCCAGCCAGGCCGCCCTTGACCTGGCTCGCGTCAGCGTCGCCGCCGACGTCGCCCGCGCCTATGTCGAGGCCTGCGCCAACGGCCACGAACTGGCCGTCGCTCAGCACACCGTCGACCTGCAGTCGCGCGGCCTGGACGTCACCCGCAAGCTGGTGAGGGCAGGCAGGGGCACGGCCGTCGACGTGTCCCGCGCCCAGGCCCAGCTGGATCTCTCCCGGGCCAGCCCGCCGACCTACCAGAGCCGGCGACGCGCGGCGCTCTACAGGCTGGCGACCCTGACCGGAAAGCCGCCGGGCGAGTTTCCCAAGGCGGTCGAGGCCTGCTTCCATCCGCCGATTCTGGCCCAGGCGATCCCGGTCGGCGACGGAGCGGCCCTGCTGAAGCGCCGGCCCGACGTGCGTCAGGCCGAGCGGACCCTGGCCGGCGCCACGGCCCGGATCGGCGTCGCCACGGCCGCGCTCTATCCGAATGTCACCTTGGGCCTCGGCGCGGGCTCGACGGGCCTCCTGGCCGACATCGGCCAGGCGCCGGCCAACCGCTGGGGCCTGACCTCGCTGATCACCTGGACCTTGCCGGGCGAGGCCGAGCGGGCCCGTATCCGTCAGGCCGAAGCCGGCGCCGATGGCGCGTTGGCCCGGTTCGACGGTGTGGTTCTGACCGCGCTGCGCGAGACCGAGACCAGCCTCGACGCCTACGCCCACGACCTGCGGCGCCAAGCCGCTCTGAAGGCGGCCCGCGACCAGGCCGCCCTGGCCGAGACCCAGGCCCAGACCCTCTACCGCGCTGGCCGCAGCCCGTACCTGGCCGGCCTCGACGCCCAGCGCGTCCTGGCCCAGTCGGAGGCGGCTCTGGCGGCGGCCGACAGCCAGGTGGCCGCCGACCAGGTCAACCTGTTCCTGGCTCTGGGCGGCGGCTGGGAACGATAGCGTGGTCTTGCGACTTTGGGCTAAGCATAGCCTTTCCCAAAGTTGAGTTCGTCCGTGCCGCTAGACGCCCCGCCGCCCTCGGTTTCCACGGTCGTCGTCGAGGCGCCGCGGCTGCTCCCGCTGGCCGGGCGGCAGGCCTTCTCCACCGCCTACTATGACGCCGCCGAACTGGGCGCCCAGGCGCGGCTGGACGATGCGCTGAAGACCACGCCCGGGGTCTCGCTGTTCCGCCGCACAGGCAGCGACGCGGCCAACCCGACCATCCAGGGGCTTTCGCTGCGCGCCATCGCCCCCTCGGGCGCGGGCCGGGCGCTGGTGACCCTGGACGGCGCGCCGCAGAACGATCCGTTCGGCGGCTGGGTGATATGGACGTCGCTGCCGGGCGAAGGTCTCTCGGGCGCCACCGTCGTGCGCGGCGCCGGGGCGGGTCCCTATGGCGCCGGCGCCCTGACTGGCGTCGTGGCTCTGCGCGAACGGGCGGCCGGCGGCGGCCTGACCAGCTTCACGGCCGAGGTCCGCGAGCGCGACGGCTGGCGCGCGGCCGGGACCTTCGGGACCGACCACCTGCTGCTGACCGCCAGCGGCTCGCGCACCGACGGCTATCGGCCGGTCAGAGGCTCGGCGGCGGGCGCGGCCGATACGCCGACGACCTTGGAGGATGGTTCGGTCGCCGCCCGGGTCCAGGGCGACCTCGGCGAGGTGCGTTGGGCGATCCGCGCCGGCGCTTATCAGGAGACGCGCGACGCCGGTCTGGTCGGCGCTCGATCGAACGCCACCGGCGCTTCGCTGGCCGCGACCGTGGCGGGCGACGCCTGGAGCGTGCAGGCCTGGCTGCGCAGAAGCGATCTCGAAAACACCTCCGCCGCCGTCGCCGCGGGTCGCGCCGGCGCGACTCCGGCCAACGACCAGTACTCGACCCCGGCCAGCGGCTACGGCCTCAACGCCGCCTGGCAGGGCGCGCTGGGGGAGTGGACGTGGGAACTGGGCGGCGACGCCCGTATGACCGAGGGCAAGACCCACGAGCTCTTTCGCTACATGGCCGGCGCCTTCACCCGCCAGCGCACGGCCGGCGGCCGGACCCTGGTGGGCGGGGTTTATGCCGAGGCCGCCTGGAACCGACCGGACTTCTCCCTGGTCGCCGGGGCGCGGCTGGACGGCTGGCGGTCTTATGACGGTGTCCGGCGCGAGCGGGACGCGGCCACCGGCGCCCTGACTCTGGACGCTCCTCCAGCCAACGCCTCGGGCGCGACGCCGACGGGCCGCATCGGCGTTCGCCAGCGCCTGTCCGGCGAGACCTGGATCCGCGCGGCGGCCTATGCCGGCTTCCGGCCGCCGACGCTCAATGAGCTGCACCGCCCGTTCCGCGTCGGCAACGACGTCACCGAGGCCAACGCCGCCCTGAAACCCGAAACCCTTCATGGCGTCGAGACCGGCATTTCGGGTGACGGCGTCGCGACGTGGAACCTCGGCGTCTTCTACAACCAGGTCCGGGACCCGATCACCAACGTCACGATCGCCATCGGTCCGGGGATCTTTCCGGTCGCCGGCTTCATCCCGGCCGGCGGCGTGCTGCGCCAGCGCCGGAACGCCGGACAGATCAACGCCTATGGCCTGGAGGGCGACGTCGCCGCCGACCTGTCGCCCGCCTGGACCGTGCGCGCGGCCTTTTCGGCGACCCATGCCCGTGTCGACGGCGGCGCGGCGGCCGCCCAGTTGACCGGCAAGCGTCCTGCCCAGGCGGCGGCCCTGACCGTCACCGCCGGCGCGCGCTGGCGGCCGTTGGAGCGCCTCAGCCTCGACGCGGACCTGCGATACGAGAGCAAGCGGTTCGAGGACGACCTGAACCAGCGCGTGCTGAAGCCCGGAACCAGCCTGGACCTGCGCGCCGGCTGGCGGCTATCGCCAGCGAGTGAGGTCTATCTGGCCGCTGACAATGCCCTGAACCCCGATCTGGCCGTCGGTCAGACGGCGGATGGCGTGACCAGTTTCTCGGCGCCGCGCACGGTGTATGTGGGCTTCGCCCTGAGACGTTGAGGCGCCGGGCGCTAGACCTCGCCGCCGATCCGCTCGATCTCGGCGGCCAGGGCAGGCAGGTCGAGGACGTATAGGGTGCGGCCGGTCTGGCGGACGATTTCCAGGCTGGCCAGGCGATTGAGCTCGCGGGTGACCGGCTCGCGCTGGCTGCCCAGCAGGGCGGCGAGCTCGGCGTGGGTAGGGCAGGGGTGGATGACGCCGGTCTGGCCGTCCTCGCTATTGGCCGTGGCGAGGCGCAGAATCTCGATATCGACGCGGCAGGCCACCGAGACGGCGGTCAATTCGAACAAGCGGTCCGTCAGCGAACGGGTCAGTCCGGCCATGTCCTCCAGCAGCGCCCGCATGAAGCGCGGCGAGTCCTCGAACAGGCGTCGGACCAGACTCTGGGGCAGGCGGGCGAGCCGGGAATCCTCGATCGCGACGATATTGGCCGAGCGCGGCAGGCCGTCGACGGCCGAAATCTCGCCGAAATAGCCGCCGGGCGTGATCCGGCGGTAGCCGACCTCGCGCCCCGACCTGGCGTACTGATTGGCCAGCAGCACGCCGTCCAGCAGCAGATAGATGCCGCCGTCCTGGTCGCGGCGTTGCAGGATCATCTCGCCCTTTCCGTAGGACCGATGCTCGATCAACGGCGCCAGCGCCTCGATCTCCTCACGCGACATGTGCCGGAAGATCTTGTTGGCGCGATAGTCTTTGGGCGGTTGCTCGAACATCGTATGGCTGACGGCACGCGGGGGCGATGATGGAATCACGGTCATCGGTTACGCTCCTGCCGTCGAGTGGGGCGACGCATGAACAGCCGACAGCGGTACAAGGCCTTTATCAGCTATAGTCACCGCGACCGCAAAGTCGCCGGGTGGCTGCATCGGACGCTGGAGACCTACCGCGCGCCGCGCGCCCTGGCGAGCGCCGGCCGGTCCTTGCGCCCCATATTCCGCGATCGTGACGAACTGAGCGCCTCGGCCAACCTCAACCAGGTCATTCGCGATGCGCTGGACCTGTCCGACGCCCTGATCGTGTTGTGCTCGTCCGCCTCCGCCGCCTCGCGCTGGGTGGACCAGGAGGTGGCGCACTTCCTGACAGGCGGGGGACCCGAGCGGATCCTCTGCGTGATCACGCCGGACACGCCGCCCACGACCGCGCTGGCCGAGATCCTGCCGCCGTCGCTGCGCGCGGCCCTGCCGGAAGGCGTCGAGCCCCTGGCCGTGGATCTGCGCCCCGACGCCGACGGCAAGCGCCTGGCGCGGCTGAAGATCGCCGCCCGCCTGCTGGGCGTCAGCCTTGACCGGCTGGTGCAGCGCGACGCCCGTCGCCGGCTGCGGGTGATGGCGGTGTTCACGACCGTGGCGATGGCCGTGACCGTGGGCATGGGCGCCATGACCGTGGTGACGCTGAAGTCGCGCCAGATCGCCCGCGAGCAGCGTGACGAGACCGAGGCCCTGGTGGCCTACATGCTGGGCGACCTGCGCCAGCAGCTGGAGCCCGTCGGTCGCCTCGACCTGCTGGACGGGGTCAGCGCCAAGGTGCTGGCCTACTACGGCAAGTCGCGCACCGACCGGCTCGACGACAAGGCCCTGGCCCAGCGCGCCAAGGCCCAGACCCTGCTGGGCACGATCCGCGAGCAGCGCGGCGACCTGGCGGGCGCCCAGGACGCCTTCGGCCAGGCGGCGGCCACCACCCACGCCCTGGCAGAGCGCGATCCCAAGAACGGCGACCGTGTCTTCGACGAGGCTCAGAACGTCTTCTGGCTGGCCTACGTGCAGTGGCGGCGTGGCGACTTCGCGAAGGCCGAACAAGGCCTCAAGCACTACGACGAACTGGCCCAGCGGCTGGTCAAGCTGGACTCCAACCGCGCGGAATGGCGGGTCGAGGTCGGTTACGCCCGCAGCAATCTCGGCACGCTGCTGTTCGAACGGGGGCGGCCCGAGGAAGCCCTGGCGGCCTTCCGGGGCGCCTTGGAGGTGTTCGGCGCGGAACTGGCCCGGGCGCCAAACGATAAAACCCGCATCGCCGACGCGACCAACAGCCAGGCCTGGGCGGCCGACTCCCTGCTGCGCCTGGGCCGGCCTCGCGAGGCCTTCGTCGAGCGTGAGCGAGCCGCCAACCTGCTGGCGCGGGCGGCGGCGGCCGATCCGGCCGACAAGCGCCTGGCGGCTAAGGACGTGACGATGCAGCTGGCGCTGGCGCGGCTAGAAGTGGATCTGGGGCGCTTGGCGCAGGCCCGCGCGCGGTCGGAGGCCAACCTGCGCCGCATCCATACCCTGTCGGCCCTGGACCCCAGCAATGCGCGCTGGCGTGAGTATCTGGTGGTCGGGCAACTGGACGCGGTCGAGATCGCCTGCTGGTCGGGCCGTCTGGCCGAAGCCCGCGCGGCGTACGCCGGGGCGGCGGCCAGCCTCGCCGAGCTGAACGCCAGCAAGAAGGAGAAGGTCTGGCGGGCTGACTTGGAAGGGCGTCTCGCCAGGCAGGCGATCATCCTGGCGCAGGAGAGCGGCGACCCGGGGAGGGCGCGCGACCTGGCGGCGGCGCTCCTGACTGCGCTGAAGGCCGGCAAACCGGAAGAGACCGCGGAGCTGGAAGGCTTCGCGCGGCTGGCGCAGGGGCAGGCCTCGGAGGCGGTGTCCGTGTTGACCCCGAAGCAGGCGTCGATGTCGCTGGCCAGCCGCGACGTACTGGCGCGCGCCTATCTGGCGACGGGCGCGCGCAGCCAAGCCGGAAGCATCCGTGCGCCTACTCAAAAAACAAGGCTACGAACACCCCGCCTTCCTTGCTTTTTGGCGAGATTCGCCTTCAGGTGGAATCTGAAGTCGGGAGAGAGTTAAATGTGCGAATCTGAACCTGAAAAGATCGTCAAACTGGTCATCGGCCTCGACGAACACTACAATTTTATGAATTTCGCCGATCCGGCCATGCCTACTCGGCTGAAACTGGACTTGACCGAGCGCTGCCTGCTCGTGTTTACGCTCAGCGATCAACTGATCAACGCCGGCTGGAGCTTCCAGCGTCGTCCGATCGAGATCGACCGTGACTACGGGGTGAACTTCTCCAGCTTTGTCTGGGTTCCCTACGGCATTGACGGCGAGGACAGCCCGCGCTCGCGCTTCAAGATCATCTACGAGTGCGCGCGGATGGGCGAATATACCTACAGCCTTTTGATGATGGACTCGCATGGCCAGCTGATCAATCTCGATCCGGTCATCGAGAACGGCACGGGCCACATCGAGAGTAGCAAGGCCTGATCGCCGGGGCGATGTTCGACCGGGACCAAGTCGCCGCGCTGATCCGGCGCGGCGAGATCCTGGCCGCCTACGACATCGCCCACGCCGCCCTCGAAGTCGGGGAAAGCTCACGTGAGATCGCCTATACGGCCGTGCTCTGTCTGGCGCGCGCCGGGGCTGTCGATTTCGCACGCGCCGAATATGTCCGCCTTGGCCTGGCCGAGGCGGAGGACCATGCGGACGCCGTCGCCTTGGGCGCGCGCCTTCTGAAGGATGTCGCCCTGGCGGCGCGCGGACCGCGCCGTATCGCTTTCGCCAAGGCCTCGCTCCGCCGCTACGAGGCCTTGTCCCGGCGCTTCGGCGGGCTCTACGGCGCCATTAACGCCGCGACCCTGACCCTGATGGCCGGAGACCGCGCCGGAGCCGCCGCCCGGGCCGCGACCGTGCTGGCGACGCCGCCCACGCCGGGCCTGGAAGGCGAGGGCGCCTACTACGAAGCCGCCAGCCGCGCCGAGGCCTGGTTCCTGGCTGGCGATCAGGACGCCGCGCGCGAGACCCTGGCGGTCGCCGTGGCGTCCGCGCCTCGCGCCTATGCCGCCCATGCCTCGACCCTGCGCCAACTGGAGATACTGTGCCGCGAGACCGGCGCGGATCCTGGCTGGCTGACGCCGTTCCGACCGCCGGTTTGCGCGCACTTCACCGGCCACATCACCAACCTGCCCGAAGATGCGCTGCGCCAGCGGATCGACCAGGTGCTGCGCGAGCAGCGCGTCGGCTTCGCCTATGGCGGCCTGGCGGCGGGGGCGGACATTCTCTTCGCCGAGGCGCTGCTGGACGCTGGCGGCGAGCTGCATGTCGTCCTGCCCGTGAGCCGCGCTTCGTTCGTAGAGGTGTCGGTGGCGCCGTTCGGCGAGGACTGGATCCCGCGCTTCGAACGCTGCCTCTCGCGCGCCACCTCGATCCGCTACGCCTCTCAGGACCCCTATCGCGGCGATGAACAGGTCTTCGCCTATTCCAGTCAGTTCGCCATGGGTTGCGCGGTGCTGCGCGCCGAGACCCTGTCGACCGAGGCGATCCAGCTGGCCGTCTGGGACGGCTACGCCGCGCCAGGCCCGGCCGGCGTCTCGGCCGACATGGCCTATTGGGCGGGCAGCGACCGGCGGCTCGTGGTCATCGAGGTCGAGCGTCCGCCCCCCTGTCCTTCGCGCTGGGCGTCGCCGTCGGCTGGGGCGGAGCGGCGGGCCATGAAGGCGATGCTGTTCGCCGACGTCCAGGGCTTCGGCGCCCTGCGCGACGATCAGATTCCGGCCTTCATTGAAGGTGTGATGGGGCGCATGGCCGATACGGTCGAGGGACTGGCCGAGCGGCCCTGTCACATCGAGACCTGGGGCGACGGCCTGTTCCTGGTCTTCGACCGGCCGATCGACGCGGCCCTGGCGGCGCTGGCGCTGCTGGAGGCCCATCGGTCGCTGGACCTCAAGGCCCTGGGCCTGCCGCGCGGCCTTGGCCTGCGCATCGGCGGTCACTACGGCCCCGTCCATCTGCGGACCAATCCGTTGACCAAGGCTCCGGCCGTGATCGGAGCCCACGTCGTGGTGGCCGCCCGTATCGAGCCAGACGTCGCGCCGGGCTCGGCCTATGTCAGTGAGGCCCTCGCCGGGGCGTTGGCGACCTTTCACGGCGACCGCGTTCGTTGCGGCTATGTCGGCCGCACTCAGGGGCGCAAGGGCTTTTCGGCGACCCCGATCTTCAGCCTGTCGCGCGCGCTCTAGGCGCGCTCGAGTTCAGCCGTTGCCCGCCTAAAGCGCGCCGCGCGCAATTGTAAACCTCCCCGGGAAAAACCGTAATTTTTCCCGATGTGCATATCCGCACATCCAGATCGCCCCCTCGGCGAACATGGTTCAACTGTCGACCGCGACAGGCAGCAACCCATTCCCTGGATCAAGCCTGTCGCCGGCCGCGTGAACCGACTGGGGACCCGGCCACCCGCCGGCTGGGTCCTCTTTTTCGAAGCCTCAACCAGGTCGGAGATCCGACCTCAGAACAGGAGCCGCGCCGTGCATTTCGACGACATCCTTTCCGACGCCCCGTCCAATCCGGAAACCGGCAGAACCTTCCTGCGTCACGCCCTGCGCGTCTGGGCCCGCGAGAACGGCGTGGCCGACGACCAACTGCCCGGCGTGGTCCACAACATCCTGGACTTCGCGGTCGGCTCCCTCCGCGGTCAGTCGCAGCAGGCCCTCGGCGCCTGACCTCCCGCCCGTCGGCGGCGCGACTTTGTCGTTCTCGCTGTGTGGGGCGTCGGGACGACAGGTCGACGGAGGCCCGGGTGTGCGGAACGCATGGGCCACTGTCGCGAAGGGCCCGAGCGGTGCGGCCGCTCGGGTCTTTCTCAACATCTGACCCGCAACTACCGGAGCCGAGACATGCTGGCCTTGCTGAGCCTTTTCGACAGCCCGATCATTCGCCTCCTCGCGGAGATCCTCGCCGTGGCGCTGCTGCCGACAGTGGCGTTCCTGGCCCTGCGGCTGTTGGGCGCCGAGGCGCGCCTGGTCCAGGCGCGTCGGATGGCCGTCGACCTCGCCGCCGACCGTGATCGCGTCCTGGCGGAGCTGGCTCTGAGCCGCGAGCGCCTGACCGAGACCCGCCAGGCGGCGGGCCGCGCCCAGGCCGAGGCCGCCGAGCGCGAAGTGCGGCTCAAGGCTTTGGCCAATGTCCATCGTGAGCTCGGCGAGCGCCGGACGATCGTCTCCAGCTTCCGCGACGCCGGAGCCTGACGCGCGCCAACCCGACGTTAACGCCGCCGGGCGCTATCTATCCGAGAGCGGGGATTGGACCGCGCGGGGGCGGCGGGTTGAACTGTCTTTGGAGCCTGGAACTGGACGGCTGCATTCGGCACATGAATGAGGCTGCGGAACTGTACGCCGGCGCCTCCCTGGCGGAGGCGCGTGGCAAGCCTTGGCGAGACCACTGGCCCGAGCAGAACCGCTTTTCCGTCGACCGGGCCGTGGCCTCGGCCGCCGAGGGACGGATCGCCCGCTTCCGCACCTTCGACGCCCGGCTCGGCGCGGCCCGCACCTATTGCGACACCACGGTCGCTCCGGTCTGCGACGCGGATGGGGCGGTGGCCTCGCTGGTCGCCGTCTCGAACGACGTGACCGCGGAGGTCGAGGCCGAGGCGCTGATGCGCTCGGTCGTCCAGTCGTTGCCGTCGCCGCTCACGGTGGCGTCGGCGCGGAGCCGCCGCTACGTGCTGTGGAACCGCGCGGCCGAAGCCCTTTTCCGCGTCGACGCTGACGACGCGCTGGGCCGCACGCCCGAGGAACTGTTCGATCCCGACCTGGCCAAGGCGGTCACGGTCGACGATCCCGAGGCCCTGCGGACAGGCGAGACCCACATCGCCGCGGGCGTCGTCATGCCGGAAGCCTTGGGCGGCGGGGTGTTCGACATCAAGTCGCTGGCCACCCTCGACGACCAGGGCCCGCGCCACGTCATCTGCCTGGGCGAGGACATCACCGAGCGGCTGGACCAGGCCAAGGCCCTGCGCGCCGCGCTGGACGCCGCCGAACGAGCCAGTCAGGCCAAGAGCGCCTTCCTGGCCAATATGAGCCATGAAGTCCGCACGCCGTTGCACGGCATCGTCGCCGGAGCCGACATGCTGGCCCGCGCCGCCCTCGACCCGAAGGGGCGCGAGTTGGTCGACATGATCCGCGACTCCGGCCGGACGCTGGAACGCCTGCTCGACGATCTGCTGGACGTCGTGCAGATCGAGGGCGACCGCGTCCGCATCGTCGACAGGCCGTTCCATCTGGGGGAACTTCTGCGGTCGATCGGGGCGATGGCGCAGCTGAGCCTGGGGGAGGTCGACGTCAGCTTCTCGATCGTCCTGCCGCCGGAGCTGAACGGCGAGCTGATCGGCGACGGCGTGCGCCTGGGCCAGGTGATCGGGAACCTCGTGCGCAACGCGGTCAAGTTCACCGAGCGCGGCGCGATCACGCTGACGGCGACGGCCGGGACGGGCGATCGGGTCCGCTTCGAGGTCGCCGACACCGGCATCGGCTTCGACGCGGCCGAGAAGGCGCGCCTCTTCGAACGCTTCCAGCAGGCCGACGCCTCGATCACCCGCCAATTCGGCGGCATGGGGCTGGGGTTGTCGATCTCCCGAGACCTCGTGTCGCTGATGGGCGGGGTCCTGGACTGCGAGAGCAGGCCGGGCGGGGGCGCGCGGTTCTGGTTCGAGCTTTCGCTGCCGCCCGCCTTGGACAGTGACGCGCACGGATCGGCGCCAGCGGTCCCGGACCGGGCGCTAAGGGTGCTGGTCGCCGACGACCACCCGGCTAATCGTCGCATCGTGGAGCTGATGTTGGCCGAGGCCGCCGAGGTCACCTGCGTCGAGAACGGCCTCGAGGCCGTGCGCGCCTACCTCGTCGAGCGGCCCGACGTGGTGCTGATGGATATGCAGATGCCGGTCATGGACGGCCTCTCGGCGGTCAGCGAGATCCGTCGCCTGGAAGCCGCCGGCGGCCAGGAACGCCGGCCGATCTTCATGCTGACGGCCAATGTCGGTGACGAGCACGTTCGCGCCAGCCTGGCGGCCGGAGCCGACCGTCACCTGCAGAAGCCGATCACCGCCGCCAGGCTCTTCGGCGCCCTGCAGGCCGTGCTGTAGGTGATCGACGGTCTCACCCCGCGTGGAAAAAAAGCCGCACGTTGCGGACACAATGTCGCAGCTCCAAGGGTTGTCGAGTTTACCCTAAATTAAGCTTGGTGGTTGCACCTTAGATAGTAGGTATAGATCCGTTCTTTTGACGGACTATATTTGTACGCGGGGGCGGCTGTGTCAGGCGAATTGCAAAGTTCAGTTGTCCGGTTTTCGGGCAGCGCCACTATCTCAAATATTTCGGATGCGCACGGTATTTTGCTCGCGGCTCTCGAGCAGAATAATTCCATCACAATTGAAATCGACGACCTCGAAGAAGTGGATCTGACCTTCGTTCAACTGATCGAGTCTGCTCGGCGCTCAGCCGCGGAGGGCGAACACTCGGTCGTGTTGCGAAGGGCCGCGCAAGGCGCGGTCCTGCAGGTCCTGCAGCGAGGCGGCTTCCTGGATCCCGAAGACCGGGACCGGGCGAACTTCTGGCTTCAAGGGGCGACTGAACAATGACCGCGATCCTCACCGTTGATGACTCGGCCTCCATTCGCGCGGCCATCAAGATCGCCCTGACCGGCGAAGGCTACAACGTCAGCGAGGCGGCCCACGGCGCCGAGGGGCTGGACAAGGCCTCGGCCGGCGGCTTCGACCTGATCGTCACCGACCTGAACATGCCGATCATGGATGGTCTGACCATGATCCGCGAGCTGCGCCAGCGGCCGGCCGGCGCGGGCGTCCCGATCCTGTTCCTGACCACCGAATCCGACGCCGACGTGAAGGCCCAGGCCAAGGCGGCCGGCGCCACCGGATGGCTGACAAAGCCCTTCGATCCAGAACAGCTGGTTCGCGTCGTCAAGAAGGTGCTCGCCAAATGAGCGGCCTGGATCCCATCGAGACGTTCCGCCAAGAGGCTCAGGAACTGCTGGAGCAGGTCGAACAGGGCCTGCTCGATCTGGCGCGTCGTCCGGGGGATCGCGCGCTGATCGACACCATCTTCCGGGGTTTGCACACCCTGAAGGGCTCGGGGGCCATGTTCGGCTTCGACGCCCTGGCCGCCTTCACCCACCACTGCGAAACCGCCTTCGACCGCGTCCGCAAGGGCGAGGTGCCGGCTTCGCCAAGCCTGGTCTCGGCCGTGCTGGCCGCCCAGGACCATATGCGCGCCCTGGCTGAGGGCGCCCCCGTCGTCGACGGCGCCGGTGAGGCGCTGCTGGCCGACCTGCAGGCCGCTATCGACGGCGGCGAGACGGCTCCGGTCGCCGCGCCGGCCGAGCCTGGCCTGAACATCTTCAGGATCCGCTTCAGCCTGCCGGCCGACGCCCTGATCAACGGCGCGCGCCCGCTGCCGCTGCTGGACGAGCTGCGCGACCTGGGCGAGGCCCGCGTGCGGGTCATCACCGACGACGTCCCGCCGCTGGACCAACTGGTCCCGGCCGAGTGCCGCCTGGCCTGGGAAGTCGTGCTGACCACCAAGCACGACCGGGACGCCATCGACGACGTCTTCATCTTCGTGATCGATGAGATGACGCTCGAGGTCGAGGACCTCACGGCGGTCGCCGTCGAGCCTGAAGTCACCGCGCCGGTTGTCGCGGCCGACGTCGTTCCGGAAGACCTGCCGGTCGCCGCCAACGCCCCGGCCGAGGCCGGCCGCGCCGGGCCCCAAGATACACGAGGCAAGTCCGGAGACACCGTCCGCGTTCCCGCCGAACGCCTCGACGAGCTGATGGACCGCGTTGGCGAACTGGTCATCGCCCAGTCGCGCCTGAAGCAACTGGCCGCCTCGTCGTCCGACGTCGCCCTGCGCGCCGTGGCCGAGGAAATCGAGCGTCTGGCCGGCGAGATGCGCGACACCATGATGGTCGTCCGCATGGTGCCGATCGCCCAGCTGTTCGGCCGCTTCCGGCGTCTGATCCACGATCTGGAGCGCGACACCGGCAAGCAGATCGAGCTGTCGACCGAAGGCGAGACCACCGAGCTGGACAAGACGGTGATCGAGCGACTGGCCGACCCGTTGATCCACCTGATCCGCAACTCCGCGGACCACGGCCTGGAAGGCGCCGAGCAGCGCGCCGCCGCCGGCAAGCCGACCGTGGGCAAGATCATGCTGGCCGCGCGCCAGTCCGGCGCCGAGGTGGTGATCACCATCACCGACGATGGCCGGGGCGTCGACCGCGACCGCGTCCGCGCCAAGGCCGAGGAGAACGGTCTGATCCAACCGGGTCAGGTGCTGAACGACAACGAACTGCTGCAGCTGATCTTCGCCCCTGGCTTCTCCACCGCGGCGGCGATCACCAACCTGTCGGGACGCGGCGTCGGCATGGATGTGGTCAAGAAGACCATCGAAGGCCTGCGCGGTTCGATCGAGATCAGCAGCACGCCCGGCGAAGGCTCGGTGGTGTCGCTGCGCATACCGCTGACCCTGGCCATCATCGACGGCCTGCTGATCCGTGTCGGCTCGGGCCGCTATGTGATCCCGCTGGCCACGGTCGAGGAATGCGTCGAGCTGACCCCGATCCAGGACCTGCGCTCCGCAGGTCGCAGCCTGATCACGCTTCGCGACGAACTGGTGCCGTTCATCCGACTGCGCGAGCAGTTCGCGACCGGGACCCAGCCCGACCCGCACCAGAAGATCGTCGTGGTTTCGACGGGCCAGGACCGGGTGGGCCTGGTCGTCGATCAGATCCTTGGCGACCACCAGACCGTCATCAAGCCGATGTCGGCCTTCCATGAAGACGTCGGCGCCTTCTCGGGCGCGACGATTATGGGCGACGGCGGCGTGGCCTTGATTCTGGACATCGCCGCCCTGGTCAGCCTGGGCCAACGCCACGACGCGCAAATGCGCGCGGCCGGGTGAGGGGAAAGACGATGACACAAGAAACCATCGAGGCTCTGACCTTCGACCTGCAGGGCGAGACCTTCGCCCTCGAGGCCGGCTATGTGCGCGAGGTCCTGGACCTGCTGCCCGAGACGCCGGTTCCCGGGGCCCCGCCGTTCGTCGGCGCCGTGATCAACTTCCGCGGCCGCGTGATCCCGCTCGTCGATCTGCGCATGGCCTTCGGCATGTCCGTCGGCGAGACCACGATCGACAACCGCATCGTCGTCATCGAGCACCCGCTGGACGGCGAACCGACCCTGATCGGCCTGCGCGCCGACAAGGTGCACGAGGTGACCTCGATCACCGCCGACTCTACCGAAGAGGTTCCGCGCGTCGGCATGCGCTGGCGGGCTGACTTCATCCGCCGCCTGGTGCGCCGCAATGGCGATGTGATCGTGCTGCCGGACCTGGACCAGATCTTCGCCACCCGGGGGCAGTCGGCCCCCGTGACGCCTATCCACACCGCCCAACGTTGATCGCCCGGAGTATCCCATGCGTCTGACCATCAAACTTCAGCTCGGCTTGGCCTTCGGGTTCGTGATCGCCCTGCTGCTCATCGGGAACGTCTTTGGCATCACCAATCTGTCCAAGACGAACAAGGCTCTCAATGACGTGGTGGACGGTCCGGCGATGCGCCTGGAAGCGGCCCAGCAGCTCAACATCCACCTGCTGAACGTCGTGCGCTCCGAAAAGAACATGATCCTCGTCGGCTCTCCCGAGGAGGTGAACAAGCTTGAAACCTCCATCGAAAAGGAGCGCCAGGCGTTCGACGCCCTGCTGACCAAGGCCGAAGGCCTGGCCACGGCCGAGGGCAGGCCGAAGTGGCAGGCTCTGGGCGGGGCCTTTGATCAGATGATGGAGGTCCATAGCCGCGTCCTGTCGATGGCGATCGCCGGCCATGATGTCGAAGCCTCGGCCCTGTCGATGGGCGAAGGTCGTAAGGTCGTGGTCGAGGCGGGCGCCCGCGTGGAGGAACTGGTCGAGCTGTCGCAGGCTCAGCTGGAAACCGCGACCGCCAAGGCCGACGCCGATTTCGCCACCACCCGTAACCTGCTGATCGGCCTGTCGGTTCTCTCGCTGCTCGGCGCGGTCGGCGCGGCGCTCTACATCTCGATGGCGGTCAGTAAGGGCCTTAGCCGCGCCTCGGAAGCCGTGAGGATGGTGGCCGATGGCGACCTGACCAAATCGGTCGAGATCACCACCCGCGACGAGATCGGCGACCTGCTGGGCCATGTGAACATCATGATCGAGCGCCTGCGCGGCGTGGTCGCCGACGCTATCGCCGCTTCCGAGAATGTCTCGGCCGGCAGTCAGGAACTTTCGGCGACCTCTGAGCAGATGAGCCAGGGCGCCACCGAGCAGGCTTCCGCCGCCGAGCAGGCCTCGGCCTCGATGGAAGAAATGGCCGCCAACATCAAGCAGAACGCCGACAACGCCACCCAGACCGAGAAGATCGCCCGCCAGTCGGCGATCGACGCGGAGACTTCGGGCGCCGCCGTCAGCAAGGCCGTCGACGCCATGCAGACGATCGCCGAGAAGATCACCATCGTGCAGGAGATCGCCCGCCAGACCGACCTGCTGGCCCTGAACGCGGCGGTTGAAGCCGCCCGGGCCGGCGAGCATGGCCGTGGCTTCGCGGTCGTCGCCTCGGAAGTGCGCAAGCTCGCAGAACGCAGCCAGACCGCCGCGTCCGAGATCAGCGCCGTGTCGTCCGACACCGTCAAGGCCGCCCAGTCGGCCGGCGAGATGCTGACCAGCCTGGTGCCGAACATCCGCAAGACGGCCGAGCTGGTCGCCGAGATCAGCGCCGCCTGCCGCGAGCAGGACATCGGCTCCTCGCAGATCAACGAGGCCATCCAGCAGCTCGACAAGGTCACCCAGCAGAACGCCAGCGCGTCCGAAGAGATGTCGGCCACCTCGGAAGAGCTCGCCGCCCAGGCCGAGGAGCTGCAGGCCTCGATCTCCTACTTCCGCACCGACATGAACGGCGGCCAGCGCGCCCCGGTCCGCAAGGCCGCCCCGGCTAGGCGCCCGGTCTCGGCCGGCCCGGCCCGCAAGGCGCCCGCCAAGCCGGCCACCCGTCCGGTCGCCGCCCAGCAGGCCCGCGTGGCCGGCTTCGCGCTGGACCTGACCAATGGCGGACCTGACGCCGACGACGCCGATTTCAAGCAATACGCCTGATCCTGGCCTGAACTCATGGACCGGCGGCTTACCGCGCCGGTCACCCTTTTCGATCCCAACCCAGTAAGCGCTTCAACATCTAACGCAGACGATCTCGAACAGACCCAGCGGACCGCGGCCAGTCCTCGGCGACCGTCATATGGATCTTGTCTTTTCAATCCTGAGCCGAAGCGGGGGCTTCTCCATGCGTGCAACTATCAAGATGAAACTGGCTGGCGCCTTCGCCACCGTCTTGCTGATCTTGGCGCTCATGGGCGTCGTCGGCATCATGAAGATGAGCTCGATCAACGAACAGTCGACGGTGATCTCTGAGAACTGGATGCCAAGTATAGATGCAATCCACAGCATCAATACCGCCACATCCGACCTGCGTGTTCAGCAATATGTCCACGTCGCGACGATCGACCCGACGGGTATGGCCAATGTGGACAAGGAAATCAGCGCAACGTTTGAGCTGATCAAGAAAGATCGCGCGCGCTATGAGAAGCTGATTTCCTCGGATAAGGAACGGGAGCTGTATGGGCGGTTTTCCGAAAAGTACGAAAAGTATATTCGCGACTCGGATCGCCTTCTTGTGTTGTCGCGAAGCAATCAGAATGCTGCCGCTGTCCAAGCCTTGAGTGACAGTAAGGCGCTGTACGACGATATGTCGGCGGACCTGCTCAAGCTGGTCAATCTGAACATCGATGGCGGCGCGGCCGCGAGCGCCGAAGGCGATAAGGTGTACGCCGATGCGCGAGCCTTGTTCATCGGACTGGTTGTCCTGGCGCTGGCCATCGGTTCGGTCGCGGCCTTGTGGATCTCCAGGACCGTCACGATGGGCCTGCGCAAGGTCAGCGTGGCCATAGATGCGGTGGCGGTCGGCGACCTGGAAAAGGACGTCACGGTGACGACCAACGATGAGATCAAGGATTTGGTCGATACGGTCAACCGGATGACCGCGAACCTGCGGGAGACCGCAGCGCTGGCGGACAAGGTCGCCGACGGCGATCTGACCGTGCGCCCCAAGCCCCTGTCGGACAAGGACACCCTGGGCATGGCGCTGGAGCGTATGGTGGAGCGTCTGCGCGGCGTGGTCGCCGACGCGGTCGCCGCCTCGGAGAACGTCTCGGCCGGCAGCCAGGAGCTTTCGGCGACCTCGGAGCAGATGAGCCAGGGCGCCACCGAACAGGCCACGGCCGCCGAACAGGCCTCGGCCTCGATGGAAGAGATGTCGGCCAACATCAAGCAGAACGCCGACAACGCCGCTCAGACCGAGAAGATCGCCCGCCAGTCGGCCGTCGACGCCGAGACCTCGGGCGCCGCCGTCAGCAAGGCCGTCGACGCCATGCAGACGATCGCCGAGAAGATCACCATCGTGCAGGAGATCGCCCGCCAGACCGACCTGCTGGCCCTGAACGCCGCCGTCGAGGCCGCCCGCGCCGGCGAACACGGCCGTGGCTTCGCGGTCGTCGCCTCGGAAGTGCGCAAGCTGGCCGAACGCAGCCAGACGGCGGCCTCCGAGATCAGCGCCGTGTCGTCCGACACCGTCAAGGCCGCCCAGTCGGCCGGCGAGATGCTGACCAGCCTGGTGCCGAACATCCGCAAGACCGCCGAACTGGTCTCCGAGATCAGCGCCGCCTGCCGCGAGCAGGACATCGGCTCCTCGCAGATCAACGAGGCCATCCAGCAACTGGACAAGGTCACCCAGCAGAACGCCAGCGCCTCGGAAGAGATGTCGGCGACCTCGGAAGAGCTCGCGGCCCAGGCTGAGGAGCTGCAGGCCTCGATCTCCTACTTCCGCACGGAGACCGCCGACCGTTCGACGCAGCGCCGGCCCGCCCCGCGCCCTGTCGCCGCCAAGCGCACGGCCGCTCCGGCCGCGCGCAAGCCGGCGCGGAATGCGGTGGCCGGCCAGCAGGCCCGCGTCGCCGGCTTCGCCCTCGACCTCACCAACGGCGGTCCCGACGACGCCGACGCCGATTTCAAGGAATATGCCTGATGAGCGGCTCGACCGAACAGTTCGTGACCCTGGGCCTGGGGGCCGAGGTCTTCGCGGTTCCCGTGGCCTATGTCCGCGAGATCCTCGACTACGCCAAGCCGTCCGGCATCCCCGACGGGCCGTCCTATCTGCTGGGCCTGACCGACGTGCGCGGTCGCGGCGCGCCGACCCTGGACCTGCGCCTGAAACTGGGTCTCCCCGCCGTGCCGCCTGATGGCGCGACGCGGATCCTGGTGGTCGACGTGCCGGTAGAGGACCGCATCCTGTCGCTGGGCCTGGTCGCCGACCGGGTGATCGAGGTGATCTCGTTCGCCGAAGGTCAGATCGAGGCCTCGCCCGACATCGGCGTGCCGTGGCGTTCGGACTACATCCGCGGTGTCGTGCGCCGCGACATGGCCTCGGGGAAGGGGGGCTTCGTGGTCATCTTCGACCTCGCCCGCCTGCTGACCAGCCAGGACGCCGCCTACATCGCTCAAGCCGCCTGATCGGATCCCTTAGTGTCGCAAGCCGCGCTCGCCCTCCAACCCGTCACGACCAGCGAACCGCTCAGCGCCCGCAACTTCACGCGGCTGGCCGAGTTCATCCACGGCTACAGCGGCATCAAGATGCCGTCGAACAAGAAGACCATGTTGGAGGGGCGCCTGCGCCGCCGGATGCGGGTCAATCGCATCGACAACGTCAACGACTACTGCCGCTTCCTGTTCGAGGACGGCGGCCTGGAAACCGAGACGATCCACCTGATCGACGCGGTGACCACCAACAAGACCGAGTTCTTCCGCGAGCCGGTGCACTTCGACTTCATGGAAAAGACGGTCCTGCCGCAGCTGGCCAAGACGCGTCGCCACATCAACGTCTGGAGCGCGGCCGCCTCGACCGGGGCGGAGCCCTACACCTTGGCCATGGTGCTGGACGAATTCTGTTCCGCGCGGCGCGGCCTGGACTATTCCATCCTGGGCACGGACATCTGCACCGAGGTGCTGCAGCAGGCGATCGCGGGCCGCTTCGTGGAGTCGATGATCCAGCCGGTCTCGATGCCCCGTCGCCAGCGCTACGTGATGCGGGCCAAGGACGCCTCGCGCGGCGAGGTGCGGATCGTTCCCGAACTGCGCAGCAAGGTCGCGTACGGCCGTCTGAACCTGATGGACGAGCGCTATCCCGTCGAACAGCAGATGGACATCATCTTCTGCCGCAACATCCTGATCTATTTCGATAAGTCGACCCAGGCCAAGGTGCTGGAGCGGCTGTGCCGCCACCTGGCGCCCGACGGCTATCTGTTCCTGGGTCACTCGGAGTCCATCGTGGGCATCGACCTGCCGCTGCGGCAGATCGCCAACACCGTCTTCCAGAAGGGCTAGGCCCTTGGCCGGCAAGATTCGCGTCCTGATCATCGACGATTCCGCCACCGTCCGGCAGACCCTGTCGGCCGTGCTGGAGTCCGACCCGCAGATTGAGGTGATCGGCGTCGCCTCCGACCCGTTCGTCGCCGCCAAGCGGATCCGCGACGATATCCCCGACGTCATCACCCTGGACGTCGAGATGCCGCGCATGGATGGCATCACCTTCCTGCGCAAGCTGATGAGCCAGCATCCGATCCCGGTGGTGATGTGCTCGTCGCTGATCGAGGCCGGCTCGGAGACCCTGCTGCAGGCCCTGGAGGCCGGCGCGGTCGACATCGTGCTGAAGCCGAAGATCGGGGTCGCCGATGCTCTGATGGAGTCGCGGATCCGTATCTGCGACGCGGTGAAGGCCGCCGCCAGCGCCCGCGTGGCTGGCGCTCGTCGCCCGCCCGTGGCCGTGCCGCGTCCGATCCACGAGCCGGAGAAGAAGCTTACCGCGGACGCCATGCTGCCCCCTCCGTCGGGGAGGGCCATGGCCAAGACGACCGAGGCCATCGTCTGCATCGGCGCCTCGACCGGTGGCACCGAGGCCCTGCGCGCGGTGCTGGAAGACCTGCCGCCGGATTCGCCGGGCATCGTCATCGTCCAGCACATGCCCGAGAAGTTCACCGCCTCGTTCGCCAAGCGGCTGGACAGCCTGTGCGCGGTCTCGGTCAAGGAGGCCGAGGACGGCGACACCGTCCTGCGCGGCCGGGTGCTGATCGCCCCGGGCAACAAGCATACGATCCTGGAGCGTAGCGGCGCCCGCTACTACGTCACGGTCAAGGACGGTCCGCTGGTCACTCGCCACCGGCCGTCGGTGGACGTGCTGTTCCGCTCGGCGGCGCGCTCGGCCGGCTCCAACGCCGTGGGCGTGATCATGACCGGCATGGGCGACGACGGCGCGCGCGGCATGAACGAGATGAAGCAGGCCGGCGCCTACACGATCGCCCAGGACGAGGCGACCTCGGTGGTGTTCGGCATGCCCAAGGAAGCCATCGCGCTGGGCTGCGTCGACCGCGTCGCGCCGCTGCACGCGCTGGCCAAGGAAATCCTGAAAGCTTCGAGCCGGTAGCACATAGATTCAGGTCCCCAACTGAACCTATGAACTTCGTCACTCCCACCCTGAAACGAGGGGAACACACCGACACTGGCAAAGGTCGGTCGCCGGCGCCCGGAAGCGGACATGGCGGTCATCTGTTCGGGGTGGAAGTTGGCCCCTATACACGGCGCCTCTACGGTCGTTCCCTGCCAAAGCTGAACAGCCCCAAAGCAGCCCTGACCTCGTTGAGCGTTTCCTGGGTTAGCGCCGCCCCACGCTCAGTGCCGCTTCGAACAAGATCCAAGACAAAGTCGGGCCGCTGGGCGAACGTAGCTCGCCGTTCGCGTATTGGAGCGAACAACGCCTGAAGGCGGGCATCCAGACGCCTCTTGAGGACCATGTCCCCGAGTCCGCCGCGCCGGTAATGCGCCTTTAGGTCCTCAAGCTCGTCGGGGCGGTCATCGAAGGCGTCGAGGTAGGTGAAGACGACGTTGCCCTCGACGCGCCCAGGATCGCTTACCCGTAGATGGTCGGGGTCGGTGAACATCGCCTGGACCGCCGAGCTGATCTCCTCAGGCTTAGCCGAGAGCGGAATGGCGTTGCCGGCGCTTTTGCTCATCTTGGAACGTCCATCGATCCCAGGGAGCCGACCCACGGATGACACGAGCGCCCGCGCCTCGGGCAACACCTCCCGGCCAACCTGGCGATTGACGCGGCGCACGATCTCATTCGTTTGCTCAATCATCGGGAGCTGGTCTTCCCCGACGGGCACCAGGCCCGCCTTGAAGGCGGTGATGTCGGCGGCCTGAGCGACCGGGTAGCAGAGAAAGCCGGCGGGAATGTCCCGCTGGAACCCGCGCTGTACGATCTCCTGCTTCACGGTTGGATTACGTTCCAACCGACTTACCGTGACGTAGTTCATGTAGAGCATCGTCAGTTCCGCGAGCGCCGGGAGACGCGACTGCACGCAGATCACGGACTTCTCAGGGTCTATTCCAACGGCGAGATAGTCGAGCGCGACCTCGATGACATTGCGCCGAATGCGTCCGGGATCATCGGCGTTATCGGTCAGCGCCTGGGCATCAGCAAGCAGCAGGAACTGGCGGTGATCGTCCTGGAGTGCGAGCCGGTTCTTCAGCGAGCCGACATAGTGACCGAGGTGAAGCGGTCCTGTCGTACGATCGCCGGTAAGGACGACAGGGCGGGTGTTGATGGCGGACATGACGGCTCTCCTGGAAAGGGGCGCCGCCAGACGGACCGGATCATCACGCATAACAAAGCGCCTAGGCCGGAAGTCCGGCGGCGCCGCGTGCGATGAAATGCGTGAACGACGGGCCGCTCCTTACGAAAAGGAGCGCCACCAGCAGCAGAAGGCGAGCGAGCGATCGTTCATGCGCGCCACATAGCATCCAGCCGACCAGGACGCTAGGCGGTCTCGCACGCGGTGAGCGTCCGCTCAGGGTCGAAGTTTGCCATAGGCTTCTGGCCCGTATCCGGACCTTCAGATCACCACCGCCAGGATTTGTCGGTCTCGGTGAACTCCCACCCTTGTGGCGGGAACCCCTCTATCCGCCGCAGGTGCGGGAGAGGCGGCTTGCGTCTTGTCGGCTGCGCCAGGGGCCGCCACAGGCGGGAATGACGGGGATTTTGGCGGCGGTGGCGCTCTAGGAGGTCGTCCTAGAACAGCAGGTCGTCGTCCTCGACGGCCTCGGTTTCCGCCGGCGCCTCGATCATCGCCAGGTCCAGCCCTTCCGTCAGCGCGGCGTGGACCTCACGTTCCTGGGCCATGGTGTAGCTGCGAGCCAGGTCGGTCAGCAGCGGCGACAGGGCGCCCATCAGGTCATCGACCTGGACGTCGCCGGACAGGCTCTCCAGCTCGGCGGCGGCCTGGTCGAGGTGGTCGCCGACCTGGCGCTGGAAGTCGAAGCGAGCGGCGGCGCGGCGGAGCATCTCGACGACGTCGGCGCCCTGGCGGGCGGCGTCGACGAGGCCGCCTTCGACGGCGTCGCCGGTCTTGCGGATACGGCCGACGGCCTCGCGCAAGGCGAGGGCTGCGCTGGCCGCGCCGTCCTGGCCGTTGGCTTGCGGCTGGGCGTCGGCCGAGGCCGAGAGCGACTGCAGCGCCGTCAGGGTGCGGGCGGCCGAGGTTTCCAGGTGACCGGCATGGGCGCGCAGCTCGACGGCGATAACGCCCAGCGGCTTGCCGGTCTCGCCGATGCGCGAGCACTTCAGCGTGGTGTTGAGCGCCATCATCTGCACGTCGGCGCGCATGTTCTGGATGCCGTGGATCTGGGCGGCCAGGTCGCGGGCTGAGCTGGCGGCCGAGTGGCTCACATCCGCGGCCTGGCGGGCGCCCGCGTCGATGTCGTCCACGAGCGCGAAGGCCTCGCCGACGCTGGTCTCCAGGCCGCGCAGGAAGCTGGTTTCGCCGTTCGACGAACCGCCCTGGGCATGGTCTCGCAGGCGCAGGATCTCGCTGGCGTCGCTGGCGATGGCGCTGACGCTCTGGCCGATGCGCGAGACGTCGCGGTGGAAGTCGTCGATGGTGGCGGTGAGTTGGGCGGCCAGCAGGCGGTGCACGAAGGCCTCTAGCCGCTCGCGCGCCTGCGCGGAGAGGGCGCGGGCCGGGGCCGAGGTTCGCAGCAGCGTCAGACCCTTCTGGACGTGCTCGATGCGCTGGCGGGTGATGTCGCCGATCTGCAGGGCGGCCAGGGCCGAGCCGATCTTCTTGCGGACGTCGCGGACCAGTTCGGCGACACGGGCGGTGATTTCAGCGATTTTCGCCTGGTGGTCGGCGATGGCGGCGGTCTGCCCGACCAGGGCGTCGGGCACGGCCGGCAGCAGGCCGTCGCAACGGCGGCGCAGCTCGTCCTCGTGGCCCAGGGCCGCGCGCAGGGCGCCGTCCATGCTGGAGAGGTCGTTGCGGAAGGTGTCCAGCTGGGTGCGGCCCAGCTCGATGCAGTCGCAGATCTCCTGGGCGAAGATCGCGAACTCCGGGCCGGCGGCGGCGATGCCGCCCGAGGTGATCTTGATGTTGACGCCGAAGACCCGGAGGTAGGCCAGGTGCTGGCGCATGTCCTCGATACAGGCGGTCAGGGCGTCGCCAGCGCTGACCAAGGCGCCCAGGCGGTCGCGGCGCGCGTGCAGGGCGGCGGGCAATTCCCGCAGCTGGTTGGAGGCTTCGCTCAGCTGGCGGGTCGCGGCGGCGACTTCCTGGCCTTCCAGGCCCTCGCGCATCCGGTCCAGGGCGGTGATCAGGGCGCTGGTCCCGTCCACGACCTGCGAAAGGACTTCGCCCACCTCCACGAAGCGACCTTCGATCGCGCCACGCGCGGTTTCCAGGCGCGCGTGAACCCCGCCGTCACCCGCATGGGAAGCTGAAAACGCCAGGGATGAGAGGGCCATGAGCTCGCCGTGTGAACCGTGGCCGACAAGATCATCCACAATGTGCGAATTTGGCGTAAAGGCCCGCCATGGTGGCGATTTTCCGTCCCCAAAAGAAAGACGGCGGACGGCCCGAAGGTCGCCCGCCGCGCGAGGTAGGAACGGAAACGCCTTACTTAGAAGGCCTTTTTGACGCCCAGTTCGATGGTCCGGCCCAACGGGTTGCCGGTCCACGGGTCGTAGCCGAACTCTTCCTGGGCCGGCGGCGGGTCGCGATCGAAGATGTTCGCGACCGTCGCGGTCAGGGCCATGTCGTCGCCCAGCTGCAGGCGGTAGGTGAAGTCGGTCGTCACCCAGGCCTTGCCGTCCTCGCCGTACTGGACGCCGGCCCGCTCATCCTTGACCGCAGAGACGTAGTTGACGCCCAGGCGGAAGTTCTGGCGGCCGAGGCCATAGTTGACGCCAAGGTTGGCGCGCAGCTTCGGGGCGGCCTGGGCGAACGTGGCGAAGTTCAGCGTGCCCAGCCGATCGTCGCCGGTCGAGATGGTCACGCCATCCAGGGTCGTCGGGCCGGTCTTCAGCTCGGTGACGCGGGTGGCGGTAAAGCTGACGTCTAGGTCACCGGGGCCGACCGGGAGACCGTAGGTCGCTTGAACGTCGAAGCCCTTGGTCGTCTGGCCCGGCCCGTTACCGTAGCGGGTGGAGACGGCGGAGAAGCTCCCGACGCCGCTCATGCCCACCGCGCAGCCGCTATTGAAGGTGATACGGGCCAGCAGGGGCTGCTTGGCGACATCGCAGGTGGTGATCGTGCCGCCGGCGCCGTTGAACACCAGGCTGGCGATCTGGTTCGGGTCGGCGACCTGGCCGATCTGGTCCTTCGTGCGAATGTCGAAGTGGTCGACGATCAGGCGGAACTTGTGATCGTCGAACAGGCCCCGGCTCTGCCAGATCGCGCCGATATTGGCGGTCTTGGCGGTCTCGGGCTTGAGGTCGGCGTCGGTGATGAACTGCGCCGCCAGCCAGTTGCTGGCCGCCACGGTGTAGGTGCGCGCGGCCACCGTGATGGCGCCCGGCGTCACGCCCAGCGGCGGGGTCTGGTAGTTGGTGCCGTACGAGCCGCGCAGGGTCAGGGGACCCCAGACGTTCCACTTGCCCGACACCTTGTAGACGGTGGCGCCGAGGTCATTGGAGAACTTTTCCTTGCGGGCCGCCAGCTGGATGTCGACGGTCGAGAACAGCGGCACCTGCAGCTCACCGAACAGCGAGTACTGGCTCTGGTCGGCCTGGACCGGGAGAGTCGGGGCGAACAGGACGAACGGCCCCGGCGCGTCGGGCGTGCAGCCCCGGAAGTTGGGATCGTTGGTCGCCAGCGGATTGGCCGGCAGGTTCGGCGAGCCCGGACCGTTGGCGCTGGTCGTGCCGGCGGGCCACTCGCACTGGACCGTCCCGTTGTTGAACGGGCTGGAGACGATCTGGCGGCTTTCGAACGAGCGGTACTGGGCGCCGAGCGCCCAACCCACCTCGCCGCCGGGCAGCTTCAGACCCGACAGGCCGTTGAACACCAGGTCAGCGGTGAAGTTGTTGCTCTTGGTCTCCACCGCGCGCGGATCGAACATCCAGAGGGAGAGATCCTCGGGGTTTTCGTGGCCGGCGATGTAGTTCGGGTTGGCCAGGCCGCGCACGGGTTGGCCCTTGAACGAACTGGAGAAGGGGTTCCAGTACTGGCAGCCGTTCTTGCCGGCGGCGGCGGCGTTCTGCGTGCCGAAGCGGGTCGGATCCAGGTCGGTGGCGTGGCAGTTCGAGCCGCCGAAGCCATTGAGGGCTTCCTGCAGGCGATAGCCGATGGTGTCGGCGTGGGTGTTGTAATTGTAGGCGTCGTTATAGGTCAGGGCGAAGTCGTAGCCGACGGCCTTGGCGAACGGCGCGAGGTCGCCCAGGTCGCCAGTGACGCCCGCCGAGACGCGCCAGACCTTGTTGGTGATCTTGTCAGCCACGCCGAAGCCGTCGCCGCCCGAATAGTAGGGATTACCGCCGTGGCCGAACAGTCGGTAGGTGATCGGCGTGAAGCCCGAGGCGCCGACGATGCCGTGGGCGGTGGCGAATTCGGCCGCGAACGGGTTGCTGATCGGCACGTAGAACTGGTTGACGGCGCCCGTCGTCAGGGCCGGGCCGCGCGACACTGGCTGGGCCGGCGAACCCATCACCTGCGGCAGGTCCACCTTGCCGTAGGAGGCGTCGGCGTGGAACTTCATGCTGTCGGTGATCTGCGCCTTCAACTGGGCGTAGAGCCGGTAGGTGTCCTGGTTCTCCACCAGTCGGTAGTACGGGATGTAGTTGTAGGCGCAGGTGTAGACGTTATCCATGCGGCCGCCGACGGCGGCGCAGCTGGCGGCGCTGAAGTCCGAGACGATGCCGCCCAGGTTCGCGCCCCACTCGCCGGTGTCCGTGGCGGTGGGCACGGCGGGCAGGGGACCGCGCGGCTGCCAGCCCGTCAGGTTGGTCAGGGTCGACCAGGGGGCGGGATTGTAGCCGGCTCCCGGCGTCAGCGAGGCCTTGGTGAAGTCGCGCTCCAGCGTGTTCAGGCGCGAGCGATGCTCGTACTCGGCCGAGACCAGCAGATTGACGCGGTCCTCGCCGATGCCGCCCATCACGCCGACCGAATAGTCGCCCTTCGAGCCCTTGATGTGCTTGTACTGGGCCTGGGCCTCCATCCCGACGAACCTGTCACGGGTGATGAAGTTGACGACGCCGCCGGTGGCGTCGGCGCCGTAGATCACCGCCGCGCCGTCCTTGAGAATCTCGGTTCGCGCCAGGGCGATCGAGGGCACGTTGGCGGTGTTCTGGTTCATCCGCCGGCCGTTCAGCAGCACCAGCGTCTTGTCGGCCCCGAGGCCGCGCAGATTGTAGTTCACCGAGCCGACCAGGGTCGGACCGCCGAAATAGTAGGACTCGCCGGTCGTCGGGCCCGAGATGGTCAGGCTCTTGGCGAACTCCAGCGCGGTCGGCGAGCCCTGCTTTTCCAGCTGCTCCTGAGAATAGACCTCCACGGGGAGGGCGGCGTCCAGCGCCGAGCCCCGGATGTTGGAGCCGGTGACGACGATCTCCTCGACCTGGGTGGAGGGATCGTTGGTCGTCTTTTCCTGACCCCTTAGTACTTGACTTTGGGCCGGGGCGCCCAGGCCCGCGATCCCGATCAACAGCGCGACGCCCGACGCGCTCATAAGCCCAATTCTCATGTGGCGAACCCTCCCGTTGAACGAGTCTCTAACGCTCATTCTCACAAGAGTGAGTATTGTAGCCTCACCGCGATGGCGTCAATGATCATTGTTCGACGACCTTGGAGCGCGGCTCTGACACGGCGATTGCCGTTAGGGGAACGATTGACAGGGGCGCGCCGGGCCGACTACGCGGCGGACGGTAGGACCAGGAGGACGGTTTGGCAGGAGCCACCGCGGAGGAGGCCAAGGAGCGCCCGCGCACCAAGGCCGAACAGCGCGCCCAGAGCCTCGAGCAGATTCTGGACGCGGCCGAGTACCTGTTCTCGCAGAACGGCCTCCACGGTGTGACGCTGCGCGACGTGGCCGTGCGGGTGGGCATCCACACCACGCTGCTGAACTACTATTTCAAGGACAAGACCAACCTGTTCGAGGCCGTGTTCGCCCGGCGGGCCGGGGTCACGTCCGGCCGGCGGATGATCGCCCTGGAGCAGTACGAGCAGTCGGTGGGCGACAGGCCGACCGTCGAGGGCGCGCTGCACGCCTTTCTCGATACCGACCTCGACCTCTACTACGAGGGCGGCGAGCACTGGATGAACTATGGCGCGTTCTGCGCCCGGGTCAGCAACACGCCCGAGGGCGCGGCGCTGATGGACGAGCACTTCGATCCGGTGGTCCTGAAGCTGGTCGGCATCCTCAAGCGCGCCCTGCCGGACTATGCCGACGAGGAGATCTTCTGGGGCTACCACTTCGTCTCGGGCGCGCTGATGAACACCCTGGCGCGGACGGGCCGGATCGACCGGCTATCCAGCGGCCTTTGCCACTCCGACGACTTTCCGGCGATCAAGAAGCGGATCGCGCGGTTCATGGCGGCGGGCTTCATCGCCCTGAAGGAATAAAGCCCGCGCGCGGTCTCTAGCTCTGCTCGGCCCGGCGGAAGATTCGGGCCAGCCACAGGAAAAGCCCGATCGCGATCACATAGAACGGGACCAGGGTGTAGAGCGCCATCTGCAGCGAATTGTGCGGATGGCTGGTTTTGAAGAAATCGCTGGCCGCGCCGACATAGGTCGGACCCAAGCCCAGGCCGATGAAGTTCATGACCAGCAGCAAGAGGGCGCCGGACATCACGCGCTGGTCGGGGCGCACTTCCTCCTGGACCAGCGCCACCGACGACGACAGGTAGAAGTAGTTCAGGAAAGTCGGGCCGATCAGCAGGGCCAGGGCCAGCGGCCAGGTCGGGGCCCAGACGAAGCCGATATAGAACGGGATCGCCAGGCTCAGGGAAATGACCGGGGCCATGGCGTAGACGACCTTCGACCTCTTGCGGAAGCGGTCGATCACCCGACCCGAGACAAAGATGCCGGCGCTCATGCCGATGCCGACGACCAGAGCGTACCAGACGGCGACCTCGTCGAGCGCCATGCCCTTCTCGCGCATCAGGAACAGGGTGGTGAAGTTGCCCAGGCCATAGGTCACGAACTGGGTCGCGCCGCTGCCCAGCGCGGCCAGCACCAGGGTGGGACGCGAGAAGAACATCTTCAGAGTCGACCAGAAGCCGGCCTTGGCGACCTTGATCTCGGTCCCGTCCAGGCCGCCGCGCGGCGGTTCCTTGACGACCAGCGGCAGGATCAAGGCGGCGGCCAGGCCGACGACGCCCAGGATCACGAAGGCGTAGCGCCAGTTGAACGCCGCGGCGATCGCCGCGCCGAAGGCGATGCCCAGCGCCGCGCCCACGGGCGGGCCAAGGTTGTAGATGCCCAGCGCCGTGCCGCGTCGGCCGGCCGGGAAATAGTCGGAGATGATCGCGTAGGAGGGCGGCACCCCGCCGGCCTCGCCGAAGCCGACCGTCATCCGGGCGAAGGCGAATTCGCCATAGCCGCGTGACAGGCCGCAGGCCACGGTCGCAGCGCTCCAGATTCCGCAGGCCAGGGACAGCACCGCCACGCGGTTGGTGCGGTCGGCCAGCCAACCGACCGGAATGGCGATGAAGCAGTAGAACATCGCGAAATAGAGGCCGCCGATCAAACCGAGCTGGCTATCGGAGACGTGCAGGGTGTCCTGGATCGGCTTGGCCAGGATCGACATCAGCTGCCGGTCCAGGAAGTTCAGCACATAGACGAACCACAGCATGCCCAAGACTAGCCAGGCGCGGCGGCCGGGGGCGGGGTGAGGGTGGTCTGGACGCGCGGACAAGGCCGCGGCGCCATCGCGCTCGAGGTCGTTCAAGGTTTCCTCCCAGCTGCCCGTTCTCGAGCCTTGCTTGCAGCGAGGATGACCTCAATACCGGCCTCGCGTCAATATTCACACGCGAGTGAGTGAGTGTTGACAGCGGCCCAGATCACCGCCACCGTGGGCTCACAACGTCGACGCAAACGATCGACGCTCGTTAGGGGAGTGAACGCCATGAAGGCTGGACTGCTTGCGTCGGCATGCGCCGTCGCGCTCGGCGTGTTTTCGACAACACAGGCGCTGGCCCAGGCGGCCGGCGGCGATCAGGGGAGGGGCGACCGCAAGGACGCCGATCTGGTGGGAGAAGTCATCGTCACCTCGACCCGCCGTCCCGAAAAGCTGCAGGACGTGCCGCTCAGCGTCACCGCCTTCGACCAGAAGGAGCTGACCGCCAAGGGCATCGTCGGCTTCGAGGGCCTGGCCCGTCAGACGCCCGGCGTGGTGTTGAACCGCGCCACCGCCAACTTCAACAACTTCACCGCCCGGGGCATCGCGACCAACGGCTACGGCGCGAACCTGCAGAGCACGGTGGCCGTCTATGTCGACGAACTGCCGATCTCGACGATCGGCAACACCACCGTGCTGGATCCCAACCTGTTCGACGTCGAGCGCGTGGAGTTCCTGCGCGGCCCGCAGGGCACGCTGTTCGGCTCGGGCTCGCTGTCGGGCGCGCTGCGCATCCTGACCAAGGCGCCGAACCTGTCGAGCCGCGAAGGGGCGGCCCTGGTCGACTTCGGTCTGACCGGCTCGGATTCCTTGCGCCAACGCTACAACGGCATGCTCAACATGCCGATCGTCCAGGACAAGCTGGCCCTGCGCGTGGTCGGCTTCTACCGGCACGAGGAGGGCTATCTCGATAACCTTGGCACCGGCGTCCACAACTCCAACACCCTGGTCGACTGGGGCGGCCGCGCGACGCTGCTGTGGAAGCCCAACGAGCGCCTGTCGGTGAAGGCGTTGTTCTCGTACGAGGACAGCAACCCGAAGGACTCGTCGATGGTCAATCCGGCCCTGGGCCGGAACAAGCGGGTCTCGGACCGGCCGGACCAGTTCGTGGGCGAGATGCGCAGCCACAACGTCACGGTCGACTACCAGTTCGACGGCGCGCACTTCACCAGCTCGTCGACCTATTCGAAGTTCGACCAGAAGTTCTATGTCGACCTGGCCGGCACGTTCGGCGGCGCGATCGCCTTCGCCCTGGACGCTGGCGGCTTCCAGAAGACCTTCGTCGAGGAGGCGCGTCTGGCGTCCGATCCCGGCGGCAAGCTCGACTGGGTGGTCGGGGGCTTCTATCTCGATCGCCGCCTGGACGTGGACTACTTCTACCGCTCCAATCCGGCCTTCCTGACCTCGCACGGCATCACCGGCCTGCCGGACGAGTACTACCAGCGACAGTACACCCACATAAATTCGCAGGAAAAGGCCGCCTTCGGCCAGCTGACCTATCACTTCAGCGACAAGGTCTGGCTGACCGGCGGCATGCGCTATGGCCGGGTCGAGGCCCAGGGCTTCACCGAGGCCGGCGGCTATAGCAGCGCCTATCTGACCAACGCCCTGTTCGGCATCCGCGGGCCGCTGACCCTGACGCCGTTCGCGGCGGCCAGCGGCGTCAAGGCGACGGGCAGCAAGCCCTCGTTCAAGGTCAGTCTGTCCTACAAGCCGTCGTCGACCCTGACGACCTACGCCACGGTGTCGACCGGCTTCCGCACCCCGGTGGTCAACGCCTTCGCCGGCCGGGCCAGCCTGGTCAATCCTAGCGACCTGATCATCCCGAACGGCGCCTCGTCCGACGACCTGACCAACTACGAGGTCGGGGCCAAGGGGCGGTTCCTGAATGGCCTCGTCTCGGCCAATCTCGCCGTCTACCTGATCGACTGGAGCAACATCCAGGTCCAGGCCAATCGCGTCTCCGACAGCGTCCAGTTCGCCACCAACATCGGCGCGGCGCGCAGCAAGGGGATCGAGCTGGAGCTGCTGGCCTTCCCGACCAAGGGCCTGACCATCGGCCTGAATGGCTCGCTCAACGACGCCAAGGTCACCGAGCTGACCCCGGCCGAGGCGGCGATCTCCGGCGCGGTGGTCGGCGCCCGCCTGGCCTCGCCCAAGGTGCAGGGCTCGCTGTTCGTCAACTACGGCTGGGACCTGACGCCGAAGGCCAAGGCCAACCTGTCGGTCGTGCTGCAGCACGTCGGCTCGTATCCGGGCTCGTTCCAACATGTGCCGGGCCAGCCGACCGTGACCAGCGCGACCTATGGCTTCACGGACTCGTATCAGAACGTCAACGCCACCTTCGCCGTGGCCATGGGCGACACGACGATCGGGGCCTATGTCGAGAACCTCTTCGACGACCACTCGATCACCTACGTCCACCCCGAGGCCTTCATCGCCAGCCGGTTCGCGACCATGCGGCCGCGCACGGCCGGCGTGCGCCTGGGCTATGCGTTCTAGGAGATGGGGATGAGCAGCTCGCGCAAACGTCTCCTGGTATCAGCCCTGGCTGTTCTGGCGATGGCTCCGGCCGTCGCCAGCGCCCAGGCCCCTGTCGTCAAAGCCCCGGCCGGCGCCGTGCGCGGCGTCGCTCAGGACGGCCTGGAGATCTTCAAGGGCATCCCCTACGCGGCGCCGCCGGTCGGCGCGCTGCGCTGGAAGCCGCCCGCCGCCCCGGCGACGTGGGGCGGCGTCCGCGACGCCCTCGACTTCGGCCCCTCGTGCCTACAGCCCAAGCCGCGTCCGGGCAGCATCTACGCTTCGCCCCTGAAGGCGTTCAGCGAGGACTGCCTGTCGCTGAACGTCTGGACGCCAGCCAAGGCCGCGAAGGCCCCGGTGCTGGTCTGGATCCACGGCGGGTCGCTGATCGGCGGCTCCAGCGCCGAGGGCCTGTACGACGGCGCGGCCCTGGCCAGGCGGGGCGTCGTCGTGGTGTCGATCAACTACCGCCTCGGCGTGCTGGGCTACATGGCGCATCCGGAGCTCAGCGCGGAATCGCCCGACCACGTCTCGGGCAACTACGGCCTGCTGGACCAGATCGCGGCGCTGAAGTGGGTGCGGACCAACATCGCCGCCTTCGGGGGGGATCCGGCCAATGTCACCATCGCCGGCGAGTCCGCGGGGGCCTTGAGCGTCATGTATCTGATGGCCTCGCCGCCGGCCCGGGGGCTGTTCAGCAAGGCCATCGCCCAGAGCGCCTACATGGTCTCGACGCCGGACCTGCGCGAGCCCAGGTACGGCCACATCCCGGCCGAGACCATGGGCGCGGCCACCGCCGCCAAGCTGGGCGCCAAGTCCCTGGCCGATCTGCGGGCCATGGACGCCGAGACCCTGACGACCAACGCCCTGATGGCCGGTTTCCAGACCTTCGGCGCGGTCGACGGCAAGGTGCTGCCCAAGCAGCTGGTCGACACGTTCGACGCCGGCGAGCAAGCCCACGTGCCGATCCTGGCCGGCTTCAACAGCGGCGAGATCCGCTCGCTGCGCTTCCTGGCCCCACCGCCGCCGGCCGATGGCGCCGCCTACGAGAAGGAAATCCGGGCGCGCTACGGCGACCTCGCCGACGATTTCCTCAAGCTCTATCCGTCCAGCGACGTCCCCGAGAGCGTGCTGCTGACCACCCGCGACGCCCTCTACGGCTGGACCGCCGAGCGGCTCGTGGCCAAGCAGACCGCCGTTGGGCAAGCGGGCTATTTCTACCTGTTCGATCACGGCTATCCGGCCGCCGAGGCCGCGGGTCTGCACGGCTTCCACGCCAGCGAGCTGCCCTACGTCTTCGGCTCCGCCAAGAGCGCGCCGCCGGCCTGGCCGAAGAACCCGGACACGCCCGAGGAGGCCAGGCTGACCGCCGCCATGGGCGACTACTGGGCTTCGTTCGCAAGGGACGGCGCGCCCAAGGCCGCCGGCCAGCCGGTCTGGAAACCGTACGGCGCCGAGCGCGCCTACATGGCCTTCACCGCGGCGCCCCAGCCGGGCGTGCATCTGCGCCCCGGCATGTACGAACTGAACGAGGCGGTGATGTGCCGCCGACGCGCCCAGGGCGACACGCCCTGGAACTGGAACGTCGGCGTCGTCGCGCCGCCGCTTCCCCCTGGAGTGACTCAGTGCCGATAAGTAGTGCGCCGACGATTGACGGCGAGATGCAGGCCTTCGCCCTGACGCTCGACAAGTTCCTGGACCACGCCGCCAAGTGGCAGCCCGACGGCCAGGTGGTGACCGCGCGCGAGGGCGGACGGATCGACCGGGTCGGCTACGCGGATCTGCGCGACCGCAGCCTTCGGGTCTCTTCGGTGCTCGCCGGGCTTGGCGTGCGCAAGGGCGACCGCGTCGCCACCCTGGCCTGGAACACCCAGGACCATGTCGAGGTCTGGTACGCGATCATGGGCATGGGGGCAGTGTGTCACACGCTGAACCCGCGCCTGACCGCCGAGCAACTGGCGGCGATGATCGTCCAGTCGCAGGCCCGCGTGCTGATCGCCTCGGCCGACCTCGCGCCCCTGGCCCGAGAGATCATGGACGCCGCGCCGGGCGTCGAACGCCTGCTGATCATCGACGGCGAGGCGTGGGAAGGCCAAGCCTTGGAGCCAATGATCGCCGCCGCCAGGCCGGACGCGATCTGGGGCCAGTTCGAGGAGACCGCGCCCAGCGGCCTGTGCTTCACCTCAGGCACCACGGGCGCGCCCAAGGGCGTGACCTATACCCACCGCTCCAGCTACCTGCACACCCTGCGGGCCCTTCAGGTGGACGTGATGGCGATCTCGGGCGCCGACGCGGTGCTGGCGGTGGTGCCGATGTTCCACGCCAATGCCTGGGGCCTGCCGTTCGCGGCCCCGGCGGTGGGCGCCAAGCTCGTCCTGCCCGGCCGTCACGCCGATGGCGCCAGCCTGGCCCGCCTGATCGCCGCCGAGGGCGTCACGGTCGGGGTCGGGGTGCCCACGGTCTGGCTGGGCCTGGTCGAGCATCTGGACGCCACGGGCGAGCGCCTGCCGTCGCTGAAGCGCATCATGGTCGGCGGCGCGCCGATGCCCCCGGCGCTGATGGAGCGGATCGAGCAGGGCCTGGGTGTCACCGTCCAGACCAGCTGGGGCATGACCGAGCTGTCGCCCTCCGGCACCGTCGCGCCGCTGCACGCGCCGTCGCAGGCCGCGCTGTCGGGCCGTCCGGCCGTGGGCGTCGACCTGCTGCTGACCGACGCCGACGGCGTGGCCTTGCCCCGGCAACGCGACGCCGAAGGTCACCTGCGGGTGCGCGGCGCGGCGGTGGTCGAACGCTATTTCGGCCACGAGGCCTCGGCCACCGACGCCGACGGCTGGTTTCCGACCGGCGACCTGGCCCGCATCGACGCGGCGGGCAACTTGATGATCACGGGCCGCGCCAAGGATCTGATCAAGTCCGGCGGCGAATGGATCAATCCGGCCGAGATCGAGGCGTTGGTCGCATCCTTGCCCGAGGTGTCGCTGGCCGCCGTCATCGGCCGGTCCGATCCCAAGTGGGGCGAGCGACCGATCCTGCTGGTCGAGACGCAAGGGGAGGTCAGCGACGAAGCGCTTCTGGGGGCGCTGCGTGGCCGGGTGGCGACCTGGTGGATCCCCGACGCCGTCTACCGCCTGCCGCGCATGCCCTTGGCGTCGACAGGCAAGATCGACAAGATAAGGCTGCGAACGGAATACGGCGGCGGTTGACGCTTCGTCCATCCACGCCTCTCGCCCAATGCCAGGAAGTCCCGCTCAGTGTCCGAAGCCGCCCCCACCCGTCGACGCACCACCAAGGCCGAACAGCGCGCCGAGAAGATGGAGCAGATCCTCGACGCGGCCGAGGAGCTGTTCTCGAAGCACGGGCTCCACGGCGTCACCCTGAAGGACGTGGCCAAGCAGGTCGGCGTGCATCACACGCTGATGAACTACTATTTCGACGACAAGAAAGCCCTGTTCGACGCGGTCTTCGCGCGCCGGGCGGTGGTGACCAGCGAGCGGCGGATGCGGGCGCTGGACGAGTACGAGGCGGCCTCGGCCGGCAGGCCGACGGTTGAGGGAGCCCTCCGGGCGTTCCTCGACACCGACCTTGATCTCTACATCGAGGGCGGGGAGGGCTGGAAGAACTACGCGGCCCTCGGCGCCCAGGTCGCCAACACGCCGGAGTGGGGCGCGTCGCTGATGGACGAGCATTTCGACCCTGTGGTGCTGCGCTTGATCGACCTGCTGAAGAAGGCCCTGCCGGGCTGTCCGGAGGCCGATATCTTCTGGGGCTATCACTTCGTGACGGGGGCCTTGATGCTGACCCTGGCCCGAACGGGCCGGATCGACAAGCTGTCGGGCGGGGTCTGCAAGTCCGACGACTTCCACGCCGTGAAGGAGCGGATGGCCGCGTTCATGGCCGCCGGCTTCATCGCGGCCTGCGAGCGGCGCAAGGCCCAGGCCTAAAGGCGGCTTGCCCTGGGCGGGACGGTTCTGTCAAAGATGTTCACTAACGAGATAGTGACTTGAGTGCGAGCTTCGGGCTCGTCGAGTTTTGGGGCGAGAAAAGGAAGAGTTTCATGATGCTGCAAGGACGCGTCGCGATCGTCACGGGCGCCGGTGGGGGGCTGGGCCGCGCTCACGCGCTGTATCTGGCCGGGCAGGGCGCCAAGGTGGTCGTCAACGACCTGGGCCAGGAGGCCGCCGACCGCGTGGCCGCCGAGATCGTCGCCCAGGGCGGCGAGGCGTTCGGCGTCGCCGCCTCGGTTACGGACGAGGCCGCCGTCAACGCCATGGTCGAGCAGGTCGTGGCCCGCTGGGGCCGGGTCGACATCCTGATCAGCAACGCCGGCATCCTGCGTGACAAGACCTTCGCCAAGATGAGCCTCGATGATTTCCGCCTGGTGGTCGACGTCCACCTGATGGGCGCGGCGGTCTGCGCCAAGGCCGTCTGGGGCCTCATGCGCGAGCAGGGCCATGGCCGCATCGTCATGACCACCTCGTCGTCGGGCCTCTACGGCAATTTCGGCCAGGCCAACTACGGCGCGGCCAAGATGGCGTTGGTCGGGCTGATGCAGACCCTGGCCATCGAGGGCGAGAAGTACAATGTGCGGGTCAACTGCCTGGCCCCGACGGCGGCCACGGGCATGACCGAGGGCGTGCTGTCGGCCGAGAGCCTGGCCTTGCTCGACCCCGTCTTCGTCAGCCCGGGCCTGCTGGCCCTGGTCCAGGACGACGCTCCGACCCGCACGATCCTGTGCGCCGGCGCCGGCCACTTCGCCACCGCCAACATCACCCTGACCGACGGCCGCTATATCGGCGGCGGCGCGGACGCGGGCGAGCAGGTGATCCGCCAGTGGGACGGGGTCAGCGACCGCGCGGGCGAGATCGTCCCGGCCTACGGTTTCACCCAGGCCGAGCGCGAGGTCGCCAGCGCGGGTCTGATCGCCAAGGCCGTCGGGGAACGCGCGTGATGCGCCAGGCCGTCATCGTCTCCACGGCGCGCACGCCGATCGGCCGCGCCTATCGCGGGGCCTTCAACGACACCCCGTCGCCGACCCTGGCCGGCCACGCCCTGAGCCACGCGGTGCGGCGCGCCGGCGTGGCTCCGGACGAGGTCGAGGACTGCATCCTGGGCTGCTCGCTGCCGCAAGGCTACCAGGCCACCATCGGCCGCACGGCGGCGCTGCGGGCCGGGCTGCCCGTCGAGGTCCCGGGCATGACCATGGACCGCCAGTGCTCGTCGGGCCTGATGACCATCGCCACGGCCGCCAAGCAGGTCATCGTCGACCGCATGGACGTCATCGTCGCCGGCGGCGTCGAGTCGATCTCCCTGGTCCAGACGCCGCAGCTGCGGGTCGACCAGGATCCCGAGCTCGTGGCCCTGCACGCCGACGCCTACATGCCGATGCTGGACACGGCCGAGACGGTCGCGGCGCGCTACGGGATCACCCGCGAGGTTTGCGATCTCTACGCCCTGTCCTCGCAGCAGCGCGCGGCGGTGGCCCAGGCGGCGGGTCGCTTCGACGCGGAACTCGTCCCGATGACCACCCGCATGAAGGTCGCCGACAAGGAGACTGGCGCGGTCTCGCATCGCGAGGTGACGTTGGCCCGGGACGAGGGTGTGCGTCCTGAGACCACGCTCGAAGGCCTGGCCGGCCTGAAAGCTGTGCGGCCGGGCGGTACGGTCACGGCCGGCAACGCCAGCCAGCTCTCGGACGGCGCCTCGGCCTGCGTGGTCATGGAGGCGGGGCTGGCCGAGAAGCGTGGCCTGCAGCCGCTGGGCCGCTATGTCGGCATGGCCGTGGCGGGCACAAAGCCGGACGAGATGGGTATCGGCCCGGTCTTCGCCATTCCGCGCCTCCTGGAACGGTTCGACCTCAAGATCGACGACATCGGCCTGTGGGAACTGAACGAGGCCTTCGCCTGCCAGGTCGTCTATTGCCGCGACCGCCTGGGCATCCCGGACGAGCTGCTGAACGTCAACGGCGGCGCGATCGCCATGGGCCACCCCTACGGCATGTCGGGCGCGCGCCTGACCGGCCACGTCCTGATCGAGGGCAAGCGCCGGGGCGCCAAGCACGTCGTCGTCACCATGTGCGTCGGCGGCGGCATGGGCGCGGCGGGATTGTTCGAGGTCTTGTAGCCCTCAGGCCTTCGTCCCGAACGCCGCCAGGAACGTCGCCACCGCCGCTTGGACCTCGGCGTCGACCTCGGCGAGGGAGGGCTCGCCGACATAGTTGACCAGCCGGGCCTTCAGCAGGCGGTTCTGGCAGAGGCCGATGAACTGGTGGGCGGCGGCCAGCGGGTCCTCGGCATGGATGCGGCCGTCGGCCTTGGCCCGCGCCAGATAGTCGCCGAGAATCTGCGCGCCGCGCATCGGTCCGGCCTCGTAGAAGGCGCGGCCCAGGTCCGGCGTACGCTCGGCGGCGGCGGTGATCAGCCGGAAGTGGCGCATGTTGCGGTCCGACAGCACATTGGTCAGGTAGCGGCGACCCACGTGGGTGAGGGCGGTCTTCAGGTCGCCGCCATCATCGAGCAGGCTGAACATCGCCTCGCGCTGCCAGTCGCAATAGCGCTCGATGTGAGCCTGGAAGATCTCTTCCTTGCTCTTGAAGTAGTTGTAGAGCGTGCTCTTGGAGCCGCCGACCTTCGACGCGATGGTCGACATCGAGGCTGCGTCGTAGCCCTCGGTCAGGAACACCTCGGCGGCGATGTCGAGGATCGCTTCGCGGCGGGCGTCGCGATCCAGGCGGGGCTTGATCTCGGGCAGCATGATTCTTTTCCGACCGTACCGTACGGTCGCCTTGACTATAGCGCAGGTGAAGCCTACTTGCACCGCACCATATGACTATACCGTACGGTCACATCAAGGCGCTCGTTCATGCCGACCCTCTCTCCCCGCCGTAGCGTCCCCGTCTTCGCCGCCGCCAGCGCCCTGGTGCTGGCCGCATGTGCGAGCCTGCCCCCCGCGCAGCCCGCCCGCGTGGCGAAAACCCCTCAAGCCTACGAAACCGCCCAGACCCTGGCGGCTCCGAACGCTGACTGGCCGGCCGACGCCTGGTGGACGTCTTATGGCGACGCCCAGCTGAACGCCCTGGAGGACGAGGCTCTGAAGGGCTCGCCGACCCTGGCCGCCGCCGAGGCCCGCCTGCGCCGCGCCCAGTCGCTGGTCGTCCAGGCTAGGTCCGCCGACCTGCCGCAGGTCTCGCTGGGGGCCTCGGCCGCCGAGAGCAAGCAGAGCTATAACGCCGGCATCCCGCCCGCCTTCGTGCCGCATGGCTATAACGACATCGGCCGCCTGGCCCTCGACTTCAGCTGGGAGCTGGACTTCTGGGGCAAGAACCGCGCGGCCGTCGCCGCCGCGACCTCGGAAGCCAAGGCCGCCCAGGCCGACGCCGCCCAGGCCCGCCTGACCCTGTCGACCGCGATCGCCTCGACCTATGCCGAGCTGTCGCGCCTCTACGCCCAGCGCGACGTCGCCGACCAGGCCGTACGCCTGCGCCAGCAGACCAGCGACCTCGTCTCCAAGCGCGTCGCCAACGGCCTCGACACCAAAGCCGAGAGCGAGCAGGCCGCGGCCGGGCCGCCGGCCTCGAAGGCCGAGCTGTCGGCCATCGACGAGCAGATCGCCCTGACCCGCAACGCCCTGGCCGCCCTGGTCGGCGCTGGTCCCGATCGCGGTCTCGCCATCGCCCGTCCGGCCAATGCGACGATCAAGCCGTTCGGCCTGCCAGCGAACCTGCCCGCCAACCTGATCGGTCGCCGCCCCGACGTGGTCGCCGCCAAGTGGCGGGCCGAGGCCGCGACCTCGCGCACGAAGCAGGCCAAGGCCGCCTTCTATCCGGACATCAACCTTTCGGGCTTCATCGGCGCCCAGTCGCTCTATCTCGACAAGCTGTTCTCCAGCGGCTCGGACATCGGCCAGGTCGGTCCGGCCTTGAGCCTGCCGATCTTCGAGGGCGGTCGCCTGCGGGCCGGCCTGCGCGGCGCCGAGGCCGACCGGGACGCCGCCGTGGCCAGCTATGACGGCGCCTTGACCCAGGCCCTGCGCGAGGTGGCCGACGTCACCGCCAGCGAGAAGGCGCTCACCAGCCGTCTGGCGGACGCCCGCGCGGCCCTGACCGCCAACGAGAACGCCTACCGCATCGCGCGCCTGCGCTACGAAGGCCAGCTGTCGACCTACCAGTCGGTGTTGCTGGCCGAGCAGTCGGTCCTGACCCAGCGCCGGGTCGTCGCCGACCTGGAAAGCCGCGCCTTCGCGCTCGATATCGCCCTGATCCGCGCCCTCGGCGGCGGCTTCACCGGCGCCTGAACCCAATCCCCAAAGCATCCGCTCGCTAGGACTTGCCCCTAATGTCCGATCAACAACCCGGCGCCTCCCAAGCCGCGGCGAACAACAAGCGCCGCCGCCAACTGACCCTGCTGGGCGGCGCCGTCGCCGTCGGCCTCGTGGGCTACGGCGCCTGGTGGCTTGTCTTCGACAGCCACTATGTCGAGACCGACGACGCCTATGTCGGGGCCGAGACCGCCCAGGTGACCGCCTTGTCGCCCGGCCCGGTGGCCAAGATCTTCGTGGTCGAGACCCAGGCCGTGAAGGCTGGCGACCCGCTGGTCATCATCGATGACGCCGACGCCCGCATCGCCGTCGCCCAGGCCGAGGCCGCCCTCGGTCAGGCCGAGCGCAAGGTGAAGGGCTACTTCGCCAGCGATACGGCCCTGGCCGGCCAGTTCGACGCTCGCCAGGCCGACGTCCAGCGCGCCGACGCCCAGATCGTCGCCGCCAAGGCCGATGTCGACCGGGCGCGCCTCGACCTCTCGCGCCGCCAGGCCCTGGTGGGGCAAGGCGCCGTCTCGGGTGACGAACTGACCAGCGCCCAGAACCGCTTCGCCAACGCCCAGGCCGCCCTCACGGGGGCTCAGGCCGCCCGCGCCCAGGCCCTGGCCAGCCGCGCGGCCGCCATCGGCACGCGCGAGGTCAACACCGTGCTGATCTCCGGCGTTTCGGTCACCGAGAACCCGGAAGTGAAGGCCGCGCAGGCCCGGCTCGACGCCGCCCGCTTGGCCCTGGCCCGCACCGTGGTCCGCGCCCCGACCGACGGCGTCGTCGCCCGCAAGTCGGTGCAGGTCGGCCAGCAGGTCGCCATGGGCACGCCGATGATGGCCGTGGTGCCGACGGCCCAGGCCTATGTCGACGCCAATTTCAAGGAAGTGCAGCTGGACAAGGTGGTCCCCGGCCAGCCGGTGGTCCTGACGTCCGACCTCTATGGCGGCGGCGTGAAGTTCCACGGCAAGGTCCGCGGCCTGGCCGGCGGCACCGGTTCGGCCTTTTCGCTGATCCCCGCCCAGAACGCCTCCGGCAACTGGATCAAGGTCGTCCAGCGCGTCCCGGTCCGCATCACCCTGGACCCCGCCGAACTGGCCAAGCATCCGCTGCGCGTGGGCCTGTCCATGAAGGCCAAGATCGACGTCGCCCAAGGCGGCCCCCAGACCGGCGCGCAGTAGTCCGTTACCAGGAGCCGCCCCATGGCGTCCGAACAATCCCAGGCGGCCGGTCCGCCGCCGATGACCGGCATCTTGCTGGCCGTCACCTCGATCGCCTTGGCGCTCGGCACCTTCATGCAGGTGCTGGACGGCACCATCGCCAACGTCTCGATCCCCACGATCGCCGGCAATCTCGGCGTCAGCTCCAGCCAGGGCACCTGGGTGATCACCGCCTTCGCCGTGGCCAACGGCGTCTCGGTGCCGCTGACCGGCTGGCTGATGGGCCGCTACGGGGTGGTGAAGACCTTCGTCGCCTCGGTGATCCTGTTCACCATCGCCTCGCTGCTGTGCGGCCTCTCCTGGAACCTGGAGTCACTGATCCTGTTCCGGATCCTGCAGGGCGCGGTGTCCGGGCCGATGATCCCCGGCTCGCAAGCCCTGCTGATCATGATCTTCCCGCCCAACAAGCGGGGGACGGCCCTGGCCATCTGGTCGATGACCACCCTGGTGGCCCCGATCTGTGGGCCGATCCTGGGCGGCTATATCTCGGACAACTTCTCCTGGCCGTGGATCTTCCTGATCAACATCCCCGTGGGGATCCTGTGCGGCGTCATCTGCTGGCGCAACATGGCCAGCCGCGAGACGCCGACCCGCAAGCTGCCGATCGACCGCACCGGCTTCATGCTGCTGCTGGTCTGGGTCGGCGCGCTGCAGGTGATGCTGGACACCGGCAAGGAAGCCGACTGGTTCGCCTCGCCGGCCATCGTCGTCGAACTGTGCATCGCGATCATCGGCTTCATCGCCTGGGTGATCTGGGAGCTGAACGAGAAGCACCCGATCGTCGACCTGTCGCTGTTCAAGTCCAGCAACTTCGTCATCGGCACGATCGTCTTCTGCCTGGCCTATGCGGTGTTCTTCGGCAACAACCTGTTGCTGCCGCTGTGGCTGCAGACCCGGATGGGCTACATCGCCACCTGGGCCGGCCTGGTGGCCGCGCCGAGCGGCGTGGTCGCCGTGTTCCTGACCCCGTTCATGGCCCGACTGATGAACAAGGTCGACGCCCGCTGGATGGCGACCCTGTCGCTGGCCGCCTTTGGCCTGTCGTTCTTCATGCGCTCGGGCTACACGCCCGACGCCAACTTCTGGGCGCTGGTCATGCCGATGCTGGTCCAGGGCGTGGCGATGAGCACCTTCTTCATCTCGATGGTGACCATCTCGCTGAACGGCATCCCGCCGAACCAGACGCCGGCGGCCTCCGGCCTGTCGAACTTCTCGCGGATCACCGCGGGCAGCTTCGCCGCCTCGCTGGCCACGACGATCTGGGATCGCGGCGAGGCCGTTCACCAGACCCGCCTGTCCGAGGTCATGAGCTCGGGCAGCCCGGCCTGGATCGATGCGGTGAACAAGCTGCAGGCCGCGGGCATGAGCCATCTGCAGGCGGTCGGGGCGGTCACCCAGCAGGTGATCAACCAGGCCTACCTGCTGGCGGCGCTGGACTTCTTCCGCGTCTCGGCCTGGCTGTGCGTGATCCTGATCCCGCTGATCTGGCTGACCAAGAAGGCTAACGCCAGCGGCGCGGCCCACGCGGCGGCCGACTAAAAATGAGGGGCGCTAGCCAAGCCGGCTAGCGCCCTTTTTCATTCCAGGCCGGAGCCTCTGTCGTCAGTTCAGGTCGAGGCGGTCGGCGTTCATGACCTTGGTCCAGGCCGCCACGAAGTCCTTTACGAACTTCTCCTGCGAGTCCGAGCAGGCATAGACCTCGGCGAAGGCCCGCAGCTCGGCGTGGGAACCGAAGATCAGGTCGACGCGGCTGGCGGTCCAGCGGGCCTCGCTGCTCTGGCGGTCGTGGCCGGCGAAGGCGTTGACCGCCGTCGGGGCCCAGGTCGTGCCCATGCTCAAGAGGTTGACGAAGAAGTCGTTGGTCAGCGCGCCGACGCGGTGGGTGAACACCCCGTCCTTGCCGCCGCCGGCATTGGCGCCCAGCACCCGGAGTCCGCCGACAAGCACCGTCATTTCCGGCGCCGACAGGCCCAGCAGATGGGCCCGGTCGACCAGGGCCTCTTCCGGGGCCATGAACTGCGTGCCGCTCTTGCGGTAGTTGCGGAAGCCGTCCGACAGCGGCTCCAGCGGCTCGAACGACTCCGCGTCGGTCTGCTCGGCCGAGGCGTCCATGCGGCCTGGCGCGAACGGGACCTCGACGGGCGTGCCGGCATCGGCGGCGGCCTTCTCGACGGCGGCGGCGCCCGCCAGCACGATCAGGTCGGCCAGCGAGACCTTCTTGCCCCCCGTCCCGTTGAAGCCCTGCCGGATGCCTTCCAGGGTGGACAGCACCTTGGCCAGGACCGGCGGGTCATTGACCTCCCAGTCCTTCTGCGGGGCCAGGCGCACGCGGGCCCCGTTGGCGCCGCCGCGCTTGTCCGACTTGCGGTAGGTCGAGGCCGAGGCCCAGGCGGTCGACACCAGTTCCGAGACCGACAGGCCCGAGGCCAGGATCTTGTCCTTCAGCGCCTTGGCGTCGGCGGCGTCGATCAGCGGGTGATCGACGGCGGGGATCGGGTCCTGCCAGATCAGGGTTTCCTTGGGGACCAGCGGGCCGAGGTAGCGGCTGATCGGACCCATGTCGCGGTGGGTCAGCTTGAACCAGGCGCGGGCGAAGGCGTCGGCGAACTGGTCGGGGTTCTCGTAAAAGCGGCGCGAGATCTTCTCGTATTCGGGGTCGAAGCGCAGGGCCAGGTCAGAGGTCAGCATCCGAGGGCGCTGGGTTTTCGACGCATCGAAGGCGTTCGGGATGTCGGCCGGCGCATTCTTGGCTTCCCATTGGTGCGCGCCGCCGGGGCTCTTGGTCAGCTCCCACTCGAACTTGAAGAGGTTGTCGAAGAAGTGGTTGCTCCACCGCGTCGGCGTCTGGCTCCAGGTGACTTCCAGGCCCGACGTGATCGCGTCGGCGCCGAGGCCCGTGCCGTGCTTGCTGCGCCAGCCCAGGCCGCCGTCCTCGATCTGGCCGCCTTCCGGTTCGGGACCGACGAACGAGGGATCGCCCGCGCCGTGGGTTTTCCCGAAGGTGTGGCCGCCGGCGATCAGGGCGACGGTCTCCTCGTCGTTCATCGCCATGCGGGCGAAGGTGGCGCGGATATCGCGGGCCGAGGCGAGGGGGTCGGGGTTGCCGTTCGGGCCTTCCGGATTGACGTAGATCAGACCCATCTGCACCGCGCCCAGGGCCGGATGCAGCTGACGCTCGCCACTGTAACGCTCGTCACCCAACCACGAGCCTTCCGGACCCCAGTAGAGCTCCTCGGGCTCCCACTGGTCGGCGCGGCCGCCGGCGAAGCCGAACGTCTTGAAGCCCATCGACTCCAGGGCGACGTTGCCGACCAGAACATAGAGGTCGGCCCACGAGATCTTGCGGCCGTACTTCTGCTTGATCGGCCACAGCAGGCGGCGCGCCTTGTCCAGGTTGGCGTTGTCCGGCCAGCTGTTGAGGGGGGCGAAGCGCTGCTGTCCGCCACCGGCGCCGCCGCGACCGTCCGAGGTGCGATAGGTGCCGGCGCTGTGCCAGGCCAAACGGATGAACAGGCCGCCGTAGTGGCCGAAGTCGGCCGGCCACCAGTCCTGCGAGTCCGTCATCAGGGCGTGCAGGTCGTTGATGACCGCGTTCAGGTCGAGGCTCTTGAATTCTTCGGCGTAGTTGAACGCCTCGCCCATCGGGTTCGATCGCGGCGAATGTTGGTTGAGACTTTCCAGGCGGAGATTCTCCGGCCACCAGTCGCGGTTGGCTCGTCCGCCCTTGCCACGCCCCATCGGGCATTGAGCTTGCACGCTGTCGTCGACCTTGGCGTCCATCGTCGTTTCCTCCGCGCTGCTCGCGCCTGGCTGTCGTTTCCCCCGACCGCACCCTAGGGAGCCGCCGTTTTCGGCCATTGGTAAAATTGATTGTTCCTATCATCGCGATAGGTAAAATCTTTGCCCTGACGTACGCGGACGAACTTCAGCTCGGGCGCGGGCGCTCAACTGGGCCTGAGTGTCGTGGCGTTCGGGCGCCGCATTAAAGATTGGACAGGATTGCGCAATGTCCGGGAAGTCCCCTGGCATCGCGCGACAATTCTTGTCAGAAATGTGTCCGACTCGGCTGGGCGAGCAGTAACATTACAAACAGTTCATGATAGCGCTGAGCAAGACTCGGTGGGGGCAAGTGCTCATCGGCGAGAACCACTGGAAAGATGCTGTTATCTCACAGCTTGAGGCCGGCGATGTCTTCCGCTTGGCTGAGCCTAGTGGGGCGCTCGCTCATGGCGGCAAGATCTATGTGGTGAGGCAAGCGCCCCAAGTCATCGCCCAGGAATGGCCGGCCGAGGGCGATGCGGTCGTGGTCGCGTTCAGCGCGAAAGCCGAACCGCGAACGGCGGCCATCCGGCCAGAGCGCCCAACGCCGCCGAGGTGAAGGCGCGGCTGGAAGCGTTGTCCCGTAAGTACGGCGAACGCTTCCAGCCGGCGGACGGCTGGTCCAAGCTGGAGGCATGACGGACCGCTTCACCGACTCCGAAGTCCTGGCAGACGCCATCATCGCCAAGGTCGGCCGCCGCATCGTTCTGGGTCTGCCGTTGGGCCTGGGCAAGGCCAACCATGTCGCCAACGCCCTGTTCGCTCGGGCCATGGCCGATCGGTCGCTGCACCTGCACATCTTTACCGCCCTGACCCTGGAGCCGCCCCGCCCCAAGTCGGAGCTGGAAGCGGCCTTCCTGGGGCCGGTGATCGCGCGCACCCTGGGTGGCTATCCGGCCCTAGCCTATGCCGAGGTCCAGCGCCGCGACGCCCTGCCGGACAACATCGAGATCGACGAGTTCTTCTTCCAGGCCGGCACGCGCCTCTCCGTCGAGAGCGCCCAGCGCAGCTACATCTCCGCCAACTACACGCACGCCGCCCGCTATCTGCTGGATCGCGGCGTCAGTGTCGTGGCCCAATTGGTGGCCAGGGACGGCGACCGCTACAGCCTGTCCTGCAACACCGACATCACCCTGGACCTGCTGGCCGCGCGGCAAGCCGGGAAGGCTCAATTCCTGTTGGTCGGCCAGGTCAATGACGAGCTGCCGTTCATGCCGGGTGACGGCGACCTGCCGGCCTCGGCGTTCAGCCACCTGTTGGACGGGCCCGCCGCCCAGTTCCCGCTGTTCGCCCCGCCCAAGGAGCCGATTTCCGACGCCCACTACGCGATCGGCTTCCATGCGGCCGGCCTGATCCCGGACGGTGGCACGATCCAGATGGGCATCGGCTCGATCAGCGACGCGGTGGCCCAGGGCCTGATCGTCAGGCACCGCGACCCGACAGGCTTCCGCGACACCCTCGGTCGCCTGTCGCCGGCCGCCTCGCCGCCTCGGCACGGCGCGCCGTTCGAGACGGGCCTCTACGCCGCCACCGAGATGTTCGTCGACTGTCTGCTCGACCTCTGGAAGGCCGGCGTGCTCAAGCGCGAGGTCGACGGGGCGGTGCTGCACGGCGGCTTCTTCCTGGGGCCGCGCGCCTTCTACGCGGCGCTGCGCGAGATGCCGGCGGCGGACCGCGCCAAGTTCCAGATGCGGGCCATCTCCGGGATCAATGAACTCTACGGCGACGAGGCCGCCAAGCGTATCGCCCGCGTCGATGCCCGCTTCATCAACACCGCCATGATGGTCACCCTGCTCGGCGCGGTGGTGTCCGACGGCCTGGAGGACGGCCGCGTCGTCAGCGGCGTGGGCGGGCAGTACAACTTCGTGGCCCAGGCCTTCGCGCTGGAGGACGCGCGGTCGGTGATCACCCTGGACGCCGTGCGCGGGGCGGGGAAGGCGGCCCGCTCGAATGTCCTGTGGTCCTACGGCCACGGCACCATCCCGCGCCACCTGCGCGACATCGTCATCACCGAGTACGGCGTCGCCGACCTGCGCGGCCGCACCGACCGCGACGTGATCGTCGCCCTGCTAAAGGTGGCCGACAGCCGCTTCCAGCCGGCGCTGCTGGAGCAGGCCAGGGCCGCCGGCAAGCTGGAGCGCGGCTACGTCCTGCCAGCCGAGGCCCGCGACAACACCCCCGAGCGCATCGCCGAGGCGCTGGCGCCGGCCCGTGCGAGCGGCCTGGCGCCGCTGCTGCCATTCGGCTCGGACTTCGATCCGCTGGAGGAGAGCCTGCTGCCGACGCTCGGCCGGCTGAAGGCGGCGCAGGCCGAGCCGAAGGCCCTGCTCGGCCTGATTCTGGACGGCCTGGGGGCCAGGAGCGACGATGGGCCGGTCTTGAAGCGCCTTGGTCTTGAGCGACCTCGAGGTCTCAGCCAGCGCCTGACCGCCCTGGCCGTGCGCGGCGCCCTGCGTCGCTAGAGGGTTTCGAGTACGGAACTTCGTCCTGCCGTCGAGCGCTTTGCGCGTCGGCTTCTAGGTCAGGTCGTGACCAACGTCGACGTCCAGACCGAGAAGATCGAGCGCCGAGGCGCCTCGGGGGTCTCACGACCGAGAGGTGTTAAGGCATTGCCGTTCTCAAGCGGATCTTGAGCGTGCGGTGGGGGCGCAAGCTGCTCCTTCGTGCCCAGGTTCGGCCGCCAGGGCGCGGATTCAATGAATTCGCGCCCTGGCTCGACCCTAGCCTAGCAGGCCGTCAGTAATCCCAGACAGTCGCGACCCAGCGGAACGCATCGCCGTTGACCGCCACCAGGATCTCGCCGCTCGCCGCCGCCTCGCGCATCAGGCGCAGGCGAACGCGAGTGGCCTCCTCGGGGTCATGCTCGAAGCCGTTCTGCCAGTCGGGATGGTCGAACGCGACCGGGAAGAGCGCGTCGCCCGCGAAGGTCAGCTGGTCGCCACCGGACGTCACGCGTACGATACTGTGCCCAGGAGTGTGGCCGCCGATGCGCTGGACAACCACGCCGGGCGCGACCTCGTACTGCTCCAGGAACGTCTGGATCTTGTCCCCAAAGTCTTCCGCGAATTGTTGGGCGGTCGACCGAAGAACATCCGGGATCGGCGGCGGCCGCCGGTGGAGTGGCCGACGTGGATGGCGTTCTTCAGGTTCAGGTGGGTGGTCAGCACGGCCAGATCGGCGGCATAGGTGTCCATGTCGTTGCCGGTGTCCGTCTGGGTCGAGCGTCCGTGGCCGCGACGGTCATGGGCGATCACGCGGTAGCCCTGAGCGAGAAAGAGCAGCATCTGGTTGTCCCAGTCGTCCGCCGACAGCGGCCAACCGTGGTGGAAGACGATCGGCTGGGCGGTCTTGGGACCCCAGTCCTTGTAGAAGATCTGCGTGTCGTCCTTGGTGGTGACGTAGCCGCTGCCCATGGTCTTGGTTCCTGACGTGCTTTGGGGGGAGGAGGGGGGCGCCTGCGCCGCGCCTTGGGCGGACCCCATCCGTCCCTTGGTCTGGGCAGCTAGAGCGTAGGTTGGGCGAGCCTATGCCGCGGTATAGGTCGGCCGCTGGATCGGCGAAGGCGCAACGGGTCGGCGCACGCCCCGCCTCTCTGAAGGGCGAGGGCGGGTGTCACCCGAGACCGACAATTGCTTGCGGGGGCGATCTGAAGGGATTCGGCGTCTGTGCTGATGGCTTCGCGCGACCCTTCACAGTCCTTCAAACGGTCCGCTATGCGGCCCCCTTCACCGCCGACAGCACCCCCTTGGCTGCATTGGCTCGGCGGACGATTTGGTTGAGGCCATCAACTCGCGTGCAGTGGACACACGCACACGTCAGTGTGTATTGATGCGCACTCCCATTGATGACGCCGTCAACGGTGTGTATATACACACATGAATAGCCGTGACGTCATTGCCTCGTTGGAAGCTGATGGCTGGTACGAGGTGGCTCTGCGCGGCTCCCATGCTCAGTTCAAGCACCCAACCAAGCCAGGCCGGGTGACTGTTCCTCATCCGAAGCGAGACCTTCCGGTCGGCACGCTTCGCTCGATCGAACGTCAGTCCGGCCTAGACCTGAGGTAACAGATGGCCAACTACATCGCCCTGATCCACAAGGACGCCGGTAGCGAATACGGCGTCTTGTTTCCAGATCTGCCGGGCTGCATCAGCGTAGGCGCGACGCTCGACGAAGCGCGAGCAAATGCCGAAGAGGCCCTGGCCCTGCACGTCGAGGGTATGGTTGAGGACGGCGAACCAGTCCCCGCCCCGTCAACCTTGCAAGAGGTCATGGCCCATGCGGAGAACCGCGACGGAGCCGTGATCGTTGTTCCGCTGAAGTCGACTGCCTCCAAGGTCGTTCGTGTCAACGTGACCATGCCTGAGAATGTTCTGGCGGAGATCGACGCCTTTGCCGAAGCTCACGGCTTCACCCGTTCAGGCCTGTTAGTCCAAGGGGCTAAACGGGTGATGGAAGCAGAGGCGGCCTAGCCGCCCTCTCCCTACCCCTTGGAGGGGTGAATCCTGCGCGTCATACGAGGAGGCCGCCCCCGTCAACGTGCAGCACCTGGCCCGTCACATAGGTCTGGCGAGTGAGATAGAGATAGCTTTGAGCGATCTCCTCGACGTCTCCAGGGTGACCCACAGGCAGGCGTGCGGCCTCGGAGGCGTAGAAGGCCGCCCGTGCGTCCTCGCCCATACCCGCCCAGAGGTCGGTCTTCACCACCCCCGGCGCGACGCAGTTCACGCGCAGCGGCTTGAGCTCCACGGCCAATGCCCGGGTAGGCATCAGGCTATCCTGTTTCGAGATCCTCAGTCGCGACGCCCGTTCACGTGGGAGTTCCAACGTGGCGGCAAGGCGGTCGAGGTTTCCGTCACCAGCCGACTTATGCTGGACGATCCTTCCGCAGCGCTGGCGGCCTGCGAAGCAGGATCGGGACTCTTCCAGAGCTTTGAACTCGGACTTGAGCCTTGGCTCGAGGGCGGCCGTCTGGTGACCGTGCTCGACCAATGGGCGGAGGAGCGCTTCCCGCTCTATGCCTATTACGCGTCTCGCCACCATTTGCCAGGCAAGGTGCGCGTCTTCCTGGATTTCCTCAGCGCGACAATGGCGCCAGCGTCCTGCAGGTGACCCCGATCAAAATCCAACTTGGACCGCGTTTGCGCTTTCCATCCTTTCCGGCGGGGCGGTAGGCGGGGCTGCGCCAATAGCTACCTCCGCCCCGCTTGCCGGAACGAGACGTTCGCTTAGGCGTGGTTACACAACGGTGGTCGGGACGAGCCCCTACCATCTCGGATAGCTTCCCCGGTCTACTCCGTGATCGACGGAAAAGTCATGATCACCCGCAACCCACCGAGCGGCGCGAGGTATAGGGCCACGCTCCCTTCGTAGAGCTCTACGAGGTCTCGGACGATCGATAGCCCCAATCCATGGCCGGGCGTTCGCTCATCGAGCCGTTCGCCAAGGCCAAAGACATGCTCGTAGGCTTCTGGCGGCAGGCCGGGTCCGTCATCGTCGACGACGATCTCCGCAAAATCGCCCCGACGCCGAACCAGGACCTCCGTTCTCGACCTCGCCCACTTTCCGGCGTTGTCGAGGACGTTGCCGACAATTTCGCTGAGGTCTTGGGCGTCGAGCGCGACGATTGGTTGGTCTTGGTAGGTCACGCTGAACACCACATCGCGGCGCGAATAGAGGCGCGAGAGCGCCGCGACGATCGGGTCCAGGCTTGAGCGCACATCAGCAGCGACACCTGGCGAGCGCTTCAACGCCACCGCGCGCGCCCTGGCGAGTTGATAGTCGATCTGGCGTCGCATCCGCTCGCATTGCAGCTCGATGACGTCGGCGGTCTCGTTTTGCCCAACAGCGCGCAGACGCCCAGCTTCGTCCGTCAGCACGGCGAGCGGCGTCTTGAGGGCGTGGGCGAGGTTGCCGGCCTGGGTGCGGGCTCGCCGCAGCATCTCGAGATTGCCCTCCAGCAGAGCGTTGAGGTCAATCGCCAGGGGGCGCACTTCACTGGGAAGATCCTCCGGCAAGCGGCTCGCCTTGCCCATACGGACAGCCGACAGCGCGTGACGCATACGGGTGAGCGGTCGCAAACCAAACCAGACCTGAAGCATCGCTGCCCCGATCAGACCGGACGCGACGATCGTCAGCGACAGAAAGAGCGTCCAGTTGAACCGTCCCAAAACCTCGTCGAGAAGGCGTTGGTCGACGCCTATTCCCAACCGCAACGGCGGCCCATGCGGATTGGCGACTGAACGCTCCACTAGACGGAGCTGTCCGGAGGGCCCTTCGACGAAGACATGGCGCTCGACGCCGGGGGCGGGAAGCGGATCCGGCAACGGAAGGTCTCGCCCAGCCAGGGACGGTGAGGTGATGGCCTGACCGCCCGCCGCTTCCACACGCCAATAGAAGCCCGAGTCCTTGGGCAGAAACCGGGGATCGCTGAGGCGGCGGTGCAGCGAGAGCTTGCCGTCAGGCCCAATGTCGATCAGCGCCGCCAGTTCGGCGGCATGGCCGTGCAGTTCGTCGTCGAACTGTTGCGTCACATGGGCCCTGAACAGCTCGGACAGCAGGACACCGCTTACGGTGAGTCCTGCGATGATCCAGATCGCGGCGCCCACGATCAGGCGGGTGCGGAAACTGGTCCAGAGCTGGCGCATCAGGCGAACTTGTATCCCAGGCCCCGGATCGTGCGGATGGCGTCCTTGCCCAGCTTCTTGCGCAGGCGGGCGACATAGACCTCGATCGTGTTCGACTCCCGCGTCTCATCCAGGCTGTAGACGTGGTCGATAAGCTCGCCCTGGGAAACCACCCGGCCGGCGCGGTGCATCAGATAGGCCAGGACCTTCAGCTCGCGGGCGGTCAGTTCGACGGCGTCGTCGCCCCGCTGGACAGTCCCCGCCTCGGGATCCAGCACAATGTCGCCGCGGCGCATGACGGACGACGAGCGGCCCGCCGAGCGCCGTGTCAGCGCCCGCAGCCGCGCCACCACCTCGGCGTTCTGGAAGGGCTTGCCCAGATAGTCGTCGGCCCCTGCGTTGAGGCCATCCACGCGGTCGGTCCAAGCGTCCCGCGCTGTAAGCACCAGCACCGGCATGTCGCGTCCTTCGCGCCGCCATTGCTTCAGAACCTCAAGGCCCGACAGGCGCGGTAGGCCAAGATCCAGCACCACGGCGTCGAAGTCGTTGGTTCGCCCCAGGAACAAGGCCGTCTCGCCATCGCTGGCCTGCTCGACAACAAAGCTGGCTTCCGCCAGCGCCGCAGCCAGGCGACGGGCGATCTCCGGATCATCTTCGACGAGCAGGATGCGAATGGCGGGTCTCCTCTGACTGACGTCCCAGCATAGCAGCACCGCCTGAAAGGAACCTGACACGGCGCTTTCAGGTTCGTTTCAGCTTCGCTTCAGGCAGGCTTCAGGCTGGCGGCGCATCAGGGCGGGATCAAGCCTTGCGAGACGCCCATGCCCCCCGCCCATCCTCTGATCGCCGCCGCGCTTGCGACCTGTGTTTTCAGCACCCCAGCCTTGGCCGCCGGTCCGATGGCGTTGAGCGCGGCGCAGGAGAAGGCCATGGGCATCGTTCTGGCCACCGCCAAGCCCGCGTTGGGCGCCCCCTTGGCCGCGCTTCCCGGCGCGATCACCCCTCCGCTCAACGACCGGCGGGTGGTCGCCGCCCCGTTCGCGGGAACGGTGACGCGGATCCACGTGCTCGAAGGCCAATCGGTCAAGGCCGGCGCGCCGCTGGTGACCCTGTTCAGCCGCGAGGCGCTGGCGGTGTCCTCCGAGCTCATCCAGAGCCAGGCTGAACTGCGTGTCGCCGAGGCCTCCGCAGGTCGCCTGCAGCAGTTGGCGCGTGAAGGCGTCATCGCCGGCGCTCGCGCCGAGGAAGCCCAGGCCCGCCTCGCCCAGGCTCGCGCCATGGTCAACGAGCGTCGCCGCCTGCTCTCCGGCGCCGGCGGGACGAGCGGCGAATATGTCCTGCGCGCCCCGATCGCCGGCCGCGTGGCGGCCGTTACCGCCCAGCCCGGCGGCGGCCTGGAGGCCATGGCGCCCGCCGTGACCCTGGACCGCGCCGATCGCCTCTGGGTCGAGGCGCGGGTGTCACCGGAGGTCGCGCGCAAGCTGAAGGTCGGCTATCGGGTCCGGGTCGGCGACATCGCTGGGCGCATCGTGGCCCTGGGCGCAAGCATAGACCCCAAGACCCGGTCGTTGCCCCTGCGCGCCGAACTCGACACCGCCACCGGGCTTGCGCCAGGCCAGACAGTCACGGTGACGGTTCTGAGCCCCGCCCCGACCGGCGCTCAAGCCATTCCCCGCAGCGCCCTGGCCCAGGACAGCGCCGGCGCACGCGTATTCGTCAAGACCGCCGCCGGATATGAAGCGCGGTCGGTGACCGTGGTGGGCGCGGCGGGCGCGGAAGCGGTCGTCACCGGGCTTCCCCCAGGCGCGCGCGTCGCGGCCTCGGGCGCCTCGCAGCTCAAGTCGGCGCTGGGCCACTAGGATGCGCAAGCTCATCGCCTTCGCGCTCTCGCAGCGCCTGCTGACCGCCGTGCTGGCCATCGCCCTGGTCGGTCTGGGCGCCAACGCGTTCCTGAAGCTGCCGGTCGACGCCTTCCCCGACATCTCGCCGACCCAGGTGAAGATCATTCTCAAGGCCCCAGGGATGACCCCTGAAGAGGTCGAGAGCCAGGTCATCACACCGCTGGAGATGGAGCTGCTGGGCATTCCGAGGCAGGCCATGCTGCGCTCGACGGCCAAGTACGCCATTGCGGACCTGACCATCGATTTCGCGCCAGGCACGGACGTCTATTGGGCTCGCCAGCAGACCGCCTAGCGGCTGTCAAACGCCCTTGGCGCTCTGCCGGACGGCGTCAGCGGCGGCCTGTCGCCGATCTCGACGCCCTTGTCCGACGTCTTCATGTTCACGATTGAAGGCGAAGGCCTGACGCTTGAGCAGAAGCGCACTCTGCTCGATTGGACCGTCCGCCCCGCCCTGCGCGGCCTGCCTGGCGTCGCCGATGTCAACGTGCTGGGCGGCCGGGCCAAGACCTTTGAGGTCTCGCCCGATCCCGCCGCCCTGGCCGCCTCGGGCCTGACCGCCCAGGCGATTATCGACGCCATCCCGGCTTCGAACCGCAACGACGGTTCGGGTCGTCTCAGCGAGGGCGAAGAGGCCCTGGTCGTGCGCGTGGCGGGCGCAATTACCAGTCTGAACGATCTGCGCGACACCGCGATCGCCTTGCCCAGCGGGGGCGTGGCCCGTCTCGGCGACCTGGCGCAGGTCAGCGAGGGCGCCCTGACACGCTATGGGGCGGTAACGGAGAACGGCCGCGAGGAAGCCGTCCAGGCGATCGTCATCGCCCTGCGGGGCGCCGACGCCAAGGCGGTCGTCCGATCGGTCGAAGCGCGGCTGAAGGAGCTTCAGCCGTCCCTGCCCAAGGGCGTGACGGTGAACCCATTCTATAATCGCTCCGACCTGATCCAGCGCGCGACGGGAACGGTCAACAAGGCCCTGGTGGAAGCCACCGTCTTGGTGGTCATTCTGCTGCTGCTGTTCCTGGGTGATCTGCGGGCCGCGACTGTTGTGGCGGTGACCCTGCCGCTGGCCGCGCTGACCACCTTCCTGCTGATGCGGACCTTTGGCCTGTCGGCGAACCTGATGAGCCTGGGCGGGCTGGCCATCGCCATCGGCATGCTGGTCGACGCCGCCGTCGTCGTGGTCGAGAACACCGTCGAGCGTCTGGACAACCCCAGCATCACCGGCTCGCGCCGGCTGCACGCGATCTATGAAGCCGTCGCCGAGGTCGCCGCGCCAGTCACGTCGGGCGTGCTGATCATCTGCCTGGTGTTCCTGCCCCTGCTCAGCCTGCAGGGCCTGGAAGGCAAGCTGTTCGCGCCGGTGGCTCTGACCATCGTCTTCGCCCTGGGCTCGTCGCTGCTGCTGTCGTTCACGGTGATCCCGGTCCTGGCCTCGCTGCTGCTGAAGGCTCATGCGCATCGAGAGTCCTGGATCATGCGCAGGATCGGACCGTTCTACGAACGTCAACTGGCCCGCGCCCTGGCCCGTCCCAAGCCGGTCTTTGCGGCGGCGGGCGGCGGCATGGTGCTGGCGGCGATCGCCTATGTGCTGATCGGCAAGAGCTTCATGCCGACCATGGACGAGGGCGCGATCCTGATGCAGCTGGCGAAGCTGCCCTCGATCAATCTCGACGCCAGCGCCAGACAGGACATGGCCGTGCAGCGCGCGATCCTGGCGCAAGTGCCGGAGGTGAAGCGGATCGTCGCGCGTGTCGGCTCCGACGAGCTTGGCCTTGACCCCATGGGCCTGAACGAGACCGACAGCTTCCTCGTGCTGGCCGATCGCAAAGACTGGCGCAGGAAGGACAAGGCCTGGCTGACCGAAGAGATCCGCAAGGTCGCGGCCCAGTTTCCTGGGGTGGAGGCCACCTTCACCCAACCCATCGAGATGCGGGTCTCGGAGATGCTGACTGGCAGCCGGGGGGACCTGGCCGTCAAGGTGTTCGGCCCGGATCTCCAGACGCTGGGCGATCTGGCCGGCCGTATCGAGGAGACCCTCAAGAAGACGCGGGGAGCCTCAGACGTCTACACCGTCGCCGGAGACAGCGTGACCTATCTGCAGCTGGACGTCGATCGGGCCGCCGCTGTGCGGGTCGGCCTGTCCGCTCAGGCTCTGCAGCAGGAACTGCGCGCCCAGCTGGAAGGCGCGCCGGCTGGCGTCGTCTTCGAACAGGGCAAGCGCACGCCGATCCTGGTCCGGGGGCCTCAGGCCCTTCGCGAGGATCCCGTCCTGTTCGAACAGGCTCAGATCGCCACGCCTGATGGCGGCGTCGTGCGCGCTGGCGACGTGGCGCGCGTGGAACGCCGGGAAGGTCCGGTCAAGATCGATCGGGAGAACGCTTCCCGCTTCGCCGTGATCCAGGCCTATGTCCAGGGGCGCGACCTGGTCGGCTTCGTCAAGGAAGCCCAGGCCAATGTCGCGCGCGATGTTCCGCTGCCGCCCGGCTATCGCATCGCGTGGGGCGGACAGTTCGAGAACCAGAAACGGGCCGCCGCGCGTCTCGGCGTGGTGGTGCCGATGGCGTTGGGCCTGATCTTCCTGGTCCTGTTCATCAGCCTGAAGTCCACCCGCCAGTCGCTGCTGATCCTGGCCAACATCCCGTTCGCGATGATCGGCGGTCTGGTGGCCCTGTGGATCTCGGGCGAGTACCTGTCGGTTCCGGCGTCGGTCGGACTGATCGCCCTGCTCGGCATCGCGGTGCTCAACGGCCTCGTCCTAGTCTCGCACTTCAATGAGCTGGTCCAGCGCGGCCGCGACGTGGCGACCGCTGTGACCGAGGGGGCGCGCCGCCGGCTGCGGCCCGTGCTTATGACCGCCAGCATCACGGCGCTGGGCCTTGTGCCACTACTGACCGCCACCGGCCCCGGCTCCGAGATCCAGCGGCCGCTCGCCATCGTCGTGGTCGGGGGTCTGGTGACCTCGACCCTGCTCACCCTGATCCTGCTGCCCATCCTCTATCGCCGCTTCGGCGTAGAGCCTGGGGCCTCAGTGCTGGAGGCTTCATCGTGAAGGCCATTCTTCTCGCCGCCGCGGCCGGGCTGGTCCTGGCCTCAGCCGCCACCGCCGCCGACACCGGCTGGACGCGCCCGGACTTCCTGCCGAGCGACGCGCTCATTCTGTCGGCGTTGGAGGGTTCGCCAGAGCTGGCGGAGGCCCGGGCCTTTCAGCGCGGCGCCGAGGCCGAACAGCGCGGCCTGGCCGCCGGCCCCTACGAGACAACGATCGGCCTCTCGAGCGACAGACGCCGGGTTCGGGGCGAAGGCGACTTCGCCGAATGGTCCTTGCAGGTCAGCCGGCCCCTGCGCTCGCCGGGGAAGCGTAACCTGGATCTTGCGGCGGGCGCGTCCGGCGCTCTAGCGGCGCGCGACAGCGTCGACGACGCGCGCCACCAAGCCTCCCTGCGCCTGGCCGGCCTCTGGATCGAATGGCTGGAAGCCGAGGCCCGCATCACGGTCGACCGTGACGAGATCGCCGTCGAGCAAAAAGAGGTCGCGGCGCTGCGGCGGCGGGTCGAACTCCGGGACGCCGCCTTGCTAGAGCTTGAACTGGCGCAAGCGGCCCTAGCCCGAGCCCATGCGACCCTGGCTGAAACCCAGGGACGCGCCGAGGCGGCGCGCTCGGCGCTCGACATGCTCTACCCAGGCCTGCCCCCAGCCCAGGCGCCGAGCTTGTCCGAGCCCGTGGCCCCAACCCGCGCTCTGGACGACTGGATCCCCGTAGTCGTCGCGCGCAGCCACGAGATCACCATCGCCAAGGCCCTCGCTGACCGCGACGGCGCGCTCGCCCGGCGAGCAAAACTCGACCAGCGCCCCGACCCAACCTTGGCGCTTCGCGTCTTCAATGAGCGGGGCGGCGCCGAAACGGGCGCAGGTTTCACCGTCAGTATCCCCTTCGGCGGCGGCGGACGATCGGCGACCGCTGAGCGTCAGGCCGCGTCGGCCTCCGCCGCGGAGGCGCGCTATCGCATGGTGGCGCGCAATGTCGAGGCCGAGGGACGCAACGACGTGGCCAAGGCCCGATCGGGGCTCACCGCCTGGGCGCGCAGCCGCGAAGCCGCCGCCGCCGCCGCTCAGGCCACTGATCGCGTGCAGCGCGCCTACGGGCTCGGCGAGCGGGACCTGACGGACCTGCTCGCGGCGCGTCGCCAGCTGTTTGACGCGCGCCGGACCGAGGTCTCGGCCCGCGCCGCCGCCCAGGGCGCGCTGCTGCGACTGGCGCTGGACGCCCATGAACTTTGGCTTTCGGAAGAGGAGGCGTCGCAATGATGGCCATGATCAGCTTCGCGCTCGCCCTGGCGCTTTCACAGACCGGACCGCGGCCCGACGTGGTGATCGGTGAGATCGGCAGCCGTGCGTTCGTTCTGAAGTCGGTTCACCTCGATCCACGTCCCGACAATCGCCCGGTGCTGCGCGGATGGATGTGCCGCCGAGCGGCTGGCGCATCTATCCGCCGTCTCGCCGTCGCGGCTGAAAACGCGTCAGGCGTGACGATTTGGAAGGGCGTCGTGGCGACGCCCAGCTTCGCCCCTGGCCGGACGCATGAATGCCGCGTTCTGAAGATCGACTTGCCGTCGGAGATCGCGCCTCAAGCCGTACGGTGGCGCCTGGAGCGCCCTTAACGGCGGACTACGACTTGCCGTCACCCGTTCTGCAAGAGACCGAACACGGTGTTCCCAGGGCGGCGCAACGATAGATGCAATACAAAAAACGGGTCATTGGCGACAAGCGACCGATTGTGTTGAAAAAGTCCGGTTGAGGCGGGGCCTGCGGCCTGATTCACTCCTGTTGTAGCAGGAGATCGCGGCCATGATGGGCGAGCGTCGGATCGAGCAGCCGGCCCTGTTCTACGAGTTCTCGCTCGATGGGCATGCGCCCCAGGATCACCTGCTGCGCGCCATCGATCGGTTCGTCGATCTGGACGGCGTGCGAGCGCATTTGGCGCCTTTCTACAGCGCGATCGGCCGGCCTTCGATCGCTCCCGGAGCTGATGATCCGGATGCTGCTGATCGGCTACTGCATGGGCGTGCGCCGGGAGGGAGGCTTGCAAGCGTCCCTAGCCCTGGGCCGCGCCCGCTATCCACCTCCCCTAGAGGGCGAGCTGATCCGTGTTGCGCATGGGCTTGCCCAGTGGCGCAGAGGCGCCGTACCACGGCCACCCGACTTCGCCTCACGGGGCGGCCAGGCTAGAAACAGGGGGCAAGCCTTGGGCCGGCGTATGTGGCGTCAGCCCTTTGGGGTTTACTCGTCGAAGGGCCCGTTGGCGATCACATCGACCCACGAGGGGGCTTTGTAGCCGGGAACCAGCCGCTCGCCGAAATCGCGGATGAAGGTGGCGCGGCGGCGGCCAGGATGTTGCGGCTCGAGGTTTCGAAGAACCGCATGGCCGTGGCGTCGTCGAAGGTCGGCGAATTGACGACATCGATGACGACCTGGGCGCCGACGAGCGCCTCCTCCAGTCCTTGGCCGGTGATGACGTCGACGCCAGTCCGCCGCGACGCGGCCGTCTTCGGAACCGGGGCGACCCACCTCAATGTCTATCTCAGCGACTATGCCGGCGCCAATCGAGCCAACGCCGTCGTCTGGTCGGTAGGCGACGAACTGGAGCTCATCGCGGCGGACCTGCGCGCCAAGGGGGGAGGCTCGAGGAATATCCCGAGGGCTTCGACAGGGTCGTTGAGGGCGTTCCGGTCGCCGGCGAACGTCGCAACGAGCCTCGATGAGAGAGCAGAGGCCTTGCTTCTCAGTCTGTGAGAGCAACGGGCAGGGCGAAAATCATGCGCTCACCCCTAAGCGCACCAAGGTCGGAAAAAGCAAACCTTTGCCCCGCGCTTCGCGAGACGATCGGCGCGTGGAAGCGCGCCCACGCGGCGTCAAACGCACGTTTGCTTACTATGTGCTTACTTGAGCGATTTCGATGATGTTCTCTTCGCGAGTGGTGGAGACCCAAAGCACTGATTTGCTTTGGGTCTCCATGGTGCCACGACAGGGACTCGAACCCTGGACCTCAGCCTTACCAAGGATGCGCTCTACCACTGAGCTACCGCGGCGAAGAGGAGGGGCGTATAGCGAGGTGAATCGCGAACGCCAAGCCCAAAATCGTCTTGACCGACGATCTTTGTCGCCGCACCCCCGACGCATGGCGATCAGCGACGACAAATCCACCCGCGAGGCCAGGCTGGCCGAGGCGCTCCGTACGAACCTTCGCAAGCGGAAAGCCGCCGCCCGTGGGCGTTTGGACGATTCCGCCCCTGCGATCACGGCGGCGGAGGCCGCGCCGAAGCCGTATAGCGTCGTTCGCAAACTGCTGGGGATAACTCATCGCGGCGGCGAGCGGGTCGAGCTGGCGATCGAGCTCTCCGCGCCGTTTCCGAATCCGGATGGTCAGGGTTGGGCGGTCGCGGTGCGGCTGACGGGCGACGGCGGACAGTTCGACACGGAGGTCGGCAAGGCCGCCTTCGGGCGCGATGGACTGGCGGCGACGCGTCAGGCGATCGAGCTGGCCCAGGTGGCTCTCGACCTCGCCAGCACGACCCATGAGCTGCGCTGGCCGGACGACGAGCGTCCCTACGATCTTTCGGCTCCAATTTAGAGGCGCAGCCCTTGCAAGCCCCCTTGCAACGGATAGAACCCGCCCCTCACATGTTGAACCGCGCGGCGACCCCCACCCCGCGCGTTCGAGGGACCTGAATGGATCGCATCGCCATCACCGGCGGCGCGCGGCTGAACGGATCGATCCCGGTCAGCGGCGCCAAGAACTCCGCCATCAAGCTGATGGCGGCCAGCCTGCTCACGGATGAGCCGCTGCGCCTGACGAACATGCCGCGCCTGGCGGATACGCGCTTCCTGGGCAAGCTGCTGTCGCGCCTGGGCGTCGAGGTGACCGAGCGCGACGGCGCCGACGGCCAGGAAACCGTGCTGCACGCGGCCGAGATCACCAGCGGTTTCGCGCCCTATGACCTGGTCCGCCAGATGCGCGCCTCGTTCAACGTGTTGGGCCCGCTGGTCGCCCGCTCGGGCCAGGCCAAGGTCTCGCTGCCTGGCGGCTGCACCATCGGCGCGCGTCCCGTGGATCTGCACCTGCAGGCGCTGGAGGCCCTGGGCGCCAAGATCGACCTGCACGAGGGTTATGTCTACGCTCAGGCCCCGCGCGGCCTGAAGGGCGCGGAGATCGTCTTCCCGATCGTCTCTGTGGGCGCCACCGAGCACGCCATGCTGGCCGCCGTGCTGGCCGACGGGATGACCGTGATCCAGAACGCCGCCTGCGAGCCGGAACTGGTCGACCTGCAGGAGTGCCTGAACGCCATGGGCGCCAAGGTCGAAGGCGCGGGCACGCCGACCATCACCATCACCGGCGTCGCCCGCCTGAAGGGCGCGACCCACGCGGTGATCCCCGACCGCATCGAAATGGGCACCTACGCCGTGGCCGCGGCCATGGCCGGCGGTGAAGTGCGCCTGACCAACGCCCGTCCCGGCCTGATCGACAGCCTGCTGGTCAAGTTGGAAGAGGCCGGCGCCGGCGTCGAGCACACCAACGACGGCTGCATCATCCGTCGCAACGGCCAGCGCCTGAACGCCGTCGACATCGAGACCGCGCCGTTCCCGGGCTTCGCCACCGACCTGCAGGCGCAGTTCATGGCCCTGATGACGACCGCGAAGGGCGAGAGCCGCATCCGCGAGACCATCTTCGAGAACCGCTTCATGCACGCCCCCGAGCTGATGCGCCTGGGCGCCGATATCTCGGTCTCGGGCGGCGAGGCCCGCGTGCGTGGCGTCGAGCAACTGGAAGGCGCCGAGGTGATGGCCACCGACCTGCGCGCCTCGGTCAGTCTGGTGATCGCCGGCCTGGTCGCGCGGGGCGAGACCACGGTCAGCCGCATCTATCACCTGGATCGGGGCTTCGAGCGCCTGGAAGAGAAGCTGGGCGCCTGCGGGGCCCAGGTCCGTCGCATCAAGGGCGACGGCGAGCCGGAGCTCTGAGGATGACCGAAACCGCAAAGCCGCTGCGCCTGCTGGCCCACGACGCCGACGATCTCGGCGTGCTGTCGGCCGCCCTGCAGGACGCGGTGGCCAAGATCGGCGACATCCGCTGGGACGCCCAGGGGCGCACCCTGACCATCGCCTGCAACCGCTTCCGCTGGGAGGCGGCCAAAGCCAAACGGGGCGAGCGCGTGCGTTCGGCTCTGCAGTTCGGTGACGTCACCGGCGTGCAGGGGCGCAACCTGCGTCGCGACGCCAGGGGCGCGGTGGTCGAGCTGCTGTCCATCGGCTTCACGCCGGGCGACGAAGCCCCGGCGGGTATCGTCACCCTGACCTTCGCGGGCGGCGGCGACCTGCGGGTCTGCGTGGACTGCCTGGACGTGGCCCTGGCCGATGTCTCGGATCCCTGGACCACGCCCCGGACGCCGGGGCACGCGGACTAGGTCTTCCTCGACCCAAGCTGCTGAATTAGGCGCCTGCTCAATCCCTGAGCGGCGCCTTTTTTCTGGTCTGTTGACGGGCAGGCGCTCCGCCCGGGATTCGTCCCACGCGGTAGTGATCGGTTGGCCCGTTCGCCTGCTGGGCGAGCAGTGTTAGGTTAACGCCATGCGCCCGACAGAGGCGTGCTCGTCAGGGAGGCCTTTGATGGCCAGAAGGACAGCCTATTCGACTGGGGAAACCCAGTCGGTTTTCTTCCGTGCATGTGACATCACCAAGCCCGAGCCGCCGGTGCTGCGCCATGGCGGTCCCTGCTTCGACTGGGGCCGCGCGACCCTGGTGGCGCTGTGCGTCGTGTTCTTCTCCGGACTGGCGACGCTGGCCTACGCCGCGTTGGGCTGATCGGCGGAACGGCGTTCGGTCGATTGCCTGGGACGGCCAAGCGGGCCTAAGCTTCGCCGCATGAGCACGCCAGGCAGCGACCTGTGGAACGAGGACCTGGCGCCAACCAGCCAAGCCCAACGCACCTGGCGCTGGCGGCACTTCGCGGCCCTGTGGCTGGGCATGGTGATCTGCGTGCCGGCCTACATGCTGGCCTCGGGCTTGATCGAGCAGGGCATGTCGGCCGGGCAGGCGGTGCTGACCGTGCTGCTGGGCAACCTGATCGTGCTGGTCCCGATGCTGCTGATCGGCCATGCCGGCGCGCGCTGGGGCGTGCCCTATGCGGTGCTGGCGCGGGCGTCGTTCGGCTGGAAGGGCGCGCGGGTCCCGGCCGTGGCGCGGGCCGTCGTCGCCTGCGGCTGGTACGGCATCCAGACCTGGATCGGGGGCGGCGCGCTGCTGACCCTGCTGGGCGTCATCGTCGGCCGGAAACTCGAGGGCGCGCCACTGCCGCTACTGGGCGTCGGCGCCGGACAGCTTTTGGCCTTCTTCGCCTTCTGGGCCCTCCAGCTGCTGTTCGTCACCAAGGGTCTGACCGCGGTGCGCAAGCTGGAGACCTGGACCGCGCCGATCAAGGTACTGATCTGCGGCCTATTGGTCTGGTGGGCGGTCAGCAAGGCCGGCGGCCTGGGGCCGATCTTCCACCAGCCCTCGGCCTTCGTCGAAGGCGGGGCCAAGGCCGGCCAGTTCTGGAGCGTCTTCGCGCCCGCCCTGACGGCCATGGTCGGTTTCTGGGCGACGCTGGCCCTGAACATTCCCGATTTTACGCGGTTCGCCCGGACGCAAGGCGACCAGATCATCGGCCAGGCCCTGGGTCTGCCCGCGCCGATGGGCCTGCTGGCCCTGGTCAGCGTGGTGACGACCTCGGCCACCGTCCTGGTGTTCGGCAAGGCGGTCTGGGACCCGGTGCAACTGGCCGGCGATATCGGCGGGATCGCGGTGGTCGTGGGCCTGCTGATCATCAGCCTGGACACCGTCTGCTGCAACATCGCCGCCAATCTTGTCGGACCGGCCTATGATTTCTCGGCTCTCTGGCCCAGCCGGATCAGCTATCGCACCGGCGGCTGGATCACGGCCGGCATCGGCGTGCTGATCATGCCCTGGAAGCTGCTGGAGACCACCCAGGGCTACATCTTCACCTGGTTGGTCGGCTATGGCGCGCTGCTGGGGCCGATCGCCGGAATCCTGATCGTCGACTACTGGATCGTGCGGAAGGCGGAACTGGCGGTGGATGACCTCTATGTCCGCGACGGCGCCTATGCCTACCGAGGCGGCTGGAACCCGGCGGCGATCGTCGCCCTGGTCCTGGGCGTGCTGCCGAACCTGCCGGGCTTCCTGGCGGCCGCGGCGCCGCATCTGTTCGGCGGCGTCGGGGCGTTCTGGACCGGACTCTACACCTACGCCTGGTTCGTGGGTCTGGCGATCGCGGCGGCGGCGTATGGGGTGATGATGCGCGGCAGGGCGGTTTAGGCTCCATCGCCGCCCTCCTCATCGCGAGGGAATACCAGGCTGAAAGGCCTTGCCTCCCGACGCAAAAGCCGCATTTAGACCCCATGCGCCGCTTCTCCTTCGCCGACCCCAGCTTCCCGGCCGCCTTCAAGGCCTTTCTCGACGAGCGTCGCGGCTCGCCGGCCGATGTCGACGCCGCCGTCGCCGAGGTGCTGGAGGCCGTGCGCACCAAGGGGCTCGAGGCGCTGCTCGACTACGCCCGCAAGTTCGACAAGGTCGATCTGACCGCCGAGACGATCCGCGTCACGGCCGAGGAGATCGAGCAGGGCGCGGCCGACACCCCCGCCCACGTTCGCGAGGCCATCGCCTTCGCCGCCGCCCGCATCCGCGCCTATCACAGCCGCCAGCGTCCGGCCGACCAGGCCTGGACCGACGAGGCCGGCGTCGAGCTGGGCTGGCGCTGGACGGCGCTGGAGGCCGTGGGCGTCTATGTTCCCGGCGGTCGCGCGGCCTATCCCTCGACCGTGCTGATGAACGCCGTGCCGGCCCAGGTGGCCGGCGTCGACCGCATCGCCATGGTCACCCCGCCCGGCAAGCTTCAGCCTGCGGTGCTCGCAGCAGCCAAGGAGGCTGGCGTCACCGAGATCTGGCGCGTGGGCGGCGCCCAGGCCGTCGCCGCGCTCGCCTATGGCGCCGGTCCCATCCAGCCGGTCGACAAGATCGTCGGCCCGGGCAACGCCTATGTCACCGCCGCCAAGCGTCGCTTGTACGGCGTGGTCGGCATCGACGCCCTGGCCGGCCCGTCCGAGATCGTCGTGGTGGCGGACAACCAGAACAATCCCGACTGGATCGCCGCCGACCTGCTGAGCCAGGCCGAGCACGACCCGGCCGCCCAGTCGATCCTGATCACTGACGACGAGGCCTTCGCCGCCAAGGTGGAGGAAGCGGTCGCCGCCCGCCTGAAGACCCTGGCCACCGGCGAGGACGCCGCCGCGTCCTGGCGCGACCACGGCGCGGTGATCATCGCCCCGCTGGACGAGAGCCCGGCCCTGGTCGACGCCATCGCCCCCGAGCACGTCGAGTTCGCGATGGACCATCCCGAGCGGCTGTCCGACCGCGTCCGCCACGCCGGCGCGATCTTCCTGGGCCGCGTCACGCCGGAGGCCATCGGCGACTATGTGGCCGGCTCCAACCACGTGCTGCCGACCAGCCGCGCGGCGCGGTTCCAGTCGGGCCTGTCGATCTACGACTTCATCAAGCGCACCTCGATCGTGAAGTGCGATTCGGCCTCGTTCGGCATATTGGGTCCCCACACCGTGGCGCTGGCCAAGGCCGAGGGACTGCCGGCCCACGCCTTGTCGGCGTCCATACGGTTGCCTTCGGGCGACTGACGCGCGAACGTCCGCGACAGATGAGCACCGCCGACTCCGCCAGCCACAAGATCAAGTCGATCGAGATCGACGAGGACAGCCTCGCGGCCGCCTCGCGCGACCAGGAACAGGAACGCCAGGTCGCGATCTTCGACCTGCTGGACGACAACTATTTCGAGCCCGCCGAGGCGTCGGGCGGGCCGTACGACATCAAGCTGTCGCTGATCGAGAACCGCCTGGCCTTCGACATCGTCGGCCAGGGCCCTGAAGGGGCGCGCTACGCCAAGCGGCATCTGCTGTCCCTGTCGCCCTTCCGAGGGGTGATCAAGGACTACTTCATGATCTGCGACAGCTACTATTCGGCGATCCGCGGCTCGACGCCGCAGCAGATCGAGGCCTTGGACATGGGCCGGCGCGGCCTGCACAACGAGGGCTCGAACCTGCTGCGCGAGCGCCTGGAAGGCAAGGTCAAGACCGACCTCGACACCGCCCGGCGCCTGTTCACCCTGATCTGCGCGCTGCACTGGCGGGGTTAGGGCGCGTTCCGTGAAAGTGGATCCGGTTTCGCGATGAGAACGCGCCCCAGCTTTAAGTTGGTAAAGCCTCCTTATCCCGATCGGACGAAGTCCGCTCGGGGGAGGCTTTAGCGTGGGCGAGCTACCCGACGCCGTCCTCTTCACCTGCAACTACAACCGCGTGCGATCGCCGATGGCCGAGGGGCTGTTCAAGCGATTCTACGGCACGCGGGCCTTCGTCGATTCCTGCGGGCTGAAGCCGGATCCGGCGGGGGAGGGGGTCGACCCCTTCGTCGTGGTGGTGATGGACGAACTGGGCCTGGACGTCTCGGGCCACAAGCCCAAGACCTTCGCCGAACTGGAGGACGACAGCTTCGACGTCGTCGTTTCCCTGACGCCGGAAGCCCAGCACCGGGCCGTCGAACTGTCGCGTGATCGCGCGGTCGAGATCGAATACTGGCCCACCCACGATCCGACGTTAACGGACGGTTCGCGCGAAGCCCGGCTGGAAGCCTATCGCCTGGTCCGGGACGCCCTGGCCGAGCAAATTAAACGACGTTTCGGGGCGCCATCGACGTTTGGGGGGTGAATGCGTTATAGAGGCGCCTCGCCGCGAAGGGTCGCGTGCTGACTCACTCGTCAGCGCGCCCTCGTGGCTATTCGATTCGCTCCATTTGAGAGGCCTGATGGCTAAGGAAGAACTGCTCGAGTTTCCCGGTACGGTCAGCGAACTGCTGCCGAACGCCACCTTCCGGGTGACGCTTGAGAACGCGCACGAGATCATCGCCCACACCGCCGGCAAGATGCGCAAGAACCGCATCCGCGTGCTGGCCGGCGACAAGGTCCTGGTCGAGATGACCCCCTACGACCTGACCAAGGGCCGTATCACCTACCGCTTCAAGTAGGACGCCCGTGGCTCCCGAGATGGCCGCCCGGCCATCGCTGGTCCTGGCCAGCGCGAGCCCGCGGCGCCTCGACCTGCTGGCCCAGGTCGGCGTTACGCCCGACCGGGTCGATCCCGCCGACATCGACGAAAGTCCGCTGCGCGACGAGACTCCGCGCCGCCACGCTCTGCGCCTGGCGTCGGAGAAGGCGCGCGTGGTCGCCGCGCGCGCGCCGGGCGACTTCGTCCTGGCCGCCGACACGGTGGTGGCCGTTGGCCGACGCATCCTGCCCAAGGCCGAAACCGAGGCCGACGTCCTCTATTGCCTCAAGCTGCTGTCCGGTCGGAACCACAAGGTGCTGACTGGCGTGGCCCTGATCGCGCCGGACGGCCGCATGGGCTCGCGCCTGGTCGAGACCAAGGTCGGCTTCAAGCGCCTGACCGACGCCGAGCGCGACGCCTATGTCGCCAGCGGCCAGTGGCGAGGCAAGGCGGGCGGCTATGGTGTCCAGGGCCTGGCCGGCGGCTTCATCACCGAGCTGCAGGGCTCATATCCCAGCGTCGTCGGCTTGCCGCTGTACGAGACCCTGAACCTGCTGGAAGGCCTGGGGTATCGCCCCAAAGGCGAGCCGGCATGAGCGAGCGCAGAGCTTATCTTCACAAGGGCGTCGGCGAGACCATCGGGGTGGTGACGCTGGAGGGCCGCCCCGAGCGCCTGTTTGTCGCCTGGCCCACCGACGACCCGCTGGACGCCGAGGGCGTGCGAGGCGTGGCCCGTATCAAGTCGATCGAGAAAGCCTTCAACGCGGCCTTCGTGGCCCTGCCGGGCGGACAGGACGTGATCCTGCCGCTGCGGCCCGACATGCCCAGGCTGGTCGAGGGCGGGCTCGTCGAGATCGAGATCAAGACCGCCTCTCGCGCCGACAAGGCGGCCGTGGCCCGCTTCGTCGCCGAAGGCGAGGGCGAGCCGCGGGTGCTGGAGGCCGCGCCGTCGGTCGAGGAGCGCCTGCGACACGCCGTGAAGGCCGGGTCGCCCACGACGGGTGACAAGGCTCTCCTCGCCGTCGAGGAGGCCGAGGCCGACGCCTTGACCACCGTCTTCGCTCTGCCAGGGGGCGGCGACATCGCCGTGGAGCCCACGCGAGCCCTGACGGCGATCGACGTCGACCTGGGTGGTCGCGAATCCGCCGATTCGAAGCGCGCCGCGCGCCAGGCCAACATGGCCGCGCTCGCCGTCGCGGCCCGCGTGCTGCGGTTGAAGGGGCTGGGCGGCATCGTCGTCTTCGATCTCGTCGGCCGTGGCCATGACGGTCAGGCCCTGACCACGGCCGCTCGCAACGCCTTCTCTCCGGATAACCCCGGTGTGGGAATCGGGGCGATCAGCAAGTTCGGCACGCTGGAGATGATCGTCCCGCGCCGCGCGCCGCCGATTCTCGACCGCCTGCTGACCCCGAATGGGGCCGCGAATCCCCGCTACGTGGCTCGTCGCCTGGCGCGAGCGTTGGAGCGCGAGGGGAGGGCGGACCCCGGGGGGCGGCTGACGGGTCGTTGCGCGCCCGCCGTGGTCGAAGCCTTCATGGACGAGTTGGACGCCGGCGTCGCCGAGCGCCTGGGTCGCCGTTTCGTCATCGAATCCCGATCGGACTGGCCGGTCGACCGTCTTGAGGTGTACGCCACATGAGCACGGGGTGCCCTACTTGCGGCAAGCCGGTCGATCCGGCTTTCCGTCCCTTCTGTTCCAAGCGTTGCGCGGACGTCGACCTTCAGCGCTGGCTAAGCGACCGTTACGTCGTCCCGGGCGGCGACGACGACGAGGAAAATCCTCTGTCCGAAGACATCCACAGAGAATGAAAAAGGGCGCTGGACATCCCATCCGGCCTCACTTATAGACCCGGCTCCTCGCTGCAGAGCGAGGTCGCCGAGGCGGTTTAGACCGCCGAACGCTAGATGCCTGGGTAGCTCAGTTGGTAGAGCAGCGGATTGAAAATCCGCGTGTCACTGGTTCGATTCCGGTCCCAGGCACCACTTCCCTTCGGAAGCCAGACTCCTTCTCAGACCGCCTGGATCCGGGTCGGTCGTCTTGTCGTTTTTCCGTCATGATGGCGGTTGACCCTCCCGCGAGACGCACCACCTGCTGAGAGGGCAGGCGCCTTTCTTCATCGACCGGCGTTTTATTGCTATGCTGCGGTGCAGCATGGTTTTTCTCGTTGTCAGGGAAAAACCGCCCCTTTTTCCGGAAAACCCTTTTGTGCGCTGCGGTGAGGCCGGGGGGGAAGGGCCGCCGGCGATGCATTTGTGCCCAAATGATCCCCTTGACGGTGCGAAAAGGGGTTGCCAAAGGACCACAGCCGCAATTCTAACATTGCGGTAAGACCGGAGCCCCAAAAGGGCGTCGGTTGCCCGCGCTTCGAAACGATCCTTCTGGAGGCCTTGGTCCTCGTGAGGGGCGTAACGGGTCGAGCGCAGCGAAGCGGGTCCGCCAGGTTGGAAGAGAAATCGACCGCCAGGTGGGCTATTCAGAGTTAGGGTGGAGACGCTCTCGCGCGACGACCCTCGGTCCAAACGTGCTAGACCAATCAGGAACTGGCGACAGATGCTCGACATTAAACGGAAGACCCCCCTCATCGCTCTCGTCGGCGCCATGGCGCTGATGGCGAGCGCCCCGGCTTTTGCCCAGGACGCCTCGGCTCCCGCCGCCGCCTCCTCCACGCAAGCCGCTCCCGCCGACGCCGCCGCTCCGGCCGCGACCCCGGCTCCGGAAGCTCCGCCGGCCGACACCGCCGAAGCTGAAGGCGAAAAGAAGGGCGGCCACTCGCTGACGCCCGTCGGCATGTTCCTCGCCGCTGGCGCCGTCGTTAAGGTCGTCATGATCGGCCTGCTGCTGGCCTCGGTCTTCTCGTGGGTGCTGCTGCTCACCAAGATTTTCGAGTTCGCTGGCCTGAACAAGCAATCGGACAAGTTCCTGGAAGCCTTCCGCGGCGCTCGCTCGATCGCCGACATCGCGCGCATCAGCTCGTCGGAAGAATTCGAAGGCAACCCGATGGCCGACATGGCCGCCGCCGCCTCGCAGGAAGTTGAACTGTCGCGTCAAGCCGGTCTCGCCGTCGCTGGCGAACACCGTGACTCGACGCTGGCTCGCGCCACCTACGCCATCAACGCGGTGCAAGCCTCGCTGGCCAAGCGCCTGTCGGGCGGCATGGTGTTCCTGGCCTCGGTCGGTTCGGCCGGTCCGTTCATCGGTCTGTTCGGTACGGTGTACGGCATCATGACGTCGTTCATCGGCATCGCGAACACCAACACGACCAACCTCGCCGTCGTGGCGCCGGGTATCGCTGAAGCGCTGCTCGCCACCGGTATCGGTCTGTTCGCCGCTATCCCGGCCGTTATCTTCTACAACTACTTCCAGACCCGCATCTCGGGTTACGGCACCCGCTCGGAAGGTTTCGTTGCTGAACTGATGAACGCCATCTCGCGTCAGCTCGACAAGGGGGCGTAACACCCATGGCCGCCAAACTTTCAGGCGGTGGGGGCGACAGGTTCAACGTCGAACAGAACAGCGACATCAATGTCACGCCCTTCGTGGACGTCATGCTGGTGCTCCTGATCATCTTCATGGTGGCCGCTCCGCTGGCCTCCGTGTCGGTCGAAGTGAACCTGCCGCCGGCGGTGGCGAAAGCATCTCCAAACCCGCCGAAGCCGGTTTACATCTCGATCAAACAGTCGGGGCAGATCTTCATTGGGGATTTCCCGACCACCGTGGACGAGATGGGACAGGACATCGCCAAGAACATTGGCCGACGTGATCCGTCCAAGGAGCGCATCTTCATCCGGGCCGACGAAAAGGTTCGCTACGGGGCTTTCATGGAGGTGATGAACACCCTCCAGGATAACGGCTTCTACAGCGTGGCTCTCGTTGGCCGGGATGATAGCTAAGGTAGGGGTGCTGCATGGCTGAACAAAATACGCCCGAGCATCGCCACTACGATCCGCTCACCTCGGACGGCCCGCGTCGCAAGAAGGGTATGGGGCCGTTCGGCGTCGCCCTGATCGTGGTCTGCGGTCTGCACGGATTGCTCTTCGCCTACCTGGCGAAGCAGAAGTTCGAAGCGGTGTTCCAGGAGTACTCGGACGAAGCCGTGGATGTGGAGTTGCCTCCGCCGCCGCCGCCGCCTCCGCCGCCTCCTCCGCCGCCGCCGCCGACCAACGAACCGCCGCCGCCTCCGGCAGTGGTCCAGCCGCGTCCCCCAGTGGCTCCGCCGCCGGACGTGACGCCGCCGCCGCCGCTGCCGATCCCGCCCGTTGAAAAACGGGTCGAGACCACGGCTCCGCCGGTGATCTCGGCGGTCCCGCCCGTGCCGACGGCTCCGCCGGCCCGCGCGTCGGTGATCACCCGTCCGGACTGGGCCCGCAAGCCCTCCGGCGATGACATGGCCCGGTACTACCCGGACCGTGCTCAACGGATGGAAGTCAGCGGTCGTGCGACGATCTCGTGCACCGTGACGGCTCGCGGTACGCTGGAAGGCTGCTCGATCGTCTCGGAATCGCCCGCCGACATGGGCTTTGGTGATGCAGCTATCAAGCTGTCGCGCCTGTTCCGGATGAAGCCGAAGACCCTCGACGGCGCGCCCGTCGACGGTGGCCAGGTGACCGTCCCGCTGGTGTTCCAAGTCCCGCAATAGGGCCTGGACGCGAGCGACACACAAAAGAAGCGCCCCGGAGTTTCGGCTCCGGGGCGTTTTTTTGCGCCAAATGAGATCGAGCGCGTTTCTTTGGAACGGCTCAAGAATGAACGAGCGCTTTCTTGTGAAAAGAGCGTGTTTCGGCGCTTGATCCGAGGAGCCTGTCCGACTAAAGACACTCCCTCGCGATGCGCCGCCTTAGCTCAGTTGGTTAGAGCGCTGGTTTGTGGAACCAGAGGTCCTCAGTTCAAGCCTGAGAGGCGGTACCATCGCAGACATGAAAGCCCGGGCTTGGTCCCGGGCTTTTTGCTTATCTATCCCCTGCGCAGAAAGGCCCGACGGGCCCCGCCTCCAAAATGTCATGGGGATGGGATCGAAACGGTCATGCTTCGCGTTCAGATCGCTAAGGGGGACTGGCGTATGGTCTTGGGCTTCCCGACGAGCCCCCTGGGGTGGACCCCTGGACGGCGCGCTTCGCCGTTGCGCGTCGTCGCGGCGGTGTGCGCGCTTTGCGCCCTGGCCAGCGTGGCCCAGGCCGGCGATCACCGCCCCGTCGCCCATGCCGAAGGCCGCAATCCGACCTACGCCATAAAGGCCGGCTATCTCTACAAGCTCACCGCGTTCGTCGGGTGGCCCGCCGCCGCCTTTGAGGGGCCCGCCAGCCCGTTCCGCCTGTGCGTCGCTGGGCGCGACCCGTTCGGGGGGATGGTCGATCACGCCGTGCGGGGCGCGCGGGTCGGCGAGCATCCGGTCGTGGTCGTCCGTATGCCGGCCGTGGCCAAGAGCACGCCCTGCCACATGCTGTTCCTGGCCGCCGCCCACACCCAGACCCCGCGGGAGATGCTGGCCATGATCGCCGGACGGCCGCTGCTGACGGTCGCCGACGAGGGCCTCGACGCGCCCGGCGCGATGGTCCAGTTCGTCACGGTCGACAGCCGCATCCGCTTCGCGATCCGCGCGGACGCCGCCCAGGCCGCCGGCCTGACCGTCAGCTCCAAGCTGCTGGCGCTGGCCGCCCAGCCCAGGGAGACCGGCCGATGACGTCGTCTTCCGGACGGCTGGCCTGGCGCCCCGTCCTGACCGTCTCCATGGCGATCGGGCTGGCGATCGCCATCGTCGCGGCCGCGTTCGCCCTGGCCGCCTACAACGAGCACCTGGGCCAGCAGGAGCGCTTCCGCCAGGCCGAGGTGCAACTGCGGATCCTGGCCGGCAGCATGGCCGCGCCCCTGGCCTTCGACGACCGCTCTGCGGCGCGCGAATATGTCGGGGCCCAGAGCTCCAACCCCGATGTCGAGGCGGTCGCCGCCTACGACATGCAGGGGCAATTGGCCGCCAGCTACGTCCGGGCCGGGGCGCCGCCTCCGCCGGCCCGCAACGTCCTAGGGCCGCCGCGCAACGACGGCGCGCGTCTGATCCTGACCTCGCGGGTCACCGAGGGCGAGACCGTGCTGGGTTCGGTCTATCTCCGCACGGTGCTGGAATCGCCTGGCCGCCGCGCCATGCGCTATGCGGGCTTCGCGTTGCTGATCGTCATGGCCGCCTTGCTGATCGGCGTGCTGGGCGCGGCCAACGCCCGCGAGGCCGAGGCCTATCGTCGCCTGAGCCGCGAGACGCGCGAACGCCAGAAGGCCGAGGAGGCCCTGCGCCAGTCGCAGAAGATGGAGGCCATGGGCCAGCTGACCGGCGGCGTGGCCCACGACTTCAACAACCTGCTGATGGTGGCCTCCAGCGGCATGGATCTGCTGGAGCGGACCACCGATCCGACCCGGCGCGAGCGTCTGCGCGCCGGCATCCGCCAGGCCATCGATCGCGGCGCAAGCCTGACTCAGCAACTGCTGGCCTTCTCGCGCCGCGCGCCGCTGAAACCCGAGGTTGTCGACATCGAAAAGCGCCTGAACGGCATGCACACCTTGCTGGACCGCTCCCTGCGCGAGGACGTGACGGTCGAGATCCGGCTGGCTCCGGACCTGTGGCGGGTCGAGGTCGACGCCTCGCAGCTGGAGGTGGCCGTGCTGAACATCGCCATCAACGCCCGCGACGCCATGCCCGACGGCGGCGTGATCACCATCGAGGGCCGCAACGAGCCATCCGGCAAACCTGACGGCCAGGGCGACATGGTGCGGCTGTCGATCCGCGACACCGGGGTCGGCGTGGCGCCCGAGGTGCTGAGCCGCCTGTTCGAGCCGTTCTTCACCACCAAGCCGGTCGGCAAGGGCACCGGCCTTGGCCTGTCGCAGGTCTATGGCTTCGCACGCTCGTCGGGCGGTGAGGCGGGGATCGAGAGCGTCCTGGGCGAGGGGACGACGATCTGGATGCGTATCCCGCGCTGTACCAAGGCCATGGCTCAGGAGACCGCGCCGGCCCTGCTGCGCAAGGCCGGTCCTCAGGCGCGACGCATCCTGATGGTCGAGGACGACGACAGCGTCGCCCAGCTGGTGGAGGAGATGCTGCGCGAGCTGGGCTACGAGGTCGTGCGGAACAGCGACGCCCTGTCGGCCCTGGAGACCCTGCGGCAGGACGTCGCCTTCGACCTGGTGTTCAGCGACATGGTCATGCCGGGCGATATCGGCGGGCTGGACCTGGCGCGCGACATTTCACGGCTGCGGCCCGATTTGCCCGTGGTCCTGACGACGGGCTACAGCGCCGCGGCGGCCGCCGCCGCCAACGAGGGTCGGCGGGTGCTGATCAAGCCCTATCGGATCGAGCGACTGGCCACGGAGCTGGACGCGGTGTTCTCGGGCGTCAGCGGGCGAGCCAGGGCTTAGGAGCCGTTCCGGCAATGTCCCAGGGGCGCCGTCCGGGTCGCTATCATGCGGTCGAATGTCGGCCGCCTGACACTATCCAGGCCCCGAAAACGCTTCTCGATTAAGAGTTTACCGCAGAGGGAACGCGAGCCGAGGCATGCGAGTTGGTTGGCGGTCGGGAGACATCCAAGGGAGACTTTCATGGCCGCCGCCGCCAAGACCACCGCCAAGTCCGCCAAGCCGCGCCGCACGCGCCGCACCGCTCGCCGCGATCCGCTGGCGATCAGCCTGCTGAAGAAGGACCACCGCGAGGTGGAAGGGATGTTCGACGAGTACGAACAACTGGAGAAGGACGCCGAGAAGCTGGCCCTGTTCAGCAAGATCGCCCTGGCCTTGAAGGTCCACACCCAGATCGAGGAAGAAATCCTCTATCCGGAGGAACGTGGCGAGGTGGACGATGACATGCTGGACGAGGCCTATGTCGAGCACGACGGGGCCAAGAAGCTGATCGCCGAGATCGAGGCCATGAAGCCCAGCGACGACTACTACGACGCCAAGGTCAAGGTGTTGAGCGAGTACATCAAGCACCACGTCAAGGAGGAGGAGCAGCCCGGGGGGCTGTTCTCGCAAGCCAAGAAGGGTGACGAGGATCTCGACGCCATGGGCGAACGCCTGAAGGCTCGCAAGGAAGAGCTGATGGCGCAGTATAGCGGTAAGGCCGTCAACTAAACGCCAGTTCTCGCCCCGGCGAACGCCCGGTCGAATGACCGGGCGTTTTGCCAAGTCCGCCGCGCCAGCCTTGGCCCCGCCGAGGATCCTCCACGAACGCCGTACAGGCCCGCGCCTTGGCGTTCGCGTCCGGCTTGCTCAGCGCGGCCGCGGCGCCCCGCATGGGCGTCCTGCGACGGCGCGTCGGCCGGAAGCGACTTTCTCGAACACCATCACCCGCTCGCGGCGCCAGGCCACGCAGGCGTCGGGTGCTTGGCGTCCGAGAGGATGGCGAGCTTGCGCCCGACATCGAGAACGGCCATGCGTGGCACGCTATTGTTCTCTATTTGTTCCGTAAAGTTTTCACGCGCGACAAGCGTATGGGTGCAATGTCGCGCGTGAAGGAAAGCGTCGAGAGGCGGACACTTTGCGGCGTCCGCCTCTCGCTGATGGATTAGCCGTTGACGGCGTCCTTCAGTTGCTTGGCCGGCGTGAAGGCGACCTTCTTGCTGGCGGCGATCTCGATGGTCGCGCCCGTGGCCGGGTTGCGGCCGGTGCGGGCCGGCTTGGCCTGGACCTTGAACTTGCCGAAGCCCGGGATCGAGACTTCTTCACCCTTCACGGAGGCGTCGGAGATCGCCTTGAAGACGCCATCGATGATGGCCTTGGCTTGGGTCTTGGTCAGCTTGTCGTCGGCGGCGACAGCGGCGTCGACCAGGTCGGAAACGTTCGTCATCTCTAAGCTCATTCCTGTGAATCAGGGAAATGTGAGCCTGACGAGACCGATCGCGTTTGTCACCCATTAGGGAAGGTTAAAAAGCCGATTCATGGGGGCAAAACGCCCATGGGACGGGGTTTTTTTCAGAATCGTCGTCTCCGGAACGGTCAAGTTTGGGGCAAAAGGCTTAATGATGGTCCCGCAAGTAGACCATGCAGCGCTTCACGCAGTCGGTGATTCTGCACGGGAAATGGGGCGGACCCCCGCCTAGGCGCGACCTTCGTCCTTCTCCCGTGAGCATCGGGCTTTGTCGAAACGGTATTTCTATTTGCCAACTCCGGACGCTGTCCGGCGCTCCGCGCCCCTTTCCATCCCTTCAGCGGCCAGATCGCGTGAAGCGGCGGAGCCGTATCCGCCACACCGATCGACAAGACCGGAACGCAGCCGACCTCCAATCATTTCTCCTGCAGGCACAGGAGAGACAGCCATGACCGACATCGACAACGGCTACGACGAGCAGGACGGCGCCGAGGCCATGGACGACGACGTGATCGGCAAGGATGGCGAGTTCCGCACCTTCGAGGAGCTGCCCGACGTGCTGGACGTCACCCAGGCCGAGGGTGACGAGGATGACGACGACGCCCTGACGGCTGAGGACCTCGACGACGATCAGATCGTCGACCTTGAGCAGGAGGCCGACGCCGGCGATGGCGTCGACGAGGACGACGACGTGCGCCCGCAAGTCTTCGACGGCGAATAAGCGATGGCCGCGCCGAAGCTGGCCGCCTACCAGGCCAAACGCGACTTCAAGCTCACGGCCGAGCCTTCTGGCGAAGCCAAGGTCGCGGCTTCGGCTCGGGCTCGGTTCGTCATCCAGAAGCACGACGCCACCCGGCTGCACTACGACCTGAGGTTGGAGCATGAGGGCGTCTTTCTCTCGTGGGCCGTGACCCGTGGGCCGTCGCGCGATCCGCACGACAAGCGCCTGGCCGTCCATGTCGAGGACCATCCGCTGGCCTATGGCGACTTCGAGGGCACGATCCCCGAAGGCCAGTACGGCGGCGGCACGGTGATGCTGTGGGATCGCGGCTGGTGGGCGCCCGAGCCGGGCTTCGACCTGGAGAAGGGGCTCAAGAAGGGCGAGATCAAGCTGGTCTTCGCCGGCGAACGGATGAAGGGCGGCTGGGTCCTGGTCCGGATCAACAACGACAAGTTCGCCAAGGAGAAATCCGGGGGCGGCAAGCGCGAGAACTGGCTGCTGATCAAGCACCGCGACGCGTTCGCTATCGAGGGCGACCTCGACTTCCTGGAGGATACGTCCTTCTCGATCGCCTCGGGCCGGACGATGGAAGACATCGCGGCCGGCAAGGGTAAGGCGCCGACGCCGTTCATGACCAAGGCCGGTCCGACGCCGGACGCGGTCTGGAGCAGCACGAACTCGCCCGAGGCCAGCGCCGAGAAAGCCGCCGAGGACGCTGGCGCGCCGAAGGGCAGGGCCCAGACCAAGCCGGCCGCCAAGGCGGTCAAGACGGCGACGCCCGAGGCGGCCATGCCGGACTTCATCCCACCGCAGCTGTGCAAACTGGTCGACCGCCCGCCCACCGGCGAAGGCTGGGTGCACGAGATCAAGTTCGACGGCTACCGGATGCAGCTGCGTATAGACGGCGGCGAGGCGAGCTTGCGCACCCGGACGGGCCTCGACTGGAGCCAGCGCTTCCCGCGACTGATCAAGGCCGCCACGGGCCTGCCCGACGCCCTGATCGACGGCGAGGTCGTGGCCCTGGACCAGGCCGGTTCGCCCAGCTTCGCGGGGCTGCAGGCGGCGCTGTCGGAGGAGAAGACCGACGACCTGATCTTCTTCGCCTTCGACCTCCTGCACGCCGACGGACAGGACTTGACCGACCTGCCATTGTCCGACCGCAAGGCCCGGCTGAAGATCTTGCTGCCCGCTGATGGTGAGCGCATCCGCTATGTCGAGCACTTCGCCAGCGGCGGCGAGGCGGTGCTGCGGTCGGCCTGCCGGATGTCGCTGGAGGGCGTGGTCTCCAAGAAGCTCGATGCGCCCTATCGCTCCGGCAAGGGCGCGACCTGGACCAAGGCCAAGTGCCGGGCCGGCCACGAGGTGGTGATCGGCGGGTGGACCACGACCGGCGACGCGTTCCGCTCGCTGATCGTCGGCATCTACAATGACGAGGGGGAACTGGCCCATGTCGGCCGGGTCGGCACGGGCTTCGGCCGCGACAAGGTGGCCAAGCTGCTGCCGGCCCTGAAGAAGCTGGCGCGGAAGACCTCGCCCTTCGGCGGCAAGGGCGCGCCACGGGGCGGGGCGGACATTCACTGGGTGGAGCCGGAGCTGGTCGCCGAGATAGAGTTCGCTGGCTTCACGGGAGACGGCTCGGTGCGACAGGCGTCGTTCAAGGGATTGCGCGAGGACAAACCGGCGAGGGCGGTCGAGGCCGAAGCGCCCGCGCCGGTCGAAGACGTCGCGCTGGCCCAGCCCGCGGCCGCCGGTCCCGCGCGCAAGGGCGGCAAGGCCTCGGTGCTAGGCGTGGCGATCTCCAATCCCGATAAGCCGCTGTGGCCGGACGCCGGCGATGGGACGCCCGGGACCAAGCTGGATCTGGCCGAATATTTCGAGGCCGTCGGTCCTTCGATGCTGGAGCACGTCAAGGGGCGACCCTGTTCGGTGATCCGTATGCCCGATGGCATCGGCCACGAGACCTTTTTCCAGCGCCATTCGGGCAAGGGCGTCTCGGCCCTGATCGACGAGGTCACGGTCAGCGGCGACCGCAAGCCGTACCTGGTCTTCAACACCGTCGAGAGCCTGGTCGCCGCCGCCCAGTGGGGCGCGACCGAGCTGCATCCCTGGAACTGCCGGGAGGGCGCGCCGGAGGTCCCGGGGCGCCTGGTGTTCGACCTCGACCCGGCCCCGGACGTCTCTTTCGACGTCGTGGTCGAAGGGGCGCGCGAGATCCGCGACCGGCTGGAAGCCCTGGGCCTGGTCCCGTTCTGCAAGACCACCGGCGGCAAGGGCCTGCACGTGGTCACGCCGCTGAAGGGAACAAAGGTGGACTGGGGCGCCGCCAAGGCCTTCGCCCGCGAGGTCTGCGCCCGGATGGCCGCCGATAGCCCGGATCAGTACCTGATCTCGATGGCCAAGAAGGATCGGGGCGGGAAGATCTTCCTCGACTACCTGCGCAACGACCGGATGAGCACGGCGGTGGCGCCGCTGTCGCCGCGTGGCCGACCAGGGGCGCCGGTGTCGTGGCCCGTGGCGTGGACGCAGGTGAGGAAGGGGCTGGATCCGACGCGGTTCAATATCCGCACCGTGCCGGGAATGGTGAAAGATCTCGACGCCTGGGACGCCTATGCGGAGAGCGAGCGGGACCTGGAGCCAGCGATCAAGAAGCTGGGGAAGGGGTGAGCTAGACCAACACCGATCTTCCCGGCGAAGGCCGGGATCCAGATCCATCCAGAGCCTTTGCGGTGTTCGCGCCTTACGCCGGCGCCAGGGTCTCGGTCGCCCTGGGTTCGATCTGGGCCCCGGCTTTCGCCGGGGAAAACGGAAGAAGGGCTAGCTGGCCTTCTTCCGCGCCGGAGCCTTGGCCGCAGGCTTCTTCGCCGGCGCCTTGCCCAGGCTGCTCCGCAGCGCCTCCATCAGGTCCACCACATTGGTGTCCTCCGGCTCGGCCGGCGCGGAGACCTTTCGCCCCTTGCCCTTCTGCTTTTCCTTGATCAGCGCCCGCAGCGCGTCCTCGTAGCGGTCGTTGAACTGCTCGGGATCGAAGGGGCCTTCCTTCTGCTCGATGATCTTCTGGGCGATCTGGATCATCGCCGCATCGGGCTTCTTGTCGGGGATGGCGTCGAAATAGGTCGCGGCGTCGCGCACCTCGCGGCGGTTGCGCAGGCTCCAGGCGACCATGCCGTTGTCGCGCGGCTCGATGGCCAGCAGGCGCTCACGCTGGTGCATGACGACGCGGCCCAGGGCGACCTGGCCCTCCTTGCTCATGGCCTCGCGGATCACGCCATAGGCCTCGGCGGCCAGCTTGCCGTCAGGAACCAGGAAGTACGGATTGTCCCAGTACAGTCGGTCGATGTCGGCCGCCGGTACGAAGGTCTCGATGTCGATGGTGCGGGTGCTTTCCAGGCGCACGTCGTCGATCTCGTCCTGGGTGATGACGACGTACTCGCCCTTCTCGTACTCGTAGCCCTTGACGATGTCCGAGCGCTCGATGGGGCCCAGGTCCGGATCGGTCGGGATCATCCGGATCCGGTTGTGGGTCTTCTTGTGCAGCATGTTGAAGTGCACGTCGCCGCGCGCATCGGTGGCGGTGTACATCGCGACGGGACAGGTCACGAGCGACAGGCGCAGGTGGCCTTGCCAGGTGGGGCGGCCGGCGGCCATGGGCGTTTTCTCCATTCGAGCCGACTCAACGGCGCTCGTCGCTGGGGCGTTCCGCTAAGCTTCGGCGCACGAGGCCTGGGCCGCTTCCAGGAAGCGGATGGTGGCCAGTTCAAAGGCGCGCTCCGACCGGCCCGGCTTCAGCGGCAAGACGCCTTGCTGATAGGATTCCAGCACCAGCGGATGGATGTAGGATCCGCGGCAGACGGCGGCGGTGTTGCCCAGCAGGCCGGCGACGGCCTTCACGCAGGTGTTGACGTTGCGCTTCGCCTCGGTGGCGCTGGTCGCCTTGGGGATCAGGCACAGGGCGCGCGCCGCGGCCAGGGTGCCGGCCCAGGTGCGGAAGTCCTTGGCCGAGAAGTCCTCGCCCATCGCCGCGCGGATATAGGCGTTGACGTCGGCGCTCTCGACGGTGCGGCGCTGAGCGTTCTCGTCGAGATACTGGAACAGCCGCTGGCCGGGGATGTCCTGGCAGGCCTTGACGATGCGGGCCAGGCGACGATCACGGAAGCCGGTCGTGTGGACCACGCCGCTCTTACCCTTGAACTGGAACGCGCCGCCGACGCTGGACAGCCTGGCGTGGCGATCGCGCAGGGTGGTCAGTCCGAAGCTCTTGTTCTCCTTGGCGTAGGCCTCGTTGCCCACGCGGATCAGGGTCAGTTCCATCAGCCGCACAACGGCGGCGACGACCTTGTCGCGGGGCAGGCCTCGGTGGGCGAGGTCCTTTTCGACCTGGGCGCGCAGCTTGGGCAGGGCTCGACCGAAGGCGATCATGCGGCCGAACTTCAGCCCGTCGCGGTCGCGCCGCCAGCCGTCGTGATAGCGATACTGCTTGCGGCCCCGCTGGTCGCGGCCGGTAGCCTGGATGTGACCGCGCGGCGAGGGACAGATCCAGACGTCGGTCCAGGCCGGCGGAATGGCCAGGGCGCGGATGCGGTCGAGCGTCCTGGCGTCGTCGACGCGGTCACCGTCGGGATCGCGATAGTCGAAGCCGTCGCCGCTCTTGATCCGCCGCAACCCGGGATCGTCGTCGTTGACGTAGAGAAGGCCGGGCGGGGCCGGCTGGAGATCGACCGTGTCGCGTGGCATGTCCTTGGCCTTGTCAGCGCTCCGTCGCCGGATCAACGATGGGCGTGAGGAGGCGGTTCCGAATGCGAAAAGGCCCGCGATTCGCACATCGCGGGCCTTTCGAAAGCGGTGCTGGGCGGAAGCCGTTTAGGGCGCGTCGTCGTCCACCATGGCGCGGACCAGGTCGACGACCCGGCGGCGCAGGCGGCGGTCCGACAGGCGCGGGAACAGGCTGGCCAGCTCCAGGCCTTCGGGCGTGGAGACGAACTCGGTCATACGCTGGGCGAAGCCGTCGTCGATACCACCGTCGGTGTCCTCGAGGCCCTCGAAGAAGTAGGAGACAGGCGCTTGCAGCAACTTGGCGGCATCATAGAGCTTGCTGGCGCTGATGCGGTTGGCGCCACGCTCATACTTCTGGATCTGCTGGAAGGTGATGCCCAGAGCGTCCGCGACTTGGGTCTGGGAAAGTCCCATCATCTTGCGACGAATTCTCAGCCGGGCGCCCACATAGAGATCAACGGGGTGGGCTGGTTCGACTGCGGGTCGATCGTTCATCCGCCTCTATTCCATCTGCGCCGCGCGGCGGCCTTCATGCCAATGTTAACGGGTATAGACACAGCTTGGCTGCATCGTCACGTCCGGACGTGCACGGAACGGGTCTTCGCGCCAAAGTGTCGCGCTCGATTTACTATCGTTAATGATGAATAGATCGAGTAACCAGCATGGTCATTCCGGACTTGACGTTCGCGCGCCTGGAAGGTGTTTGCGCGCCATGACAGTTCAATCAGGCGCGCGTATCGCCGTGGCTGGCGCCGGCGCTTTGGGATCCGCCGTGGCGCTGCGCCTGGCGCGAATAGGGTTCAAGGTCACGATCTTCGATCCGGCCGCGCCGGGTGACAATGCCTCCGGCGTGGCGGCCGGCATGCTGGCGCCGGTCAGCGAGGCGCTGTTCGATCCCGCCTCGCGCGGGCACCTCTCCATCATGCGCCGCGCCCGCGACCTGTGGCCGGCGTTCGCGGATGACCTGGGAATCGCCCTGACTCGCGCGGGCGTGCGGTTCGAGGGTTCCCACGCCTGGCGCGGTCAGGTCGGCGAGCGACTCGCGGCCCTTGGCTTGCCCGACGCCGACACGACCGCCGAGGACTGGCGCATCGAGGCGCAATCCGCGCTGGCGTCGATGCGCGCGGCGGCGCTAGCCGCCGGAGCGCGGTTCGAGACAGGAACGGTCGAGGCCTTCGCGCCCGGCGTCCTGACCTTGGCCGACGGTCGCACCGAAGCCTTCGACGCCCTGGTGCTGGCCACCGGCCCTGGCGTGCGAGATGGCCGCCTGGCGCCCGAGACCCAGGTCCTGGCGCCGATCAAGGGTCAGATCCTGCGAGTTTCCGCCGAGGCCGTTGGCGCGGTGGTGCGCGGCGAGGGCGTCTATCTGGCGCCGGGCGAGGATCTGGCCATCGGCGCGACCATGGAGGCTGGCCGCGACGACCTCGCGCCGGACGCCTCGGCGACACAGGGCCTGCGCGCGGCGGCCTGGGCTCTGAGGCCGGAGCTGGATCTCGACGCGGCCAAGGTCGAGGTCGGCGTTCGCGTCACCACGCCTGACGGCCTGCCGCTGGTGGGCTGGAGCCGGGCGCCCGGCGTCATGCTGGTCGTCGGCGCGCGGCGCAATGGCTGGCTGTTCGCGCCGCTTGTGGCCGACATGGTCGCGGCGTATCTGAATGGCGATAACCCGGGCCCGGACGCCGCTGTCATGGACGCGCGCCGTTTCGAGAAGTCCGAGGGCTGACAACGCAGGGGAGTAGGGCCGGATGTCCGGATTCTGGTTGACCGAAGAGCAGGAAGCCATCCGCGAGGGCGTGGCCAAGGTGTGCGCCGCCTTCGACGACGAATATTGGCGTCGCACGGACGAGACCGGAATCTTTCCCGAGGAATTCGTGGCCGCCATCGCCGAGGGCGGCTGGCTGGGCGTGGCCATGCCGGAGAGCGTCGGCGGGGCCGGCCTGGGCCTGACCGAGGCCGCCGTGATGATGCAGACCGTGGCCCAGTCCGGCGCGGGCTTCTCGGGCGCCTCGGCCATCCACCTCAACATCTTCGGTCCGATGCCGCTGGTGAAGTTCGGCTCGGACGAGCAGCGCGATCGCCTGCTGCCTCGGATCATCTCGGGCGAGGACAAGATGTGCTTCGCGGTGACCGAGCCGAACTCGGGCCTCGATACGTCCAGCCTGGAGACCCGCGCCGAGAAGGTCGACGGCGGCTATCGGTTGAACGGCCGCAAGATCTGGACCACCGGCGCCCAGCGCGCCAACAAGATCCTGATCATCGCCCGCACCACGCCCAAGGACCAGTGCGCCAAGCCGCACCAGGGCCTGTCCCTGTTCTACACCGACGCCGAGAAGATCGAGGCCAAGCCGATCCCGAAGATGGGCCGCAAGGCCGTCGAATGTAACATGCTCTTCATCGAGGACCTGTTCGTTCCGGCGCGGGATCTGGTCGGCGAGGAGGGCAAGGGTTTCGCCTACCTCCTGCATGGCCTGAACCCGGAGCGGGTGCTGTTCGCCGTCGAGGCCATCGGCCTGGGCCGCGCGGCGTTGGCCAAGGCCACCACCTACGCCAACGAGCGGATCGTGTTTGGCCGGCCGATCGGCAAGAACCAGGGCGTGGCTCACCCTCTGGCCAAGTCTTGGGCCGAGCTGGAGGCGGCCAACCTGCTCGCCTTCAAGGCGGCCGCTCTCTACGACCAGGGCAAGGACTGCGGGGCCGAGGCCAACGCCGCCAAGTACCTGGGCGCCGAGGCCGGCTTCCACGCCTGCGAGAACGCGGTCCTGGCCCATGGCGGCATGGGCTACGCCAAGGAATATGACGTCGAGCGCTACTTCCGCGAGGCGATGATCGCCCGCATCGCGCCGGTTAGCCGCGAGATGATCCTGAACTTCATCGCCGAGCGCGTGCTGGGACTGCCGAAGAGCTACTAGTTCCTCCTGTCATCCCGGGCGAAGACCCGGGACCGCAGCAAGCGCCGAGCTTTCCGCGGTCCCGGCTCTCCGCTGCGCTGCGGCCGGGATGACAGAAACTTCAGGCGCCCGCGCTGAACCGGATCGGGATGCGGACCGTGGCGCCGTCCACGGCCTGGCCGTCCTCCATCTGCGGCTTCATCCTGAAGAAGCGCGAAATCTTCAGCGCCGCATTGCCGAAGCCTTCGTCGGCGGGCGTTTCGGAGGCCACCACGCAATCGCGGACCGCGCCGTTGAGGGCGACCGTGCAGCTCAGCGTCGCCGAACCGGACAGGCCGCGCCGCTGGGCGTTTTCCGGATAGTAGCGCGAGACTTCGTCCGCCGAGGGCGTGCGCAGCCAGTTGGCCCGGGTGATCACCTTGGGCTGGGGCGCGGGCGGTGGCGTCGGCGCGGCCGGGACCGTCGGCAGCACGGGCGGACCATCGACGGCGGGGCCGGGTGGGATGTCCAGCGGCTTGACCGGCAGCGGATCGGGCGCGGGGAGCGGCGTCGGAACCGGCGTATGCAGAAGCAACTGGTTCCGCGGCGGCGGCTGGTCCGTCCGCGGGGGAGGGGGCGGCGGCTTCGGCGGCGTGTAGGGCAACTCCAGCCTGAAGCCCGGATCCTCCTGCGCCATCGGCAGGGGCGTGACGTATTTGGTGTAGGCCAGGTAGCCGATCAGGCCGAGGTGCGCGGCGGCCGAGACGGCGATGCCGATGACCAGCACCTTCGAGGGTTTGCGCGGGGTGTCGTCCAGGCCGGGGATGCCGGAGCCGCTAGGATGGAGAGCCAGGTTCATGTCGATCTCCTACGCTGGATTACAGTTGTAGGATCAGGTCAGCACGAACGCGCGTGGCTGTAAATTGACAATCGTAATCTCAGTGGCGATTTGTCTTACACTTGTAATAATGGGTGCGGCATGTCGTCATACGGGGGCAGCTGGTCAACGTGGTTAATCGCGAATTAACCATAGTCGCCGACTCCTGATGTCCATGCCCGCCGTCAGTTCCATCCGCAGCGTCGTCGAGTCGGCGATCCAGCGCGCGTCCAGCGCGACGGGGGTCGACTTCACGTTCCTGATGGGCACGGCCAAGCGCGAAAGCGGCTTCAACCCGGCCGCCAGAGCCCGAACCTCCTCGGCGTCGGGCCTCTTCCAGTTCGTCGACCAGACCTGGCTGTCCACGCTGAAGAAGCACGGCTCCAAATATGGTTACGCCCGCTATGCCGATCTGATCTCGCAGGGGCCCGACGGTCGCTATCGAGTCAATGGCGACGAAGCCCGCAAAGCCGTGCTGGGCCTCAAGGCCGATCCGCACGCCGCCTCGCTGATGGCGGGTGAACTGACCTCAGACCACGCTTCGTATCTGCGGGGGCGGGTGGGACGCGACCCGACCTCCGGCGAGCTATACGCCGCCCACTTCCTGGGTCCGGCGGGTTCGGCTCGGCTGATCCAGGCCGCCACGGCCTCGCCGGGCGCCAGCGCCGCGGCGATGTTCCCGGACGCGGCCCAGGCCAACAAGTCGATCTTCTACAAGGATGGCCGCGCCGCCACGGTGGGCGAGGTCTACGCCAACCTGACAAGGACCGGCGGCGCGACGCGCGTCACCGAGCAGCCGGACACGGTGCGTCTGCCCGAGGGCGACCAAGGCTTCATGCAATATGCCGGCGGCCGCCGTCTGGAGCGCATCCGCCAGCAGGAGGCGATGGTCGACCTGATCCTGCGCGGCTCGCAGGACGCCGCCAACCCGTTCGGCGGCTCGGGCGCCTCGAGCATGGGCGGCGGTCAGCGCCTGGCCAGTTCGATGTTCTCGGCCGAGATGCTGCGGGTGCTGGCCGAGGCCAACGACAAGGTCAAGCAGCGCTGAGTTTGGTTAGCTCAGATACCTGATCCTCGGACCAACCCAACTCTCTGAACACCGCCGCCGTGTCCGCGCCCAGCTTCGGCGCGGGTCCGCGCGGGCCGTCCTCCGCGCCGGGAAAGCGAGCCGGAGCGGCGGGCGCCTTGAACGTGCCGCCCGCGCCGTCGGGCGTGTCGACGAAGCAGCCGGCGGCTTCCGCCTGCGCATCCGCGGCCAGCTCGCGCGGGGTCTGATAGGGCGCCCAGGTGATGTCGCCGGCGTCCAGGGCTCCGGCGGCGTCGTCATAGGCCATGGCCCCGAAGGCTTCATCCAGGATGTCGACGAGCGCCTGGCCGTTCTCGCGGCGGGCCTTGGCGTTGGCGAAGCGGGGATCCTGGACCAGCTCTGGCCGACCGGCGGCGGCGGCGATACGCGGCCAGTCGACCGAACCCTGGCGGGGCAGCAGGCAGATCCAGCGACCGTCGGCGGTCTTGTAGAAGTTGGCCAGCGGCTGCACCGCCTCGCGCCGCCCCCGCGTCGAGGCCAGTTTCCCGAACCGCAGCTGGATCGCCATGTCCGAACCGATCGCGTAGACGCCCGTACGGAGCAGCGAGGTCTCGACCAATCGGCCAACGCCCGTGCGCTGTCTTTCGTGGACCGCCGCCAGGATCGCCGACACGGTGGCCAGCGAGGTGACGTGGTCACCCATGCCGGTGCGGATCGGGAAGGGTTCGGTCCCCTTCGGCGCGGTGATCGATCCCACGCCGGCGCGGGACCAGAAGGCCGCGACGTCCATGCCGGGCTTGTCACGATCCGGGCCCGTCAGGCCGTAGCCCGTCAGGCTGCAATAGATCAGGCGCGGATTGACCGCCTTCAGCGCCTCGTGGTCGAGGCCGGCGCGGGCCAGGGCGGCGGGGCGGACATTGGTGAGGAAGATGTCGGCCGTGGCGGCCAGGGCCTTCAGGGCGTCGCGGCCCAGGTCGGACCGGATGTCCAGCACCACCGCCCGCTTGCCGCGGTTGTCGAGCTCGAAGATCGGGTTGGCGTCCTGGTCGGAGCCGATGGTGTCGAAGAACCGCCGCATCGGATCGCCCTCGGGCGACTCGACCTTGATCACTTCGGCGCCCCAGTCGGCCATGATCCCGGCCGCGCCGGGGGCGGCGATATAGGTCGCCAGTTCGACGACTCGCAGTCCCTCCAGCATCGCTCTCTCCCTTTTCTCGTTGCGCGAGAGTGTGCGGACCGGGGCGGAGATTGGAAAGGCTTACCTGGCGGCAAGCCCTCCGTTCAGAACACGATGCAGCCGGGCGGTTCGACCTTGAGGATGCGCAGCGACCGCTCGTGACCGTCGCGATCGGGCCACTGGATCGACTGGCCGACGGAGAGGCCGATCAGGCCCGCGCCGACCAGGGACAGGACCGAGATCTTGCCGGCCGCGATGTCGGCCTCCTTCGGATAGACCAGCAGCACCGAGCGCGCCACGCCATGGGCGTCGTCCTCGAACCGGACGGTCGAGCGCATGCGAACGACGCCATCGGGCATATCGCCGTCGGGGCGGATCTCGGCGCGGTCGATCTCCTGCAACAGCATGTCGGCCGCGAGCGGCGCCGCCTGCTCCATCTGCAGGGCCAGGGTGGAAAGGCGGTCGACCTCGGTCTCGGCCATGATGATGCGCGGACGCGCCACGGCGTCCTCTTGCGGGGGCATGGAAAGCTCCTGGCGATGATGTGAAGACGCGACGGCGCGGGCGGCGCGCCGTCAGATGACGATGGGAGTGATGTTCGCCCCGAACGCCCGCGACGGATGCGCGGACGGTTCGGGGCTACGAGCCCGCGAGCAGGCTACCGCCGTGATGGCGAAAACGCCGAAAGGTCGAGCGCGAGAACATGCGTCATTCTCCACTCGCCGTCTGGCTTGTCAAACCGAAGCTCAGGCGGCTTCCGATCGAGCGGCGCGACGGTCGAGCGCGGCGGCGTCGGCCAGGGCGCGGGCGACACCGGCCACGCTGACCGGCTTGCGCAGCATGATGTCGGCGCCGGCCTCCAGGAAGCCGGTGGCCTCTTCGCCGTCGCCGTCGATGATGGCGACGATCGGGGCGTGTCGGTTGGGGCCTTCGCTGTCGCGCAGGCTGGCGGTGGCGGTGGGGCCGTCCATCACCGGCATGTGGTGGTCCAGCATGAGGAGGTCGAATTCGGCGATCTTGGCCAGGTCGGCGGCGCGACGCCCATTCTGGGCGTGGACCACCTGGTGGCCCAGTTGCTCCAGAATGGCGCGCAGCATCGCCGCGTTCAGGGCGTCATCCTCGGCGATCAGGATCCGTAGGGCGCGCGGCGCGCCCGAGGTGTCGGCGGCCGCGGCCTCCATCTCTTCGGCGTCGACCGCGTACTGTGCGTCCGGATCGAAGGGCAGGGTCAGGGTGAAGCAACTGCCGACGCCCACGGCGCTACGCGCCTCCAGGGCGCCGCCCATCAACCGGGCCAGCTGGCGCGATAGCGACAGGCCCAGGCCCGCCCCGTTGACGCCGGCGCCGGTGCGCTCGATGCGGCGGAAGGGCTCGAACGCCTGCTCGATCTCCTCGGTCGACAGGCCGGGGCCAGTGTCGGCGATCTCGATGGCGATCTGCCCGTCACGGGGTTCAAGACGAACCTCGATGCGACCGCGCACGGTGTACTTGACCGCGTTGCCCAGCAGATTGGCGATGATCTGGCGGGTGCGCAGGGCGTCGGCGACGGTCGCGCCCCTGTCGCGGATGCGCAGCAGCGGGTCGACATGGACCGTCAGCTCCAGGCCCTTGGCCGCAGCGTGCGGCTTATCCAGCAGGGCCAGGTCCTGGACCAGGCGGACCGGGTCGAACGGTTGAGCCTCGACGCTGAGGCGGCCGGACTCGGCGATCTCGGAATCGAGCGTGGCGTTCAGCACCGCGATCAGGTCCTGGGCCGCGTCGAGGGCGGCGTTCAGCTGTTCGCGCGAGGGCGCGGCGCGGCCGCCCTTGCCGGCGGCGGCGGCCAGCACGTGGGTGACGCCGGTCAGGCCGTTGCGGATCTCGTGGCTGAGGGTGGCGACGATGTCCGACTTGCTGCGCGCGGTGCGCTCGGCCGCCTCCAGCACCCGCAAGCGTTCGTCGACCAGGTGTTCGTGTCGGACGGCCAGGTCGTGCTGGCGGCGGAACATGCGGTTCAGGATCAGCGCCAGGGTCATCGCCAGGGCGATGGCGCCCCAGGTCAGCTCGCCCAGCTGGCGGTCGCTGGCGAAGGAGGCGATCAACGGGCCGGCCGCGGCGATCGGCGCGATGATCAGCAGGCCCGCCAGATAGGGCGCGGCGAAGAAGGCGCAGAGCACCGCGCCGGCCGTGGCCAGCATTAGCAGGGGCTCTCGCGCCGGTCCGGCGCCCAGCGCGAAGACCGAGACCTGCACCGAAGCCAGGGCCCAGAGCACGCCGCCCATCACCTGGACTCGTGCTCTGCGGTTAAGATCTTGCGACGCTTCGTCGCGCAGCCAGTTCACCACCGCGTAGAAGGCGCCCCAGTTGATCGCGAACACCGCGAAGCTGGCGGTCATCCAGACGCGGTTGGCGGCGAACGATCCGATCCATACGAACAGGGGCAGGCTGACCGCGAAAACCCCAAGCGCGTAAGGCAGCAACGCCGTCTGGGCGTCCAGGGCCTTGGCGAGGTGGGCGCCCTCTGTCGAGATATCTTGTGGGCGGCGCTCGGCGAGCAAGGTCGCGCTCCTCGTGATTGAGGACGCACCTTAGGGGAGCGTGGTTTGTACCCGGTTACGGGGTATCGTTAATCCACAGGTACAAAGTTCAAACAATCATTAAGCCTAACCGTCGAAGATGGGGCTCCAAGTCCCAGACTCTCGGCAGGCGACCATGGCCACCACACGCGCCGCTCTCACCGATTCCGACATCCGCATGCTCGTGAAGGGCGCGACGCCGGACGAACGGGCGCTGGCCGCGCACAAGCTGTGCCGCACCATCGACCGCGGCGCGCTCAGCGATGAGGACCGCCAGGTCGCGCACGAGATCCTGCGGGTGATGGCCGCCGACGCCGCCGAGCTGGTGCGTCGCGCCATGGCGGTGACGCTGAAGAATTCCATGGCTCTGCCGCCGGACGTCGCCAACCGCCTGGCCCGTGACGTCGAGAGCGTCAGCCTGCCGATCATCAGCTTCTCGCCGGTGTTCACCGACACCGACCTGGCCGAGATCGTCCGCGTCGGGGGCGCGGCGCGCCAGAAGGCGGTGGCCAGGCGTCCCAAGCTCTCCAGCCGTATCACCACCCTGCTGGTCGAGCAGGGGGACGAGGACGTGGTCGCCACGGCCTGCGCCAACGACAACGCCCGCTTCTCGGAAGTGACGCTGCAGAAGGCGCTGGATCGCTTCTCCAAGTCGGAGAGCGTGCTGCAGGCCGTCGCCTATCGCACGGCTCTGCCTCTGGCGGTCAGCGAGCGCCTGATCGACATGGTCGGCGAGCAGCTGCGCGACCATATCCTGACCAGCCACGCCCTGTCGGCCGAGCGCACGATGGAGCTGATCATCGGCGCCAAGGAACGGGCGACGATCGATCTGGTCGACCAGGCCGGCCGCGCCGGCGACCCGAAGGCTTTCGTGGCGCATCTCAGCAAGGTCGGCCGCCTGTCGCCGTCGCTGCTGCTACGGGCCCTGGCCCACGGCCACATGACCTTCTTCGAGTGGGCCGTCGCCGAACTGGCCGGCATTCCGCACCACCGCACCTGGCTGATGATCCACGACGCGGGCCCCCTTGGCCTGAAGGCGATCTGCGAGCGGGCCGGGCTGCCGCCGCGCCTCTACTCGGCCTTCCGCGCCGGCGTCGACGCCTTCCACGGCCTGGAGTTCGACGGTGGCGCGAACGACCGAGAGCGTTTCCAGGAGCGCATGATCCAGCGCTTCCTGACCTCGTCGCACACGGTCTCGCGCGAGGATAGCGAGTACCTGATGGACCGCATGGATCGCAGCGCCAACCGCCGTCGCGCCAATCGCGAGGATCAGGGCGCGGCCTAACAACTGTTCGAAAGAGGTATGGGCAAGCTCGCGCGGCGGCGCCAGACTTGCCGCATGTCCGACTCCTCGCAAGGCGCGATCCGCCTCGCCGCCACCGTACTGCTGCTTCGAGACGCGCCCTCGTTCGAGGTGCTGATGGTTAAGCGGCATCACCAGATCGACTTCGCCGCCGGGGCCCTGGTGTTCCCCGGCGGCAAGAGCCACCAGGGCGACAGCGATCCGCGATGGCGCGAGCTGGCCATCGGCTTCGACGAGGTGGGGCAAGACGGCGTGGCCCTGCGCATCGCCGCCATCCGCGAGGCCTATGAGGAAGCCGGCGTGTTGCTGGCCCGCGACAGGGACGGGGCCTTCTATGCCGGCGAGGCGGCCAAGGACGTCCGCGCGGCGGTGGCCGAGGACAAGGTGGCCTTTCTCGACGTGGTCGAGGACCTGGGCCTGAAGCTGGATCTCTCGGCCCTGACGGTGTTCGCGCGGTGGATCACCCCCAGGCTGATGCCCAAGCGCTTCGACACCTGGTTCTACGTCGCCCACGCGCCCCTGGCCCAGCAGGCGATCTGCGACGGCCACGAAGCGGTCGACGCCGAGTGGATCGCCCCGAGCCTTGCGCTCGACCTGGCGGCCTCGGGCGAGCGCAAGGTGATCTTCCCCACGCGCATGAACCTTCAACTGCTGGCCGAGAGCGCCAGTCCCGTAGACGCCGTGACGCGGGCCGAGGCCCGGGAGCTGGTCACGGTCGAGCCGTGGGTCGATGGCCGGGTCCTGCGGATCCAGGAGAACGCCGGCTATGGCGCGGTGACCGAGCCCCTGGAAGCGCTCTGAGCGCGCGCTCTAGGATTTGATGCCCGGTCCCGCCGCGTTGACCCAGCCCACCACGTCGCCCAGCACCTTGGCGACGGCCTGGTCATAGGCCGGCACGATGGCCGAGACGCGGTTGTCGGCGGCTTTCACCCTGGCCTCGAAGATCTGGTCGCCGACCAGGGCCCGGTCGCTGTTGCGGTTCAGGACGCCGCGCACGCGGACCACGATCTCGGGAGCGGCCTTGGGGCCGTTGACGTAGTCGGCCTCGAACTTTCGCACCTCAAGGCGCAGCACCAGGTCGGCCTTGGCCACCTCGCCTCGACCGATCAGGCGAGCGCGGCCCGGATCGTTGTCGAACGCGCGGGCGATGGCTTCCTCGAACAGGATGAAGGCCGGGGAAACCCACCGCGCGTCGGCGATATAGGCGACTTCGCCATTGGTCACGGTCAGGAGGCGGTCGCTCGCCGCGGCGCGGGTGAAGGCCGACGGAGCCTTCAGAACGCCGAACATCGCGCCGGGTGGACTCTTGGCGACGCTGAGGTCGGCGTCGCCGAAGCGATAGGTGGTCACCGGCTTGGTCTTCGGGAAGACGCTGATGCAGGCCGAGAGGCTGAACGCCACGGCCGAGACGGCCAGGACGCGTCCAAAGGTCTTGGCGACGTTGCGGATCATCGGGCTCACGGCTTGACCTCCACTTCCTTGGCTGGGGCCTTGCCGACCACGCCACGGGGGTTCTGTTCGACGTCGGCGACCAGGCGGTCCAGGGACTCGGCGGCCGACTGCAGGGTGACGATGGCCGCCGAGAGTTGGGGCAGGCCGGTGCTGGCGAAATCGCTGGTCGGACCTTCCAGCTTCGAGATCATCGAGCGGGCGTCCTTGGCGGCGGCCTTCAGTTCGGCGGCGGCGTCGCCGGCCTCCTTCAAGGTGCGCTTGGCGTCGCCATCGACCAGACCGTTGGCGCTGTTGGCCAGGTTGGTGATCGACTGGGCCGTCGCATCGATGCTCTGAAGCGCCTTCTGCGCGTCGGCGATGATTTCCTTGCGCTCGCGCAACTCGGCGGTGACCGCCTGGACGTCGCTGAGCGAGGCGCTGAAGGTCTTGATGTTCTTGTCCGAAAGCACGCGGTTGACGCGGTCCAGGGCCTCGATGGTTCGTGTCAGAACCGTGCCTCCGCCCTCGAGCAGGTCGGAGAGGGCGCTGCGCTGGCTGCGCAGGACGGGAACCTTGCCGTTCTTGACGGTGTCCTTCAGCAGCTCCTTGTTCGGCGAGCCGGCGGTGATCTGCACGTAGTTGACGCCGGTGATGCCTTGCGGCTCCAGCGTCGCGTAGCTGTCGACCTTGACCGGCACGTCCGAGGTCATGCGGACGCGGGCGATGACGCGGTTGGGATCGGTCTTGTCCAGCTCGATGCGGCTTACCTCGCCGACCTTGATGCCATTGAAATGGACCTCGCCGCCCGTCGACAGACCGCGCACCGGACCGATGAACAGGATGTCGTAGAGGTCGTAGTCCTTGCTGAAGCTGACCTTGGCCAGCCATACGACGAAGATCACCAGCCCCATGAACAGGGCGAGGGATATGGCCCCGACCAGGGCGTAGTTGGCGTTTCTTTCCATCAGACGTCCGTCCTTGCCTCGGCCGGAGCCTCGGCGGTCGCGGCGGCGCGTCCCCGGGGGCCCAGGAAGTATTGCTTGATCCAGGGGTGATCCGAACGCTCGAGTTCGCGAACGGGCGCCACCGCGACGACCTTCTTGTCGGCCAGGACGGCGACACGGTCGGTGATGGCGTAGAGACTGTCCAGGTCATGGGTGATCATGAACACCGTCAGGTCCAGGCTGTCCGACAGGTCCTTGATCAGAGAGTCGAAGGCCTCGGCCCCGATCGGGTCGAGACCGGCGGTCGGCTCGTCCAGGAACAGCAGTTCGGGGTCCATGGCCAGGGCGCGGGCGAGACCCGCGCGCTTGCGCATGCCGCCCGAAAGCTCGGCCGGCTTCAGGAGCGCGGCGCGGGCGGGCAGGCCGACCATGGCGATCTTCAGGTCGGCGATCTCCTCGATCTCGCGGCGAGGCAGCTTGGTGTGCTCATAGAGCGGCGCGGAGACGTTCTCGCGCACGGTCAAATTCGAGAACAGCGCGCCCTGCTGGAACAGCACGCCCCAGCGCCGCTCGACCGACGACCATCGCCGACGCGAGGCCGTGCGCATATCGCCGCCGAACAGCCGGACTGTGCCGCCGTCGGGGGGCTTCAGGCCGATGATGGTGTTGAGCAGCACCGATTTGCCGCTGCCCGAGCCGCCGACGACGCCCAGCACCTCGCCGCGCTCGACCTTGAGGTCAAGTCCGTCGTGGATAACGTTGTCGCCGAAAGCGGAGACCAGGCCCCGCACGTCGATCGGGTGCCTCTCGGCTTCGGCTGTGTCGACGAAGGGCTCGGATTCGGGCGCGTTCTGTGCGGAGCGGGTCAAATGTCCAGCTCCATGTAGACCAGGGCGAAGATCGCATCGATCAGGATGATGGCGAAGATGGCGTGCACCACGGCCGCCGTCACGCGTCGGCCCAGGGACTCGACGTCGTTGCCGACCTCCATGCCCTGGCGGCAGCCGATGGCGGCGATCACCGCGGCCATGACCGGCGCCTTGGACATGCCGATCCAAAAGTGGGTGGCGCCGACGAAGTCGATGATCCGCTGCAGGAAGAAGGTCGGCGACAGATCCAGCACGGCCCAGACCACCAGCATGCCGCCGGCCAGACCCGCGATCGTCGCCACGAAGACCAGCAGCGGAATGGTGAAGAGCAGGGCGGCGAAACGCGGCAGGACCAGCGCCTCGTAAGGGTCCACGCCCATGACCTGCATGGCGTCGATCTCCTGGTTCATCTTCATCGAGCCGATCTCGGCCGCGAAGCTGGAGGCCGAGCGGCCGGCCAGCAGGATGGCGGTGATCAGGATGTTGAACTCACGCATCACCGAGATGCCGATCAGCTCGACCGAATAGACCTGGGCCCCGAAGTCGGTGAGCATGTTGGCGCCCAACAGGGCCACCACCGCGCCGATGAAGAAGGTGGTGACCGCCACGATCGGCAGGGCGTCGAGGCCGGCGCGCTCGCAAAGGGCCACGATCGGCGCCCAGCGGATGCGGCGCGGGTCGACGACGCAGCGGCCCAGGGCGACCAGCAGGTGGCCCAGGAAGATCATGGTGCCGTAGCCGTCCTGGAACAGGCCGAAGACGCCGCGGCCGATCCGCTCAAGCAGGGCGTGGACGCCGCCTGGGCGAATCGTCGGCTCGGGCTCGACCTGGATGGCGGCGCGGACCAACTCCAGCAGGCGCAGCACCTCGCGGCGGGCCTGGACGTTCTGCGGCTCGAGGTTTTCGCCGCCCGCGCGCAGAATCGCGTAGGCGCCGGCGGTGTCGCAGCGATTGACGCCCGTGAGGTCCATGTCGAGCGCGTGCTTGCTGGAAAGGGCGCTATCCAGGCGCAGGCCCGCGTCGAGCAGCCCCCGTGCGGTCCAGTCCCCGGTCAGCACGGCAGTCGTGCGGCCGTCCTGGTCGGTCAAGGTGAAGTCCGCCGGTAAAGCCATGAAGTCCTGGGGGGCTCGTTTCCTGGTTATATCCAAGCCCCGCCATGGACCTGACAAGCCCAAAACGCGCCAAGGCGCAGCTTGTTGCTGGATAAGGCCCGCGAGCTCGAAAAAAGGCCGCGTGCTCGCCACGTGACATAGTGGTGCAGCACGGCCGCGCGGGGGGATGAACTTTAGTCTTGGTTAACGGATTCCCTTCACGAACATGGCCGACGAATTCCTATGTGCCGGACTGGAGTACTAACGCATGAGCGCGCACGCCAAGCTTGATCAGCGAATGGCTTTCATGCGTTTCGACGAGCGTTCGCGGTCGGCTCTGCGAGGCCTCAAGCCCGTGATCGACGCCGAGATCAACGGCGCGCTGGGCGCGTTCTACGCCCAGGTTCGGGCCTTCCCCGAAACGCGCGCCAAGTTCCGCGACGACGCCCACATGGCCGGCGCCGAACGCGCCCAGGCCGCGCACTGGCGCAGGATCGTCCAGGCCGACTATAGCGACACCTATGTTCGCGATGTCGAGCGGATCGGTCGCGCTCACGTCAACGCCGATCTGCAGCCGCGGTGGTATATCGGCGGCTACGCCCTGGTGGCCGAGGCGCTGATCCGCGCCGTCGTCGCCAAGCGCGCCAAGGGCCTGTTCAGCAACGCCGCCAAGTCGGACGCCGACCTGGCCGACGGCCTCTCGGCCCTGACCAAGGCCGTGTTCCTCGACATGGAACTGGCCATCTCCAGCTATCTCTCGCTGCTGCAGGAAGAGCGCGAGGCCCTTGAGGTCGAGCGCGAGGCCGCCGAGCAACGCCAGGCCCAGGCCGTCAAGGCGGTCGGCGAGGCCCTGTCGCGCCTGGCCGCGGGCGACCTGTCGGCCCGCGTCGAGGGCGACCTGGCGCCCGAGTTTCAGGGCCTGAAGGTCGACTTCGAGCAGGCCGTCGGCGCGCTGGGCGATGCCATGCGCTCGGTCGAGCACTCTGCCGGCGGCATTCGCTCGGGCGTCGAGGAGATCGCCCGCAGCGCCGAGGACCTGTCGGAACGCACCAAACGGCAGGCCGCCACGCTTGAGCAGACGGCCGCCGCCGTCGAGCAACTGACCGGCGCCGTCGGCAGGACCGCCAAGAGTGCGCGCGAGGTCTCCTCGCGGATCAGCGAGGCCTCGACTGAGGCCGAACGCTCAGGGGACATCGTCACGCGCGCCGCGGAGGCCATGACCAAGATCGAGGCCCAATCCTCGCAGGTGAACCAGATCCTGGGCATGATCGACGAGATCGCCTTCCAGACCAACCTGCTGGCCCTGAACGCCGGCGTCGAAGCCGCTCGCGCCGGTGATAGCGGCAAGGGCTTCGCCGTCGTGGCGCAGGAGGTGCGGGCCCTGGCCCAGCGCTCGTCGCAGGCGGCCAGCGAGATCAAGTCGCTGATCACCGAATCGAGCCGTCAGGTCAGCGAGGGCGTCGACCTCGTCGGCCAGACGGGCGCTGCGCTGCGCGGCATCCATGAGAAGGTTGGCGGCATCGACGAACTGGTCAACGCCATCGCCGCCTCGGCCAGCGAGCAGGCCACGGCCTTGGGCCAGGTCAATTCGGCCGTGAACCAGCTGGATCAGGTGACCCAGCGCAACGCCGCCATGGTCTCGCAATCGACCGAAGCCACCCATGCCCTGCGCGTCGAGGTCGCCGACCTGTCGAACCGCGTCGGTGTCTTCCGCCTGGACGGCCGTCCGCAGAGCTTCCAGCCGGCTCACCGCGAAGAGTCCGCCGAGAACCCGGTCCACGCCGCCCGGGCGCGCGTCGCCGCCTTCGCTCGTCCGGGTCGCTAAGGTCTACTTCGGCGGCGGGGCCGTCGAGGCGCGATGGATCAGTTCGAACGGCAGGAGCTCGTCCACTGGTCGTTCGGGCGGATCGTTGCTCCTGGCTTGAGCGATCAGCAGCTTGGCCGCCACCGATGACATCTCCGCCACGGGCTGACGCACGGTCGTCAGCTGAGGGCGGCTGAAGCGTGAGCTGGGGCTGTCGTCGAAGCCCGCCACGGAGACATCGCCCGGCGTCATCAGCCCGGCCTCGGCGATCGCCGCGATGCAGCCCAGCGCCATGTCGTCGTTGCTGGCGAAGATCGCAGTCGGGCGCTCGGGCAGGGCCAGCAGCGCCTTGGCCTGCTCCAGGCCCGACTGGAAGGTGAAGTCGCCCTGGCGCACCCAGTCGTCGAGCACAGGCAGGCCGCGCGCCTTCATGGCCTCAAGATAGCCTTGCCGTCGCGCCTGGCTGGCGCCGTAGCGCGGCTCGCCGACGATAAAGCCGATCCGTTCGTGGCCGAGGGCGGCCAGGTGCTCGGTCATCTCGCGGGCGGCGGCGACGTCGTCCATGTGCACGCGGGGGCCAAGGCCTTCGGCGCGTTCGGGGCCGACGCGAACATAGGGCGTGCCGGTCTTGTCGAGGATTTCCAGCACGCCGGGATTGTCGGAGGAGGGCGGGGTCAGGATCACGCCGTCCGGCTTCAGCGCGGCGATGAAGCCGGCCACGTCCTGGCGCACATTCGGGCCGTCGTTGTCGATCAGCTCGATCAGCAGGTGATAGCCGGCCTCGCGGCAGCGCAGGGTCGCGCCTAGTTGGATACGGCTGAGATAGTCGGCCCCGCGCTCGCTCTGCCAGTGGTCGATGGTCAAGGCCGCGTCGACGAAGACGGCGATCACGAACGAGCGCGAGCCGGCCAGGCTGCGCGCCGACAGGTTGGGGCTGTAACCAAGCTCGCCAGCCGCCTCCAGGACACGATCGCGCATGGCGGGCCGTACGTTCGGCTCCTTGTTCATCACCCGCGAAACGGTCTTGATCGAGACGCCCGCCCGCGCGGCGACGTCGTAGATCGTCACCGAGGCCATCAGACCGTCCCGATGCTGTTCTGACTCATGCTCATACGGCCAACCTAGAGCGTCCCCGCGCGATAGGGAAACTCCCTGCTTAACCACACGCGACCCCTTGTGCCGCAACGAAGGCGCGGCCACTGTCCGGACCGGACGCGGCGAAAGACCGCGACGAGCCCGTTGAAAAGCGGGTTCTATCAAAAGCGTTCGGGAGCGTGGCGTTCGCCGTGTTCCTGGGGGAGGTGATGATTGCGGCCTGACGATGGGGCCCGGCCCAAGGAGCCGGTGCGCGCGAACTTCATCGCCGCCTATACCCTCGCCCAGATCGGGGCCTTTGTTTCGTTTCAGCCGCTTCTGCAAGTCCTGCTGCCGCTGAAGGCCGAGTCGATCGACGCGGCTTCCAAGGCGGTGGTGCTGAGTCAGGTCGCCTTCTATGGCGCGATCGCCGCCAGCATCGCCAACCTGCTGGCCGGAGCGATCAGCGACCGCACCACCTCGCGCTTTGGTCGCCGGCGGCCCTGGATGGTGGTCGGCGCGATCGGCGCGTCCCTGGCCTATCTGGCGATCATGAACGCCAAGACGCCGCTGGCCCTGATCGGCGGCGTTATCCTGTTCCAGCTGACCTTCAACCTGTGTTTCTCGGCCCTGGTGGCCGTCATGCCCGACCGGGTGCCCGACACCCAAAAGGGCATGGTGGCGGCTTTCCTCAGCCTGGGGAACCCAATCGGCACGGCCGCCGGCGCGGTGATCATCGGCGGCCTGCTGGTCGTCGAGTGGCAGCGCTACGCGGTGATCTCGGCGGCGCTGCTGTTGGGCCTGGCGCCCTTCGTGCTGCGCCTGAAGGACCCGCCTCTGGCGAAAGCCGATGTGCCGCCGTTCCACCTGCGGGAGTTCATCGCCGGCCTGTGGGTCAGCCCGCGCGAGCATCCCGACTTCGCCTTCGCCTGGGCGGGCCGGTTCATGGTGCTGGTCGCCCTGAGCCTGGTGCAGAGCTACATGCTCTACTTCCTCCAGGACGTGGTGGAGTATCCGCGTCTCTTCCCGGGTCATCGCTCGGAGGAAGGCCTGGCGATCCTGGCGACGGTCTCGACGGTCTTCAACGTCGCCTGCGCCATGGTGGGCGGGGTGCTGTCGGACCGGATGCAACGGCGCAAGCTGTTCGCCTTCGGCGCCGCCCTGACCATCGCCGCGTCGATGGTCGTGTTCTCGCTGACCTCGGACTGGAACGTGCTGCTGGCCGCCTATGTCGTCTATGGCTGCGGGGCGGGCTGCTACTGCGCCGTCGACATCGCCCTGGTCACCCAGGTGCTGCCTTCGCAGCGCGATGCTGGCAAGGACCTGGGCGTGATCAACCTAGCCAACACGCTGCCTCAGGCCTTGGCGCCGGCCCTGGCCGTATGGAGCCTGGGGCCGACCCACGGGAACTTTCAGCTGTTCTTCCTGATGGCCGCGGGGCTGGCTTTGGCTGGCGGTCTGGCGATCCTGCCGATACGAGGGGTGCGCTAACCACCGCCTCAGGGATCGCCTTGCCCCAGTTCCGCGTCGTCACCGATCCCGAAGATCCCGCCGTCGCCCCGTTCCGGGCGATCAAGGAGCGGGACCTGGTCGGGCGCGAGGGCCTGTTCATCGCCGAGGGCGAGACGGTGCTGCGGGCCTTCGTTCGCGATGCGCCGCGGCGCGTGGTCTCGCTGCTGATCGATCCGAAGCGCAAGGACAAGCTGGCCGACGTCTTCGCGTGCCTGCCGGAGGACGTCCCCGTCCACCTCGCCGAGCAGGCGGTGGTCGACGCCATCGCCGGCTTTCATCTGCATCGCGGCGTGCTGGCGGTGGGGCGCAAGCCCGATCCGATCCCGGCGCGCGACCTGCTGGCCGGCCTGCCGGCGCGAGCGATCGTGCTGGTGCTCTGCGGCATCGCCAATCACGACAACATCGGCGGCATCTATCGCAACGCCGCCGCGTTCGGGGCCGACGCGGTGATCCTCGACGCCGATTGCTGCGATCCGCTGTATCGCAAGGCCATCCGCGTTTCGGTCGGAGCGGCGCTGTCGATCCCCACCGCCAAGCTGGACCGCGGCGAGGACATCGCCGACCTGCTGGCCGCGACGGGTTTCGAAGGTTTGGCGCTGAGCCCCTCGGCGACCGAGATCCTGGCGCGGCTGACGCCCGCGCCCCGGACAGCGGTGCTGCTGGGCGCCGAGGGGCCCGGCCTGACGCCCGAGGTCATGGCGCGGGCGAGGACCATCGGCATCCCGATGGCGGGCGGCTTCGACTCGCTCAACGTCGCTACGACGAGCGGAATCGTGTTGCATCACTTGCGGTTCGCGCAGGGCTAGGAAACCGGTTTCCCAGGCTCTAGGGTCTCGCCAGAACATCCCGTCAGAAGGCTAGATCCATGCTGAACCGTCGCGGCGCCCTGGCGACCTTTGTCACCGGCTTCCTCGCTTCGCTGGCGGCCAAGAGCGTCGAGGCCGCGCCCGTGGATCAGGATCCGACCGAAACCATCGTCCTGTGGTCAGCCGGCGCGCCGGGCGGCGAGGCGGTTACCGTCACCGAGCAAATCCTCGAGCGCGGCGATCCCAACGGCGTGCGCGACCGGGCCATGGCCCATACCCGCAAGCCGGTGCTGATGGTGTTCCGGCCCAAGACCTCGAACGGCGCGGCGGTGATGCTGATCCCCGGCGGCGGCTATGTGCGGGCGGTGCTGGACAAGGAGGGCTACGAGATGGCCCGCTGGCTGAACCAGCGCGGCTACACCTGCTTCGTCCTGTTCTACCGCATGCCGGGCGACGGCTGGACGGCGGGCGCCGACACGCCGCTGCAGGACGCCCAGCGCGGCATCCGACTGATCCGGTCGCGGGCGGCCGAGATGGGCTTCAGTCCTGACCGGGTGGCGATCATGGGCTTCTCGGCCGGCGGCCACCTGGCGGCCAGCCTGACCACCCGCTTCGCCGACAAGACCTACGCGCCGGTCGACGCCGCCGACGACCTTTCGGCCAAACCCAACCTTTCGGGTCTGATCTATCCGGTGATCAGCATGGACCCGTCCATCGCCCACGCCGGTTCGCGCAAGGAACTGCTGACCGCCGACGCCTCGCCCGAGCGGGCGGCGGCGATTTCCCCCGAGCGCCTGGTGACGACAGGCCTCTCGCCGGTGTTCCAGTTGCACGCCGCCGACGACAAGTCCGTGCCGGTGGCCAACAGCCTGGTGATGTTCGCGGCGCTGAGGGCCAAGGGCGTGCCGACCGAGATGCACATCTTCGAGGAAGGCGGTCACAGCTTTGGCCTGCGCGGCACGCCCGGTAAGCCCGTGGCGGCCTGGCCCAGCCTGTTCGAGACCTTCGCCAAACGGCACGGGATCTAAGAGCGCCTCAGCAGTCCGCCTTTTCCTTCAGCTTCCAGGCGGCGATCTCGGCGTCGCGGAACTTGATCCACTCGCCGCGCAGCACCGCCGGCCGTTTGCCGTGGCGTTCCTCCAGGAACTCCGCGCCGACCACGCGATCGGTGCGGAAGGTGCGGAACGCCTCGCGCAGTTCGCACCAGGCGATGATCATGCGGATCGTCTCGCGATAGCCAACGGTGACCGGCCAGATCACCCGCGCGCTGACCGCGCCGGCCCCGTCGCTGTAGTCCAGGCGGATCTTGCGGCCGGCGTGGATCCAGGCGCGGACCTGGGCGACGTCGATGCGGTCGGTTTCGGGCTTCCAGGCCGGTGAGGCGCCGATCGCCGGCTCCAGCACATAGGGCCGCAGACGATCGGGCACGGCGGAGGCGATCTTGCTGATCAGGTCGTTGGCGGCCTTGGCCAGGACCGGATCGCCGCGCCCGGCCACCCACTGCGCGCCCAGCACCGCCGCCTCGATCTCGTCGGGGGTCAGCATCAGGGGCGGCATGTCGAAACCGGCCTCCAGCACGTAGCCGATCCCGGCCTCGCCACGGATCGGCGCGCGCTGGCCCACCAGGGCGGCGATGTCGCGATAGACGCTGCGTTTCGACGTCTCCAGTTCGGTGGCGATGGCGTCGGCGGTCACCGGCGCGCGACTGCGGCGCAGGATCTGGATGATCTGGAAAAGGCGTTCGGCGCGTCTCATGGGCTCGAATATCGGCGATCGCTACTGACAGCATGCTGGCAGTAGCCTGGCGGTAGCAAGTCGTCACCACGACATTCGTGATGGAGAGGGACGATGATCACGCTATTCGCCGCCGGAGCCGGGTTCGGGCTGCCTGAGATCAGCCCCTATGTGACCAAGACAGAGGTCCAGCTGATGATGGCTGGTCTCGACTACAAAAAGACCAAGGGCAGTCGCGAGACCGCGCCCAAGGGTCAGTTGCCGTGGATCGAGGACGCCGCCGTGGCGATCGGGGACTCGACCTTCATCCGCGCTCACATCGAGCAGAAGTACGCGATCGATCTCGACATCGGCCTGTCGGGCAAGGAGCGCGCCCAGGCGTGGGCGATCGAGCGCATGATCGAGAACCAGCTGGGCTGGGTGTCGGCCTATTTCCGGCACCTCGATCCGGCCAACTTCGCCAAGGGCGCCGCACGGTGGTTCGACGAGGCGCCGGAGCATGTGCGGGAAGACCTGAGGCGCGGCCTGCAGGAAGCGATCGCCGCCAATATCCGCGCGGTCGGCGTCGGCCGTCATCTGCGCGAGGAGGTCGTCTGGCTGGGCGGCCTGTCGCTGCGCTCGCTGGATGAACTGCTGGAGGACAAGGCCTATCTGATGCGCGACAGCCATCCGGTCGGCGTCGACGCCACGGCCTTCGCCATGCTGGCGGGGATCATGACGCCGCACTTCGAGTCGCCGTTGCGTCGCGAGGCCGAAAGCTATCCGCGTCTCGTCGACTATGTCGGCCGGATGATGGCCCAGTTCTATCCGGCTCATCCCTGGGGCCTGAAGCAGGCGGCGTGAGGCATGTGACGGAGCCAATTGGTCGTATGATCTAGCTTGTTGCCGCTTAACTGGTCAGGCCATTTTTGGTTGCGTGGCTGGCCAATTCGGCTAGGTTGAGCGGGCGCGACGAGCGGGGCTCCATCCTTGCTTGGTCGCTTGCTCGTCGACCACAGGCGTTGCGTACCTTGCGCCAACCTCCTCCCGGGGCGGCCGACGATGGCGGCCGGAGTCCTCCCTCCGGTCGCTCCGCCGGGATTTATGGTAAGGCCACTCGAGCTTCGTCGGTCCGCGAGCGCTTGTGAGCCAGGGGCGCGCGCGCTAGTCCTGTGTGACGCGCCGATCGTGGCGCCTGTCCGTGGCCGTTCGTGATGTCGACCTCTTCGCCGGATTCAAGGCTCTATCAGCAGGTCGCCGCGACGATCAGCGGCGCGATCGCCGACGGCGTCTATCAGCCGGGCCATCGCCTGCCGTCCGAGCGCGACCTGGCCGACGAGTTCGGCGTCTCGCGTCCCACCGTCCGCCGCGCCGTCATCGCGCTGGAGATGCGCGGGCTGCTGGAGGCCCGCCAGGGCTCGGGCGTCTATGTTCGTCTCGACCAGCCGCCGCCGCCGGTGAAGGACCTCGACATCGGAGCCTTCGAGCAGGCCGAGGCGCGTCGTTTGTTCGAGGGCGAGGCCGCGGCCCTGGCGGCCACCCTGATCACCGACGAGGAACTGGCCTATCTTGAGACCCTGGTCGCCGAGATGAACAGCGACGCCTCGACCAAGGAACAGTCCGAACTGGCCGACCGCCAGTTCCACATCTCCATCGCCCAGGCCACGCGCAACAACGCCGTGGTGCGGATCATCGAGAGCGCCTGGGACCTGCGCTACCGCTCGCGCCTTTGCATGCAGATGCTGGAGAAGGCCCGCCACGTGCGCAAGCGGCCGCTGAAGGACGAACACCAGGAGATCGTCGAGGCCCTGCGGACGCGCGATCCCAAGGCCGCGCGCGCCGCCATGCAGACCCACCTGGGCGGGCTGATTGAGAACCTGCTGCTGACCGCCGAACTGGAGGCCATCGAGCGCACCCGCGAGAGCCTGGCGGCCAAGCGCGAAGAGATCGCCCTCCGGGCGGCCAGCGCCGCGAAGTAGGGAAGAGCGCGGCTAGCGCCGCGAATTCGACCCTGCGCCCTCCACAAAAGCAGGCTGATCCGCGGCGGGTGCGGAGTGCGCGGCGGTCGACGTGGAGGCGAGCAGCGGATGCCGCGGGCTCATTGTTGACCACATATTGGTATGCCCAAATAATAGCGAATGGTCAGGCTGCTTATCGAGAGGCGCCGTTTCGCGAGCGGATTTGGCCTGGGTGGCTGCCTTCGCTGTCCAATCCGAAGGATGGTTGGGGGTGCATGAGCTAGTGACAACGTTAGCATAGAATCGGGCGCGTTCAGCCTTTACGGCTTTACGATCAAATTGGTAATGTCAGTTTCGCAACCAGTGAGACGGGGGATGGATGCGCGTCTTGGAGCGACCGCCGGTGAAGGCGGCGACCGGCCAGCAACCTTCCCGAAGTGGAGGCCAGTTCGGCCGATGAGCGTTCAGATGGACTATCGTGAGAGCACCGATCGCGCCGGCATGAGCCGCATGACGGTGCGCGAGCTGCGCGACACCTTCGTGATCGACAGGCTGTTCCGGCCGGGCGAGCTGTCGCTCAGCTATCTGGAGATCGAGCGGGCGGTGGTCGGTTCGGCGACGCCGACCGATGCGGCCCTGAGCTTGCCGACCCACAAGGAGCTGGCCTCGCGGTTCTTCTGCGAGCGTCGCGAGGTGGGCGTGATCAACATCGGCGGTCCCGGTAGCGTGACCCTGGACGGCGAGCGCTTCGACCTGGCGCGGCACGACAGCCTCTATATCGGCCGTGGAACCGAGGTCGTCAGCTTCGAGAGCGACGATCCGGCCGATCCGGCCAAGTTCTACTTCGTCAGCTATCCAGCTCACGCCAACTACCCCAGCAAGCGGGTGCGGCGCGACGAAGCCAGGACGATCCAGGCGGGGGAGGCGACAACCGCCAACCGCCGGGTGATCCGCCAGTCGATCCGCCCCGGCATCGTCGACACCTGCCAGCTGGTGATGGGCTTCACCGAGCTGGCCGACGGCAATGTCTGGAACACCATGCCGCCGCACACCCATCGCCGGCGCAGCGAAATCTACATGTACTTCGACACCGACCCTGGCCGGGTCATGCATTTGATGGGGGAGCCGTCCGAGCCGCGCGCGGTGTTCATGGACGAGGGCGAGGCGGTGTTCTCGCCCAGCTGGTCGATCCACAGCGGGGTCGGCACCTCGAACTACACCTTCGTCTGGTCGATGGGCGGGGAGAACCTGGAGTTCGACGACATGGACGTCCTGGCGGTCTCGGATCTCGGCCCGAATATCTAAGACCAAGCGCCTAGACGAAACGCATAAGAGCAAGACGGGAGGAAACGCATCCATGACCCTCAAGACGCTTCTGAAGGCAGTCGCGGCCGCCGCGATCCTGGCCGGCGGCGCGGCGCCGACCATTGCCGCGCCCCGAGCGGCTGGGAAGGCCGCCGTCGTCAGCGTCCCGGCCTCGTCGGTCGACGCGGCCGGCCGCAAGGTGGCGGCCTGGCAACTGGCCCACATGGACAACTTCGACTACGTGCCGGTCACGGCGTTCCGAAAGGACACCGAGGCGCCCCGCGACTGGATCCAGGCGGCCTTCTATATCGGCCTCTACACCTTCGCCGACGCGACCCAGGATCCGTATCTGACCACCGCGATCCTCAAGCACGGCGAGGCCGAGCAGTGGGGCTTCGACCACCGTCCGCGCCACGCCGACGCCGACGCCACCGGCGCGGTCTGGGTCTGGGCCGCTGGCCGCACCAAGGACCAGAGCAAGCTGACGCCGATCCGCGCCCGCTTCGACGCGGTGCTGGCCGACCCGTCCAACGTGTCGCTGGATTTCGAGCCGAAGCCGGCCAAGGGCGACCCCTATTGCCAAGCCCGCTGGTGCTGGAGCGACGCCATCTTCATGGCTCCGCCGGCCTGGGTCAGCCTCTCCAAGGTCACCGGCGACAAGCGCTACCTGGAGCACGCCGACAGCGAGTTCTGGGCGACGACCGACTATCTCTACGATAAGACCGACCACCTCTATTTCCGCGACAGCCGCTTCATCAACCGGCGCAGTGACGCGGGCGCGAAGATCTTCTGGGGGCGCGGCAACGGCTGGGCCTATGCGGGTATCGCCCGGATCCTGCAGGACCTGCCGGCGGGCCACCCGAGCCGCCCGAAGTACGAGGCGATCTTCAAGCAGATGTCGGCCAAGATCGTGACTCTGCAGGGCGCGGACGGCTACTGGCCCGTCTCCCTGCTGGAGCCGCAGAAGACACCGGAGACCAGCGGCACGGGCTTCTTTGTCTACGGCCTGGCCTGGGGCGTGAACCACGGCCTTCTGCCGCGCGCCAAGTACGGCCCGGCGATCGACAGGGGCTGGAAGGCGCTGGACGCGGCGATCGAGCCGGACGGCCGCCTGGGCTGGGTGCAGCGCGTCGGCGTCGCGCCCGACCAGGTGGGCCGCGATGACACCCAACTCTACGGCGTCGGCGCGTTCCTGCTGTCGGCCAGCGAAGTTCGCAAGCTGGCGCAAGGCTCCGCTTCCAAAGGTCAGACCTCGCGTTAAGATGGACCCGCTCCATTCTAAGCGAGGTTTGATGCGCGCGGCGCAGGATCCCCAGAAGCTCTACCAGCAGGTGGCCCGCTCGATCGCGGCCTCGATCGCGGAGGGACGCTATGTTCCGGGCGACCGTCTGCCATCCGAGCGGGGACTGGCCGACTCGTTCGGCGTCAGCCGGCCGACGATCCGCGACGCGATGATCGCCTTGGAGTTCCAAGGGCTGGTCGAGGCGCGGCAGGGCTCCGGCGTCTACGTCACCGCCCAGGTCAAGCCCGAGGAGGACGCCACCGAGGCCGAGGTCAGCGCTCTGGAGCTGACCGAGGCCCGCCGACTGTTCGAGGGGGAAGCCTGCGCCCTGGCCGCCGCCGCCGTCAATGACGAGCAGATCTCTGGGCTGGAGCGGATCGCCCGCGACCTGGACGCCCTGGCAGCAACGGAGGATGGCGAGCGGCTGGAGCACGACTTCCACCTGGCGGTGGCCCACGCCACCCGCAACGCCGCCATCGTCGCGGCGGTCGAGGAGATCTGGACGCTGCGCCGGCAGTTTCCCGACTGCTCCGGTCAGTTGCGCCGCGTGCGGCTGGCTGATCCGAGAAGCTTCGCCGAGGATCACCACCGCATCGTCGCCGCCTTGCGCGACCGCGATCCCAAGGAAGCGCGGCGGGTGATCCACGATCACCTGAACCGCACGGTCGAGGCTCTCCTGTCGATGGCGGAGCGCGACGCGCTGGAGCGGACCCGCCGCGAGATGGCCGAACGCCGAGACGAATTGTTGCGTCGGACCACCATCTGACGTTGTTTCCGACGGTCGCTGTCCTGCCGCGATAATTCGCCGCACAAATCAAGGGCTTGCCGTCACGGGGCGGCGCGTGCTCACGTCCCCTTAAGGGAATCAGGGGGTACTGATGTCGGATAAACTCGCGCCTGCGAGCGTTGAAACGGTGCTGAAGGCGATCTCGACCGAGATGTCGATCGCCGCGGTGGCGTGCGGACATCTGGACGTCGCCCTCGGCAAGATCCTGGAAGTCGTTCCGGACGAGCATCGCTTGTCGGTGATGCAGGAACTGCACACGGTCGACCTGCTGGCTCAGCACATCACGGCCATCACCGACTTCACCGGCAATCTGTCGCAGCAGCACGGCCAGGGCGTTCTCGAGGTCAACGACTCGCTCAACGCCATCACCCTGGGCGACGTCGCCACCCGCCTGCGCGCCTCGATCTCGGCCGAGTAGGGTTCGCGGCGGGCGACCGTCGTATCAGGCCGCTATATCAAGGTTGCGCCGGGATGGTGTTGATCATCCACGGGATGCCGAACTTGTCGGTGAAGCTGCCATAGCCCGGCGACCAGAAGGTCGCGGCGAAATCCATGCCGACCTTGCCGCCTTCCGAGAGCGCGTCGAACACGCGGCGCGCCTCGGCGGGATCGTCCGTATGATAGGTGACGTCGAAGCCGTTCTTGGGCTTGTCGATGTTCGGGGCGAACTCGGGCGGCATGTCCGCGCCCATGATCGCCTGGTCGCCGACCTCCAGCCAGGCGTGCATCAGCCAGTCCTTGTACTGAGGATCGACCGGCATGTCGGGCGGGCCGTCGCCGAACGGGTAGGCGGCGGTGACCTTGCCGCCCAGGACCTGGGCGTAGAAATCGAACGCCTGGCGGCATTCGCCCTTGAAGCTGAGGCTGGTGACGATCTTCACGGTAGTCTCCTCGCTGTGTCCTGGGCGCTAGGACGGCCCTTTGTGGCCAACCCTAGCGCAAGACCATGACGGGAGACAGACAGGCTTACGCGGCCCCGATCTTGTTGCCGTAGCCGATGACGATGGTCGCCAGGATCAGCAGGGCGATGCCGCCCCAGACCGTGGCCTTCACGCCCGGGCGGGCGTCCTTCCACTCGCGCAGGGCAAAGCCCCAGACGGTGCCGAAGATGATGATCGAGGCCATGTGCAGGGTCCAGCTTGAGAAGCCGAACTTGCCCATCTGGCTCTCGCCCATCGTGTAGAAGAAGAACTGGAAGTACCAGGCCGTGCCCGCGAGAGCGCAGAGCAGGTAGTTGGCCAGTAGTGGCGGCCTGGCTTCGCCAGACTCTTTGGAAGCGGTCTCTTCGGACGGCGCCGCGCCGCCCAACCACTGGCCGGCGCTCTTGTTGCGGACGATCAGGAAGCCGCACCAGACGCCGTTGGTCAGCAGGCCGCCGAACATGACGAGGCACAGCACCGGCAGGCCGGTCCACAGCGGGCCGGTGCCAGCCGCGGCCGACAGCGCCTTGATCGGCTCGCCAGCCGCCAGACCGAAAGCGAAGCAGGCCGACATGATCCCCGAGAAGATCGCCACGGCGACGCCCTTCTTGAAGTCGAATTCGGCGATGACGGCCTTCTTGGCGTCCTCGGAGAGGGCGGCGTCCTTGCGCGCGCCCGCCAGGGCCACGACGACGATGCCGGCCAGGGTGATGACGAGGCCCAGCAGGATGATCCGGCCCGAGGCGTTGTTCAGCAGCTTCTCGGCGAAGTCGCCCTGGACGATCGGCGGGATCAGCGTCCCGAACACCGTGCAGAGACCCAGGACGACGGCCATGCCCAGCGACAGGCCAAGGTAGCGCATCGTCAGGCCGTAGGTCAGGCCGCCGAAGCCCCAGAGCACGCCGAACAGGACGCAGAGGCCGGCGATATTGCCCGGCACCTGGCTCATCACGCCCATCAGGTCGCGGGTCTGGATCGCCGCGAAGAACCACGGGGCCAGCAGCCAGGAGAAGATGCCCCCGGTCAGCCAGAAGATCTCCCACGACCAGCGGCGCACGCCGCGATAGGGCACGTAGAAGCTGGCCGAGGCCAGGCCGCCCAGCCAGTGGAACAGCACGCCGAGCAGCGGATTGGGCGTCATGGTCTTCTCCCGTTCTTGTCTTCGTTATGGGCGGGTCAGGCGAGGTGGAACAGGGTGGCCAGCGGAACGCTGACCGGCGATTTGTCCGGATTGACTTCCATCAGCGGCGCCATGGCTTCCCACCAGCGCCGCATCACCGGATGGGCGGGCAGGTCGTCGAGTCTCTCGGGCGTGGCGCACCACATCACGGCGAACAGGGCGTTCGTCTCGGGATCGTGGTGGATCGAATAGTCGGAGATCCCACAGCTTTTCAGCAACGCCTCGAGCTCCGGCCACAGGGCGTCGTGCCGGCGGCGGTACTCGTCCAGCCGGCCGGGTTTCAGCCGCATGCGGGCGGCGATCTTGCGCATCAAAGGTCCAGGCCCAGGCGGTAGAGGCGGTTGGTGTTGCGGCCGAACAGGTCGCGGCGTTCGTCCTCGCTGAAGCCGGCGGTGATGGCGGCATAGGCGGTCAGGTGCCTGTCCAGGCTGCCGAACAGCTTGTCGGTCGGTACGTCGCTGGCGAACATGCAGCGATCGGTCCCGAAGATCTCGATGGCTTCGAGAATGAGGGGCTGGATCTGCTCTTCCGTCCACTGACGGTGGACGAAGCCGAAGCCCGACAGCTTGGTCGAGACATGGGGTAGGGCGGCCAGGGCCTTCATGCCCTCGCGCCATTCGGTTTTGTCGGCGTCCACGGGCATGCCGGCGTGGTTGATCATCACCAGCGTGTCGGGATGGCCGGCGAACAGGTCGACCAGGCCCAGCATCTGCCCGGGATAGCACTGAAGGTCGAAGGACAGGCCGTACTTGGAAAGCAGGCCAAAGCCCGCGCGCCAGGCCGGATCGCCGGTTACGTCGCGCGCTGTGTAGGTGCGCTTGGTGTCGGCGTGCCAGTTGACGATGTGGCGGACGCCCCGAACGCTGCGATGGGCGGCGTGAGCCTCCAGCAGCCCCTCGACATCCGGCGCGTCCAGGGCGGCGAAGGCGACGAGGCCGCTAGGCAGGCCGCGCTCGTCCGACAGCGCCTGCAACCAGCGGGTCTCGTCCAGCGCCGAGGCGCCTTCCGCGCCCGCGTCCACATGCACCGCCCCGACGACGTTCCAGGCCTTGGCGTCGGCCAGGTAGTCGTCGAGCAGATAGTTACGCGCGATCGCCTCGACGCTGCCGTTCGGACCGTTGTCGTCGAACGGCGGCGTCAGCCAGGGATAGCGGATGCGCTCCAGGTCCCACAGGTGGATGTGCGCATCGACGAAGGGCAGGGCGCCCATGGGTGTCCTCTCCTAACTCGCGCCCGGCGTTCCGGGTCGCGCGGCGATCAGAAGGTGGTCCGGCCGCCGGAGGTGTCGAAGGTCGCGGCGGTCGTGAAGCTGCACTCCTCGCTGGCCATGAAGCAGACCATGGCCGCGCTCTCGTGGATCTCGCCCAACCGGCCCATCGGGATCTTGCCGCGCATGTAGTCGACCTGGCTCTTGGGCAACTGCTCCAGGATCGGGCTTTCGAAGGTGGCGGGGGTGAGGGCGTTGGCGAGCACGCCCTTGGTGGCCAGCTCCTTGCCCAGCGACTTGGTCAGGCCGATCACCCCGGCCTTCGACGCCGAATAGGCGCTGGCGTTGGGATTGCCTTCCTTGCCGGCCACGGAGGCGACATTGACGATCCGGCCATAGCCGCCCGCCAGCATGAACGGAACCACTTCGCGGCAGCAGTAGAACAGGCCGTTCAGGTTGATGTCGATCACCCGCTTCCAGCTGTCGAGCGGGTACTCATGCACCGGCGCCGTGGCCCCGGTGATCCCAGCCGAGGCGACCAGGATGTCGATCTTGCCCAGGGCCGCGTCGGCGGCTTTGGCGGCGGCCGCGACGGCGGCCTGGTCGGAGACATCCAGGGCCGCGATGTGCGAGGCGCCCACCTCGGCGGCGGCGTCCTTCAGGCTTTCGGCGTCCAGGTCCCAAAGGGCGACCTTGCCGCCCTCGGCGACGATGCGGGCGGCGACGGCCTTGCCCAGGCCCGAGGCACCGCCGGTGATGACGGCGGTGCGGCCCGCGAAACGATTGGCGTAGGGAGCGCTCACGCGACGCCTTCCTGGGTCCAGGCCACGACGGTTTGCTGTTGTTCGCCCAGCTTCTCGATGCCCAGGCGCATGACGTCGCCGGCCTTCAGGTAGATAGGCTCGGGCTTCTGGCCCATGCCGACGCCGGGCGGGGTGCCGGTGGTGATCAGGTCGCCCGGCTCCAGCGTCATGAACTCGCTGATGTACGAGACCAGCTTGCTGATCGGGAAGATCATGGTCTTGGACGAGCCGTCCTGCTTGCGCTGGCCGTTCACGTCCAGCCACATGCCGAGGTCCTGCGGGTCGCCGACCTCGTCCGAGGTGACCATCCACGGGCCGACCGGGCCGAAGGTGTCGCAACCCTTGCCCTTGTCCCAGGTGCCGCCGCGCTCGATCTGGAAGGCGCGCTCGGAGACGTCGTTGATCAGGACGTAGCCGGCCACGTAGTCCAGGGCCTCGGCTTCCGAGACATAGCGGGCGCGCGTGCCGATCACGACGCCAAGCTCGACTTCCCAGTCGGTCTTCAGCGAGCCCTTGGGGATCATCACCGGATCGTTCGGGCCGGTCAGGCAACTGACGGCCTTGGTGAACAACACGGGCTCTTCCGGGATCGGCAGGTTCGACTCGGCGGCGTGGTCGGCGAAGTTCAGGCCCACGGCGATGAACTTGCTGACGCCGTTGACCGGCACGCCGTAACGGGGCGAGCTCTCGACGATCGGCAGCGAGGCCGGGTCGATGGCGGCCAGGGCTTTCAGGCTGGCCGGCGACAGCTGGGCGCCGGTGATGTCGGCGACATGGCCCGACAGGTCGCGGATCTGGCCCTCGGCGTCGAGCAGACCAGGTTTTTCGGCGCCCTTGGGGCCGTAGCGAAGCAGTTTCATGGGTCTACGCTTTCGAGAGGATCAGCGGGCGTAAGGACGGTGCAAGCCGACCTCGCGATTGAGTTCGACGCCGAAGCCGGGCGCGTCGGAGAGCTTGAGCTTGCCGTTCACCGGCACGGGCTCGCCGATCAGTTGAGGGTGGAACATCGGGACCACCTCGTCGGCCTTCGGGGCCATCATCAGGAACTCGGCGAACGGGCTGTTATGGCGCGTGATGACGAAGTGGTAGCTGTAGACGCTGGAGCCATGCGGGATGCAGAGCACGCCGCGGCTGTCGGCCAGGTTCGAGATCTTGATGATCTCGGTCATGCCGCCGCACCAGCCCACGTCGGGCTGGATGATGTCGCAGCACTCCATCTCCAGCAGCATGCGGAAGCCCCAGCGGGTGGCTTCGTGCTCGCCGGTGGTGACCAGCATGCCCTTGGGGGCGTTCTTCTTCAGGTCGCGATAGCCCCAATAGTCGTCGGGGCTCAGGGCTTCCTCGATCCACTTCAGGCCATATTCGTGGGCCTTGTGGGCCAGCTTGGTGGCGTAGTTGAGGTCCAGCGCCATCCAGCAGTCGAACATCAGCCAGAAGTCCTCGCCGCAGCGCTCGCGCATCGTCGCCAGCTCTTCGAGGTTCTTGCGCAGCCCTTCCTCGCCCTCGGCCGGGCCGTGGTGCAGGGGCATCTTGCCGCCGATGAAGCCCATCTGCTTGGCCAGGTCGGGGCGCGCGCCCGTGGCGTAGAAGGTCAGCTCGTCGCGGACCTTTCCGCCCAGCAGAGCGTAGACCGGCTCCTGGCGCAGCTTGCCCAGCAGGTCCCACAGCGCCAGGTCGACGCCGGACAGGGCGTTCACGACCAGGCCCTTGCGGCCGTAGTACTGGGTGGAGAAGTACATCTGGTCCCAGATCTTCTCGACCTCGGTCGGATCGCGGCCTTCCAGGAAGCGGGCCAGATGCTTCTCGACGATGTATGCCGCCGGCTCGCCGCCGGTGGTCACCGCGAAGCCGATCGTGCCGTCGGCGGCCTCGATCTCCACGACCAGCGTGCCCAGCACGTTGATGCCGAAACTCTGGCGGCTCTGGCGATATTCGGGGTAGCGCGACATCGGCGTGGCGATGTGATCGTCGATCCAGTGGCCGTCACCCTGGTCGTGATAGTCGGCCCCGCCGCCCCGAACGACATAGGCCCGCACGGCGCGGATCTTCGGAAAACTCATCGGCGTCGACTCCCCGAGGCAGGCTCTGATTTCGCCCGAATGCACGCTAGTCCCATATTTCGGGAACGCTCTGGCTATTCACGGCCGTGATCTGCAAACTGACGTCCAAAATGAAGGTCCGAAGGAGTGGACTTTCACAATGTGAGAGGTATGTCTAGAGAATGGAACAAGAGGCGTCAATCAAGCGCGGCGATGCGGATGGGGACGGAAAGCCGTCGGGCAGCCAGACCCTTCTGCGCGGCCTGGACGTGATCGAGGCTGTCGCCAACGGCCCGATCGCCCTCACCGAACTGGCCGAGACGCTGGGCCTGACCCGCAGCACCACCCACCGCCTGGCGGCCGCCCTGGTCGATCGGCGGATGCTGACCTTCCGTCCGCGCGAGGGCTATGCGCTGGGGCCGAAGCTGCTGGAGCTGGGCTATGCCGCTCGCGAGCAGATGCACCTGCCGCAGGTCGCCCGTCCGCACCTGGAGCAACTGTCCAACGCCACCAGCGACACCGTCCACCTGGGCGTGCTGGAAGGCGACCTGGCCCTCTATCTGGACAAGGTGCCGGGCCGCCGACGGGTCGAGATCGGTTCGCGCATCGGCGAGCGCCAGCCGCTGTCGTCGACGGGCCTGGGCAAGGCGCTGATCCTTGATCTGGGCGAAGAGCGCTGGAAGCAACTGTTCACGGCCGAGACCGGTCCGCGCGCGCTCGGCCTGCCGGTCTGGCTGGAGCGGATGCGCGGCTACGCCGCCGCCGGCCGCGCCTTCGACCTTGAGGAAAACGAAGACCAGATCCGCTGCGTCGCCGCGCCCATCCGGGGCGTCGACGGCCAGACGGTGGGCGCCATCAGCCTCTCCAGCGCCGCCCAGTACATGGACGACGCCCGGATGGAGGCGCTGTCGGACGACGTCCGCAACACCGCCGACGCCATCAGCCGCGAGCTGGGCTGGAGCGAGCGGTCCGCGCGCAAGAAGTAACGAGTAACGGGCCAGCCCCGGGAAGGAAGCCTATGCTGTTGAAGGACAAGGTCGTGCTGGTCACCGGCGCCTCTGGGGGCATCGGCAAGGCCGCGGCCATCGGCTGCGCCCAGCACGGGGCGGACGTCGCGATCAATTACCACTCGGACGAGGCGGGCGCGGCGGACGCGGTGCGCGAGATCGAGGCCTTGGGCCGTCGCGCGATCGCCGTGAAGGGCGACGTGGCCGAGGCCGCTTCCGCTCCGGCCTTCGTCCAGGCGGCGGTCGAGGCGTTCGGCAAGGTCGACGTCTTCGTCAACAACGCCGGCATCTGCCCCTTCCACACCTTCCTCGACATGCCCGCCGAGGTCATGGAGCGGACGATGAAGGTCAATCTGTTCGGCGCCTATTACATGGTCCAGGCGGCGGCCAACCAGATGGTCAAGCAGGGCCACGGCGGCGCGATCATCGCCGTCAGCTCGATCAGCGCCCTGGTCGGCGGGGGCATGCAGACGCACTACACCCCGACCAAGGCCGGCGTGAACTCGCTGATGCAGTCGACCGCCATCGCGCTGGGTCCCTACGGCATCCGCTGCAACGCGGTGCTGCCGGGTACGATCGAGACGGCGATCAACAGGGAAGATCTCGCCGACCAGAAGAAGCGCGACTACATGGCCGGCCGCATTCCGCTGGGCCGTCTTGGCGAGCCCGATGACCTGGCCGGCCCGATCGTGTTCCTGGCCTCGGACCTGGCCAAGTACGTCACCGGCGCGGCCCTGCTGGTCGACGGCGGCGCCTTCGTGAACCTGCAGTAGCGATGACCATCGTCTCCTCGACCACGGACTTCCGGGAGGCGGCGCGTCGTCGCCTGCCGCGGTTCCTGTTCGACTATATCGACGGCGGCGCCTATGCCGAGCGGACCCTGGCGCGCAACGTCGCCGACCTCGCGGACCTGTCGCTGCGCCAGCGGGTGCTGAAGGACGTCTCGCGGGTCTCGACCAAGGCCACCCTGTTCGGCGTCGAGCAGGCCATGCCGATCGCCCTGGCTCCCGTCGGCCTGACGGGCATGTACGCTCGGCGCGGCGAGTGCCAGGCCGCCCGCGCGGCCGCCAAGAAGGGCGTGCCGTTCTGCCTGTCGACCGTCGGCGTCTGCGACGTCGACGAGGTGGCCAGGGCCTCCAGCGCGCCGATCTGGTTCCAGCTCTATGTGCTGCGTGACCGGGCCTTCATGCGCGACCTGCTGACCCGCGCGGCCGGGGCCGGCGCGACGACTCTGGTGTTCACCGTCGACATGCCCGTGCCCGGCGCCCGCTATCGCGACGCCCACTCCGGCATGAGCGGCCCCAACGCCGCCGCCCGTCGGCTGATGCAGGCGGTGTTCAAGCCCGACTGGGCCTGGGACGTCGGTGTCATGGGCCGTCCCCACACTCTGGGTAACGTCGCACCGGTGTTGGGCGCGAACTCGGGGCTGGAAGATTTCATGGGCTGGCTGGGGGCGAACTTCGACCCGTCCATCCAGTGGAAGGACCTGGAGTGGATCCGCGAGCTCTGGAAGGGCCCGTTGGTCATCAAGGGCGTGCTGGATCCCGAGGACGCCAAGGCCGCCGCCGATATCGGCGCGGACGGCATCGTGGTCTCCAACCACGGCGGCCGGCAGCTGGACGGCGTGCTGTCCTCGGCCCGGGCGTTGCCGGCCATCGCCGAGGCGGTGGGCGACCGGCTGACGGTGCTGGCCGACAGCGGCGTGCGCTCGGGCCTCGATGTCGTGCGGATGCTGGCCCTGGGCGCGCATGGCGTGCTGCTGGGCCGCGCCTGGGTCTACGCCCTGGCCGCTCGAGGCGAGACTGGCGTGACCCAACTGCTCGACCTCTTCGAGAAGGAAATGCGCGTGGCCATGGCCCTGACCGGGGTCAACAGCGTGGCCGAGATCGACCGTTCGATCCTGGCCTGAGCGCCCGCGACAACAAGACGATTGGGAGTAGACGATGAAGCGCGTTCTGATGGCCGGCCTCGCGGCCGTGTGCCTCTCCACATCCGCCTTCGGCCAGCCGATCGACCGCCACGCCCTGGTCAGCCGGCATGACGTCAGGCTGACCACCGTCGATCCCAGCTCGCCGCTGATGGTCGGCAACGGCCAGATCGGCTTCACCGCCGACATCACCGGCCTGCAGACCTTCCCCGAGGCCTACAGCAAGATCGCGCCGCTGCTGACCGAGGCCCAGTGGGCCTGGCACGCCTTCCCCAATCCGAACCACTACACCTATGCCGACGGGACCGTTCCGATCGACGTGCGCGGGACGAAGCAGCCCTACGCCTACATGGCCGACTGGAACGAGGGCGAGAAGCGGCCGGCCCTGCTGTGGCTGCGCGAGAACCCGCACCGCTTCTCGCTGGGGCGCGTGGCGCTGGACCTGCGCGACACGGCGGGTAAGCCCGCCAAGTTCGAGGACCTGAAGCAGACTGAGCAGACGCTGGATCTGTGGAGCGGCGTCCTGACCAGCCGCTTCACCTATGACGGCGAGACCGTGACGGTGCGCACGCGCGTGCATCCGACGCTGGACATTATCGTGGTCGACGTGGACTCGACGCTGGTCGAGCAGGGCCGCCTGAAGCTGTCGGTGAAGTTCCCCGGCGTCTCCAAGAACCTCAATCCAGACCCGTCGGATTGGGACCATCCAGAGCTTCACACGACCAAGGTGACCGGGGAGGGCGCGACCCGCCTGGACGTCTCGCGCCAGTTGGACGAGACCCGCTACGTCGCCGCCTTGCAGGCCGACCGCGCGGTCGACTTCACCGCCGCTGGCCCGCACGCCTTCGTCGTCGCGCCCAAGGCCAAGGGGCGGACCCTGGGCCTGGAGGTCGCCTTCTCCCGAGCGGCCCTACCGAAGCAGCTGCCGACTGTCACCGTCGCCGACCAGGCCACGCGGGCGCATTGGAAGCGCTACTGGACGCAAGGCGCGGCCGTCGACTTCTCGGGCAGCACCGACCCGCGCGCCGCCGAGCTGGAGCGTCGCGTGGTGCTGTCGCAGTACCTGATGGCCCTGAACGCCGCGGGCGAGGTCCCGCCGCAGGAGGAGGGGCTGTTCTCCAACAGCTGGAACGGCAAGTTCCACCTCGAGATGCACGCCTGGCACGCGGGCCACTTCGCGCTCTGGAACAAGCCCGAATACCTTGAGCGCAGCCTGCCCTGGTATATGAGCCACCTGAAGGACGCCAAGGCCCGCGCCGCCAGCCACGGGCTGAAGGGCGCCTGGTGGCCGAAGATGGTCGGCCCCGACGGCGTCGACAGCCCCAGCAAGGTCTCGCCCTTCATCATGTGGCAGCAGCCGCATCCGATCTGGATGTCCGAGCTGATCTGGCGCGACAAGCCGACCAAGGCGACCCTGGCCAAGTACGGCCAACTGGTCTCCGAGACCGCCGACCTGCTGGCCAGCTTCCCGCACAAGGACGATAAGGGCCGCTTCATCCTGGGGCCGCCGATCATCCCGGTGCAGGAGAACTACGACCCGCTGACTACCTTCAACCCGGCGTTCGAGCTGGAATACTACCGCTGGGGCCTGGAGACGGCGCAGCAATGGCGCACCCGCGCCGGCCTGAAGCGCAAGCCCGAGTGGGCCGCGGTGATCAAAGGCCTGGCTCCGCTGGCGACCAAGGACGGTCTCTACCTGCCCGCCGAGTCCGTGCCGGACTTCTGGGACCTGGCCAAAAGCGCCGCGTGCTCCAGGCATGCCGTCGATCCCAAGTGCATGAACCGCGACCACCCCTCGTTGCTGATGGCCTACGGCCTGATCCCGGGGAAGGCTGATCCGGAGACCATGCGGCGCACGCTGCGCGCCGTGGAGACCGACTGGGACCTGCGCCAGACCTGGGGCTGGGACTATCCGATGGTCGCGATGACCGCCGCCCGTCTGGGCGAACCGGACAAGGCCGTCGACTGGCTGTTTTACGACGCCAAGAACAACAAGTTCGGCGTCTCGGGCATGACGCCGCGCGTGCACCAGGACGAACACGCCCAGGCCTTCGTGCCCACGACCGTGGTGTCGGGCGGCCAGATCGTGCCGGCGGGCGAGGCGGTCGGCCCCGACGGACCGGGCTATCGCCGCGCGGCCGAGACCTACTTCCCGTCGAACGGCTCGCTGCTGGCGGCCGTGGCGATGATGGCGGGCGGCTGGGACGGCTCGAAGGGACCGACGCCGGGCTTCCCGAAGGACGGCCAATGGACGGTGAAGGCCGAGGGCTTCAAGCCGTTGCCGTAGAAAAGCTCACCGATCTCCCGGCGAAAGCCGGGGCCCAGATCGTATGGCTATGAGGCGCATGCAAAACGCCCGCGACCCCTTCCAGGGTGCGGGCGCTCTTGCATCTGGGTCCCGGCTTTCGCCGGGAAGATCGGGTTTGAAAATAGGTCGGCTACTACTTCACCAGCCCGTTCACATATTCCTCGATGTTCGTGTAGCCGTCGCCGTCACGATCCTTGGCCGCATCAGAGGCGTCCTTCGGGTTCAGCTTGTGGGCCGTCTCCCAGGCGTCGGGCATGCCGTCGCCGTCGGTGTCCTTCGGTGAGGCGGTCGAGGAGGCTTCGAACCAGCCGCCGACCTCCTTCTGGCTGTTGATGATCTTGCCGGTGCGGTCGACCACGCTCTTGATCACGCGGGCGTCGATCGGGTCGCGCTTGCGCGAGGCGCCGGCCTTGGCCAGCACGGCCTTGTAGGCGTCGGGCGCGCTCTGGGTGACGACGGCGCCGAACGGGAAGGGCGTGTCGACCACGTGCTCGCCGGGAGCGTTGGACGAGGCCAGGACCAAGGTCTTCTGATCGGCGACCAGCTTGTCGTCCATGTAGTTGCCGGCGAAGTGGGTCAGGCCGCTCTTGTTGCGGATATAGAGGGCCAGCGGACCGCCGGTGTTGGCTCCCTGGATGTAGTAGTTGCCCACGAAGTTGGAGTGGGTGGTCGAGTTGGTGTTGAGGTCCTCGCCCGCGGCGAACTTCGAGGCGTTGTCGGGACGGCCGTAGAACGGGTCCATCGAATAGCCGCGGCTGACGCCCGGCTCCCAGTTGTAGAAGTCCGTCGTGGCGCCCTGGCCCCAGTTATAGAAGACGTTGTTGCGGAAATCCAAGGTGATGCCCTCGGCGTCGTCCTTTGCGCCGGCATAGTTGCCGATGCGGGGCATCCGCGCCTCGTGGTGGGCCCACAGATTGTGGTGGAAGCTGTACTTGGCCCCGAACGAGCCCTGGATCAGGCTGCCATAGCCGTGCTCGCCCTTCTCGTGGATCGAGTGGTTCAGGCTTTCGGCGATCAGCGACCATTGGATCGTGACATTGGTCAGGTGCTTGACGTCGGGCGTGACCTTCTGGGTGACCGACAGGCTCTCGTCGATCGACCAACCGGACGAGATGTGGTCGAGGATGATGTCAGAGCCGCCGCCCAGCGAGATCGAATCGTACTCCTTGCCGGCCACATCGCCGACGCGGACGTGCAGGTAGCGGACGATCACGTGGTTGGCGTGGATCAGGAACTGGGCGTCGCGCAGGGTGACGCCATAGCCCGGCGCCGTCTGGCCGGCGATGGTGATGTGGTCATTGGCGATCTTCAGGTCGCTCTTCAGGCGGATCACGCCGCCGACGTCGAAGACCACGATGCGGGGACCGTCGGCCTCGACGGCGGCGCGCAGGGAGCCGGGGCCTGAATCATTCAGGTTGGTGACCTTGATCACCTTGCCGCCACGGCCGCCCTCGGCGAACCGGCCAAAGCCCTCCGCGCCGGGAAACGCCAGCGGCCTCACCACTTCGGCCGCCATTGCCGAATTGGTAACTCCAGCCAGAAGGCCAGCAAAAACAAACACCTTTTGCCAGTTCATGGTCGTTTCCTCGTTTCACCTAGTTAGCCGGATGCTCTGAAACGCATCGGATTGGTAATACCAGAGTTGCAGGTTTTCGCGATATGTTGCAAGGTATGAGCAACAGTTCCACATTTTGATATTTTGTGGAGCGTCAAACGATACCGGTGTCAAACCGGTTGAGGGGAGCGAACATGACCTCGACCACATTCCGCAAACGACTGATGGCCAGCGGCGCTTTGGCCGTTTCGCTGCTCGCCGCCGCCGGCGCGCATGCTCAGGACGCCGTGGCTGCCGCGCCGCAAAGCGCCCCCGCCGCCGAAGGGGCCTCCGAGGTCGAGCAAATCGTCGTCACCGGCTACCGCTCCAGCCTGAGCAAGGCCCTGGGCGTGAAGCGCACCAGCATCGGCGCCGTCGACGCGATCCTGGCCGAGGACATCGCCGCCTTCCCGGACCAGAACCTGGCCGAAGCCATCCAGCGCCTGCCGGGCGTGACCATCGACCGCGTCGGGGGCGAAGGCCACCAGATCACCGTCCGCGGCCTGAACGCCGACTTCACCCGCGTCCGCATCAACGGCGTCGAGGCCATCGCCACGGGCGGCGGCAACCGCAGCCGCGGCTTCGATTTCAACGTCTTCGCCTCGGAGCTGTTCAACAGCATCACGGTGCGCAAGACCCAATCGGCCGACATCTCGGAAGGCTCGCTGGGCGCCACGGTCGACCTGCAGAGCGGTCGCCCGTTCGACTACAGGGGCTTCAAGGCCGCCGCCTCGGCCGAGGGCAGCCTGAACAGCATCACCGACCGCATCCTGCCGCGCGTCGCGGGTCTGCTGAGCTGGTCCAACCCCGACCAGACCTTCGGCGTCCTGGCTTCGGTGGCCTATTCGAAGCGCCAGCCGGTGGCCGAGGGGTTCAACACCACGCGCTGGCAGGGCGCCGACGCCACGGACAACTTCGCCAGTTGCTCCAAGTGCGCGTCGCCGGAAGAACTGGCCAAGGTGCAGAACGCCTTCTATCCGCGCATCCCGCGCTATACGGGCTCGCTGATCGACTCCAAGCGCCTGGGGATCACCTTCTCGACCCAGTGGCGTCCGAACTCGAAGTCGGAGCTGTCGCTGGACGTCCTCTATTCGGACCTGAACCAGTTCACCGAAAGCCCCAACCTGGAGGCGATTTCGTTCAGTCGCTCGAACGCCGCCGGCGTCGGTTCGACCATCGTCCGCGACTACGCGCTCAACGATCGCAACACCTTCACCTACGGCGTCTTCGACAAGGTCGATGTCCGTTCGGAGAATGGCGCCCAGCGCGACCACACGACCTTCACCCAGGTCACCTTCAGCGGGAAGTATGAGTTCACCGACCGCCTGCGCGGCAACATGCGCGTCGGCGTGGCCAATTCCGACTACCGCATGCCCGAGCAGATCTCGTTCCAGCTCGATCGCAACGACGTCAATGGCTACGTCTACGACGCCCGCGCCAACGACCGCACGCCGATCATCACCTACGGCTTCGACGTCGCCAATCCGGCCAATTTCACCCTGACCGAGATGCGCTCGCGCGAGAGCACGGCGCTGAACATCGTGCGCACCGTCAATGGCGCGCTGGAGTTCGACGTCGATGAGCACCTGAAGCTGCGGGGCGGCGTCGACGCCCAGCAGTACGTCGTCAAGTATCGCGACGCGAGCCGCAACCAGACCCTGACCGGCGCCAACCAGATCGTCGGCGTCGGCGCGTTCTCGAAGATCGTCTCGTTCGGCCGCGACTTCCCGTTCCCGGGCGGCGACCGCAGCTATGTGGTGGCCGACATCGACAAGGCCGTCGCCTACACAAAGCTGCTCAGCTATCCGCTGATCGTGCAGACGGGCGACACCCGTGACGTGTCCGAGGACGACCTGAGCGGCTTCGGCCAGGCGGTGGTCGACGCCACCATCTTCGGCGGCATGGCGCTGCGCTCGGACTTCGGCTTCCGCGTGGCCCACACCAAGGTGACGGCCGGCGGCTTCGTCAACACCAACACCAACTACGTCACGATGAAGAACGACTACACGGACGTTCTGCCGTCGATGAACATCACGCTGGAGCCGCGCGACAACTTCGTCCTGCGCGGCGGCATCGCCAAGGTCATGGCCCGTCCGACCCTGGGCAGCCTGACTCCGGGCGGTTCGGTCAGCGCCACGACGCGGACGGTGAACTTCGGCAACCCGGACCTGGAGCCGTTCCGCGCCACCAACTTCGACCTGGCGGCCGAATGGTATTTCGCGCCGGAATCGCTGCTGTCGGTGGCGGTCTTCTACAAAAAGATCGACAGCTTCATCGCCAGCCAGACCAGCCGCGCCGTCTACAACACGCTGGGCTTGCCGGAGAGCATCATCACCAGCGCCGGGGCCGTGGGCTCCGACATCTTCGACGTGACCCGTCCCTACAACGGCGACGGCGGCTGGCTGAAGGGCGTCGAGTTCCAGTACCAGCAGCCGTTCAACTTCCTGCCCGACTACCTGCGCGGCTTCGGCTTCATCGGCAACTTCACCTATGTCGACTCCGAGGTGAACTACGGCACCAAGGCCGCGCCGAAGTACAACACCCTGACCGGGCAGTCGAAGACCACGGCCAACGCCACGATCTATTTCGAGCGCGGCAAGTTCAGCGCCCGCACCTCGCTGGCGAAGCGGTCGAAGTTCTTGACGGCCTTCCCCGGGTCGAACGGCAACAACATGGGCGGCACCCACGGCAGCACGTATTACGACTTCTCGTCGAGCTACAAGCTGCGGGACAACCTCGTCATCACCCTGGAAGGCATCAACCTGGGCGACAAGTTCACCGACGCCTATGTCGACACCGCCAACCGGATCAGCGACTACCGTCACACTGGCCGCGAGATCCTGCTCGGCGTCCGCTGGACCTACTGACCGCTTCCTCTTTCCCGGCCTCCTCCTAGGGCCTGGGGCGGTCCTTTCCCCGCCCCAGGCCCATCTTTTTTGGAGCATTCGACGTGATCGATCGCAGAAGCATCCTGGGCCTGGCGGCGGCTGCCATGGCCACGCCGGCGCTGGCCGGGCAAACGGCCGGCGCGCCGACGCCCGCGCCGACAGCCAATCCTCCGAAAGACTGGATCGACCCCAAGACCGGCCACCGCATCGTGCGGCTGTCGGAGGAGGGGGGCAGCAAGAACCTCTATTTCCACCAGAACGGCTACACGCCGCAGGGCGACAAGCTGGCGATCACCACGCCAGCGGGCATCGCCCTGGTGGACCTCAAGACCTTCAAGCTGACGCCGCTGGCCAAGAGCAAGGACGCCGACCTGCTGTTCTTCGCCCGCGCGTCGCGGCGGCTCTACTACGCGGTCACCGCGCCGGGCGAAGGCCAGCCGGTGGACCGCGCCAAGACGATCTATGCGCTCGATATCGACAGCGGCAAGGCCAAGGTCGTGGGCAAGCTGGCCCAGGGTCAGATCGTCTCGATCAACGCCGACGAGACGCTGTTGCTGGGCGTCGTCACGTACGGCGGCAAGCCGCTGCAGCCCAACACCGCTGACGACCGCAAGCGTTTCGGCCAGGCCGAGTACGCGGCCAACGGCCCGGACGGCAAGCCGCTGTCGTTCGCCAAGGCCAAGGGCGTGCGGATGACCGAGCGCTTCGAGACGCCGACGCCGATGGAGATCTTCACGCTCGACCTGAGGACCGGCGACCGCAAGGTGGTCCACGCCTCGGACAAGTGGCTGGGCCACGCTCAGTTCTCGCCGACCGATCCCACCCTGGTGATGTTCTGCCACGAGGGGCCGTGGCACCGGGTGGACCGCATCTGGACCATTCGCACCGACGGCTCGGCCCTGACCAAGATCCACACCCGGACCATGAACTTCGAGATCGCCGGCCACGAGTTCTTCGGCGCCGACGGCAAGTGGATCTGGTACGATCTGCAGACCCCGCGCGGCCAGGTGTTCTGGATCGGCGGCTACGAGATCGCGACCGGCAAGCGCCTGTGGCGTCGGGTCGAGCAGAACGAGTGGTCGGTGCACTACAACGTCTCGCCCGACGGCACGCTGTTCGCGGGCGACGGCGGCGACGCCGACATGGTCGCCCACGCGCCGGACGGGAAGTGGATCTATGTCTTCAAGCCCGAGACCCCGCGCGACGCGGCGACTCAGTACTACACCGACGACCTGATCACGCCGGAGAAGATGGCCTCCGAGCGCCTGGTCGACATGTCGGCCCACGACTATCGCCTGGAGCCGAACCTGACCTTCACGCCAGACCAGAAGTGGATCGTCTTCACCTCGAACATGCATGGCGCGAACCATGTGTATGCGGTCGAGGTGGCCAAACATTAGAGGCTGTCATCCCGGCCAAGCGCGTAGCGCGCCGAGCCGGGACCGCCTGAAGCTCTGAGTCTCTAGCGGTCCCGGGTCTTCGCCCGGGATGACAAGAATAGCTACAGCCCGACCACGCCCGAGGACTCCACCACCTCGGGCTTCTTGCCGTCCAGGGTGTCGATCCGGCAGCGGGTGAAGCGCCAGTCCTTGGCGTCGGCGATCCTGCCGGCGGCCTGGACGTCGAGATCGAGGTCCTCGAACGCGAAGCGCTCCAACGGGGCTTCGGCGAAGGCGGCGACCTCGAAGGCGGTCTTGGCGCCGACCGACCTGATCTTGCTGACCCGCACATCGCTCAGGCGGCACAAGCCCCGTGCGCGCGGCACGGGCTGAGTCATGACCCTCCAATAGGGCGGCACGTCGGTCATGCCCGCCGGGATCTCGGCGTAGCTGTAGGACGGGTTCCAGTTCAGGTTCACGCGGAAGACGGTCGGCACGTCCTGCAGATGCATGTCGCTGATGTCGATGTTCGAAATCGTCCCACCGCGCGTGTGGGCCGACTTGAACAGGATGCCGACGGGCGTGGGATGATGCACCTTCAGGCCCGAGACCTTGATGTCGTGGAAGCCGCCCGAGGTCTCGCTGCCGAAGGTGATGCCGGCCGAGGCGTCACGGATCACGCAGTCGCGGATGACGATGTCGCGGGTCGGCCGCGCCACCCGCAGCCCGTCGGCGTCGCGGCCGGCCTTGATGCACAGGGCGTCGTCGTTGCAGGCCACGTCGACCCGTTCGACCAGCACGTCATGCGAGGAGTCGATGTCGACGCCGTCGGTCGACGGACCGCGCCCGCCTTCGTTGTTGCGGATCTCCAGGTCGGCGATGTGGATGTCGTGCGAATAGCAGACGTGCACCGTCCAGAAGCCGGCGCGGCGCAGGCGCGGCCCGGCCAGCTCGATCTCTTGGCTGTCGAAGATCTGGATCAGGCGCGGGCGCTTGCAGTCGTAGTCGGCGGCCCAGCGCAGGCCCTTGGGGTCGTACTTGCGGCGCAGGGCCCAGTAGCTGTCCCAGAACACCTTGCCGTCGCCGTCGACCGTCCCGTCGCCGACGATGCGGACGTTCTTCTGCTTGTAGACATTGATCAGCGCCGCCGGCCAGGTCAGCTCGACGCCCGCCACACGGGTGGGGATTTCCGGATAGTCAGCCAGGTTCGTCGAGCCTAGCAGCGTGACGCCCTTGTCTAGCCGCAGGGTGACGCCGGACTTTAGGAAGATGGAGCCCGTGCGGTAGACGCCGGGTTTCAGCGCGACCGTCGCGCCGGTCTTGGCGGCCTCGTCGATGGCGGCCTGGATGGCCTTGGTGTTCAGCGTCGTTCCGTCGCCGACCGCGCCGTGCGCGTTGGCCAGGATCGCCTTGCCGGCGGCCAGCGCCAGGGTGGGCGCGGAGGCGGCGACGAGGCCGAGCTGGAGGAGGGCGCGTCTCTGCATGGAAGGCCTCAGGCGCTGAAGGTGAAGGTGTGCGCGCCCGAACCGATCTCGACGACGCGAGCGGGCAGCTCGACGCGAGCGGTGGTGTTGGGCGGGATGGCGACGTCCAGTCGGACGCCCTCGGCCGTGCGTTTCCAGGCGATGGAGATGCGGCCGACCACGGACTCGTAGTCGCCGCGAGCGCCGGGCAGGCGCGGGTCGAACAGAGGGCGGATGGCGATCTTGCGGAAGCCGGGCTCCAGCGCGTCGATGCCGATGATCCGTCGCCAGATGAAGCCGCAGACGGCCCCGAACGCGTAGTGGTTCAGCGAGCCGGTGACGACGCCGTCCTTCAGTCCGTCCCAGCGCTCGAACACCGTCGTCGCCCCCTGGCCGACCTGGTAACCCCACGAGGGCAGATCGGTCTGCAGCAGCAGGCCATGGGCGAGGTCGGCGTGGCCGTGGTCGGCCAGGGCGTCGAGGATGTAGGGCGTGCCGATGAAGCCGGTCGAGAGCTTGGTTCCGCGTCGGCGGACGTCGGCGGCCAGGCGGTCGGCCGAGGCCTGGCGTAGGGCTGGCGGGACAAGGCCAAAGCGCAGGGCCAGGATGTGGCTGGTCTGGCTGTCGTTGCCGATCCCGCCATCGGGGCGAACGAATTCGCGGGCGAAGGCTTCGGCGATCTTGGCGTGCAGGGTGGCCAGACGAAGGGCGTCACCGTCGCGGCCCGCGGCCTTGGCCATCTGGGCCAGCAAGTCCGTCGAGTAGGCCCAATAGGCGGTCGAGACCAGTTCCTTGGGCGTGGTGATGTCCGAGCGGCTCGTGGCGTCGACCGACAGCCAGTCGCCGTAGTCCATGCCCCGCGCGTTGCGCCAGACGTGGTCGGGATTGAGGGCCAGCAGCCGCCGGCTCCAGCGGTCCATGGCATCCCAGTTTTCGCCGATGATGCTGGTGTCGCCGTACCGTCGCCAGACCGTCCAGGGCAGGATCACCGCCGCGTCGGCCCAGCCGGGGGTGTTCTGGCCCAGGGCCCAGAAGGGCGCGGTGTCGGGCATCTCGCCGGTCGGCGCCTGGCCGGCCCGTACGTCGCCCATGAACCGGCGGGTGAAGGCGTCGAGGTCCATGTTGAAGGCCGCCGCATCCCAGAAGATCTGGGCGTCGCCGGTCCAGCCCATGCGCTCGTCCCGCTGCGGGCAGTCGGTGGGGATGCCGAGGAAGTTGCCGCGCTGGCTCCACAGGGTGTTGTTGACGATCGACTGCACCAGCGGATGGTCGATGCGCGCCGCGCCGGTCAGGGCCGCGTCGCTGTGCAGGACGACACCCTCGATCTCGGTCAGCGGGCCCGTGACCTCGACATGGCGGAAGCCATGGAAGGTGAAGCGTGGTTCCCACGACTCGCCGGTCGGGTCGCCCTTAAGAACGTAGGTGTCGGTCTGCAGCGCCCGACGGTTGGACGTGGTGTTCAGCGTCCCGTCCGGCGTCAGCGCTTCGGCGTGGCGTAGGATGACCGTGTCGCCGGCCGCGCCTTTCGCGCGGATGCGGCACCAGCCGGAAAAGTTCTGGCCGAAGTCGACGATGCGGACGCCGGGCTTGGGCGTGGTGATCTGGGTCGGCTTCAGGACCTGGATCGCGCGGATGCCGGGACCAGGCTGGGCGGCGACATGAACCGGCGGCGCCTCACCCTTGCGCGCCCAGGCCCAAGCACGATCGTCAAAGCCCGGTGCGTCCCAGCCTGTCTCGTCCAGGCGCGCATCGTGGGTCTCGCCGTCATAGATCTCGGCCTTCAGCACGGCCGAGGGGGCCAGCTTCCAGCCGTCGCCTTCGGTGGCGATGCGAGTCGTCGAGCCGTCGGGGTGAGTGACCTCCAGCAGGCCCGAGAACCGACGCGGCGGTGGTCCGAAGGCGTAGCGCAGGTCCAGGAACCCGAACGGGCTGCCGAACCAGCCGTCGGCGACCAGGGCGCCCAGCACGTTGTCGCCGGCCTTCACGAGGTCGGTGACGTCATAGGCCTGGCTGAGGGCGCGGCCGCGGAAGTCGGTCGACTCCGGCGTCAGCAGGCGGTCGCCGACCTTCTTACCGTTCAGCCGAGCCTCGTAGCCGCCCAGGGCGGTGGCGTAGAGGCGAGCGCTGGCGACGGGCTTCTCTAGCCGGAAGGCCCTGCGCAGGCGCACGACTGGGCCGGTGACCCAGGGATGGCAGGGCGGGATCGTTCGCGCTGGAATAGTCGCCGGCCAGGCCGTGTCATCGAAGCTCGTCTCGCGCCAACCATCGGGCGCGTTGAGCGTCGTGCGCCAGCCGTCTTTGGCGTGGATCCGCGTCACCGAACCGTCGGCCTTGGTGAGGGTCAACCGCGCGGCCAGGGCGCCGCCCAGCACGGGGCGCGGCTCGTCCAGCCGCAGGCCGACCTCGACCGCCAGCACATGCGGACCAGGCGCCAGACGGGGCAGGGCGAAGCTCGGGCCCTGGCCCCAGGCGGTGCGGTCGCCGGGTTTGATCAGGCTCGCGCCGTCGACCCACAGGCCGTTCAAGCCGTCCTTGGCGCAGACGCTGACGACGGCCGAGACCACGTCCGCCGGCATGTCGAAGCGCCAGCGGAATCGGCGAGGTTTCGCGTCATCGGTGTCGCCCCAGACCCAGCGCATGCCCTCCAGACGCTGTTCGCGCATGGCCGGGGTCTCGGCCTCCAGCCAGCCGGCGGACCAGGGCTCCAGCTGGCCCATCTCGAACCAGGCGGGCGCGGAGCCGCGGATCGGCTTGCCCGCGCCGTCCCACGCCTCGACGCGCCACCAGCAGCGCTGGCGCGAGGCCAGGGCCGGGCCGGCATAGGCGATGTCGAAGGTGGCGTCGGACGCGACCTTGCCGTTGTCCCACAGGAACGGACCGCCGGTCAGCGCCGCCCGGCTGGCGGCGACGCGGATCCGGTGGGCGCTCTGCTTCACATCTCGCGCGCCGGCGGCCTCGATCGTCCAGGAGAAGCGCGGCGCCCCGTTGTCCAGCCCCAGCGGGCTTTCGATCTGGTCGACGCGCGGCGCGGCGATCCGGGCCGTCCCCCGAGCGGCGGCTTTGGCCGCGCCGGCGGTCAGGCTCGCGCCGGCGCCCGCGACGGCCAGGAACTGGCGGCGGTCCATGGCCTAGTGGCTCGGGTTGAAGTCGGGCTTCTGCGCGAAGACATAGGTCTCCCAGTCGGCGCGCGTGTGGAAGTCGAGGCCTTTGTCCCAGGCCGCGCCCATATAGTAGACGAACGGCTTGCCCGGCTCGACCGTGACCAGCACCAGCCAGTCGCTGTCGGTCTCGGTCACCCCGACGATCTGCTTGGGATCGACCAGCAGGGCCACGCCCATCGTGCCCTTGTCGGGATCGGTCACATCCCAGAACGAGAACACGCCCTTGGCCTTGTCGGCGCGCAGGTCGCCGGCCTGCTTGGCGGTCGGCTTCTTGGTGACGCCCAGGGCCACGGTGATCGGCCCCTTGGCGTTCGAGCCGAAGGTCGAGACCATCCGCGTGAAGTTCGTGCCCATCGGCAGGGTGAAGGTCCGGCTTTCCCAGACCTCGCGCTTTTCCGCGACCTTCCAGGGAGCGTAGCTGACCTTAAACGAGGCTACGTCTGGGCCGTCCTTCAGGATCCTGTAGTCCTTCCAGTTGCGCGACACCCACAGCTTGCCGCCGTCCCAGACGCCCAGGCCGCCCGCGCCGCGGAAGGTCCCGACGTTGTAATAGTCGATGCCTTCGCCGTGATAGGCGTGCTGGTCGCCGGTGCGCAGCTGGCGGGTCATGAAGGGGTAACGGACGCTTTTGCCCCAGGCGTCGATCCCGGAGGTCGAGGGCGGCTCGAACTGCTCCAGGGCAGGGCCGTAGATGCGGTGGGCCGTGCGGTCGTTCTCCCACAGGATGTCGTCATAGCGCTCGGGCGCGTAGCGGACGGTTGCGCGTGGCTTGTCCTGGCCGGCCGGCGGCGGGGCCATGCGGTAGATCATCTTCGGCGGCGTCGGCTGACCCGGCGCGGCCGGCGGGACCTGGGCGGGCGCCAGGCCCGGCCCCTCGATCGCCGGATCGTAGGCGAGGGCGGCGACGGCCTTCATCTCCGTGGCGTGGCGCGCTTCCTCTTCTGGACCCCGAACGGTGCGCGGCACGGGCGGGACGGGCGTCGAGGCGGCCACGAAGTCGGCGGGGTCACGCGACGGCTCGGCCAGGGGCAGGGCGGTGACGGGCTTGCCGAGGTTCATCACCTCCAGCCCGGCCAGCAGGAATGCGCCCGTGCCATAGGGACCGATGTCGTTCGCGACCGTCGGCACCGGCTGGTCGCCGGTCTTCTGCACCGCCCCGATCATGCCGCTGGGCAGCACCTGCTTTTGCAGACCGGTCCAACCCTTCACGACCACGGGCTGATAGGTCGCGCGGTCCAGGATCCCGTGATTGATCCCCCAGGCCAGGGCGTAGACGAAGAACGACGAGCCCGAGGCCTCGGCCTCGGGGAACTTCTCCGGCTGCATCAGGCTGGACGCCCACAGGCCGTCGGCGCGCTGCAGGCCGGCGACCCGCTTGGCCATGGCCTGGAAGATCGCGACGTAGCGGGGCCGCGAGATGTAGTCGGCCGGCATCGATTCCAGCACCCGGGCGGTCCCGGCCATGACCCAGCCGTTGCCGCGCGACCAGAAGAGCTTGCGGCCCTGCTCGTCCCGGCGATCGATGAAGCGCTCGTCGCGGAAATAGAGGCTGTCGTCCGGGCTGTAGAGGCGCGCGAAGGTGCGCCACCACTGCTTGTCCATGGCGTCGAGATACTTCTTGTCGCCGGTCTGCGCGCTCATCCGCGCCAGCACGGGCGGGGCCATGAACAGCGCGTCGCTCCACCACCAGACCAGATGCTCGGGGATCGGCTGGCGGGCCAGGTGCGGCAGGGCCCAGTCCAGGCGCTGGCGCAGGGGCATGATCACGCCCTCCTGGCCGCGACGGGCGTAGAGCTCCTCATAGAGGTCGCCAATCGCCATCTCGTCGGCGTTCAGCATGGCCTTGCCGTTCTTCGCGCCGCGCAGGGCGTAGTTGTAGTGCTCGGCCGCGTCGGTCAGGAACTTCAGCGTCTCGACGTCGCCGGTCGCCCGCGCTAGGCGCGCGGCGCCGACATAGTAGGTCGCCGACACCCAGTTCGAGGACATTTCGCGCACCGCCCCGCCGGTGGAGACGGGGATTGGCTCGGCCCGCATGGCGTCGATCTGAGCCTTGTTGGCCCGGTTCAGCACCGCGAGCACCTCGGCCGGCGCGGGCAGTTGCGTGGCGACGGCCGCTGGGCGCTTCGGCGCGCCAAGGGCCGGCGCTCCAACGGCGCACAAGGCCGTGGCGCACAGCAGGGCGGCCATGCCGGCCTGACGGAGGGGCTTCGAACGCGGGGTCATGGGCACTGGCGATTCCTCGGCGCGCCGACACTCATGGGGTCAGCGACGTTCATTATTTGGAATAGAATGTCAGATTTTGAAAGGTTGTCTACCGGGAGCGGCGGTCGGCGCCACCGGTGTCGCACCATAGGCGCACCCGCCCATTATTGCGCTTGTGGGCTTGCAAAAAATGGAAACCGATCGCAGCATGTGAAGATAATGATACCGGTGTCATCAAGAACACCAAACCTGGGAGGGTACGAGATAATGGCTTCATCCAAGAGTTTTGCCCTGCGTGATCGCCTTCTGACCGGCGCCGCGGGTCTGGCCGTCATGCTAGCCGCGGGCGCCGCCCAGGCGCAGCAGGCCGCTACGGCCCCGGCGGCTGATGACACGGTCGAGGCGGTGGTGGTCACCGGCTTCCGCAACAGCCTGCAGCAGGCCCTGAACGTCAAGCGCTCCTCGGCGGCGGCGGTCGACGCCATCTACGCCGAGGACATGGCCAAGTTCCCCGACCTGAACCTGTCCGAATCCATCCAGCGCATCCCAGGCGTCGCGATCTCGCGTGACGCCGGCGAAGGCCGCCAGATCTCGGTCCGCGGCCTGGGCGCCCAGTTCACCCGCGTGCGCATCAACGGCATGGAAGCCCTGACCACTTCGGGCGGCACCGACGCCTCGGGCGGCACCAACCGCAGCCGCTCGTTCGACTTCAACGTCTTCGCCTCGGATCTCTTCAACCGCATCACGGTGCAGAAGACCGCCTCGGCCGAGACGGAAGAGGGCTCGCTGGGCGCGACCGTCGACCTGAACACCGCCCACCCGTTCGACAAGCGCGGCTTCAACTTCGCGGTGTCGGGCAAGTACGGCTACAACGACCAGGCCAAGAAGGCCTCGCCGCGCGTGGCGGCCTTGATCTCGAACACCTGGCGCGACGACACCATCGGCGCTCTGTTCTCCATCGCCTATTCCAAGCGCGACCTGCTGGACGAAGGCACGAGCACCGTGCGCTGGCAAACCGGCACGGCCGCCGCGCCGGGCTTCCGCGGCGTGAAGGGCGTGACCTGCGCCACCAACGCCGCCGCCTGCGCCGAGGCCAATGGCGCGGTGCACCCGCGTATCCCGCGCTTTGACTGGTACAAGAACAAGCAGGACCGCCTGGGCATGACCGGGTCGCTGCAATGGGCGCCGGACGACAAGACCACGGTCTCGTTCGACGTGCTGTACGCCGACTTCAAGGGCGAGCGTAACGAGGACTTCCTCGAGACCTTCACGCCCCAGACCGCCGGCGCCTGTACGGCGACCTCGGCGCCCTCGTGTGGCATCAACCAGGTGGATGTCGTCGACTACACCGTGACCAAGCCGCGTTCAGGCCTCTCGGTCATGACCAAGGGCGTATGGAACAATGTCGATCTGAAGACCGAGCAGCGCCGCGACGAACTGGAGACCGAATTCCGCCAGTTCACCCTAGCTGGCGAGCACCAGTTCACCGACAAGTTCAAGGCCAAGGGCGTGATCGGCTTCTCCAAGTCGACCTTCTCCAACCCGGTCCAGAACACGGTCCAGTGGGACCAGTACAACGTCCAGGGCTACAGCTTCGACTACAGCGGCGGCGACGCCTATCCGGTAATCAAGTACGGCACCGGCGACACCGTCAACGCCGACGCCTGGACCCTGGCCGAGATCCGCATGGTCCAGGGCTATGTCGACAACAGCTACAAGACCGGCCAGTTCGACCTAGCCTATGACTTCAGCGACGCCTTCAAGCTGAAGGGCGGCCTGTCCTACAAGGCCTATGGCGTCGAGAGCACGGCCTTCGCCCGCTCGAACGGCACGACCTCGAACATCAATCCGATCAGCTCGACCGACCTGAAGACCGTGCCGCGGTCCAGCTATGCGGAGACGATCGACTTCTCGAGCCTGAACATCCCGGCCGGCAACGTGTCTTCATGGATCACGCCGGACCTGAACAAGGCCCTCGCGGCCCTGCACATGGACGACGTGAACTACGGCAAGACCGTCACCACCACGCCGGGCACGGTCTGGGTCAGCCCGTTCGGCAATTCGTGCTTCACCCAGGGCTGCGGCATCTACAACCTGGGTCGCGAGCCAAGCCTGGGCAGCAACTACTCGATCGATGAGTGGGACACGACGGGCTACGTCCAGGGCGACTTCAAGTTCGACGTCGGCGGCGTGCCGGTGCGCGGCGATGTCGGCGTCCGCTATGTGAAAACCCGCCAGAAGGCGCTGGGCTACGGCGTGGTGCCCTCGACCGTCAACGGCGTGAACTACCAGACGATCTCGGCCACCACCGCCACGCGCGCCTATACCGACGTGCTGCCGGCCATGAACGTCGTCGTCGAGCCGCGCGAAGATCTGCTGCTGCGCTTCGGCGCCGCCAAGGTCATGTCGCGGCCGAACCTCGGCTCGCTGACGCCGGGCGTCAACATCGGCACCGGTTCCACCAAGTCGGTGACCTCGGGCAACCCGTTCCTGGATCCATATCGCGCCAAGACCGCCGACGCCGCCGTCGAGTGGTACTTCCAGCCGGGCGGCCTGCTGTCCTTCGCCTACTTCTACAAGGACATCTCGACGTTCGTGCAGAGCTACACCTCGGCGCTGTCGACCTTCGACCAGAACCCGTTCGGCCTGCCGGACAGCGCGGCGGTCGCGGCCTGCGGCACCACCCCGGGCTGCTCGCCCAGCCTGCCGGTCTGGCAGTTCAGCACCTCGGTCAACACGCCGGGCGGTCCGCTGAAGGGCTTCGAGATCAACTACCAGCAGCCCTTCACCTTCCTGCCGGCGCCGTTCGACAAGTTCGGCTTCCTGGGCAACTACACCCATGTGACCTCGAACGTGACGTACCTGTCCTCGACCGGCGCGGTAGCGGCCATCGGCCCGCTGACCAACCTCTCGAAAGACAGCTACAACGCCACGCTCTACTTCGAGAACAAGAAGATCAGCAGCCGCGTCTCGGCGGCCTATCGCTCCAAATATCTGACCCAGATCCCGGGCCGTAACGGCTCGGACGTCGAAGGCACCAAGGCGACGCTGAACTTCGACGCCTCGCTGACCTACACCTGGACCAAGAACCTGGCCTTCACGCTCGAGGCGGTCAACCTGACCAACGAGAAGCAGGACCAGTACTACGACAGCAGCCAGTTGGTGTCGTTCTACCACGAGACCGGGCGCGAGTTCTTCGCCGGCTTCCGCTACACCTTCTAAGCCTCAAGCGCGGCGCGGTTCTTCGGAGCCGCGCCGTGTCGCTTTGCGAGGGTTCCCGATGTCCTATCTCTTCGATCGGCGGTCGCTGCTGCTGACCGGCGCGGCGGCCGCTTTCGCCGCCAGCCCGGCCCTGGCCGCTTCCCGCGCCGCCTTCGACGCCGTCGTCTCGACCGACGGAAAGACCCGTGGCGTCACCAAGACCTACGCCACCCTCACCGAGGCGCTCGAGGCCGCGCCAGCTGTCGGCGACCGACCGTTCCGCATTCTCGTGACCGCTGGGACCTGGCGCGAGAAGGTGACGGTGACCAAGCCGAACGTCTGGCTGATCGGCGAGGGCCGCCAGGCCACTACCATCGTCCATGACGACTATGCCGGCGCCCGTCGTCCCGGCGGTCCGCCCGAGATCGCCACCCTGGTTGTCACCGCGCCCGGCTTCCGGGCCGAGCGGATGACCATCGCCAACGACTTCGACTATCCCCGCCACATGCCGCCCGAGGTCGACTACGATCGCACCGGCGCCAGCGGGGCGCAGGCCACGGCGCTGAAGCTGGGCCAAGGCTCGGACAAGGCCTATTTCGAGGACGTGGCCCTGACCGGCTGGCAGGACACCCTGTTCGCGGACGCAGGCCGCAGCGTGTTCCGCGAGTGCTATGTCAGCGGCTGCGTCGACTTCATCTACGGCATGGGCTTGGCGGTGTTCGACCATTGCGAGATCCGCTCGCGCACCAGGCCGGGCAAGGACTTCCACGGCTTCATCGCCGCGCCGGACACCGACCGCCGCCAGCCCTACGGCCTGATCTTCCTGGACTGTCGCCTGACCCGCGATGCGGACATGCCCAGGCGCACGATGGCGCTGGGCCGGCCCTGGCGGCGCACCATGAGCTTCCCGGACGGTCGCTACGGCAACCCGGACGCCGTGGGGCAGGCCGCCTTCATCCGCTGCTGGATGGACGACCATATCGTCCCCGAAGGCTGGTATCCGATGCACTACAATCTGAAGGGCGGCCGGCGGGCCATGTACCAGCCCGAGGATGCGCGCCTGTTCGAATACGCCAGCAAGGGACCGGGCGCGGGCAAGCCTTCCCAGCGTCGCCGCCAGCTGTCGGCCGCGGAGGCGCGCGACTATACGATCCCGAAGCTGATGTCGGGCTGGAATCCGGTTTGAGGAGCGAAGCGATGGGCGGTTGCGGACGACGCGAAGTCCTGGTCGGCGGAGCCGCCCTCGCTGGAGGGCTGCTGGCCGGCGAGGCTCGGGCGATGACCAGGCTCCCCGGCCAGACCCGCTGGGTCTTCGACCGCCTGTCGAACATTGGCGGCGCCGACACCAGGGTCGAGGGCGACCCGATCCTGGTCGACAGCCCCTATGGCAAGGCCGTTCAGTTCGACGGCGTCGACGACCGCCTGGTCATCGGCAAGCATCCGCTGGCGGGCATGGGCCAGTTCACCTTCGAGGCTCTGTTCCGTCCCGATGGCGGGGCTTTCGCCCAGCGCTGGTTCCACCTCAACGAGGAGGATCCGACGCCCGGCGCGCCGCGCTCGGTCACGCGCGTCCTGTTCGAGATCCGCGTCAAGGACGGCGCCTGGAGCCTGGACGCCTTCGCCACGGGGCAGGGCTACAAGCAGACCCTGCTGTTCCTGGACAAGACCTTCCCGATCGGCCCCTGGTACTGGGTGGCCCAGAGCTATGACGGCAAGACCTACCGGTCGTTCGTCAACGGCGAGCTGCAGGGCGAGGCCGACATCGCCTACCAGCCGCAAGGCCAGGGCCGCAGCTCGATCGGGGCCCGCATGAACAAGGTCGACTACTTCAAGGGCGCCGTCCGAGAGGCCCGCTTCACGCCCCGCGCCCTGGCGCCGCAAGCGCTGCGGAAGACGCGCTGACGGGCGCTTGATCGCCGCACCGGCCTGGGGCGCGCCGAAATCCTCGGCGCGCGCCCGTACGCGCGCGTCGCGACCCGCGAGCGGTCGCGCTGGCCTCTGGTCTCAAAGGAAAGGAGAGAAATGGTGGATGCGAACCAACAGGAGCTTCAAGCGTATCACGGCCCTACACCACATCGAAGCCAGCTTCCGTCAGGCCATAGGTTAGGTGCTGGGTCAGCGTGCCGGCCTCCAGTCCAACCTGGTGGATCGGTTCGCCGAACGCGCGCAGACAGCGGACCAGGTCCGGAACCTCGGAGGGCGCGGACCTCTCCAGGCGCACCTTGCCGTTCTGGTCGATGATGCAGATCGCCACCGGCCGCAGCGACACATCCAACGCAGCGTAGAACATCGTCGTCTCCCTTCGTCTCGGCTAGAACCGAGACCTTACTGGGAGCTCGACCCTTCAGGGGTCTGCCCGAATACGCATGCTATTGGCGCTAGTCGCGCTTTGAACCTGGGAGGCGCGAACGTTCGAGGCTCAGCGCCACGCCGGCGTTTCGCCCAGCGAGGGTGGCCACGCGGTATTCGGCGGCTACGCCGAGAACCAGCGAGGCCTCCGAGGTGCTGAGGGCATAGTCCTGCGCAAGCCATTGGACCATCGCGGCTGTCGCCGCTCGAACGGCTTCGTCCAAGGAAGAGCCCTGACCCAAGACACTGATCCGTTGATCGGTCTCTATTCGCGGGCTGGCGAGCGGTCGCGGCGAAAGGAGCGTGACGCTAAACTCCACGTCGAGCGACGTCTCCAGCGCCCATTGGGTCGTTTCTCCGTCGCCCTGCCGTGCATGGCCGTCTCCGAGAAACAGCATGGCGCCTGGCTGGAACACCGGCAGATAAACCGTGGCGCCTTCCACGACCCCGTTGAAGTCCATGTTGCCGCCCCAGCGCCCGCTATCGCCGGCCGATTGCGGTGGAAAGCCGAAGTCGGGCGCGACGCCCAGGCCGCCCAACATCGGGCGAACAGGAATGGCATATTCCTTGAGGTGGTCGGGCGCGTCCTCCAGGCTAGCTAGGCCTGCCGCGCGGTCGAGTCGCCAGCGCACCCGTTTGCCAAGGCCGGGCGCCTTCGCGGCCAAGCCCAGCGACATCGCTCGCCCCGTGATGCCATCGAGGCTGTCGGCATAATCGCGATTGAGCGACAGACGACGGATGTGAACCGCCAGCACGTCTCCTGCTTTCGCGCCCGCGACAAAGAACGGTCCGGTCTGCGGATTGCCGTAGAGCGCGACGACGCGCCCCCGTTCGTCGACGCCGCCGGAGTCGATCGTACGCGTCGAAACGATATCCCCCGGTCGGATGACTAGGGCTGGCGGCAAGTCGGCGGTGAAGGTGTTCGGAAACTGCTTTGGTTCATAGGTCACCCGGCGGACTGGGCCCTCCGGAATGTCCAGTCGCTGGCCGCTGAAGGCGTGACGCACGCGTTGGGTATTGCTGGTGTCGGGATAGTCCGCCCACCCCGTCCAGCGATCACCGCGCGCGGTCGCCTCGAAACGAAAGCGCGCGCCATGACTGTCGACTGCCTCAAAGGTCAATCGGTCCCCCTCAGCACGTCCGATTACAGGCCAGCCGTCGAGCGACCCCGAAAGTGTCTTTCCCGCGGTCGCCCAGGTCAGGACGCGATGCTCGGCGTTTCCCCATCGGTCCACCGCGAGAAGCCAGGTCTCGGGCGCGGCAGAGGCTGACGAGGCGACGGCGAGAACAGCGAACAACAACAGCAGGGCGCGCATGAGTTTTCTCCGGACGGCCGACGCAAGTTCGACAATGAGGTCGTCGGTGACAAATGAAGCTTCTGAAAGGTTGGCCCTCTCACTATCCAGCCGACGTGCTCTGATCTTCTCGTTGGCATCAGCGCCGAGACAAGGCAAACGTCCGATGCTTGGCGGCGCGTCAACGGCAGCTTCTGGCGCGTCCCGGCCTGCGACACAGACCTTCGGATCGGCCGGGAAGGGTGGGATTGAGTCGTTGGGACCCGATCGAAGGGGGGGGCCGTTCGGTTCGTCCGGAGTCGGCGCCAACGACCGCTTTCGATCCCCGCGGACCTTCGTGCCAATCCGACATCTAAGGCTTCGGTTACCGAAATTTCACTGCGGTTGGCGTCTGCAGGCCTTTAGCGTCGCTCCAGTTCCTGGAGAAATGCGCATGCGCGTCGCCTTAGCGTCGCTACTGGCCGGCTTTGCCGCCCGCGTCGCGAGCGGCGAGGCCGCGGCCCATCGCTGACATTTGGAGGGGCCGCTTGCTGATTGTGACGGAGACTGGCGCAATAGACGTACCCTCGCGCCTTCTAACCCTCGCGCCTTCTAGAATTCGCGGCGCCGCTAGGGCGGACCTTGAGGATCACTGCTGAGACTTGTTCCGCTATCTTTTCGGACAGCCAATTGACGGGGTTTTCGCCCGGCCTATCGCGGCTTGAAACCCATACGGCGACGCACGTGATAGCGAACAAGCAGGCCGGTCCGCCAACGGTGACCACCGCCGGCAAATGCGTCGCTGCGGTCATGGCTTGGCCAAGGACCATCGACGTTCCAAACATGAAGAGCAGCAGGCCGCCCACGACCATGAGGCCGACATAGTGCGGTACGAGCGTCACCAGGAGTTCGGTGAAGAGCTTGAAGTCTGGGTCGTCTGAGACAGCACCGAGAACGACCGCATCAGCCGCTCCAGCAAGAACATGACCATTGTGCTGACCAGTACGGCGGACATTGGCGTTAATGTCCGCCGGAGTAGATACGCACCCCAGCGTCCAATGTGCTTTGCAGGTGGCCGACCAGGCGGCTGAAGGACTTATTTGCTCCATCCAGGGTGTAGTTGTAGTTCCCGGAGAACAAAGTGATGCGTGGCGGCCTCCTGAAACGGGTGGCCACCATTCTATTCTTTTCCATGTCTGTCCCCGTACAGTGGCCTCAGTTTTTAATTCAGACGACGCGCGCGCCGCGCCACCACACGGATTTTGAAAATCTTTTGAGGCGTGCGTCGACGTATGCCGTCTTTCTGTGAAAGCGCCCCGCGAGCCCCCGTCGCGCGGATGTCTAGGCGGTGCGGTACGGCGGATCTCTGAGGTTTCGAAGCGCGATGCGGATAGTGGATGTCGCCGAATTCTATTCGCCGACCGGCGGGGGCGTGCGGACCTATATCGACCGTAAACTGGAGGCGGCCGCTCAGCTTGGTCACGAGCTTTTCGTGATTGCGCCGGGCCCGCGGGATGCCTTCGAAAAGCGCCAGGCCGGCGGGGTGATCCACCTCCGGTCCCCGAAACTGCCATTCGACGCCAACTATCACATGTTCTGGGATGCGGGGCCGGTGCACCGCTGGCTAGATCGACTGGCGCCCGATCTGGTCGAGGCGTCCTCGCCCTGGCGCGGCGCGTGGATCGTCGCCCGTTGGGGCGCTCCGGTCCCGCGCGCGATGTTCATGCATGCCGATCCCGTGGCCTCTTATCCCCAGCGCTGGCTTGCCCCTTTCGCCAGCCCACAGCGCATAGACCAGCTATTCGCGTGGTTCTGGCGTTACCTCCGCCAGTTGACCGGGCGCTTTGCGTCCGTTGTCACCGGAGGGCCTTGGCTGGCCGATCGGCTGACGGGGCAGGGGATCGACGCGGTGGCCAGCGTTTCGCTAGGCATCGATCGCCAGGCCTTCTCGCCCGACATGCGCGACGCGGGGCTTAGGTCTCGTCTGTTGGCCGCCTGCAATTGCCCGGACGAGGCGAGACTGGTGCTCGGCGTCGGCCGTTTCCATCCTGAAAAGCGCTGGCCGATGGTCATTAAAGCGGTGAAGCGCGCCCGATGCGCCGCGCCGCTCGGCCTGGTTTTGATCGGCGACGGCATTGACCGTGCGCGCGTGGCCCGCGCCGCCGCCGGGGATCCCCACGTTCATATCCTGCCACCGATCCGCGATCGGACGCTCCTGGCCACGCACTTGGCGAGCGCCGACGCTCTGGTGCATGGCTGCGAGTCCGAAACCTTCGGGCTGATCCCGGCCGAGGCGATGGCCAGTGGCCTGCCCGTTGTCGGGCCTGATCGCGGTGGGTTCGCGCATATAGCTCGGTTGGAGACCTGCGAAATCTATCGCGCCGGCGACACTGTCGCCGCCGCGACCGCCATCGAACGTCTTTTCGCCCGAGACCCGCTCGCTTTGAAGAGCGCCGCGATCAAGGCATCGGTTGGCGTGCGGCGCGACATCGACCATTTCGCCGAGCTTTTTGAGCACTACGGCGCCGTCGCGGCCGGAGTTCGGACATGACCGGAGGCGCGGAGGCCGACGGTGTCGACCAAGCCGCCTTGCGCGCGGCCGGCGGACGGACCCGACGGCCATGGGTGTGGCTTGGCGGGCTTCTGTCGGTCGGAATGGTCGCGGCCATTGTCCTGCAGCTGGACGGCGCGACCGCGGAGGTGCTGGCCACTATCGGCCGCTTGCCGCCGCTGGTCTGGCCAGCGCTCCTGCTGCTGTACCTCGTCCAGACGATCTTCGATTTCGCGATCTTTCGGCGGTTCTGGAACATGCCCCTCGCGGGCTTCGAGGCTCTGCTGCGCAAGAACGTCATCAATGAAGTGGTGCTGGGCTACAGCGGCGAGGCCTATCTATATGTCTGGGCGCGACGGGCGGCGGGCGTCATCGCCGAGCCTCTCGCCGCCATCAAGGACGCCAACATCGTCTCGGCCTTGCTTGGCAACCTGTTGACGTTGGTTCTGGCGGCCGTCAGCCTGACGCAGCTCCGCGAGATGGATTTCGCTCGGCGGATGGGGCCAGCCCTGTGGTCGGGGATCATCCCGCTCGCCATCTCGCTAGGCGTCCTGCTCTTGGGGCGGCGAGTATTCTCGCTGCGCCCGTCTCAACTGACCTATGTCGGCCTTATCTGCTGTCTGCGCCTTGGGGTGTGGACCGCGCTGACCATCCTGGTCTGGCGTCTGGCGATGCCGGACGTGCAGCCTGGCCTGTGGATCGTCCTGCTGGCGATCCGCTACCTGATCTCGCGTATCCCGCTGATCTCCAACAAGGATCTGGTGTTCGGCAACTTGATGCTGCTGCTGTTGGGCGCGCATTCGACCGTTGCCGTGTTGCTGGCGGCGCTCGCCCTGGTCACGCTGGTTCTACATCTGTCCGTGATCGTCGGGCTGGGCGCGCTCGATCTGACGCGTAGTTTGCGCCGCGCGAGCGGGGCGTCCTCGATCAAGGCCGGGGGTGTCCATGACTACTGATTGGCGCGCACGGATTCCTGGACGAGACATCTGGCGCGTGGGGCTGGTCCAGGCGCCGATCGCCCAGATTGCTCGGCTCGGTTTTTCCTCCGCCCCTCAGGTCCACTGGCTGGCCGAGGAGGCGAGGCTTAAGTTCCTGGCCGATCCCTTCGGCCTTTGGCGCGATGGGCGCCTGTACCTGTTCGTCGAAGCCTATGACTACCGAACTCGCCACGGCGTCATCGAGGTGATCGAACTTGGGTCGGACTTTTTGTCCCATCGACGGTCCGTGGTCCTGCGCGAGCCCTGGCACCTGTCCTATCCGCAGGTCTTCGAGACCGACGGGCAAATTTGGATGCTCCCCGAGGGCCACCGATCGGGCGGGCTCACGCTTTACCGAGCGGCCGCGTTTCCCGACGTTTGGGAGCCGGTGACGCGTTTCGAACTGGACACTCCCGCGATCGACGCCACCCCGTTCCGACACGGCGGGCTGTGGTGGCTGGCCTATTCTCCGATCGGCCCGCAGCGTTGGAAGCAGGGGCGCCTACACCTGGCCTTCGCCGAGCGTCTGACCGGGCCATGGCGCCCCCATGCCGGCAATCCCGTGCGCGACAGTCTGGCGTCATGCCGGCCTGGCGGCACGGTCTGGATGGAGGACGCCGCGCCGGTCCTGCCAGTGCAGGACTGCAGGCACACATACGGCGGCGGCGTCCGACAGTTGAAGATTTTGGAGCTGCGCCCTGATCGCTTCGAGGCCGAAGCCAGCGCACCGCTTGCGCCGCCGCCTGGCGTGGGGGACTATTCGATGGGACTGCACACCCTGTCGGCCTGTGGTCCGGTCACCCTGTTCGACGTCAAGCGCATCGATCGCTCGCTGTGGGCGCCGCGCCGAGAGCCTGCGCCTTGCGCGTCCTGACCTTCTTGCACAGCTTCGAGCCTGGCGGCGTCGAGCGTATCGCGCTGCGGATGGTGCGTTATTGGCGCGAGCAGGGTGTCGATGCGCCGCTTTTCATGGGACGTCTCGAAGGGGGCATGCGCGACGACGTCGGCGCCGGCCTTGATCCGATCTCTCCGCCGGGCGCTGGTCCAGGCGTGGCCGGGATGGAAACGTTGTGGATGATCTGGACGCTTCCCAAGGTCGTGCGGCGGCTGCGTCCCGACGTCCTGTTCTGCGCGGGCAATACCTACGCGGTCATCGCGGTCGCGCTGAAGGTCCTACTGGGCCGCGACTGCCCGCCCATCGTGGTCAAGATCAGCAACGATCTCGACCGACGCGATCAGCCGCGCTGGTTCCGCTTCGTCTATCGCCTATGGCTCAAAATCCAGGGACGGCGCCTAGACCACTTCATCGGCATGGAAGCGCCGATGGCCGAGGAGATCGGTGACTGTCTGGGCGTGTCGGCTGACCGCGTCACGATCATTCCGGATCCCGCCCTGTCCGGACCGCTGATCGCCAGGTTGCGGGCAAGCCGGCAAGCCCCGCGAACCAATGGCGCCGGCCGCTGTTTCGTTTGCGTCGCCAGGCTCACGCCGCAGAAGAATATCGCCCTGATGTTGCGCGCCTTCGCGCGTGGAGCGCTCGCGGCCGATACGCTGACGATCATTGGTGATGGGCCCGAACGCGGAAAGCTCGAGCGTCTCGCGGTGGATCTTGGACTGAAAACGCGCGTGGTGTTCCGAGGTTACCTTCCAGATCCGGTCAACCAGCTGACGTCGTTCGATATCCTGCTGTTGTCGTCAGACTATGAAGGCGTGCCCGCGGTCGTCCTGGAAGGGCTGGCCGCTGGGCTTGCGATCGTGGCCACAAACTGCGGTCGAAGCATGAAGACCTTGCTAGGCCATGGCGACTTGGGTCTGCTTGTCGAGGTTGGTGATGAGCGGGCCCTTGCCGAGGCGATCGCGACGGTCCGGCCAGGATCTCAAGACGCGCAGAAAAGCCTGGCCTTGGTCCAGCGTTTTACAATCGAATCCGCCTGCGAAAACTATTTGTCCACCATGTCCCGACTTTGCCTCGCTCAGGTGACGAACGATGCTCGATAACGATTTTAAGAACGAGCTGGACGATGAAACCGGGGAGGCCGTCCAGGTTTCATTACGGCGGGTGCTGTCGCTATTTAGTCCTTATCGACACCGCATCGCGGCGATAGCGGCGCTCATCACCTTAGGGGCGGCAGTCGGCCTGACGACCCCGTTCCTGCTGCGCGCGATCATCGATAACGCGTTGCCCAACGGGGATATGGGTCTGCTCAGCCTCCTCGTCGCGGCCTTGATCGGCGTCGGGGCGATATCCGCGGTGATCAACGCGACCCACGCCATACTGTCCTCGCAGATCGGCCAAGCGGTCATGCATGACTTGCGTGTGCGGGTTTACGGACATCTCCAGTCACTCTCGCTGGGCTTCTTCACCCACGCCCGCGCCGGCGAAATCCAGTCGCGTATCGCCAACGATATCGGCGGGCTGCAATCCCTCGTCACCAACACCGCGCACGAACTGGCCCGCAATCTCAGCCTCGTGATCATGACCAGCGTCGCCATGGTGTTGCTCGACTGGCGGCTGGCGCTGTTCTCGATGACGGTCATTCCGATCGTCGTGCGCCTGAGCGATCATGTCGGTCAGAAGCGCGAGGCCTACACCCATCGGCAGCAGGAGCGGATGGCTGACCTTTCGTCGACGGTGCAAGAGACGCTTTCGATCTCGGGCGTCATCCTGGCCCGAACCATGGGGCGGAGAGATTTTCTCGTCCGACGCTTCGCCCGAACCTCGGCAGATGTCGGCGCGCTCGAGGTACGCTCCAGCACGGCGGGTGAGTGGCAGTGGCAGCTCATCTATCTGCTGCTCCAGGCGCTACCGGCTCTGACCCTTCTCCTGGGCGGCTGGCTGATCAGCCGTGATGTGACGATCACCATCGGCACGCTCGTGGCGATGATCGCCCTGCAGGAGCAACTGCTCTGGCCCCTCGAGGAGGTTTTGCGCACGGGACTCGAAATTCGGACCACCCGAGCCCTATTCGCGCGCGTGTTCGATTATCTTGATCGGCCCGTGGAAATCGTCGAGCGCCCCGATGCTGTTGCGCTCCCGGTCGATCGCATGCGCGGCGCCGTCGCGATCGAGAATGTGAGCTTCGCCTACGACAAGGGTGGCGAGCCCACGCTGCGCGACGTCTCCATCGACATTCCCGCCGGATCGCACGTCGCCATCGTGGGCGCGACGGGGTCGGGCAAGACGACGCTCGGCTACCTTCTGGCGCGGTTGTATGACGTCGATCATGGGGCGATCCGGTTCGATGGCGTCGACATCCGGGACCTCAAACTCGCTTCGCTTAACGAAATGCTCGGCGTCGTGACGCAGGAGCCCTATCTGCTGAATGCGAGTATCGCCGACAATCTGCGCTTCGCCAGGCCCGACGCCACCGATGCGGATCTTGTCGCGGCGGCCCGCGCCGCACAGATCGCGGCGCAAATCGAGGCGTTGCCGGAAGGTTACGACACCGTCGTCGGGGAGCGCGGCTATCGCTTTTCGGGCGGCGAGAAACAGCGCCTCGCGCTTGCTCGCACCATCCTGCGCGACCCGCCGATCCTGCTGCTCGACGAGGCGACCAGCGCGCTCGATACTCAGACCGAGCAGGCGATGAGCGCGGCGCTGGCGGCGCTGTCGAAGGGGCGGACCACCATCACGATCGCTCACCGGCTCTCCACCGTTCGCTCGGCGGACTTGATCGTCGTGATGAAACGCGGCCAGGTCGTTGAACGTGGGACGCATGACGGGCTCATGGCGCGGGGCGGCGCCTATGCAGCCCTGCTGCGGCCTGAAGAAGACTAGGCCACGGACTCATTAAATCGCAGCCAAATGCGTACTGAGGCGAGTTTGACGCCGGCGAGATAGTTGTCGGCGC